>NZ_CP017074.1:1710707-2351480 GCF_001717465.1 Luteimonas sp. JM171 | reverse complement strand
CGGATCGCGGCCGCGCTCGGGCAGGCCATACGCCCACTGCGGGTCGAAGCGGTGGTCCGCCGACAGGTCGACGATCAGCGTGCCGGGCACCTGCGCCTGGATCGCCTCCACGAATGGCCCGCCCTTGTCGTTGGGCAGCGCCAGCACCACCGCGTCGGCGCCGGAGCCGGCCACCACGGCCGGATCGAAGTTGCCGTAGCGCAGCTCGCCGGCGAAGCCCTCCACGTGCGCGGCCACGGGCTCGCCGTCCAGCTCCCGCGACGACACAAACGCGAGCGCAAGTCCGGGGTGCGCGGCCACCAGCCGGATCAGCTCGGCGCCGGTGTGCCCGCGCGCGCCCACGATGCCCACCGTCTTCACCGTTGAAGTCACTGTGCCTTCTCCTCCAGGGTCGCCGGCCGCTGCATGGTGTGCATGACGCAGGCGCGGATGACGTCGAAGTCCTCCAGCCCGTACCAGAACGTCCGCCACGGGCCATGCCGGAAGCAGCCGTCGGATTCGGCATGGTAGAACTGGTTGACGCCGTTGCCCTGGCGCGAACGCCAGAACATGCGCGGGGTTTCCTCGCGCATCACCTGCCACACCGCGCGGCCCAGGCCCTCGCCCTGCGCGTCCTCGAGCACCGCGAACTTGTCCAGGTAGGGAACGCCGTCCACTTCGGTCAGGATCACGGCGGTGCGGTAGTTCTCGCTGACGTAGGCCCGCAGCAGCGGCGTGCGCTCGAAGTAATCCGCCACCAGTGCGCGGCCAAAGCTCGACTCGATCAGCGCGCGCAGGCGCGGCAGCTCGAGTTCGTCCCAGCGGGTGGCCCGCTGCACGCGCTCGCCCCGGCGCACCAGGGTGCCGGAGCCCTTGTGGGTGAACAGCTCCCGGGCCAGTTCGGCCGGGCGCGTGATCGACACCGACGAGGACAGCGGCAGGTCATCCAGCAGCTCCTTGATCTGGCGGATCTTCAGGCGCATGCCGCCGTTGATCCATTCCTGCGCCATCAGGTCGTCGAACTCCGTGGACAGGTTGATCGAATCGATGATCCTGCCCTGCTCGTCCAGCAGGCCGCCGGTGCCGGTGAGGAAGATGATCTTGTAGGGCCGCAGCGCGCGCACCAGCTCATTGGCCGACACGTCGGCGTTGACGTTGAGGATCTGCCCGGTGGCCGTCTCCCCGAGGCTCGCCAGCACCGGGATGGACCCCGCCTTCAGGCTCGCCTCGATGGGCGCAAGGTTGACCCGCTGCACCTCACCCACCAGGCCCAGCGCCTCGCGGTCGAGGTATGCGGCCTCGAACACGCCGCCGGTGATCGACGTCGCCCGCGCGCCCGCCTGCTGCAGCGCTTCCACCAGCCTCAGGTTCGCCTCCTGGAACACCCGGCGCACGATGGCCAGCGCTTCGGGGGTCGTCACCCGCAGCCCGCCGACGGTCCGCTTCTCGATGCCGGCCGCCGAAAGCTCCGCATCCAGCTGTGGCCCGGCGCCGTGGACGACGATGGGCGTCAGGCCGACCTGCTGCAGGAAGGTCAGCGACGAGGTCAGCGCTTCCAGGTCGTCGCGCACCACCGCGCCGCCGACCTTCACCACCGCAAAGCGCTTGGCATCAAGCTGCGAGAAGCGCTTGAGGTACTGGTCGATCTCGCGCGTGCTCGCCATCGAGGACAGCAGCCGGATGATGGTCTGGCGGGTGTGGATGTGGGTTTGCATGGTCTGTGCCGCCGGTGCAGTGGAAGGGCCGGGAGTCATGGCCGGGCGTCGAGGATGCGGGCGACGGCATCCGCGTAGGCCTGGAGCTGGTCGAGTGCGACCCATTCGTCCGCGGTGTGGGCCTGGGCGATATCGCCGGGACCAAAGACGATCGCGGTCATCCCGGCCTGGGAGAACAGGGAGGCTTCGGTCCAGAAATCCACGGCGTTGCCGACCGGCAGGCCCAGTGCGTCGGCCAGGTCGCGAGCCTGGAGCCGGCGCTCCTCGGCCCCGGCAACTCCGCCGGCCGGGAGCGGCGGCCCGCGGAACGTCTCCTCGTACTCTTCAAGCTCGCCCGGCGCGGCCATTTGGCGGAATCCGGCGTGCAGGGCGTCCAGGTCCTGCGAGGGCAGCGGCCGGAATCCGAAGCGGACCTCCGCCTCCGGTGCGATCACGTTGGCCTTGATACCGCCTTCCACGCGGCCCACGTTGAAGCGCAGCCCGGTCAGCCCGCCAAAGCGCTGGTGGTCCTGGCTGGCGGCGAAGTCCAGCGCCCGGGTGCCCCAGCGCATGGCCCGGTGCACGGCGCTGGCTTCCAGCGCGCCGGCCCCGGACGCATGCCCGGCTTCCCCGCGGAACCGCATCCTGACGGCGGAGATCCCGCGGTGCGCCAGCACCGCCTGGCAGCCGGTGGGCTCGGCCACGATGACTTCGTCGAAGGGGAGCGCGCGCGCCAGGAACGCCGCGATGCAGCGGGCGTCGTTGGCTTCCTCGTCGCTGGTGAACAGGAAGGCCGCATCTCCCCGGGTCCCCTGCGCGGCGGCAACCAGTCCGGCGGCCGCGCCCTTGATGTCGCAGGCGCCCAGCCCGGTGGCGCGGCCCTCCCCTACCCGCAGGGTGAAGGGGTCGGCGCTCCAGTGGGGCGAGTCGGGCACCGTATCCAGATGCACGTTGAACAGCCGCCGCGGGCTGCCCCGGACCGCCAGCATCGAGACCGCGCCATCCCCGTGGTCGGCAACCTCGATCCGGAACCCGGGCAGCTGCCCGCACAGGTAATCGAAGATTCCGCCCGTGTCGATCGCGCGCGGCGGATTGCGGGTGTCGAACGACACCAGCGCCGCCAGATGCTCCAGCGTGCGGTCCAGCAGTGTGCTCACCGGTTCACCTGTGCCCACAGGGTGCTGCTCATGCCGTACAGGCGGATGAAGCCCTCTGCCTCCTCCACCCCCCAGTCCGCGGACTGGGCATAGGTGGCGCCGCTGCTCGCGAGGATGTGCGGCGAGCGCACCGCCACCGCGTCCACCCGTCCACCCAGGCTCTGCAGGACCACCTCGCCGGTGACCGTCGCCTGCGAGGACGCCAGGAACGCTTCCAGGTCGGCCTTGAGCGGATCGTGGAAGAAGCCTTCGTACACCAGTTCCACCCACTTGCGCGCGACCTCGGGCTTGAACCGGTTCTGCTGCTTGCTCAGCACCGCCTCCTCGAGCGCACGGTGGGCGGTGAGCAGCGCCACCAGCCCGGGCGCCTCGTACACGATCCGCCCCTTCAGGCCGATCACGGTGTCGCCGGTATAGATGCCCCGGCCCACGCCGTAGGAGGCGAACAGCGTGTTGAGGCGCGCCAGGATCTCATGGCCTTCGATCGCGTTGCCGTCCAGCTCCACCGCCTCGCCGCGCTCGAAGCGCAGCGACACGGTCAGCGGCTCCTCTGGCCAGGCGCTGCGCGGCGCGCACCAGCCGCGCGCGTTCTTACCGGGCACGTCCCATTCGTCGATCTCCCCGCCCGACATGGTCACGCCGAGCAGGTTTTCGTTGATGGTGTATGCCTTCTGCCGCGACTGCACGCCGAAGCCGCGCGCGGCCAGGTATTCCTGCTCGTAGGCGCGGGTCTGGGTATGTTCCTTCTGGATCTCCCGGATCGGCGCCACGATGCGCCAGTCTCCCTGGGCCTTGACCGCCAGGTCGAAGCGCACCTGGTCGTTGCCCATGCCGGTGCAGCCGTGGGCGATGGCGTTGGTGCCGAGCTCCTTCGCGCGCGCCAGCGCCGCGTCGACGATCAGGTAGCGGTCCGAGACCAGCAGCGGGTACTGGCCCTGGTAGCCCTCGCCGGCCCACACGAAGGGCTTGACGAAGCCCTCCCAGATCGCCGGGCCGCCATCCACGGTCACATGGCTGGCCACGCCCAGTTCCTCCGCGCGCTTTTCGATGGCTTCGCGTTCGGCGGCGTCCACGCCGCCGGTGTCGGCGAACACGGTGTGCACGTGCCACCCCCGCTCCTTGAGCCAGGGCACGCAGAAGCTGGTGTCCAGCCCGCCGGAAAACGCGAGGACGATGTCTTTGGAATCGGATGCGGTCATTGTTGGTTTTCTCGTAGGGCGGGTCCCGGCCCGCCGTGGGGGATACAGGCCAGGTCGGCGGGGCTCAGCGCCGGCCGGCCAACAGCGCGGCCATCACCGCCTTCTGCACGTGCAGGCGGTTTTCGGCCTCGTTGACGGCGATGCAGGCGGGCGAGTCCATCACCGCGTCCGTGGCCTTCACGTTGCGCCGCAGCGGCAGGCAATGGCTGAAGACCGCGTTGTTGGTCAAGGCCATCTTGGCCTCGTCGACGATGAAGTGGCGGTGGCGCTCGCGGATCGGCTTCTCAGGCTCCCACTTGCCGAAGTACGGCAGCGCGCCCCAGCTCTTGGCATACACCACGTCGGCACCGGCGTAGGCGGCCTCGATGTCGTGGCTGACCGTGAGCGAGCCTCCGCTCGCGGCGGCATTGTCGCGCGCCCATTGCATGTAGCGCTCGTCCAGCACGTACTCCGGGGTCGGGCACAGCAGGGTCACGTCCATGCCCATCCGGGTGGCGATCGTCAGCGCGGAGTTCGCCACCGCGGTGTTGAGCGGCTTGGGGTGGTAGGTCCAGGTCAGCACGTACTTCTTTCCGCGCAGCACCTGCGCCGGGTCCGAGCCAGGCTCTGCGGCCAGGAAGTGTTCGCGCAGTGCCAGCGCGTGAGCCAGTTCCTGGCAGGGATGGGTGATGGTCTCCATGTTGATGACCGGCACCGGCGAATGCCTGGCGAACGCCGTGAGCACCGGGTCCTCGCGGTCCGCCTGCCAGTCGACGAACTTCGGGAACGCCCGCACCCCGATCAGGTCCACGTACCGGCCCAGCACCTGGGCCACCTCGGCAATGTGCTCTTCGGCGTCGCCATCCATCACCACCCCGGGCGCGAACTCGATCGGCCACGCGTCCTTGCCGGGCTGGAGCACGATCGCGTGCCCCCCGAGCTGGAATGCGCCCAGCTCGAAGCTGGTGCGCGTGCGCATCGACGGGTTGAAGAACAGCAGCGCGATCGAACGCCCGCGCAGGTCGTCGCCCAGCACCTCGCGCTTGTAGCGGGCGGCTTCGGCCAGCAGCGCATCGAGGCCGTCGCGCGACCAGTCCTGGGTATTGAGGAAGTGCCTGGGAGCGTTCATTGGAAAAGGGTCCTTGGAAACGAAAAAACCCGGCGCCGGGGCCGGGTTCATGCTTGAAACTCGAAATGGTGAGCTCCGGCTACCCAGCGCGTTGGCAGGCTTCCGGTCGGCGCGCGCGCGAGGTCATCCCCGCCGCCATGCGGGCGGAGGTGAGGATCTGGGCGTCGGCGCGAAGCTGGGTCATCGGGGGAATCGTCTCACGCCCGAAGCGCGGCGGCAAGCAGCCGGGGCTCAGGGGTCCGGGTTCACGACCGGGGTGACCGACACCCGCACCCGCACGCGGTTGCCGGGGTCATACGGCATCCGCGAACGGTAGGTGACCCCCCGGTGCACGTAGTCGACGTCGTAGCCGATCGGGCGGCGGAACTCGCGCTCCACCGGCACCATCCGGCACTCGGCGCCGGCCCGGTCTTCGTCCCGTTCCTCCTCCTGGGGGTTGAGGACGTCGCGCACCACGCCCACTACCCGCGAGAGGCCGCGGCGCTCGGAATCCCCCTCGGCCGGGCTGAGCGGGCTGATGGGATCGCAGCGCTCGACCATGGCGGTCGCGCGCAGGGTCTGGATCACCGGTTCGGCCGCCAGCACCCGGGCATACTCGATGCGCACGTTTTCCTGCGGCAGGGCCGGCGGCGGGGGTGGCAATTCCGCGGTCATTTCCCGTTCCCCGGCGTCCCGTTCCGGCGCGTCCTGCGCGACCGCGATGCCCCCCGCGGCCAGCAGCGCGCAGGCGATCAGGGACAGGGGCATGAAGGGTCGCGGCATCTGGCCTGGAAGACGGGGTTGACCCCGAAGTTTAGGCGGTGCCTGCCGCCGTCTGCTGAACCGGCGCTGTCGTGAATGCGCCCCGACCGATAGAATCCGGCTTCCCCCGCCCTGCCGCCGCGATGAGCCTGCGCCTCTACAACTCCCTGACCCGCCGCACCGAGACCTTCCAGCCGCTCGATCCGGCATGCCCGACGATGTACGTGTGCGGGCCCACCGTCTACAACTACGTGCACATCGGCAATGCGCGCGGGCCGGTGGTGTTCGGGGTCCTGGCCGAGCTGCTGCGCCGGCGATACGGCCACCTGCGCTACGCCCGCAACATCACCGACATCGATGACAAGATCAACGCCGCAGCGCAGGCAGCCGGGGTGCCGATCGCAGAGGTGACCGGGCGTTTTGCCGCCGCCTACCGGGAAGACATGGCCGCGCTTGGCGTCGCGCCTCCGGATATCGAGCCCGAGGCCACCGCCCATATCGACGAGATTCTGGCGATGATCGCGCGGCTGGTCGAAGCCGGCCACGCCTATGCGGCCGAAGGACATGTGCTTTTCGCCGTGGGCAGTTTCCCCGGCTACGGCAAGCTGTCGCGCAGGGACCGCGAGGAAATGCTCGCCGGCGCCCGCATCGACGTTGCTCCCTACAAGCGCGACCCCGGTGACTTCGTGCTCTGGAAACCGTCCACCTCCGACCTGCCGGGGTGGGACTCCCCCTGGGGCCGGGGCCGGCCCGGCTGGCACATCGAATGCTCGGCGATGGCAGCCGCGCACCTGGGCGAGACCATCGACATCCATGCCGGCGGCGTGGACCTGCAGTTCCCGCACCACGAAAACGAGATTGCGCAGAGCGAGTGCGCCCACGGCGGCCGGATCTTCGCCCGCTACTGGCTCCACAACGGCATGCTGACCCTGGGCGGCGCCAAGATGTCCAAGTCCGTGGGCAACATCGCCAAGGTGCGCGATCTGCTTGCCGACCATCCCGCCGAGGCGCTGCGTTACGCGCTCCTCTCGGCCCACTACCGCCAGCCGCTTGACTGGTCCGACGACCTCATCGACCGGTCCGCGCGCACCCTGGACCGCCTCTACGCCACCTTGCGCGATCTTTCCGACATCGCTGTCGAACCGCGGATCCCCGACGCGATCGAGACGGCCCTCGACGACGACCTCAACACCCCGCGCGCCCTGGCGGAGCTGGCCCGCATCGCCGGCGACGCCCGCCGGGCCGGGGACGACGCATCGCGGCGCCAGGCCAAAGCCGGGCTGCTTGGCGCCGGGCTGGCCCTGGGGCTGCTGCAGCAACCGCCGGAGGCGTGGTTTGCCGGCGGTGCCGACGACGACGGCGACGCCCGCATCCAGGCATTGGTGGACGAACGCAACGCCGCCCGGAAATCCCGCGACTTCGCCCGCGCGGACGCCATCCGTGACCAGCTCGCGACAGAAGGCATCGCCCTGGAAGACACGCCGCAGGGCGTGCGCTGGGTCCGCAAGCGGAGCTGACGCGCAGGCTGCGCAGGAATCCCCGCCCCGGCGCAAACATCCCGCGCGTCAGGCCGGGCCTGCCAGCCGATTCTGCGACAATAGCCGGCTTGATCCGAACCGCGGCCCAGGCCGCCGACCATGAAGTGACCGAGTCCACCTTCCCCCTCGAACCCACCGCCGACGCCGCCCAGGCGGCCATCCGGGACGAATTCGCCTTCTTCGGCGACTGGTCCGAGCGCTACCAGTACCTCATCGACCTGGGACGCAAGCTCCCGGAATTCCCGGAGGACTGGCGTACCGAAGACAACCGCCTCCACGGCTGCCAGTCGATGGTCTGGATCGTCGCTTCCGGCGACGCCACGCGGCTGGACTTCGCCGCCATCAGCGATTCGGCCATCGTCTCGGGTCTCATCTTCCTCACCCTGCGCGTGTACTCCGGCCGCAGCGCCGAAGAGATCCTGGCCACCGAACCCGGCTTCATCGCCGACATCGGCCTGGCCAAGCACCTCTCCCCCACGCGCAGCAACGGCCTGGCTGCCTTGCTCGCCTGGATCCGCGACCACGCCGCCAAGGCGGGCAGCTGACCGGCCCTCAAAGAAAAACCCCGCCGAAGCGGGGTTTTCCGAATCCATCGTGATGGCGCGGGTCAATCGCCCATCTGCTTCTGCAGATGTTCCCAGCGCTCCTGGGCATCGATCGTGCGCTCGGCCTGGGGACGCGCCTCCAGGCGCTCCAGCCCGATCTCCTCGCCCGTATCCACGCAGTAACCGTAGTCACCCTCATCCACGCGGCGGATGATGCTCTCGATCTTGCTGATCAGCTTGCGGTAGCGGTCACGTGTACGCAGCTCAAGCGCATTCTCGGTCTCGCGGCTCGCGCGCTCCGCCTCGTCGCCCACGTCCCGCACCTCGTCGCGCAGGTTCTCGATGGTCTGCCGCGACTCCTCCACCAGTTCCTCCCGGCGGGCGAGCAGCATCTGCCGGAAATATTCCAGCTGCAGCGGGTTCATGTACTCCTCGTCCGGATGCGGCTTGTAGCCCTCGGGGAGGATCGGGCGGCCCGTTTCCTTGTCTACCTTGTACGACACTTCTTTGTACCTCTTCTTCGGCGCGGGCGACGGTGCGCGCGACGTCACCGCCACTGCCACCTTGGCGCCCTTGCGGATCGGCGCGGGCGCGGCGGATGCCGCCTGGGCCCGGGTCGCCTTCTTGGCGGGCGCTGCCGCCTTCTTCACGGCGGGCGCCTTGCGCGCGGCCTGCTGCGCAGCGCCCTTCTTTGCCGGCGCCGCGCTCGGGGACGAGGCGGGCTTCACCGGGGATTTCTTCACTGCGGCCTTCTTGACGGCGGGCTGCTTCGCCGCCTTCTTCGTCGCCGCCTTCTTCGTCGCCGCCTTCTTCGTCGCCGCCTTCTTCGTCGCGGCCTTCTTCACAGCGGACTTGGCCACCGCCTTCCTGGCCGGAGCCTTTTTCGCAACGGCCTTCTTCACCGGAGCCTTCTTTGCCACAGCCTTCTTCACCACCGCCTTCTTCGCGGCCTTTTTCACCGCAGCTTTCTTCGCGGCCGTCTTGGCCACCTTTTTCGCCGGCGCCTTGCTGGCGGCGGCCTTCTTCACGGTCGCCTTCTTGGCGGTCTTCTTGACAGTTTTCTTGGTGGCCACGGCTCAGGTCCCTGCTGCGGATTCCCTTGGTGTGGGAAGGCGCGCTGTTATACCCTGCCAAGGCCGCAGCGGCAACCACGACCCCACTTTTCCCGCTGCTTCCAGAGCCGTGATCGACCGCTTCCTGATCCTCCTGCTGCGCCTCTACAAGCGGCTGCTGAGCCCCCTGCTGGGCCCGCGCTGCCGCTTCGTGCCCAGCTGCTCGGAATATGCAATGACCGCCATTGGCCGCTACGGCGCCTTGCGGGGCGGCTGGATGGCCCTGCGCAGGATCGGCCGCTGCCATCCGCTGCACCCCGGCGGCCATGATCCGGTCCCCGACCCCACCCCGCCACGCACGGAACCCCACCCATGACCAAGACCCTGATCGTCAACGCCCGCCTGGTGAACGAAGGCCGGGAATTCGACGGCGACCTGCGCATCCGCGCCGGCCGCATCGAACAGATCGGCAGTGGCCTGCAGGCGCGCGAGGGCGAACGGGTGGTGGATGCCGGCGGGCGCCGCCTGCTGCCCGGCATGATCGATGACCAGGTGCACTTCCGCGAGCCGGGCATGGAATGCAAGGCCGACATCGCCAGCGAGTCGGCGGCCGCGGTGGCCGGGGGGCTGACCAGCTTCATGGACATGCCCAACACCAGTCCGCCGACCCTGGGCCGGGAGGCGCTCGAGGACAAGTACACCCGCGCCGCAGGCCGCTCGCGCGCCAATTTCGGCTTCTACATGGGCGCCAGCAACGACAACCTGGAAGCCGTGCGCGCGATCGATCCGCGCACCACCCCGGGCCTCAAGGTGTTCATGGGCGCCTCCACCGGCAACATGCTGGTGGACGACCCGGACACGCTCGACCACATCTTCCGCGACGCGCCGGTGCCGATCATCACCCACTGCGAAGACACCCCGATGATCGACGCCGAGCTGGCCCGCCACCGGGAAAGGTACGGCGACGACATCCCGGCCCGCCTCCATCCGGACATCCGCTCGCGCGAAGCCTGCATCCGTTCCACGCGCCTGGCGCTGGAGCTGGCCCGCCGCCACGACACCCGGCTGCATGTGCTGCACATCTCCACCGCCGACGAACTGGCGCTGTTCGAGGCCGGCCCGCTGGTGGACGCGGAGGGCAAGGTCCGCAAGCGGATCACCGCGGAAACCTGCATCCATTTCCTGCGCTTCGCGCGCGAGGACTACGAGCGCCTCGGCCACCAGATCAAGTGCAATCCGGCGATCAAGGAAGCCACCGACCGCGACGCCCTGCGACGGGCCCTCGCCGACGACGTGATTGACGTGCTGGCCACCGACCACGCGCCCCACACCCTGCAGGAGAAGGACAGCCCCTACGTGCGCGCCCCCAGCGGGCTGCCGCTGGTGCAGTTTGCGCTCAACGCCGCGCTCGAGTGCGTGCACGAGGGACACTTCGACACGGCCACCGTGGTGCAGAAGTTCGCCCATGCGCCGGCGCAGCTGTTCGATGTCGCCGGGCGCGGGTTCCTGCGCGAAGGGTACTGGGCGGACCTGGTGCTGGTGGAGGACGCGCCGTTCACCGTCGAGCGCGGGCAGGTGCTGTCACGCTGCGGCTGGTCGCCGTTCGAAGGCACCACGTTCCGCAGCCGGATCGCCTCGACCTGGGTCAATGGCGAGCTGGCATGGGACGGCCAGCAGCTGGTGGGGGAGCCGCACGGGCGCCGCATGGAGTTCTCGCGCTGATGCGCTGGCTGGTGCTGGCCGCCCTGCTTGCCGCGGTGGGTACGCCCGCGGATGCGATGGCGCAGCCGCTGCCCGCCCGGGAGGCGGAGCAGACACGGGTCGTCTTTCCCGACAGCGTCCAGCAGGGCGCGATGGTGCTTGGCAAGGTCCCGGCAGGCAGCCGGGTGTCCTACGACGGCCGCGACCTGCGGGTGACGGGATATGGAACCGTGGTGTTCGGCATCGGCCGCGACGCCTCCGGCCCGGCGCGGGTCACCGTGACGCCGCCCGGAGCGCCCCCGCGGACCGTCGAAATCGCCGTCACACCGCGCGACTGGCCCCTGCAGCGGGTGGATGGCGTGCCACCGGCCACGGTGGATCCGCCCCCGGAAGTGGCCGAACGCATCCGCCGCGAGCAGGCGCTGGTGGCCGCGGCGCGAGTGGACGACACGCCGCGCACGGGCTTCGCCCAGCACTTCATCCAGCCGGTCGAGGGGCGCATCAGCGGCCGCTTCGGCCGGGCCCGGGTCTACAACGGCAGGCCGGGGTCGCCGCACTCGGGCATGGACATCGCAGCCCCCCGGGGCACCGCGATCCGCGCGCCCGCCGATGGCGTGGTCACGCTGGCCGAACCGGACCTCTACATCACCGGCGGCACCGTGCTGATCGACCACGGCCACGGCATCGGCTCCAACTTCCTGCACCTGTCGCGGCTGGACGTGGCGACCGGGGACGAGGTGAAACAGGGCCAGGTGATCGGCGCGGTCGGTGCCACCGGCCGCGCCACGGGGCCCCACCTGCACTGGGGCATGACCTGGTTCGACGTGCGCATCGACCCCCAGCTGGTGCTGGCCCGGGCCGCCGGCTCGCCGGTGCCCGGAACCCGCGTGGTGGTCCCGCCCCGGGCCGGTGCGGGCGAACGGATCCGGATCGTGGCTCCGCCCGGCAGCCGCGTTGCCTTCGAAGGCGCGCAGGCGATCGTCCCGGCCGCCGGGGAACTCGAACTCGAAGCGCCGGCTGCGCCCGGCGAAGCGGAGCTGGTGGTGGAGCGGCCGGGCACGAGCCGGCTCATCTTCCGGATCGCCATCGACTAGCGGGGAAGTCGTTCCGCAGGCAATGGCGCTGCCGCCCTTGCCGCGATCCTGCTGAAAGTGTGAAGCGTGCACGAGGCCTTTTGTGCCGACGCTGGCAGAGTCAGCCACCGTCCGCGCCAACCGGCCGTGGCGAGGTCCCATCACACGCACAGGATTGCAATGACCTCCAAGAAGCCGCTTTCCCCCCGCGCACGTCCTTCGCGGGTTGCACGCCCTCCCCTTCGCACTCCCATCGCTTCCGCCATCGCCTGCGGGCTTGCCGCCCTGGTCGCCAGCACGGCCGCGTTTGCTGCCCCATCCGATGCTGCGGGCTCCGGGCACCACGCCGCAGTGGCCGCCATGCCGGCCAACCCGGAGGATCCCGAGGCCTGGATCACCGCCGAGTTCGAGGCCGACTGGGGCCTGGAAGTCATCAACGCCCACCATGCCTACGCGCGCGGCCTCAGCGGCGCGGGCACGCGGCTGGGATTGCTCGACTCCGGCGTGGACTTCAACCACCCCGAATTCGCGGGCAAGGACCACCGTGCGATGGTCATGGCGGAGCTGCTCGCCGACGGCTCACGCTGCACGGACAACACCATCCTGGCCGGCCCCGGCGCCTGCTTCTACTCCGAGGGCGACCGGGTGGCCGTTGGCGCCGAGTTCTACGACCCTGCGCTGGCCGAGTTCTTCCCCAATCCGGTCAACGACTATCTCTGGGGCAATACCTTCTTCTTCTACAACAGCCACGGTGCACACGTTGCCGGGACCATGGCCGCCAACCGCGACGGCAGCGGGATGCACGGCGTGGCCTTCGGCGCCGACCTGAGTTCCGCCCGGCTGTTCAACGATTCCCTGCTCATCGTCGACTTCGACTGCATGTTCTTCAATGCATGCACCACGTTCGGCACCGACGCGGGCGAAAGCGCGTTCGCGCACATGTACGGCCAGGCCCTGGAGCACGGCATCCAGGCAATGAACCACAGCTGGGGCTACACCTACGTGGTCTATACGCCGGAGGAGGCAGCGCTCTACAACGACCTGCTGATGACGATCCCGGACGTGGCCGCGACGTTTGAGCACATGGCCGAGGCCTCGCGCGAATCGGGGATGATCCAGGTCGTGGCGGCGGGCAACGCAGGCCCCCACCCCACCCCGGAGCAAAGCCCGCAGGCCGCTGCGCCGGCGACGCTGCCGATGATCTTCCCGGACATCGAACAGTACTGGGTCAGCGTGGTGAACCTGGACGACCAGCTGCAGCTCAGCAGCCAATCCATGAAGTGCGGGGTGACAGCCGAGTGGTGCATCGCCGCACCCGGCTCGGCAATCACCTCCACCGTGCTTGCGGGCGAAGAAAACATCGCAGCCGACTGGGTCGTGGACAGCGACGGCAACCTGCGCTTCGAGTACGGGGACTTCGAGGCCGGCTACGGCTTCGCGGATTATTCCGGTACTTCCATGGCGGCGCCCCATGTCACCGGTGCGCTGGGCCTGCTGTTCGAGCGCTTCCCCTATCTCACCGGCGCCCAGGTGCGCGACGTGATGCTCACCACGGCACGGGACATCGGCGCGGAAGGCGTGGACGAGGTGTATGGCTGGGGCCTGCTGGACCTGGCGAAGGCCATCGAGGGCCCGGGCCAGTTGCGCGTTGATACCCACGTGGTCATGGACCAGCGCGCCGGCGGCCGCCAGGTGTGGGAGGGCGATGCCTGGGACGACTGGACCAACGACATCGGCGGTCCCGGCCACCTGACCAAGGCCGGCGCCGGCTGGCTGCGCCTCTCGGGCGACAACAGCTTCGCCGGTGCCACCGTGGACGCCGGCATCCTCGAGCTCGACGGCGAGAACGCCCTGGCCGGCGACGTCCGCGTCCAGGACGGCGCGCTGTTCGTCAACGGCAGCCTGTCGGGAAGCGACCTTTCGGTGGACGGCGGCCTGGCCGTGGTGAATGGCACGGTCAGCAACGGAACCACGCGCGTGGAAGCGGACGGCTTGCTGGGCGGCAGCGGCACCCTGGGTGACACCTGGGTCGCCGGCACCGTGGCACCGGGCAACTCCATCGGCACCCTCACGGTGGACGGCGACTACGTCCAGGCCGCCGGATCCACCTTCGCGGCCGAACTGCTTCCACCCGACGAGGCCGACCTGCTGCATGTCACCGGCACTGCGACGATCGAAGGCGGCACGCTGCGCGCCATCGCCCTGCCCGGCACCTACCTGCTGGGCCAGGACTACCGGATCATCAGCGCCGACGGTGGGCTGGAAGGAGAGTTCGACGCGTTCGACGCCAGCAGCCTCTCGCCGTTCCTCGCCCTGTCGCTGCGTTACGCCGCCGATGGGCTGGACATTGACGTCGCGCGCGGCGCGCCGCTGGCGTCCGCGGCTGGCACGTTGAACCAGTACGCCGTTGCCAGCGTGATCGACGCGCTTCCCGTGGACCAGGGGCTGCCGGTGCCGCTGACCCAGCTCGGCCCGGACGCCGCGATGGCAGCCGTGGAGCAGCTGTCCGGCGAGGCCCACGCCAGCACGCGCGCGGTATTGCTCGACAGCGGCCGGATGGCGCGCAACGCCGCCTTGGCCCGGGCCGCGCACCGGCAGGACCCGTTCTCCGCCCAGCAGGACGCTTCGGCCGCCACCGGTGCATGGGTGGAGATCCATCGCCAGGGCGGGCGCATCGGCGGGGACGGCAACGCGGCACGCGTGCAGTCGAGCACCAGCAACGTGCTGGTCGGCGTGGACCATGGATTCGGCGCCTGGCGGGTCGGCGTGTTCGGCGGCACCGGCAGCACCGATCTGGATGTCCGCCAGCGCCGCTCGAAGGTGGAGGCCGACACCCGGCACGCTGGCATCCATGCCAGCACCGCCTGGGGCGCGCTGGGCGTGCGTGCCGGCTACACGTACAGCTGGCACGACGTCGAGAGCGAGCGCGGGATCAGCTTCCCCGGCTTTTCCGGTGCGCCGGTGGCGCGCTATGACGCGGATGCGTGGCAGGCGTTCGTCGAGGCCGGCTACCGCCTCGGGACGGGCGCATGGTCGTTCGAGCCATACCTGCAATACGCGCACGTGGAACTGGACAGCGACGGCTTCGCGGAAGCGGGTGGACCCGCCGCGCTGGCGGTGGATCCGGGAGATGCCCGCGTCGACCTGACCACTGCGGGCGTGCGCTTCGACCTGGCCCTGCGCGGCTCCGCCCAGGATCAGAGCTGGCTCAGCCTGCGGGGCAACCTCGGCTACCGGTATGCCGGGGGAGACCAGGCACAGGCCATCCGTGCCGGCTGGGAGGGCGTTGACCGTTTCATCGTCCGCAGCCCTGCCATCGGCGACGAAGCCACGCTGGTCGAGCTTGGCCTTGCCGCGCGCACATCGGCCAACAGCCTGTTTGAAGTCGGCTACTCCGGCCTGCTGTCCGACGACCTGCGCGACCACGGTGCCAACGCGAGGTTCTCCATCCAGTTCTGACGGCACATTGCGGAAACAGGAAGGGGGTGGCCACGGCCACCCCCTTTTTTTGTCTGCAGGCCGCCTGGCGCCTGACCCGCCGCGGCCGCTCAGCCGCTGACGTGCGCCACCGCGTCGTGCGCATGCAGGCTCTCGAAGTGGGACACGCGTGCGTCGAACCGCGCCACGCGCCCGTCGGCGGCCAGCACCGCCGCGACCCGGCGCGCGGCGTCTTCGCAGAACATCAGGTTGTCGGCATTCAGGCGCGCGAACGCCTGTTCGTCTTCGCGCTTGACCGCGGTCTGCACCGGGGTGCCCAGCGCGGCCTCGATGCCTTCGACCAGGTCCGCGAGCGGAAGCTCGTCGAAAGCAGCGTTCAGGGTCACCCGCAGGTCCGCCCGGCTGCGCTGTGCATGCGGCGTGGCGGCCATGCCGCGCTCAGAGGCCAGCCATTCCGCCACGCTGGCCGGCGCCAGGGGGCCGGACCCGGAGAACTCCGCAAGGAACCGGTCGGCGTTGGCCTGGCGCGACAGCGCCGCGGACGCGGGGCACGTGCTCGAGTACTCGACGGACAGCGCGATTTGCAGGCTGAACCGGACGTCGACAAGCTTGGCCTCAAGCTCGACCGGATAGTTCTTCCAGCCGGAATTGGCGCTCTGCAGCGCCGGACGACGCAGCAGGTGGCCGTAGCGCAGCACGATGCGGGCGGCCGTGGACAGGCCGCGCTGGGACTCCACCAGATCCTCCAGGATCCGCCGCATCCCCGCCGCGGTCACCGCCTCGCCCGCGAACGCATCCTGCACCCGCAGGTACAGGCGGGACATGTGGATACCGCGTACCTCGGGCTTGCCAAGGTTCACCGACACATCCGCCCAGGCCGGGACCTGGATCGTCCCGCCCTGCCCGTCCGCCAGCTTCAGCGGCAGCGCAATGCGCTCCATGCCCACCCAATCCAGGGTGCGGGCGGCGAAAGCGGCGTCGTCTGCGACGTCGGGGAGCGGGTTGGTGACCGGTTGATCCATGGGGAAATCCAGAACGGGGGGAGGAGAGAAAATGGAACGTTGGGAATTTTAACGGCAGCAGACAGAACGCCCGTGCAACGCTGCGTCCGGCGCCCGGGTTGCTTCAGCGGCCGCGCGCGGCGCGCCAGCTGGCAAGCAGCACCCGCCAGCCGCGCGTGGGGACGGCCTTTCCGTCCCCGGGCAAGGCCTGCAGACGCCTGCGCACCAGCGCGGCGTGCAGCCGCCGAGGCCGCGTGGCTCCGCCAGGGCCCGGCCAGTGCTGCAGGAGCCAGGCGACGTCCGGGCCGTCACCCGTCATCAAGGCCCGTTCGGCCAGCTGCCACACGGCGGGAACGCCACCGGTCCCAGCCGCCTCCGTGGACAGGCCAAACAGCGCCTCCTCGCATTCGGCCACCGCCCCAGCCAGATTGGCCAGCCCCGGGGCCGCCTTTTCTGCCGGCACGCCGCGGGTGGCGGGCAGCGCATTGAGCGCGCGGGCCAGCACGCTCCAGGGCGCCGGCTGGCGCTGGAGAACCTGCCCCAGCGGATGCCGGCGCACGCCCTTGGCCCAGCCTTCCAGCTCTTCGTGCCACCAGGCCAGCTTGGCCAGCCCTGGCGTGGGATCCTCACCCGACCAGGCCGCCTCATGGAATTCCTGCAGGAGCGCGAACCACGCCTCGGCCACCGCGCGCTGCCCGGGTTCGACAAAGGCCTCGGCGACGCTCCATTCCGGCCAGCGCTCCCTCCACTTGGCCACGAAGCTGGCGGCGGTCGCCGTTTCGTTCATTGCGGCCCCGCGGCCACGGGCCAGGCACCGGGGACCAGCAGGTCGCGCACGTGCTGCACCATCACATCGCCCTGCCAGGCGAGCGGATCGTCATCGTCCAGCCGATAGCCCCACAGCGCCACCATCGACGGCATGCCGGCAGCGCGGGCGGCCACGATGTCGCGCTCGTCGTCGCCGACGTAAACGCACCCGGGCGCGGCGACGCCGAGCACCTGGGCCGCATGCAGCAGCGGCAGCGGGTGCGGCTTGCGTTCGGCCAGGCTGTCGCCACCCACCAGGACCGCGCAGCGCCCCTCCCAGCCCAGCTGGGGAAGGATCTCCCGCGCCAGGTATTCAGGCTTGTTGGTGACGATGCCCCAGGTGGATCCCGCCGACTCGAGCGCCCCCAGCAGTTCTTCCACGCCGTCGAACGGACGGCTGTGGCGGCCAAGCTCCTGGCGGTAGATGTCCAGGAACTCGGGCACCAGCTCGGGCAGCTTTTCAGCGGCCAGATCCGGGAAAGCGATCGCCGACATGGCCCGCGCGCCCTTGGATACCACCGGCCGGAGCGCTTCCAGCGCCATCGGCCCCATGCCACGCGATTGGCGCATGCGGTTGACGGTGGCCAGCATGTCGGGCGCGCTGTCGAGCAGCGTGCCGTCCAGGTCGAACAGCGCGACCCTGGGATACCCGCGGCCGGCGGCGTCAGGCGCCATGCCCGCCGGCCGGCTTCACCGCGCAGGCCAGGTAGTTCACGTCGGTGCGCGCGGACAGCCGGGCCGCGTTGCGCCAGGGCGCATAGGCCATCCCGCTCACGTCTTCCAGCTGCAGCCCGGCCTCGCGCAGCCACGCCGCCAATTCCGACGGCCGGATCAGATCCTGGTAGCTGTGGGTACCCCGGGGAAGCAGCCGCGCCACGTATTCCGCCCCCACGATGGCCAGCGCAAACGCCGCGGGGGTGCGGTTGATGGTGGACAGGAACAGCCGCCCGCCCGGCTTGAGCAACACGGCGCAGGCCTGCAGGATCGCGCCGGGATCGGGAACGTGCTCGAGCAATTCCATGCAGGTAACGGCGTCGAAGCTGGCCGGGCGCTCGGCGGCCAGCGCTTCGACCGCCTGCACCTGGTAGTCGATTTCAAGCCCGGCTTCGCGCGCGTGCAGCCGCGCCACGCGGATGAGGTCGTCGGCCAGGTCGATGGCCGTGACCCGGGCGCCTTCGCGCGCCAGGGCCTCGCTCAGCAGGCCGCCGCCGCAGCCCACGTCCAGCACCTGGGCGCCGCGCAGGGGCACGCGATCGGCGACGTAGGACAGCCGCACCGGATTGAGCGCGTGCAGCGGCTTCTGCGGGCCCTCGGGATCCCACCAGCGGCCGGCCAGGGCCGCGAACTTGTCCAGCTCGGACTGGCGGTAATTAGCAGCCGTCACTTCGCCTGGATCCCGGCAATGCGCTCGCGCCACTGCCTGGCGTTGGCCACCACCGCTTCAGCGTCCATGTCCACCAGCTCGCGCCCGGCCAGCTTGCGACGGCCGGCGATCCAGACATCGGTCACCTGGTGGCGGCCGGTGGCGTAGACGAGCTGCGAGAAAACGTTGAACAGCGGCTGGGTTTCCAGCGGCGAAAGGTCCACCAGGGCCAGGTCGGCCTGCTTGCCCGGTTCGATCGAGCCGATCCGGTCGTCCAGGCCCATCGCCTTCGCCCCGCCCAGGGTGGCCGCGCGCAGTGCGCTGGTGGCGCTGAACGCGGTCGCCTCGCCCGCCACAGCCTTGGCCAGGAGCGCCGCGGTCCGCATCTCGCCAAACATGTCCAGGTCGTTGTTGCTGGCCGCACCGTCGGTGCCGATGGCAAGGTTCACGCCCGCCTGCTCGAACTTCGCCACCGGGCAGAACCCCGAGGCCAGCTTGAGGTTGGACTCGGGGCAATGCACCACGCTCACGCCCCGGGCCGCGCACAGGGCGACCTCCGCATCATCCACCGCGGTCATGTGCACCGCCACCAGGCGCTCGTTGACCAGCCCGAGGCGGTCGAGCCGGGCCAGCGGGCGCTGGCCGTGCTCGCGCACGGAGTCCTCGACCTCCTGGGCGGTCTCGTGGGTATGCAGGTGCACCTGCAGGTCCAGCTGGTCGGCCAGCGTGCGGATGCGACCGAAGGCGGCGTCGGACACGGTGTACGGCGCGTGCGGCACGAACGCGAGCGACACCAGGCCGTCGCCGCGCCACTGGTCGTGGACGCCGATGGCCTTGTCGAAGTACTCGTCCTCGCTGGCCGCCCAGGCGTTGGCGAACTGCGCCACCGGCAGGCCGACCACGGCGCGGAAGCCGAGCCGCTGGTAGGTGGCCGCCTCCACGTCGGGGAAGAAATAGTTCTCGTTGGCGCAGGTGGTGCCGCCGCGGAGCATCTCCGCCACCGCCAGGGTCACCCCGTCGGCGATGAACTGGGGGCCCACGACCGCGGCCTCCACCGGCCAGATGTGTTCCTGCAGCCAGGTCATCAGCGGCAGGTCATCGGCCACGCCGCGCAGCAGGTTCATCGGATTGTGGGTGTGCGCGTTCACCAGCCCGGGGATCAGCGCCGAGCCGGGGCGGGAGACGGTTTCCGCCGGCGTGAAGCGCGCGCGCGCCTCGGCGATCGGCAGGACCGCGACGATGGCGCCGTCGCGCACCGCCACCGCGTGGTCCTCCAGCACCACGCCGTGCGGTTCCACCGGCACGACGAGGCCGGCCTCGATCAGCAGGTCTACGGGTTCGGGGGTCTGGGTCATCGGCTCCTGCCGGTTGGGGCGGAGGTCACTTCACCCGGCTGACGTACTCGCCGGTGCGGGTGTCCACCTTGATGATCTCGTCCTGGCCCACGAACAGCGGCACGCGCACCACGGCGCCGGTTTCCAGGGTGGCCGGCTTGCCGCCGCCGCCGGAGGTGTCACCGCGCACGCCAGGATCGGTCTGGGTGATCTGCAGCTCGACGAAGTTGGGCGGAGTCACCTGGATCGGCGTGCCGTTCCACAGCGTCACCACGCACTCCTCCTCGCCCTTGAGCCACTTTTCGGCGCCACCCATGCCTGCGGCATCGGCCTGCACCTGCTCGAAGCTCTCCGGGTTCATGAAGTGCCAGAACTCGCCGTCGCTGTAGAGGTACTGCATGTCGGTGTCCACCACGTCCGCGCCCTCCACCGAATCGGTGGACTTCATGGTGATTTCCTGCACGCGGCCGGTGCGGATCTGGCGGTACTTCACGCGGGTGAAGGCCTGGCCCTTGCCCGGCTTGACGTAGTCGGTGTCGGTGATGATCGCCGGTTCGCCGTGGACCAGGATCTTCATCCCGTTCTTGACGTCATTCATGCCGTAGCTGGCCATCGGTTGCTCCTGGTTGCCGCCGCGCGGGCGGGTGGTTGTTCAAGACTGGGTGGCGCGCGCGCCCTGCCGTGCCGGGCGGCGGTAGACTAGCCGGACATGATACCCGCAGCACCCGTCCCCATGAAGCCGCGGCCCTGGCAACAGGCGTGGCGCGACGCCGTCCGAGACCCCCGCGAGCTGCTCACCCTGGTCGGCCTGGAGCCGGCGGCCCTGGCCATCTCCGATGCGGCCGCGGCGCAGTTCCCGCTGCGGGTACCCCGGGGCTTCGTGGCGCGGATGCGCCGGGGCGACCCGGCCGACCCCCTGCTGCGCCAGGTGCTTCCGCTCGACGACGAGATGCAGCCGGTGCCCGGCTTCAGCGCCGATGCGGTGGGCGATGGCGCCGCCCGCGCCGGCCGCGGGTTGATCCGCAAGTACCGCGGCCGGGCCCTGCTGGTGGCGACCGGCAGCTGCGCCATCAACTGCCGCTACTGCTTCCGGCGCCACTTCCCGTATGCAGAGGAAACCGCCGCCGCCGCGGGTTGGCGCGAAGCCATCGATGCCATCGTGGCGGATGCCGGCATCGACGAGGTGATCCTTTCAGGAGGCGACCCGCTGTCGCTGGCCACCACCAAGCTTGCCCAGCTCACCGACGCCCTGGCCGCCATCCCCCACCTGCGCCGGCTGCGCATCCACAGCCGGCTGCCGGTGGTGCTGCCCGAGCGGATCGACGCGGAGCTGGTGGCCTGGCTGCAGTCCCTGCCCTGGCCGGTGACGGTGGTGCTGCACGCCAACCACGCCAATGAGTTCGACCGCGGCGTGGACGCCGCGCTGGCGGCTGTGCGTGCGGCTGGCGCCACCCTGCTCAACCAGGCCGTGCTGCTGCACGGCGTGAACGACAGCGAGGACGCGCTCGCCACACTGAGCGAGCGCGGCTTCGAAGCCGGGGTGCTGCCCTACTACCTGCACCAGCTCGACCGCGTTGCCGGCGCCGCCCATTTCGAAGTGCCCGACGCCCGCGCCCTGGAGCTGCACGCCGCCCTGCGCCGCCGCCTGTCCGGATTCCTGGTGCCGCGGCTGGTGCGCGAGGTGGCCGGCGACGCGTCCAAGCGCCCACTTTGAGGCCGTTGGCATGGACTCGACGGCCACGGTCATGGCATAACCCCGGGGTCACCGGGGAGGGTGGATGGCGAAGAATCAGGACAACGCGCTGCGTCTGATGGTCGTGGACGACAGCATGGAAGATGCGGAGGCCATCGTCAGCGCCCTGCGCAACGCTGGCATCGCGGTCCGGCCGCTGCGCCCGGCGGCGCCGGAAGACGTGGCGGCGATGCTTTCCGGCCCGGGCATCGACATGGTGCTGGTTGCCACGACCTCCAGCGCCATCCCCCTGGAAGAGGTGGCCCGACAGCTGCAGGCCAGCGGCAAGGACGTGCCGATGCTGGCCATCGCCGAATCCATTGATACCGAGAGCTTCAGCCGCACCCACGGCCACGGGGTGCGCCGCATCGTCCTGCGCAACGATCCGCAGCTGCTGCTCAACGCCGTGCGCGACGAGCGCCAGGACCTGGAGGCAAGGCGGGCGCTGCGGCAGCTGGAAGCGCGGGTGCGCGAGACCGAGCGCCGCTGTGACGCCCTCATCGACTCCTCCCGCGACCCGATCGCCTACGTGCACGAGGGCATGCACATCCGTGCCAACGCCGCGTACCTGGAGATGTTCGGCTACGAGTCGTTCGAAGACGTGGAAGGCATGTCGCTGCTGGACATGGTGGCGCCGCAGCACGTGGAGGAATTCAAGGACCTGCTCAAGCGCCTGGCACGGGGCGAGCCACCCCCGGCGCGCTATGAGCTGGAGGCCCGCGATACCGCCGGTGAGGGCTTCCCCGCCTCGATGGAGTTCATCACCGCCCAGTACGAGGGCGAGCCCTGCCTGCAGGTGATCTTCCGGCGCGAGGAGGTGGATCCCGAGCTCGCCCGCCAGGTGGAGGAGCTGCGGCAGCGCGACCCGGTCACCGGCCTGCTCAACCGGCCGACGTTCCTGCGCCGGCTCGAGGACGCGGTCTCCAACGCGGCCAGCGACGGCGGGCGCCACGGGCTGCTGATGATCGAGCCGGACAACTACCAGCGCCTGCTGCAGGAAATGGGCCTGGACACGGCCGACGACATCGCCGTGGCGGCGGCCGAGCTGCTGCGCGGGTGCATCGGCGAGGACGCCGTGGCCGCGCGCTACGGGGAACACCGGCTGGCGGTGCTGGTGCGCGATTCGGACTACGCAGCCACCGCCGGCATGGCCGAACGGCTGCTGGCCGCCTTCTCGGGCCAGGTCATCCAGGCCGGCATGCATTCCGCGGTGATCACCGTCAGCATCGGCGGCGTCCAGATCGGCGAGAAGATCGCCAGCGTCAGCCAGGTGCTGGCCAAGGCCGAGCAGGCCCTGCAGACCGCGCTGGGCATCGGCAACCGCTGCGAGATCTTCGATCCGGCGGCCGCCGACCGGGCCGAGGAGGAGCACATCCAGGCGTGGGTGGCGCGCCTGCGCGACGCGCTGGACAACAACGGCTTCGTGCTCCATTACCAGCCGGTGATCAGCCTGCACGGCGATACCGGCGCGGTGTACGAAGCGCTCCTGCGGCTCGATGACGGCGGCGGCGAACTGGTCAAGCCGCTGGAGTTCCTGCAGATCGCCGAGGAGCAGGGCCTGCTGTGGGAGATCGACCACCACGTGGTCGGCCGCGCCATTGCCCGCATCGGCGAGCGGATGAAGGACAACAAGCCCACCACCCTGCTGGTCAAGATCAGCCAGGCGTCGCTGCACGATGACAGCCTGGTGCGCTATATCGGCGAGCAGCTCGCCCACCATGGCGTCCCGGGCGAGTACCTCGTACTGCAGCTGCCGGAGGCCAAGGTGTTCACCCACCTAAAGGCCGCGCGCGACTTCGCCGACGCGGTGGGCCGGTTCGACTGCCGCCTGGCCCTGTCCGAGTTCGGCGTGGGCCTGGATTCCTTCCAGCTGCTCTCCCATCTGCAGCCGCACCTGCTCAAGCTCGACCGCAGCTTCAGCGAAGACCTTGCCCAGAACGCCGAGAGCCAGCAGCGGATCAACGAGATCGCGGGCAAGGCGCGGGAGATGGGGATCCGGACCGTCGCCGAATACGTGCAGGACGCCGCCAGCATGACGATCCTCTTCGGCGCCGGCATCGACTACGCGCAGGGGAACTTCCTGGCCCGGTCCGGGCCGGAGATGAACTACGACTTCGACTAGGAGGCGCCCCCCAGGGCGCCCCCGGCCGTCCCCCGGGCTCAGGCCCGGAGGGTCATGCCCGATTCCACCGACGCGTTGCGCAGGGCCGCGATCCGGTCCTCCAGCGGCGGGTGGCTCATCAGGAGCTTCTTCAGGCCCGCCCCGACGCTTCCGCTGATGCCGAACGCCGCCACCTGCTTGGGCAGCGTGTTCTGGCCATAGGTGAGGTTGAGCTTCTCCAGCGCGGCGATCATCTTGTGTCGCCCCGCGAGCTCGGCGCCGCCGGCATCGGCACGGAATTCGCGCCTGCGCGAGAACCACATGGCGATCATGCTGGCGAACAGGCCGAAGATCATGTCGAGCACGAACACCACGGCGAAATAGCCGATGCCGCCGCCCGAATCCCGGCCCCCGCTCAGGTAGTTGTCCACCACCCGGCCCACCACCCGGGCCAGGAAGATCACGAAGGTGTTGAGCACGCCCTGCAGCAGGGCCATGGTGACCATGTCGCCATTGGCGATGTGCGCCACCTCATGGGCGAGCACGGCCTCGGCCTCGTCGCGGGTCATCGAGCGCAGCAGTCCGGTGGACACCGCCACCAGTGCATTGTCGCGGCGGGCGCCGGTGGCAAAGGCGTTGATCTCCGGCGCGTCGTACACGGCAACCTCCGGCATGCCGATCCCGGCGTCGCGCGCCTGCCGCTGCACCGTGGCCAGCAGCCACTGCTCGAGCTCGCCGCGCGGCTGGGTGATCACCTGGGCGCCGGTGAAGCGCTTGGCCGACCACTTCGACATGGCCAGCGACACGAAGGAGCCGCCAAAGCCGAAGATGGCGGCAAACATCAGCAGGCCGGCATTGGTGGCCGGATCGATGCCGAAGATGGCCATGACGATGCTGACCAGTGCCAGCACGGCAAGGTTGGTGGCAAGGAACAGTGCGACGCGCTTGAACATGGGGTTCTCTGATTGGTCCGTGTGGCCCGCGCTGACGCGGGAGATGGCTGTGAATTATGCGCGAGCCAGGTGAATTTCAAGTTGGGCGATACTGGCGCCGATGCAGCCCGCACCCGTCCCGTACCGGGGCCGATTCGCGCCCTCGCCCACCGGCCCGCTCCACTTCGGCTCGCTGCTGGCCGCATTGGGCAGCTGGCTGATGGCGCGGCGGGCCGGCGGTGAATGGCTGGTGCGGATCGAAGACCTCGACCCGCCTCGCGAAGTTCCCGGCGCCGCCCGGGCACAGTTGCGTACGCTGCATGCATTCGGCCTGGTCCCCGATGGCGAAGTGATGTACCAGTCGCGCCGGGGCGAGGCGTACCAGGCTGCGCTCGACCGGCTGCTGGCGTCGGGCGCGGCCTTCACCTGCCATTGCAGCCGCGCCGACCTCGCCGTCGCCAAGGGCGTGCACCGCGCCTGCGTGGCGCACGCGCGGCGCCCCGACCCGGCGGTGCGGCTGCAGGTGCCCGACGGCACCTCGATCGCCTTCGAGGACCGCCTGCGCGGGGGCGTGCGGCAGCGCCTGGACCTGGAGGTGGGCGATTTCGTCCTGCGCCGCGCGGACGGCCCGTGGGCCTACCAGCTGGCCGTGGTGGTGGATGACGCCGAACAGGGCATCACCGAGGTCGTGCGCGGCGCCGACCTGCTCGATTCCACTGCGCGCCAGGTGTTCCTGCAGCAGCGGCTGGGCCTGGCGACGCCCGCGTACGCGCACCTGCCGCTGGCGCTGGAAGCGGATGGCACCAAGCTGTCCAAGTCCTGCGCCGCCCTGCCGGTCGACGACGCCGACCCGGTGCCGGCGCTGCGCCGCGCGTGGGTCGGGCTTGGCCAGGATCCCGCGGTCCTCAGCGGACTGCGCTCGCCCCAGGCGCTGCTGGCCGCCGCCGTGTGCGCGTTCGATCCCGAAGCCCTGGCGTCCGCGCCCGCGAGCTTCGCCGCAGCGCACAATACGGATGCAACGGGGCATGCCTAGAATCGAAGCTGCATGCGCAAGCATGCTTCCACCCGCAACCGGCTTCGGGGAGACAAGGACATGACCACACGCGTGGCACTGGTGACAGGCGGTACGGGAGGCATCGGCACCGCGATCTGCAAGCGCCTGATCGATGCGGGCCACAAGGTGGCCACCAACTACCGGAACGAGGAAAAGACCCGGGCCTGGCAGGAACAGATGAAGGCCCAGGGCTACGAGGTCGCCGTGTTCCGGGGCGACGTGAGCAGCCCGGAGGAGTCCGCGGCGATGGTGCGGCAGGTCGAGGAATCGCTCGGGCCGGTGGAGATCCTGATCAACAACGCCGGCATCACCCGTGACGGCACCTTCCACAAGATGACCGCAGAGCAGTGGCAGGACGTGGTCAACACCAACCTCAACTCGGTGTTCAACGTCACCCGGCCGGTGATCAACGGCATGCGCGAGCGCAAGTGGGGCCGGATCGTGCAGATCAGCTCGATCAACGGCCAGAAGGGGCAGTACGGCCAGGCCAACTACGCGGCCGCCAAGGCCGGCATGCACGGTTTCACGATTTCGCTGGCGCAGGAAAACGCCCGCCACGGCATTACCGTCAACACCGTCTCGCCGGGGTACATCGGCACCGACATGGTAATGGCCGTGCCGGAGGAGGTGAGGGAAAAAATCGTCGCCCAGATCCCGACCGGCAGGCTTGGCACCCCCGAGGAAATCGCCTACACGGTGGCGTTCTTCCTGCCCGAGGAAGCGGGCTGGATCACCGGCGCCAACCTGGCGGCGAACGGCGGCCAGTACATGGGCTGGTAGGCCCGGCCGGCCCGCCGGCGGCTATCGCGGCGGGCCCTGGCGCCGCCCTGCGCCAGCTTGCATGCACCCGGTGGCTGCGCCATGCTGCGTGGCAACATCCGCTTTCGAGTACCTGCTCCAATGAGCGCGATACGCGTCATCAAGAAGTACCCGAACCGACGTCTCTACGACACCGAGATCTCCAGCTACATCACCATCGAGGACGTGCGCCAGCTGATCGTCGACGGCGAGGAGTTCGAGGTGGTCGACGCCAAGACGGGAGCCGACCTCACCCGCCAGGTGCTGCTGCAGATCATCTCCGAGCACGAGCAGGAAGGCTCGCCGATCCTGTCCACCAGGCTGCTCAGCCAGATCATCCGGTTCTATGGCGACTCCATGCAGGGGTTCATGGGCAGCTACCTCGACCAGTCCATGCAGGCCTTCATGGACCAGCAGCACCAGTTCCGCAAGCAGATGGGCGGGCTGCTCGACCAGACGCCCTGGGCGATGATGAACAAGCTCACCGAGCGCAACATGGAGATGTGGCAGGAGTTCCAGCGCAACCTCACCGGCAGCGTTGGCCAGAAGCCCTCTCCCGGCCGCGATGGCGACGGCGACAAGCGCGAGAGCTGAAACAGCAAGACAGGGGATCCCATGCAAAAGCGTACGGCTGTCGTCACCGGCGGCACGGGCGGTCTCGGCACCGCAATCTGCATTTCACTCGCCCGCGCCGGGCGCAGCGTGGTGGCCGTCGACCTCGGCGACAACCCGCAACGGCTGGAAGCGTTCCGTGGCGAGGTCCAGGGGCTGGACATCTCGTTCGCTGCGGTGGATGTCTCCGATCACGCCGCGTGCGCGGCATTCGTGGCGGCCATCGAGGAGGAGCGCGGCGGGCTCGACATCCTGGTCAACGGGGCCGGCATCACCCGCGATGTCACCCTGCGCAAGATGACAGCCGCGCAGTGGCAGCAGGTGATCGACGTCAACCTCGGCGGGGTGTTCAACATGTGCCAGCCCGCGATCGAGGGCATGGCGGCGCGCGGATTCGGCCGCGTGGTCAACATCAGTTCGGTCAACGGGCAGACCGGGCAGTTCGGGCAGGCCAACTATTCGGCCGCCAAGGCGGGCATGCACGGGTTCACCATGGCGCTCGCGCGCGAGGTGGCGCGCAAGGGCGTGACGGTCAACTCGGTCTCGCCGGGTTACTGCGAGACAGCGCTGGTGACTTCCATGTCCCGGGAGATCCTGGACGGTATCGTGTCGCGCGTGCCGGTGGGCCGGCTCGGCCAGCCGGAGGAGATCGCCCGGGCCGTCGAATTCCTCACTGCCGACGACGCCGGCTTCATCACGGGCGCCAACCTGCCCGTCAACGGCGGCCTGTTCATCAGTTTCTGAACTGCGCCGGCGGGCCTGCCAGGGCCCCGTTTTCGCAGAAGCGCTCGCGGTACTCCAGCGCCTTGGGCATCAGCGACTCCAGGTGCGCGATGCGCGACTGGGTGCTGGGATGGGTAGAGGCATACTCCGGCGGCGCCTGGCCGCCACTGCCCTGGTCCATGCGCTCCCAGAGCGGCACGGCCTCGCGCGGATCGAAGCACGCGGCCGCGGCGAGCATGAGCCCCACCTCGTCGGCCTCGGTCTCGTGCTTGCGCGCATACGGCAGCAGGTAGCCGTAGCCCAGGGCCGCCATTACCATTTGCTGCTGCTGCGGCTCCATGCCGCTGAGCGCGCCGGCCGCCTGGCCGATCTGGGTCAGGCGCTGCTGCGACATGCGCTGCGCCCCATGGCGCAAAACGGCATGTGCGATCTCATGGCCCATCACCACGGCCATCGCATCTTCATTGCGCGCCACCGGTACCAGGCCGGTATAGACCGCCATCTTTCCGCCCGGGAGCGCGAACGCGTTGGCCTGGTCGGACTGGATCACGTTCACTTCCCAGTCGAAGCCGGCGGAAAAGCGCGTCGGCTCCATGCCGTGCTCGGCGGCCAGCGCCGCCTCCACCACCTCGACCTTGGCCACCAGACGCTCGGCGATATTGCGGACCTCGCGCGAAATCGTGGCATCCGGATCCACCCAGCGCTCTTGTTGCAGGATCTGCTGGTAGGCCTGCAGCCCCAATGCCTTTTCGTCCTCCGCAGATAGGCTGCGGTCGATCAGCACCTTCTCGCCGGTGACCGGATCGACCGTACGGTTCGAGTACCAGTACCAGGCACCGTAGAGGATGAAGGCGAGCAGCACCCACACCCGCAGCCCGCCACCACGGCGACGGCTGCGCGGCGCGGTCCCCCGGGTCTCGCTCCGGCCCCTCATCGCCCTGCCCCGTGGCATGCGTGGCCCGGATGGCGGCGGCGGTCAGAGTTCACGAACCACCCGGAACCCGATGCGCGCATTGGTGGTGTCGCGCGCGGCTGGCGCCCGCCAGGCCGAGCGGGTCTGCTCGGGTGAACTGGCCCAGGCCCCGCCGCGGATGACGAACATCCGGCAACCCGGGTTGACCCAGGCGGAGGCATCCCGCGGGGCCCTGCGATAGTTCTCATGCCAGCAATCCGCCACCCACTCGCTCACGTTCCCCGCAAGATCATGCACCCCCCATGCATTGGGCGTGAAGCTGCCCGCAGGGGCCGGCCCCCAGTGGCCGTCGCCGTAGCCGTCGAACGCGTTGCTCCAGCGGCGCCCTCCCGGCGACCGGTCGCGGGCGCCGGTGAAGTTGCCGGAGCCCTCGGGCGGGCTGCCCTCTCCCCACGGGAACGGGGTGGACGTGCCAGCCCGCAGCGCGTACTCGAACTCGGCCTCGCTGGGCAGCCGATAGCGCCGTCCGGTCTGCGCCGACAGCCATTCCACGTAGGCCTGGGCGTCCTCTGCACTGATGTGGACCACCGGCAGGCGGTCATTGGCCCGCCCCCCGGCGTAATCGGAGCGCCAATCCACGCGGCTGCGGCGCACGAAGTTCCCGCTGCGCTCGTCCCACGCCATGGAAAAGCCGCGCCGTTCGGCCCGGGTCCGGTGGCCGGTGGCGTTGACGAAGCGCCGGAACTCGCCAACGGTGACCTCGGTCATCGACAGTGCGAAGCCGCGATCGAAACGGATATTGCGCTGCGGCCGCTCCTGGTCGCTGGAGCCGCCCTCGTCCTCCGGCGCGCCCATCGTGAACGCGCCGTGCGGCACCACCACCATGCGCGGCCCCCGGCCACCGGTGTCCAGGGCGTCGGTGAACACCTGGCCGGGACGGAACAGGCCGTAGTGCACGGCCAGGTCGATGCGCTCGCGCAGTTCGGCCGCGGCCGGGTCGCCCGGCTCGGCGATCCGCAGCAGGTCGCCGAGGATGGCCCGGGCGCGGGCGATCCCGTCAAACTGGCCCAGCGCCGCCACGCCCTCGTCGCGAAGCCGGGCGATGCGCGCCTCCCGCTGCCGGGCAATGCGGACGCGCGCGTCAGGGACGGTCGCGCTTTCCGGCCGGATCTTCGCCGCATGATCGAGCCACTGGGAGGCGGTGTCGAAGTCGTCGGCGCCGGCCGCATCCTCCGCGCGCCGGATCAGCGCGCTTTCCACTGCCGCCAGGTTTTGCATCGCCCGCGGCTGCCCGGGGCTGAGTTCCAGCGCCTGGCGCAGGAGCGGCAGCGCGCCGCCCCCCGATTCGCCAAGCCTGCCGGCGGCAATCTGCTCCTCCGCCTGGCGGTTGAGCTCCCACAGCTGGTCCGCCAGATCCACCCGCTGGAGGTAGGCATCCACCTCTTCATTCCCGGGCCAGACCGCACGCGCCACGGCGGCAACCCGGCGGGCTTCGCGAAGGGCCACGAAATCATGCCCGGCCTCGGCCAGCGCCTCGTCGCCCATCGCCAGCAGCCGGCGCCGGGCCTGCTCCAGGCCTTCGCGCGCCTGGCCATCGTCGGCATCGCGGTCCAGCAGTGCCAGGTACAGCGGGATCGCCGACTCGCCATCGTCGTACAGCCGACCTTCTTCCAGCGCTTCGCCCGCCTGCGCCTGGGCCTGCTCCGCCTGCTCCTCGTCCAGCGTCCCGACCTCCGGCCGGGTCCAGGTCAGCGAACCGGCCTCGCTGTCGTCCCCGCTGATGGTGACGCTGCCAGATGCCACCCGGCCCTGGGCGCTGGCGGCCGGCGCCACCGGCTCATCGCTGTCACCGCCGCCGCCACAGCCGGCGCACAGCAGCGCGATCAGCATGACAGTGGCAAGGAACGGATTTCGCACGGAATACGGGCAGCCTGGTCAAACCGCGACGGTAGGGCGCGGTGCCGGGACCGTCAATCGTCCGGATCCGGAGGGAACCGCGCCGCGACCTGATAACCTGCGCGCCCATGACTGATTCAAATCCCGTCTGGGTCACCGATCCCGCGGTGCTCGAAGGGCATCTTGCCAGCGCCCCGGAGCGGGTTGGGCTGGACACCGAGTTCATCCGTGAGCGCACCTATTGGCCCAGGCTGGCACTTGTGCAGCTGGCCATTGGCGGCGAGATCCTGCTGCTCGACCCGCTCGAGCCCGGGATCACCGACGCCCTGCGCCCGCTGCTGCTCGATCCGTCCATCACCAAGGTGATGCACAGTGCAGGCGAGGACCTGGTGGCCTTCCACCACGCCTGCGGCGCGGTGCCGACGCCGCTGTTCGATACCCAGCTCGCGGCGGCCTTCGCCGGCATCGGTGCCGGGATGGGTTACCAGCGCCTGGTGAGCGAACTGCTTGGCGTGGACCTGCCCAAGGGCCAGACCCGCTCGGACTGGCTGCGGCGCCCGCTGAGCCCTGCCCAGCTGGAATATGCCGCGGACGACGTGGTCCACCTCGCCGCCCTCCACGGGCAGCTTGCCGAGCGCCTGCAGGATGGCGAACGCCGGGCATGGTTCGAGGAAGACTGCGCGCGGCTGGTGGCCGCCGCCGGCAACGGCGAGGAGCGCTGGCCGCACCTGTCCTTCCGCGCCAGCCAGTTCCTGGACGAGGACTCGCGGGTGCGGCTGCTGCGCCTGCTGCGCTGGCGCGAGCAGCACGCACGTGACCGCGACCGCCCGCGCAGCTGGATCCTCGACAATGAACTCGCCACCGACCTGGCGCGCAAGCCACCGGCGGACCCCCGGGCCCTCCAGGACCTGCTGAATGCGCGACCAAAGGCCCCCCGCAAGCTGGCCGGCCAGATCTGGACGGCGCTGCAGACTCCGCTGGCCGATGAAGACCAGGCCCCGCCCGCCCCCGCCGCCGAGGCCGACCGCAAGGTGATCCGGCAGATGCAGGACGCGGTGGCCGCGCGCAGCGCCCAGCTCGGCCTACCCGATGGCCTGCTTGCCTCGCGGCGCAAGCTCGAGCACCTGCTGGAAACCGGCGAATGGCCGGACTCGCTGGCGGGCTGGCGGCGCGGCCAGCTGGAACCCATCCTGGCCCCGTTGCTCCCGAAACCCTTGCCGGCAGCCGGCGCGACCGTATAATGCTCGTCCTCGATTCATCGGGGCCATAGCTCAGCTGGGAGAGCGCGTCGTTCGCAACGACGAGGTCGGCGGTTCGATCCCGCCTGGCTCCACCAGGTTCCATACGTAAGCCCCGGCGCCCACGGCCCCGGGGCTTTTCGTTTTTTCCGCCGGCACGGACGCGGTCATGCAGCCACGCGATGTCCAACTGAGCAGGCACGGGCCGACCAGGAACGGGCGCGCTCGGCGGTCGAGGCGTCGCCGTGGCGGCGCAAGGGCGTCGCGCGGCACCTGGGCGACGTCACGCTCCAGGACCTGCCGGCGGACCCGTCGTTCGTGTTCTGCGCCAGCGACATCACCTTCGGCGTCAACTGGGAGTTCTCCCGGCGCCGGGTTGGCGACTACCTCGCCGGCTACCTGCGCCAGCCAAGCGCGATCCGGCTGGCCCGGGCGGTGGCCGCCTCCTCCTCGTTCCCGCCGCTGTTCGGGCCGGTCCGGTTCCCCGCTGGGCCGGAGGACTTCACCCACGGCAAATACCGCGGCGACGACGGCGGCGACAACCAGGCAGGCAGCCGCGGCGCGGGATACCTGGAAACCTTCGTATCCGAAACCATCGGCCGGATCCGCACCGACCTGGACCGGTTCCTGCCCCGGGAGTTCGAGGTCCTGGTGAACCACGGCTACTTCATGTGCGGGCATGGACTCGATTCACGGCCCGGCACCCGCCCGCCCGGCGGCGTCGGCGAAGGCCGCTGGCCGTACCCGCGGATGGCCGATCCGGACCGCGGGCGCGAAGCCCTGCGCGACAGCCATGCGCGGCTGCTGCACACGCGCTGGCTGCGCGGGCGGTAGCGGCCCCGGCGCGCGGTTGGGAAACGCGCCGCTCCATGCGAAAATGGCGCGATCAGGCCCCGTAGCTCAGCTGGATAGAGCGACGCCCTCCTAAGGCGTAGGTCGCACGTTCGAATCGTGCCGGGGTCGCCAAGCCCACATACCCGGATCGACCATCGCAGCCGCCGCGGTCGCGCCGAACGCCCGCGCACGGTGCCTACGGGTCGACGCCCGGCATCGATCCCCAATGCAGGAGTCTTCAATGCCCCATCCCATCCTCTCCGCCCTCGGCCTGGGCGACAACGAATCCGGCACCTACCTGGGCAACGGCGAGTGGTCCAGCGCCACCGGCGCCGGCGTCCTCGAGCCGATGAACCCGAGCACGGGCGACGTCCTCTGCAAGGTGCAGGCCACCACCGAGGAGGATTACGAGACGGTCATCGCCCGCGCCCAGGAAGCCTTCAAGGCCTGGCGCGAGACGCCCGCCCCGCGCCGCGGCGAAGCGGTGCGCCTGTGCGCCAACGCCCTGCGCGAGCACAAAGACGCGCTGGGCTCGCTGGTGGCCCTGGAAATGGGCAAGTCCAAGCCCGAGGGCGACGGCGAAGTGCAGGAGATGATCGACATCGGCGACTTCGCCGTCGGTCTGTCGCGCCAGCTGTACGGCCTGACCATGCATTCCGAGCGCCCCGGCCACCGCATGTACGAGCAGTGGCACCCGCTGGGCATCGTCGGGATCATCTCGGCCTTCAACTTCCCCGTGGCGGTCTGGGCCTGGAACGCGCTGGTGGCCGCCGCCTGCGGCAACATCTGCGTGTGGAAGCCTTCGGCCAAGACCCCGCTGTCGGCGATCGCCTCGATCAAGATCTGCAACGAGGCGCTGAAGAAGGGCGGCTTCCCCGACATCTTCTTCCTCATCAACGACGCCGGCACTGACCTGGCGGAGAAGTTCGTCGACGATCGCCGGGTGAACCTTGTCAGCTTCACCGGCTCCACCAAGGTCGGCCGCCACGTCGGCCAGCGCGTCGCCGCCCGCCTGGGCCGCTCGCTGCTGGAGCTGGGTGGCAACAACGCCATGATCGTGGACCAGACCGCCGACCTGAAGCTGGCGATCCCGGCGATCGTGTTCGGCGCCGTCGGCACCGCCGGCCAGCGCTGCACCACCACCCGCCGCGTGTTCATCCACGAGTCGATCTACGACGACGTGCTCGAGAAGCTGGTGACGGCCTACAAGCAGGTGGAGAAGAAGATCGGCGATCCGATCGACCCGGCCAACCTGATGGGTCCGCTCAACAGCGCCGAGGGCGTGCAGGCGTACCTGGATGCGATCGAGAAGGCGAAGGCGGCCGGCGGCACCGTGGCCACCGGCGGCGAGAAGCTGGACCGCAAGGGCAACTTCGTGCTGCCGACCATCATCACCGGCCTGACCAACGACGCCGAGATCGTGCAGACGGAGACCTTCGCCCCGATCCTGTACGTGATGAAGTTCAGCAACCTCGAGGACGCCATCGCGATGCAGAACGATGTGCCGCAGGGACTGTCCTCGGCGATCTTCACCGAGAGCCTGAAGGCTTCGGAGAAGTTCCTGTCGGCGGCCGGCTCTGACTGCGGCATCGCCAACGTCAATATCGGCACCTCCGGCGCCGAGATCGGCGGCGCGTTCGGCGGCGAGAAGGACACCGGCGGCGGCCGCGAATCCGGCTCGGACGCCTGGCGCGCGTACATGCGCCGGCAGACCAACACCATCAACTGGTCCGACGACCTGCCGCTCGCCCAGGGCATCAAGTTCGACCTGTAACCGGCAGGCGCGCGGCGTCCGCGCCGCGCGCCCTTCCCCAACTGTCATCGCAGGGTCCCACGCCATGAACGTCCCGCACCGGCAGACCAGCGCCCTGGCCGTGATCAGCCTGGTCACCGGCATCCTCGGGGTATTCCCCGCGCCGTTCCTGGCCAGCGTGGTGGCGGTGGTGACCGGCCACCTGGCGCGGGCCGAGATCCGGCGCGCGCCGGAGCGCTTCGAGGGCGACGGCATGGCCCTGGCCGGGCTGGTGCTGGGCTACCTGATGATTGCCATCGCGCTGGCTGGCGTGGCGCTGGTGTTTCTGGTGCTGGGCGGCGTGGCCTGGCTGGGCATGGTGCTCTGAGATGTACCCGCTGGCGCGTGCGCTGCTGTTCCGCGTGGACGCCGAGCGGGCACACGGGCTGGGCCTGGCGGCCCTGGAGGCGGCATGGCGCTCGGGCACGCTCGGGCTGACCGGCCGCTCGCGGGCCACCTTCCCGGTGGAGGCGTTCGGCCTGCAATTTCCAAACCCGGTGGGCCTGGCCGCAGGCCTGGACAAGAACGGCGCCCATGTCGACGCATTGCTGGCGCTGGGCTTCGGGTTCGTGGAAGTGGGAACGGTCACGCCGCGCCCGCAGGAAGGCAACCCGAAACCACGCATGTTCCGGCTTCCCCAGCACCAGGCCATCATCAACCGGCTCGGATTCAACAATGACGGTGTGGATGCGCTTGTGCGCAACGTTTCCCGTGCCCAACGCCGCAGCGGCCTGCTCGGGATCAACATCGGCAAGAATCGCGACACGCCCAATGAATCCGCCCACGAGGATTACCTGCACTGCATGGAGCGGGTGTACCCGCTGGCCGACTACCTGACGGTCAACATTTCATCCCCGAACACGGCGGGGCTGCGCGAACTGCAGGAAGAGCAGGCGCTGCGCCGCCTGGTGGGCACGCTGCGCGAGGCCCAGGAGCGCCTGGGCGCCCGGCACGGCAAGCGCGTGCCGATGCTGGTGAAGGTGGCGCCGGACCTGTCCGACGACGACGTCGAGGCGGCCGCGCGGGTGCTCTCCGAACTGGCAGTGGATGGCGTGATCGCCACCAACACCACGGTCTCCCGGATCGCTGTGGAGGACCATCCGCTCGCCAGCCAGAGCGGCGGCCTGTCGGGCGCGCCGCTGATGGACAAGTCGACCACCGTGCTGCGCATGCTGCGCACGCGCCTGCCCCACTCCATCCCGCTGGTCGGCGTTGGCGGCATCCTCTCGGGCGCCGATGCGGTCAAGAAGATGGCGGCCGGCGCCAGCCTGGTGCAGTGCTACAGCGGCCTGGTCTACCGCGGGCCGGCGCTGGTGGGCGAATGCGTGGAGGCCATCCGGCGCCGCAAGGAAGCGCCCAGCCGCGGCAACCTGCCGCCCCTGTGAGGCATTGATGAGCAGCGCCTGGCAACTGGCCGAGCGCGCGCCGCTGCGCGCGCGCAACACGTTCGGCGTGCCGGCGCATGCCGGGATGCTGGTGGCCGTGCGCGACCCCGCGTCGCTGCCCGCCCTGTTTGAAAACGCGATGCTGCGCGACGGCCCGGTGCTTGTCCTTGGCGGAGGCAGCAACCTGCTGTTCGCCGCCGATCCGGAAGGCGTCGTGGTGACGCTGGAGCGGCAGGACATCCGCATCACCCGCGATGACGGCGACAGCTGCACGGTGCGCGCCGACGCGGGCGTCCAATGGCATGCCTTCGTGATGTGGACGCTCGGCCACGGCCTGGCGGGGCTGGAGAACCTGTCACTGATCCCCGGCACCGTTGGCGCGGCGCCGATCCAGAACATCGGCGCCTACGGGGTGGAGGTGGGCGAACGCATCGACAGGGTGGAAGCCTTCGACCGCACCACCGGGGCGATCAGGACGCTGACCTCCGGGGAATGCGCCTTCGGCTACCGCGACAGCCGTTTCAAGCAGGAGCCGGACCGCTGGATCGTCACCGCGGTCGAGTTCCGGCTCTCGCGCACCCCGCAGCTGCGCCTGGGCTACGCCGGTATCGTGGACGAACTGGCACGGGCGGGCATCGACTCCCCGTCCCCCTCGCAGGTGGCCGAAGCCGTGTGCCGGGTGCGCCAAGGAAAGCTCCCCGATCCCGCCGTGCTGGGCAACGCCGGCAGCTTCTTCAAGAACCCGATTGTTGCGGCGGAACTGGCGGAATCGCTGGGCAGCCAGCATCCCGGGCTGCCGGTGTTCCCGGGCCCCGACGCCGCCAGCCGCAAGCTTTCTGCCGCCTGGCTGATCGACGCCTGCGGCTGGAAGGGGTTCCGCGATGGCGATGCAGGCGTGTCCGCGCGGCACGCGCTGGTGCTGGTGAACCACGGCCAGGCCAGCGGCTCCCAGCTGCTGGCGCTGGCCAGGCGCATCGCCGCCAGCGTGCATGAGCGGTTCGGCGTCGCGCTCGAGCCGGAGCCGCGCATCATCGGGGAGCGCTGGTGAGCCTGGCCACGCCCGTGCGCGCGGCGCTGCTGATGCTGCTGAGCACCGTGCTGTTCGCGCTCATGGTGCTCGCGATCCGGCTGGCCTCCGAACAGGTGCACTCTTTCGAGGTCGCCTTCTTCCGCTCCCTGTTCGGCATGCTCGCGGCACTGCCGCTGCTGCGCATGCACGGCTTCGGCCTGCTGCGCACCAGCCACCTTCCGCGCTACATGGTCCGCTGCGTGCTTGGCACGCTGGCGATGCTGTGCGGCTTCTGGGCAATCGCCAACCTGCCGCTGGCCCACGCCGTGTCACTGTCCTACTCCTCGCCGCTGTTCGTCACCATCGCCGCGGCGCTGTGGCTGGGTGAGCAGGTGCGGGCCCGGCGCTGGAGCGCCGTGGTCGCCGGCTTCATCGGTGTCCTGGTGATCGTGCGCCCGGGCACCGACGGATTCAGCTGGGGCAGCATGGTGGCGGTGACCGGCGCGGTGATCAGCGCCATGGTGGCGATCCAGATCAAGCAGCTCACGCGGCTCGAGCCTGCCGACCGCATCGTGATCTGGACCACCATCCTGTGGGTGCCGATGTCGCTCCCCGCCGCCCTGCTGGTGTGGGAATGGCCGCAGGGCATCACCTGGCTGTGGCTGGTGGCGGCCGGCGTACTGGGCACGGCCGGGCACATGTTCTGGACCCGGGCCCTCAACCTGGGCGACGTCAGCGCGCTCTCGCCGATCAGTTTCCTCCAGCTGCCCATCGTGGCGGTGCTGGGCTGGGTGCTGTTCGCCGAAGTGCTGGACGGCTGGACCATCGCCGGCGCGGCGATCATCCTCGCCGCCAACGGCTACATCGCCCATCGCGAGGCAACGATCGCCCGGCGCAAGCGGCGCCCGGTCACCGGAGCCACGCCTGCGGCGAACAAGCCGCCGGAATAAAGCCCGCGGCTCTGGAAACAACGCGGCCCCGGCGCGTGGCCGGGGCCGCGTTGCCGTGCCAGCCCGCGGCTACGGCGTCACGTCGAGCCGCACCGGCGCCGCCGCCTTCGGCGTGACCGGATCGTTGCTCGCCACGCAGACGTTGCCGCGGTAGGTTCCCGGCGACAAGCCCGCCGCGCTGACCCGGACGCGCAGCGAACGCGATTCATCCGGCGCGAGCTTGCCCGATGCCGGCACCACCGAACCGATCCACGGCGCGCCGCAGTCCACCGCGCCGTCGATGCGCATCGCCAGCCCGCCAAACGTGCCCACCGGCGTCCAGCTGCCGGTGCCGGACGGACCCGGGGCGATGGTCATGAGGCCTCCGGACGCATCGTTGGAGCCGAACCACAGCCACCGGAAGGCGGTTGGTGCCACGGCGTGCACCACCAGCCAGTAGCGTCCGGCCGGCAGCACCACGTCCTGCCCCGCCTGTCCCAGGTCGATCGCGATGTTGTTGATCTGGCCCGAGCCGGTGACGGTGATACCGGCCGCGGTAGGCGGCGCGCTGTAGCTCCATGCCGCCGCTTCCGGGGAGGTCAGCGGATTGCCCGCCGGCATCCCGCCGGCATCCGGGAAGATGCTCCACGACAGCGCGCTGGCCATGTCGCTCAACCGCGAGGACGTGGCCACGAAGCCCTCCACCTGGATGGACGTCAGCGTCGTTTCACCCGCGAGGGTGAAATCATCCGCGGCGAACAGCGCCGGGGTCGCCGCGTTGTCGGTCAGGATGGAGCTGTTGTACCCGGAGCCGACCGCGCCCCGCGGCGCGTTGGCCGCGATCACCCCGGCGGCTCCGGTGTTGTCCACCGAGAACTCGAGGATCGATCCGCCGCTGTTGCCGATCTGCCCCGTCGTGTTGCCGATGCGCCCGGCGGCCACGCTGGCCTGCATCTGGTCGGAAAGCTCAATCACCGGCGGCGGCACGGACACCGCGACCGGCAACCGCAGGGTTGGCATGGGCCCGGCGTCGCGACCCAGCGCCAGGGGCTCGAGTACCAGGCTGCCGAAGCTCCAGCTGCCGTCGCCCGGCTTGCCGCGGGTGTTGATGGTGACCTCGACCGTCACCGTTCCGCCCGCCGGCACGCGCACCATCCGCGGCGAAATCGATCCCGCGATGTCCTCCAGCTGCAGCCGCCAGGCCTGCTCGCGCGGCAGGGTGCTGCGGAACGTGCGGGTGAAGGTGCAGCTGGTGAAGCAGTCGGCGCTTCCCAGGCTTGGCTGGTTCAACGCGGACACGTCGCCCCCGGTGGCCGGGTTGGCAGCCAGGTAGTCGTCGCCGGTCTCGTCCATCACCAGGCCGGCATTGATCGCACGGTCCACGCGGATCCGCCCCGAGCCTTTGGCGAACGGGTGCGCCGGCGTCACCTCATCTTCCAGCCAGACCCCGGGATCGGCGGTCATGGCCAGCGCCGACTTCACCTCCGGCACCGTCCACTCCGGTCGCGCCTGGCGCACCAGGCCGGCCGCGCCCGCCTGGTGTGGAGACGCCATGGAGGTGCCGTTCTTGAGCCCGAACAGGTTCTCGAAGCCGGTGATCGTCTCCCCGGCATCCGCCGCCAGGATCTGCACGCCGGGCGCGGTCACGTCGGGCTTGACGAGGTCGAAGCTCCCGGCCGGCCCGCGCGAGCTGAAGGCCGCCAGGGCGTCCGGGGTGTTGGGCAGCGCAACCGCGGGATAGCCGATCATCGCGGTGGCATCCGGGTTGGCCCACGCGAAATCGCGCAGCGCGTCGCCATCGGCCTGGTTGACCCCGAACACCGGGATGCTGGTGCCCGGCACCGACGGAATCAGCCCTGGCACGTCGTTGTTGGCGATCACCACCGCCACGGCGCCCGCGGCATCGGCATTGTTGGCCTTGTCCGAGAACGGGCACGCGCCGCGCCGGATCACCGCGATCGCGCCTTCCAGGGCGCCCGGCGGATAGGCTGCGCAGCCGTCGCTCCCGCCGTCAAAGCCGGGGCTCACCACCAGCGGCGTATCGCCGGGGATCGTGGCCGAATGCGGCACCCCGTTGCTGCCCTCGTTGAGCACCACCGGCGCCAGCGGCTCCGGCACCGGCTGCGGGCCGGTGACCTGGAGCAGGAAGCTGATGCCGTTGCGGCCATGCTGTGCCGCGGCGGTGGAGGACACCCACGGCTCCAGGTGCCCCATGGTGTTGGGGCCCGGGCCGCTGTTGCCGGCCGACGCCGCCACATAGATGCCGGCATCCACCGCCGACAGGAACGCCATCGAGACCGCCTCGCTCCACGGCTGGGAACCACCGCCGATCGAATAGTTGATCACGTCCACCACGCCATCGGCGATGGCCTGGTTGATGGCCTCCACCGCCGACACGTTGGGGCACAGCCCCTGGCCGGTGGCAACGTTGGTGTAGCAGATGTCGAACGCGACGATGTTGCCGCGCGGCGCCACGCCGGAAATGCGCCGGGCCAGGCCGCGGTATTCGATGTCCACGCGGTTGCCGGCGACCGTGCCGGCCACGTGCGTGCCGTGCCCGTTGCTGTCGCCGAAGCCGGGCTCCTCGCGGATGTTTGGCTGCCCGCACAGGTTGGCCGGCGGCCCGCACACGAAGTTGTAGCCGCCGATCAGCTTGGCGTTGCAGCGCCCCTCGTCCACGCCACCCGGCACACAGGTCCCAAGGTAATTGCCGTCGCCCAGCGGGTTGGAGTGCGTGTACCCGTCCACAGGATCCACGCCCGCAAATGACGGGTTGCCGAAATTGATGCCCGAATCGAGGATGCCGAACACCATCCCCTCACCCTGGTACCCCGCCGGCGCGCCGGGATTGCTGCCATCCCACACTGCAGGCGCGCCGATCAGCCCGGGGCCGGTGTCGGTATCAAGTTCGTACTCGCGGTATTCCTCCACGAACAGCACCTCGGGCAGGGTGCGCACGCGATCGGCCTCGGCCACCGTCAGCTCCGCGACGATGCCGTTCACCGCATGCTGCATGCGCGTTTCAACCACCAGCGGCCGGCCGATGCGGCTGGAAATGGCCCGCTCGAGTCCGCTCTGGCGCTGGCGCAGGTAATCCACATACCGGCGGGCGTCCAGGCTGCCCCGGTCCAGGCGCGCCTTGCCGCGCGGGCCCTGGATGCGCCTGGGCTCGGCCATGCCGCGGATCTCGCCCCGGTAGGCGCCCAGCGCCGGCTCCCGGAACACCACGATATGCAGGCCGTCGCTGGGCGTGGGAGCGTGGCGGCCGGCTGGAGCGCCGGGGACCGCCGGCGGCGCCCCGCCGGCAACGCCCGTTGCCGCCTGGGCCGCACCGGCCCCGGACGGCACGATGCCGGCCAGGGAACGGCCTTGGGGAAGGAATGCAATGCCGCTGGCTGCGGCAGCCGCGGCCAGCAGCACAAGCGCCGCGACCGCCCACTTCGGGATTCGTGACATGTTGACACCCCGGTTGGAAGAGACCCGACCATGCACACGGACCCTCCCCAAGGGGGCGGCCGGATGTGCATCCTCGACATCCAACAACCGATGGTCCCCCTCCACCGGGCGGCGCGCGGACTCGTCCGCGACCCGCCAAGGCCGACTCTACACCGGGATTTCCGGAAAGCGATACTGCGCCGCAACAATGCGCCGCGGCCGCCGGTCAGCCGGTGCGCGCGCCCCGGCCGTAGTTGCGCTCGACGTAATCATCCACCAGCGCCACGAACTCGCGACCGATGTTCTCCCCGCGCAGGGTCACGGTCTTCTTCCCGTCCTCGAACACGGGCGCCGCCGGCGCCTCGCCCGTGCCCGGCAGCGATATCCCGATGTTGGCGTGGCGCGACTCGCCGGGCCCGTTCACCACGCAACCCATCACCGCCAGGGTCATGTTCTCTGCGCCGGGGTGGGTGATCTTCCATTCCGGCATCTTCGCGCGCACATGTTCCTGCACCACCTTGGCCAGCTCCTGGAAGAACTCGGAGGTGGTCCGGCCGCAGCCCGGACAGGCGGTGACCATCGGGGTGAACGCGCGCAGGCCCATGGTCTGCAGCAGCTCCTGGGCCACCACCACTTCCTGGGTGCGCGGCGCGCCCGGTTCGGGCGTGAGCGAAATGCGGATGGTGTCGCCGATGCCTTCCTGCATCAGCACCGCCAGCGCGGCGCTGGAGGCCACGATGCCTTTGCTCCCGATGCCTGCCTCGGTAAGCCCCAGGTGCAGCGCGAAGTCGCTGCGCGCGGCCAGGTCGCGGTACACCGAAATGAGTTCCTGCACGCCGCTGACCTTGGCGCTGAGCACGATCCTCTCGTGCGCCAGCCCGAGCTCGACGGCCCGCTCGGCCGAGTCCAGCGCCGAGCGTATCAGCGCCTCGCGCAGCACCCGGCCGGCGTCCCACGGCTGGGTGCGCCGGGCGTTCTCGTCCATCAGGGCCGCCGCCAGGGACTGGTCAAGCGAACCCCAGTTGGCACCGATGCGCACGGGCTTGCCGTACTGGATGGCGAACTCGATCAGCTGGGCGAACTGGGTGTCGCGCTTCTTGCCGAAACCGACGTTGCCGGGGTTGATCCGGTACTTTGCAAGCGCCTGGGCACAGGCAGGTTCGGCCGCCAGCAGCTGGTGCCCGTTGTAGTGGAAGTCGCCGATGATCGGCACCTCCACGCCCTGCATCGCCAGCCGCTCGACGATCCGCGGCACGGCCGCGGCCGATTCGGGGTTGTTGACCGTGATCCGCACCAGCTCGGAGCCGGCGCGCCACAGCTCGGCGATCTGTTTGGCCGTACCCACCACGTCGGCAGTGTCGGTGTTAGTCATCGATTGCACCACCACCGGCGCGTCGCCGCCCACGGCGACCCCCCCGATCACGACCTGGCGGGTTGCGCGGCGCGGAGCCGGGCCATGCGGCACGGCCATTTCATGGCAGGGAGCGGGCCCGGCCGGCGGAATCACGAGCGGTTCTGCGGACATGGCGGCATTTTACCGGCCGCGCGGGTACCGCGCATGACAGCCGGCCCAACGGCGACCGGCGCCGGCCTCAGTGGCCGTGCGCGTGCCCGTCATCTTCTCCGGCGGCGGCCGCGCCCGGCGGCCGCACCTCGAACATCACGGGCACCCGGCCCGCCTGTTCGAACACCAGCACCGCCTCCACCTGCTGGCCAGCCTGCAGGCCCTCGCCCACCCCCATCAGCATCAGGTGGTATCCACCCGGCGCCAGCTCCACGTCGCCGCCGGCCGGGACTTCCAGCCCGCCCTCCAGCTCGCGCATGCGCATCATGCCGTCCACCTCCTCCATCTCGTGGATCTCGACCCGCTCGGCGGCAGGGGTCTTCACTGCCAGCAGCCGGTCCGGATACGTGCTGGGGTTTTCGATCATCATGTAGCCGGCCGAGACCTCGGACGAGGGCGGCGGCTGGCGCAGCCAGAGCCCGTGCACCGCAATGCCCTGCTCCTGTGCGGCCGCCGGGACGGCTTCGGCCGGGGAGCCTTCCGCGGGCGCGACGGGCGTCGCCGCCTCCCCTTCCAGCTCTGGCGAAGGGCTGCAGGCGCCCAGTGCGAGCGCAAGCAGGCTTGCGGGAATCAGTGCGGGGCAGCGCTTCATGCGGGTTCTCCCTTCGTCGTATCGAGGGCCCGCATTGTGCCTACGTGCCGCCGCCCGTGCATTGGCCCCCTTCCCGGGCCGGTCTATCCTGTCCCGATGGACCACGCAGCACCCCGCGACATCCTCACCCCTTCGCAGCTCAACACCCTGGCCCGCAGCCTGCTGGAAGACAGCTTCCCGCTGGTGCTGGTGGAAGGCGAGCTGGGCAACGTGGCGCGGCCGGCGTCGGGGCACCTGTACTTCACCCTGAAGGATGCGCGCGCGCAGGTGCGCTGCGCGATGTTCCGGCCCAAGAGCACCTGGCTGAAGTTCCAACCCCGCGAGGGCCTCAAGGTGCTCGCGCGCGGCCGGCTCACGCTTTACGAGGCCCGCGGCGATTACCAGCTGGTGCTCGACTCGCTGGAAGAGGCCGGCGAAGGCGCGCTGCGCCGCGCGTTCGAGGAGCTGAAGTCCAGGCTGCAGGCCGAGGGCCTGTTCGATGCCGGACGCAAGCGTGCCCTGCCCGCCCACGTGCGCAGGTTGGGCGTGATCACCTCTCCCAGCGGGGCGGCCGTGCGCGACGTGCTCAGCGTGATCGGCCGCCGCTTCCCCCTGCTGGAGGTGGACGTGCTGCCGGTGCCGGTGCAGGGCGAAGGCGCAGCGACGCAGATCGTTCAGATGCTGCGCCGTGCCGGCGGGAGCGGCCGCTACGACGCGCTGCTGCTCACCCGCGGCGGCGGCTCGCTGGAAGACCTGTGGGCCTTCAACGACGAGGCGCTGGCCCGCGCGGTGGCGGCGTCGCCGGTGCCGGTGGTGGCCGCCATCGGCCACGAAACCGACTTCAGCCTGGCCGAGTTCGCCGCGGACCTGCGGGCGCCCACGCCGTCCGCGGCGGCCGAGCTGCTGGTTCCCGACGGCACGGAACTGCTTTCGGCCCTGCGCGCCCACCGGCGCCGCCTGGTGAGCCTGGGTTCGCATCGGCTCGCCCAGGCCGCCCAGCGCGCCGACCGCGCAGCGCTGCGGCTGCATGCGCTGCGACCGCGCGCACGCCTGGACTCGCTGTGCCAGCGCCAGCAGCAGGCGCTGCAGCGGCTGCGCGCCGCGTTTTCGATCCAGTTCGAACGACGCCAGGCGGCCCTCCGGCACGCCCAGGGCAGCCTGCGCGCGCATGCGCCCCGCGGGCGCCTGGCGGCACTGGGCGAGCGCCTGGCCGAACTCCAGCCGCGCCTGCACGCCGCCCTGCCGCGGCAGCTGGAACGCAGGACGCTGCAGCTTGCAGGCGTTGCGCGGGCGCTGGAGGCGGTGAGCCCGCTTGCCACGGTGGCGCGCGGCTACGCGATCGTGCAGCGCGCGGATGGCCAGGTGGTTCGCAGCGTAGGGGATGTGCGCGCCGACGAGGTGCTCGACGCACGGCTGCCCGACGGCACGCTGCGTTTGAAGGTCCTCCCCGGGTAAGTCCGCGCATTCGCGCTGATGCACACGCGGAGTTCTCCCCGCGGTCACGGGACAAGGGCTAGGTTCCGGGTTTGTCCGAGCGGAGCCGCCTGCATGCGCAAAGCGTCCGACCTGTTTGTTGCCGCCCTGGAAGATGGGGGCGTCGAGTATGTGTTCGCGGTACCAGGCGAGGAGAACCTCGATCTCATCGAGTCGATTCGAACCTCGCGCATCCGCCTCGTCCTGACCCGGCACGAGCAGGCGGCCGGCTTCATGGCGGCCACGGTGGGGCGCCTGACCGGCGGCGCAGGCGCGTGCCTGGCCACGCTGGGCCCGGGTGCAACCAACCTCGTGACAGCCGCCGCCTACGCCCAGCTCGGCGCCATGCCAATGCTGATGATCACCGGGCAGAAGCCCATCCGAACCCGTCGCCAGGGTCATTTCCAGATCCTGGACGTGGTGGCGATGATGGCGCCGCTGACCAAATTCACCCGTCAGATCGTCTCGGCCGACATCATCCCGGCACGGGTGCGCGAGGCGCTGCGAAGCGCTGAGGAGGAGCGTCCGGGAGCCACCCACCTGGAACTTCCCCAGGACATCGCATCCGATGAAACCGACGCGATGCTGATACCGGCTTCCCGGTCGCGCAGGCCCGTCGCGGAGGAAAAGGCGATCCGGCGCGCCGCCGAGGCAATCCGGAGCGCGCAGCGGCCGCTGCTGATGCTGGGCGCGGGCGCCAACCGCAAGACCACCGCGCGCATGCTGGAGGCGTTCGTGGAAAAGCTCGGGATCCCGTTCTTCAGCACCCAGATGGGCAAGGGCGTAATCGACGAGGCCAACCCGCTGTGGCTGGGGACCGCGGCGCTGTCGGACGGCGACTTCGTCCACCGCGCCATCGACGCGGCGGACTGCATCATCAACATCGGCCATGACGTGGTCGAAAAACCGCCCTTCTTCATGCGCGAAGGCAAGCGCACGGTGATCCACGTGCACTACTCCGGCGCCGTGGTGGACCCGGTGTACTTCCCCCAGCTGGAGGTGGTTGGCGATATCGCCAACTCGGTGTGGCGGCTTGGCGAGGCACTCGATCCCCAGGCGCATTGGGATTTCGGCTGCTTCGACCGCGCACGGGCCGCGCTGCGCGAGCACCTGGAAGACCGCGCCGGGGACGATCGCTTCCCCATGGTCAGCCAGCGCGTGGTGGCGGACATGCAGCGGGTGCTGGCACCGGACGACATCACCTGCCTGGACAACGGGCTGTACAAGCTGTGGTTTGCACGCAACTTCCGCTGCCGCCGCCCCAACACCCTGCTGTTGGACAATGCGCTGGCGACGATGGGCGCCGGCCTGCCCTCGGCGATGGCGGCGCGCCTGGTGCATCCCGATCGCCGGGTGGTGGCGGTATGCGGCGACGGCGGCTTCATGATGAACTCGCAGGAGCTCGAAACCGCGGTGCGCCTGGGCCTGGACCTGACCGTGCTGGTGCTGCGCGACGATGCCTACGGGATGATCAAATGGAAGCAGAGCCATGAAGGCTATCCGGAGTTCGGCATGGACTACGGCAATCCGGATTTCGTGAAATACGCCCAGAGCCATGGCGCGCGCGGCCACCGCATCGCATCGGCGCACGAGTTCGCCCCGCTGCTGCGCGAAGTGCTCGACCGGCCGGGCGTGGACCTGGTGGAGGTCGCGATCGACTATTCCGACGACGATCGCATCCTCAACGAAGACATCCCCCGGCTGAGCGCCGCGATCAATTGAGGAGGACAGATGATGGCGAAAAACAAGGCGGCTTCGAAGCGGGTCCGGGGGAGCCTCAGCGCAAGCTATCCCTATTACGTGGCGAACCGGCCGGTCGAGGCCAATGCCGACCTGGAGGTGCGCAACAAGTACACCGGGCGCGTCGCCAGCCGCGTCGCGTTCGCCAACCGGGCGGCGGTGCGCAAGGCAATCGCCTCCGCCCATCGTGCCCGGGGCGCGATGCAGGCGTTCCCTCCCGATGCGCGCCGCGAGGTGCTCGAACACTGCGTGCGCCGCTTCCAGGAACGCGCGGAGGAACTGGCACTGGCGTTGTGCATCGAGGCCGGCAAGCCGATCAGGGACGCGCGCGGCGAGGTGGGCCGGCTGATCGACACCTTCCGCATCGCCGCCGGTGAGGCAACGCGCGTGGAGGGCGAGACCGTTGAGCTGGAAATCTCCGAGCGCACCCGCGGCTACCGCGGGATGGTCAAGCGCGTGCCCATCGGGGTGTGCAGCTTCATCACGCCATTCAACTTCCCGCTTAACCTCGTGGCGCACAAGGTCGCGCCGGCCATCGCCGCCGGGTGTCCGTTTGTGCTCAAGCCGGCGGCCAAGACGCCCGTGGGGGCCCTGATCATTGGCGAGGTGCTGGCCGAGACCGATTTGCCCAGGGGCGCCTTTTCCATCCTGCCCTGCAGCAACGAGGATGCTTCGCTGCTGGTGGAGGACGGGCGCATCGCCCTGCTCAGCTTCACCGGCGGCATGATCGGCTGGGACCTCAAGGCCCAGGCCGGGCGCAAGAAGGTGACGCTGGAACTGGGTGGCAACGCGATGTGCATCGTGGATGCCGACCCGGGCGCGAGCCTGGACCATGTGGTGGACCGGCTGGCATTCGGCGGGTATTACCAGTCCGGCCAGAGCTGCATCGGGGTCCAGCATGTACTGATCCACCGCGATCTTTACGACCAGATGCGGCGCAGGCTCAAGCGCAAGGTCTCAAGCCTGCGCATGGGCGATCCGCGCGAAGAGCAGACCTTCATCGGCCCGGTGATCGACACCGATGCCGCCGAGCGGATCGAGGCCTGGGTGCAGGAAGCCATCGACGGGGGCGCCACGCGGATCACCGGCGGGCCGCGCGAGCGCAACATGGTCCCGGCCACGCTGATGGAGGACGTTCCGGCCGACTGCGACCTGTACCGCAAGGAAGTCTTCGGGCCGGTGATGTGCCTGCAGCCGTTCGACGACTTCGACCAGGCCTTGGCCACGGTCAACGCCAGCGACTTCGGGCTGCAGACCGGCGTGTTCACCGCCCGGCTCGACCACGCCATGCGGGCCTGGGACCGGCTCGAGGTCGGCGGCGTGATCGTTGGCGACGTGCCCAGCTTCCGGGTGGACAACATGCCCTATGGCGGGGTCAAGGCCTCGGGCCTGGGGCGCGAAGGCGTGCGCTACGCCATCGAGGACATGACCGAGCCGCGCTTGCTGGTGGTCAAGGCCCGGTAGGGTCCCCGCCGGTCATCGGCACGAAGCGGACCGGTGCCACCTGCCGCTCGCTCACCTCTCCGCCCGCCGATTTTTCGATCAGGCGCAGCTCCTGCACCGCGTGCACCGGCCCGACCGGAATCACCATCCGGCCGCCCGGCGCCAGTTGCTCCAGCAGCGCCGGCGGCACCTCGTCCGGCGCGGCGGTCACGAGGATGATGTCGTAGGGGGCGTGCTCCGGCCACCCGGCCCAGCCGTCGCCCTCGCGCACGCTGACGTTGCGGTAGCCGAGCGCGTCCAGCAGCGCCGTCGCACCCCTGGCGAGTTCGGGAACGATCTCGACCGTGTAGACATGGGCCACCAGCGTCGAGAGAACGGCCGCCTGGTAGCCGGAACCGGTGCCCAGCTCGAGCGCGCGATCATCCGGCCGCGGCCTGGCCAGCTCGGTCATGTGGGCGACGATGTAGGGCTGGGAGATGGTCTGCCCACCCGCGATGGGCGACGGGTGGTCCGCGTACGCCTGGGGCGCGTGCTGCGGATCGACGAACCGGTGGCGCGGCACCTCGCGCATGGCCTGCAGCACCCGCTGGTCTGCGATGCCCCGCGCGGCGATGTCCTGCTCAACCATGCGCCCACGTTGCAGGGCCATTGCGTCGTCCTCGCTCAACGCCGCCGATGGGGCCTGGGCACAGGCCGCCGCCAGCAACGCGGGCAGCGCGACCGCGTGCATCAAGCCGCATCTGGCAGGCATGCCCGACCCCTCCGGTCCTGTTGCCTGGACTATCCCTGCAGCGCGGTTAAACCGCCGTGACCCGACGTCCCCGCCTGCGCGGCATCCGCCCTCCCCTCGCGCGGATCGGCTGCCGGCTTCGGCCTTCCATACAGGAAGCCCTGCCCATAGCGGCAGCCCAGCTGCATCAGCACCTCGTGCTGGCGCGCGGTCTCCACGCCCTCGGCGATGGTATCGATGCCGATGGTGCCTGCCAGCGCAAGGATCGCGCGCACCAGCGCAAGGCTCTCGGCCCGCGCGTCGCCATCCAGGCCGGCCACGAAGCTCTGGTCGATCTTGAGCGACTGGATCGGAAAACGATGCAGGTACGACAGCGCGGAAAACCCGGTGCCGAAATCATCCAGCAGCGCCATGACCCCGCGCCCGCGCAGGATGTTGAGCATGCGCAGCGCGCGGGGCGCATCGTCGAGCAGCGCGACCTCGGTGATCTCGATGCGCAGCCGTGACGGGTCCACCCCTTCCACTTCCAGCAGTGACAGCAGGCGCTCGGCGAAATCGTCGGAGTGGAAGTGCCGGGGCGAGACGTTGATGGACACATAGCCGGAGGGCTGCGAGCGCAGGCGCCGGGCCACGTGGTGGTAGAGCAGCCAGTCCACCTGTTCGATCAGCCCGCTGTCCTCGCCCACGCCGATGAAGTCCGCCGGCAGCAAGGTCCCGCGGATCTCGTGGTTCCAGCGCAACAGCGCCTCGTAGCCCACCACGTCGCCGCTGGCCATGTCCACGATCGGCTGGTACCAGGGCTCGAAGGCGTTGCTGTTGATGGCCCGGCGCAGGTCCGCCTCCAGGTCCAGCAGGCGCGTGGCCTCCGCGCGCATGGCCTCGTCGAACACCACGCTGCGCGCCCGGCCGCGCTCCTTCGCTCGATACATGGCGGCATCGGCGTCGCGGAGCATTTCCTCACCGTGGCGGTAGCGCGGCTGCCACACCGAGATGCCGATGCTCGCCGAGGGAAACAGCTCGCGCCCGGCAATCCACACCGGCCGGGAGAGCTCGCGCAGCAGCCGTGCCGCGACCGACTCGGCCGCCTCTACCGTGGCCACGTTCTCCAGCAGCACCGCGAATTCGTCTCCGCCGAGCCGGGCCACAGTGTCATTGGCGTTGAGCGAACGCCGCACGCGCCGCCCGGCCTCCACCAGCATGTCGTCGCCGGCGGCATGGCCGGCGCTGTCGTTCACCAGCTTGAAGCGGTCCAGGTCCATGAACAGCACCGTGAACGGGATCGACCCCGGCTCGTGCATGTGCGAGATCGCGGCGTCGAGCTTCTCCAGCAGGTGGGCGCGGTTGGGAAGCCCGGTGAGGTCATCGTGGCGCGCCTGGTCAAGCAGCCGCTGCTCGGCGCGCATGCGTTCACCGATCTGGGCGCGCAGCTCACGGTTGGCTTCACGCAGCTCGCGGGTGCGCGTTTCCACCCGGAACTCGAGCTCCGCGTGCGCCGCCCGCAGCGAATCCTGCGCCCGCTTGCGCGACAGCGCGATGCCGATGTGCTGGGCAACGAAGGTCAGCAGCTCCTGGTCGCGCTTCTCGAAATGGATCTGCGGGGAGTGACTCTGCACCGCGATCACCCCCACCACCAGGCCGTCGAGCTCAAGCGGTACGCCAAGCCAGCTGTGGGCAAGCGCGCCGTGGCTGACGAGTTCGCCGCTGGTCTCCAGGCGGGCGATCGCCTCGCGATCGGCAAGCAGGGCGCTGCCGGTGCGGATCACGTATTCCGTCAGCCCCTTGGTGAGCCCGCGGGACGTGCGCACCGGGTCGCGCTCGTCCACCGAATACGGGAACTCGATGCGTCCGCCGTCGCTGGACAGCATGGCGACGTAGAAGTTCCGGGCATACAGGAGCCCGTCGACGAGGCCATGGACGTCGGCGTAGAAGCGCTCCAGGCTCGCCGTGCTCACCGACAGTTCGCTGATCCGGAACAGCACCTGCTGCAGCCGTTCCGAACGCTGGCGCTCGATGATCTCGGCCTGGAGCACGGCATTGGCCTGCTGCAGTTCCACGGTGCGCTCATGCACGCGCCGCTCGAGTTCACCGCGCGCCTGGCGACGGTCCACCGCGGTCAGGATGTGCTGGGCCACGTATTCCAGCAGCGCACGGTCCTCGTCCGAATAGCTGTGGTCGCGGTCATAGTTCTGCACCACGATGGCGCCGCTCACCGCGCCGTCCCGGTGCATGGGCACGCCGAGCCAGGCTGCGCTGTCGGGCCCCTGGCTGGAATCGTGAGGCACCTGCAGCGCGACGCGGATCGACTCCGAGCTGCCCCGGTGCGCCTTGCCGTCGCGCAGCATGGCCACCGTCAGGCTCGCCGGCATGCGCTCGAGCGGGGTCTCCTCTTCCGGATCGCACTGCCAGGGGTCGATCTGGTCCACGAAGTAAAGGAAGCGCAGCACCTGCCTGGAGCCGTCATACAGGACGATGTAGAAGTTTTCGGCCGACATCAGCGATGCGACCACGGCATGGATGCGCGCCAGCATCTCCCCCATGTCCAGCTGCGAACCGGAGAGGTCGGAAATTTCATAGAGCGCCTGCTGCAGCCGCTCCGACTTGCGCAGGGCATGCACCTGCCCGGCTGCACGCTCGGCCCGGACATAGGTGCCGATCAGGTCCGGGGCGAGCCGGCGCCAGCGCGCGGCGAGCCCGGGGGCGACGGGGGCCACGGGGTCGGGGACCACCGCGACGCGGGTCCCGCCGTCTTCCCACACCAGGTCCAGCGCTGCGGCGGCATCCGCCGGCTCGCCGGCCGCGCGGCGCCGGGCCCGTTCCACCAGCGCGCTGGCCGGCGCGCCTGCGGCGGCGTGGACGATCGCGCCGGTGCCGTCCGCCCACGCGAGGGCCACGCGTGCCTCGCCCGGCAACAGCGCTGCCAGCACCTCCACCAGCGCGCCGGCTGCGTCCACTGTCGCGGAAGGTCCGCCCGTCATCCACTCCGCTCCATCCACGATGGCCCCAGATCCCCTTTCAGTTGCACATGGTAACGGCTGCCCCGGTACAAACAGGGCACCCGGCCGCTTCAACTTCGCGCGGGCAGCGCTTAACCTGCAGGGGTAAGCAGCAGCGCGCGAGAATTCCCCCATGAGCCGCCCCCACCCACCCCTGGCCCCGGACCCGGGCGCGCGGGTCGCGTCCCTTCCCGGCCGGCGCGCGCGCGCCATCCGCATTGCCGTCGTGGGCATGGCCGCCGTCCTGGCGCTGGTGGCCGCCTATGCCTGGCAGCAGCGGCAGGACCGGGACCCCGGGCCCGATGCGCCCGCACCGGGCCCACCCGAGGCCGCGGTCACCATTCCCGGCACCGACGCGTCGCCGGTGGCACCGGGCGTGACGGGCGCCGCCCGCCCGATTCCCGCAGCGGGAGACATCGTCCCGGACCAGGAGTGGCTTGACGACGCGCCCCCCGCCACCCTGGATTCGCCGCAAACGCGCCAGGCGTGGCTGGAGCGCATTCGCGAGCTGCGCGATGCGGGGGCAACCGCGGCCGCGCGCGACAGCCTGGCCGAATACCGCCGGCGCTATCCCGGGCTCGAGGTCCCTGAGGACCTGCAGGGGCTGCTTCCGGAATGACCCTGGATACGCTTGCCGCCCCCGCCTCGCACGAGATCGAGGTCAAGCACAGCCGCTTCCTTGCCCGCGCGGCGCCGGTGGCGGACCCGGACGCGGCCATGGCGTGGCTGGAGTCGGTGAGCGTGCCGGACGCCACCCACAACTGCTGGGCCTGGCGCATAGGCGATGCCTATCGTTCCAGTGATGACGGCGAGCCGGCCGGCACCGCGGGCCGGCCGATCCTGGCCGCGATCGACGGGCAGGCTTTCGACCAGGTCGTGGTGGTGGTGACCCGCTGGTATGGCGGCATCAAGCTCGGGGCCGGCGGCCTGGTCCGGGCCTACGGCGGCGCCGCGGCGGAATGCCTGCGCCAGGCGCCGCGCAGCCCGCTGGTGGAATTCGCCAGCGTCCACCTGCACGCGCCGTTCGAGGACCTGGGCGCGGTGCACGCGGCGCTGGACGGGTTTGAAGCACAGAAACTGGAGGAAGCCTTCGATGCCACCGGCGCGCGCTTCGAGCTGCGGCTGCCGGCGGATCGCGTTGAGGCGCTCAGGATCCACCTGCGCGACGCGAGCCGCGACCGCATCCGCTTCGAGCACGCCTGAGGCGCGCAACTTCTACAATGGGCGGCTTGCGCCATGCACGGCGCCCCGCATCTTCCAAGCGAGGACATGAGCAGAGCCGCCGATACCGACCGCGCCGCAACCGCGCAGAACCCAGCACCTGCGAAGGCGAAGATCGGGGTCCTGCGGACGCTGGCGCCGTTCCTGGGCCGCCAGCGCGGCCTGGTGATCGCCTGGCTGGTGGCCCTGGCGGCGTCTTCTACCGCCACCCTGAGCCTGCCGGTGGCCGTGCGGCTGATGATCGACCGCGGCTTCAGCGATGCGGCCAACGTGAACCTGGCGTTCGCGGTGCTGTTCGCGGTGGCCCTGGCGCTGGCCCTGGCGACCGCGCTGCGGTTCTTCTTCGTGTCGCTCCTGGGCGAGCGGGTCATCGCCGACCTGCGCACCCGCCTCTACGGCCACCTGATGGGGCTGGACCAGGAGTTCTACGAGCGCAGCCGCAGCGGCGAGCTGGTCTCGCGCCTGTCCGCCGACACCGAGCTGCTGCGCGGGGTGATCAGCTCCGGGATGTCGGTGGCTTTGCGCAGCGTCATCACCGTGACCGGCGGGCTGGCGATGATGGTGGTGACCAGTCCGCGCCTGGCGGCCTGGACCCTGGTGGGGATCCCGGTGTTCGTGCTCCCGATCGTGCTGGGCGGCCGCCGCCTGCAGAAGATCTCCCGCGCCAGCCAGGACCGGGTCGCCGATGCCAATACGCTCGCGGCGGAAACCCTGGGCGCGATCCGCACCGTGCAGGCGCACGCGCGCGAGGTCTGGGAACGTTCGCGCTTCTCCGAAGCGGTGGCGCTGTCAGTCGCCACTGCGCGCCGGCGCATCGGCACCCAGGCCCTGGTGACCGCCGCGGCAATCACCCTGATCTTCGGCGCAATCACCATCGTGCTGTGGTCGGGCGCCCAGGACGTGGTAGCCGGGCGCATGAGCCCGGGCACCCTGGGCCAGTTCGTGCTCTACGCCCTGCTGGCCGGCGGCTCGGTCGGCGCGCTGGCCGAGGTGTGGAACGAACTGCAGCGCGCGGCCGGCGGCATGGGCCGCATCAACGAACTGCTGGTGGAGACACCGACCCTGCGTGCGCCGGAAAAACCACGCGCCCTCCCCTCACCCGTGCGTGGCGAGATCGTGATGGAGCACGTCCGCTTCCACTACCCCTCGCGACCCGATGCGCCCGCGCTTGCCGATTTCAACCTCCACGTGCGGCCCGGTGAAACCGTGGCGCTGGTGGGCCCCTCGGGCGCCGGCAAGAGCACCGTGCTCGGCCTGCTGCTGCGCTTCCACGACCCGCAGGCGGGCGCCGTGTGCATCGACGGCGTGGACGTGCGCGAGCTGGATCCGGCGGAGCTGCGCGGCCACATTGCCCTGGTGCCGCAGCAGCCCACGATCTTCGCCACCAGCGCGCGCGAGAACATCCGCTACGGCCGGCTGGAAGCCAGCGACCAGGAAGTGGAGGCAGCCGCGCGCATGGCCGAGGCGCACGAGTTCATCAGCGCCCTGCCCGCCGGCTACGACGAGCAGCTGGGCGAGCGTGGCACGCGGCTGTCCGGTGGCCAGCAGCAGCGCGTGGTGATCGCCCGCGCGCTGCTGCGCGATGCGCCGATCCTGCTGCTGGACGAAGCCACCTCCGCCCTTGATGCGCAGAGCGAGCGCGCGGTGCAGCACGCGCTGGAAAACCTGATGCGCGGGCGCACCACCCTGGTGATCGCGCACCGCCTGGCCACCGTGCTCAAGGCCGACCGCATCGTGGTCATGGACCAGGGGAGGATCGTGGCCGAGGGCACCCACGACCAGCTGCTGGAACAGGGCGGGCTCTACGCCGAGCTCGCCCGCCTGCAGTTCCTCTCGTGAACCCGGGCGGGGCAAGGCCCCGCCCTGCGATCATGCCGGCTCGAGCACCGCCAGCGGGATCCGGCCGATGCGCGCCTGCCACTCCCGGGGCCCGGTCTCGTGCACCGACTCGCCGCTGGAATCCACCGCCACCGTCACCGGCATGTCCTTGACCGTGAACTCGTGGATCGCCTCCATGCCCAGGTCCTCGAAGGCCACCACGCGCGCGGCCTTGATCGCCTTGGACACCAGGTAGGCCGACCCGCCGACGGCCATCAGGTACACCGCGCCGTGGTCACGGATGGCGGCAATCGCCTCCGGCCCGCGCTCGGCCTTGCCGACCATGCCGATCAGGCCGGTTTCCAGCATCCGGCGGGTGAACTTGTCCATGCGGGTGGCCGTGGTGGGCCCGGCCGGCCCCACCGCCTCGTCGCGCACCGCGTCCACCGGGCCGACGTAGTAGATGAAGCGGTTGCGGAAATCGACCGGGAGCGCCTCGCCGCGATCGAGCATGTCGACCAGGCGCTTGTGCGCCGCGTCGCGCCCGGTCAGGAGCTTGCCGCTCAGCAGCAGGGTTTCGCCCGGCTTCCACGAGGCGACTTCCGCGGGGGTGACCGTGTCCAGGTCCACCCGGCGCCCCTTCGACGCGTCGTAGGTGAGCTTGGGCCAGTCCTCAAGCGAAGGCGGATCAAGCATCACCGCGCCGCTGCCGTCCAGGGTGAAGTGGGCGTGCCGGGTGGCCGCGCAGTTGGGGATCATGGCCACCGGCAGGTTGGCGGCGTGGGTCGGGTAATCCCTGATCTTGATGTCGAGCACGGTGGTCAGCCCGCCCAGCCCCTGCGCGCCAATGCCCAGCGCGTTGACCTTGTCGAAGATCTCCAGCCGCAGCTCCTCGAGCCGGTTCGACGGGCCGCGGGCCTTGAGATCGGTGATGTCGATCGGCTCCATCAGCGATTCCTTGGCCAGCAGCATCGCCTTCTCCGCGGTGCCGCCGATCCCGATCCCCAGCATGCCGGGCGGACACCAGCCCGCGCCCATGGTGGGCACCGTGCGCAGCACCCAGTCGACGATCGAGTCGGACGGGTTGAGCATGGCGAACTTGGCCTTGGCCTCCGAGCCACCGCCCTTGGCGGCTACGATCACGTCCACCTTGCCGCCCGGCACCACCTTGAAGTTGACGATGGCCGGGGTGTTGTCGCCGGTGTTGCGGCGCGTTCCGGCCGGGTCGGCCAGCACGCTTGCGCGCAGCTTGTTCTCGGGCAGGTTGTAGGCCCGGCGCACGCCGTCGTTGACCATGTCCTCCACGCCCATGGTGGCGTCGGGCCAGGTCACGTCCATGCCGATCTCGAGGAACACGGTGACGATGCCTGTGTCCTGGCAGATCGGGCGGTGCCCTTCGGCGCACATGCGCGAATTGATCAGGATCTGGGCCATGGCGTCCTTCGCCGCCGGGGATTCCTCGCGCTCGTACGCGGCCGCCAGGTTCCGGATGTAGTCCACCGGGTGGTAATAGCTGATGTACTGGAGGGCGTCGGCAATGGACTGGATGAAATCTTCCTGGCGGATCTGGGTCACGGCTTGGCTCTGGGACTGCGGTTGGGCCCCTATTTTAATGTGCCGGTGCACTGCATAGGATGGCAGCGGAACCGGGCCCGCCCGTTCCGCCCCCCAACGGAGACGAAATGTCGGACACGCTGCTGCTCGCGGACATCGGCGGTACCCACGCACGCTTTGCGCTGGCCGACCCGGCCGCCGGCAGCCCGCTGCTGCACGAAACCATCGGCAAATACCCGGTCACTGCATTTCCTTCCCTGGGCGAGGCGGCGCAGCGATACCTGCAGGACACCGGCGCCAGGGTCGAGCGTGGCGTGTTCGCCGTGGCCGCCCGAATCGAGGATGGCCAGGCGCGCATGACCAACCACCCGTGGGTGGTCTCGCGCGAGCGCCTGTGCAGGCAGCTGGGGCTGGCGGATGCGCTGCTGGTAAACGACTTCACCGCCCAGGCGATGGCCGTCCCGCTGCTGCGCGCCGGCGATTTCGCGGTGCTGGGGGGCGCGGCCTGGGATCCCACCCGCGACCGCGGCGATCGCATCCAGGCCGTGCTTGGCCCCGGCACCGGCCTGGGCGTGGGCGGGCTGGTTGCGCGCGGGGACGTGCTGTACCCGCTCGACACCGAGGGCGGGCACGTGAGCTTTGCCCCCGGCACGCCCGAGGAAATGGCCATCCTCGAAAGGCTCTCCGCCCACGTTGGCCGGGTGTCCAACGAACGGCTGGTGTGCGGGCCGGGGCTGGTGAACATCCACCGCGCGCTGAGCGAGATCGCCGGTGATGACCCAGGGCCCGCCACCCCGGGGGAGATCACCGCCCGCGCCCGCGCGGGCGATCCGCGCTGCATGCGCGCGGTGGACATCTTCTGCGCCGTCTTCGGCGCCATCGCCGGTGACCTGGTGCTCACCCTGGGCGCTTGGCAGGGCGTTTTCCTCACCGGCGGGATGGTGCCGGCCATGCTGGACGAGCTGCAGCACTCAGGCTTCCGCCAGCGTTTCGAGCACAAGGGGCGGTTTTCGCCGACCATGGCCCGCGTGCCCACGGTTGCGGTGCTGCACCCGGAGCCGGGGCTGCTGGGCGCGGCCGCCATCGGCCGCGGGCGGTTCGAGAGGACCAGGGGATGACGGAAGATCGCGGCGCCACCGGGCCCGGGGACCTCGCCGGCCGGATGCGCCTGCACACGTACGATTCCGCCACCCAGTGGGCCTGGGGCGCCGCGGTATCGATGGCTTCCGCACTCGGGCGCAGCCTTGAGGCCCGCCCGCGCGCGCGCCTGCTGCTGTCGGGCGGCACCACCCCCGCACCGGTCTACCGCGCCCTGGCGAAGGCGCCGCTGGCCTGGAACCGGGTGGACGTGGCGCTGGTCGACGAGCGCTGGCTGCAGCCCAATGACCCGGACAGCAACGCCCGCCTGGTCCGCGAAACCCTGCTCACCCACCAGGCGGCGTCCGCGCGCCTGGAAACCCTCACCCACGCGGGCCGCAGCATCGAGGAGGCAGTGGCCACCGCCAACATGCATGCCCGCAGCCCGGCCGACGTGGTGGTGCTGGGCATGGGCGGCGATGGCCATGTCGCCTCGCTGTTCCCGCGCATGATGGGACTGGACCATGCCCTCTCGACCCCGGCCGCATACGTTGCGGTGGACGCCAGCGGCTGCCCCGGCGCTGCGCCATGGCCACGCCGGATCAGCCTTACCCCTTCGGGCCTGCAGCCCGCGCACACCCGCCTGCTGCTGATCCGCGGCGAGCGCAAGCGCGCGCTGCTGGACCGGGTCCTCGCCGGCGATGAGCCGGTGGAGTGCCCGGCCCGGATCGCGCTGCTCACTCCCGGCGCAGTGCTCCACGTCCACTGGTGTCCCTGAGCGGCCGCAGCCGAAGGGTGTCCAGCGCGTAGCCCTCCTGCCACCACAGCCGTGCATGCACGAGGAACCAGCACACCAGCAACACCCCAAGGTGCCACTCGAACACGTTCTCCAGCCGGTCCTGCAGCGCACTGCCGCCGATCAGCGCGTCCACCACCACGTGCACCAGGCCCAGCGCCAGCATCGCCACGCAGACCGCGAGCATGGCGGCGCGCGCGATGCGATCGAATGGACCGGTGAGGCCGGCGCGCCGCAGGAACAGCAGCTGCGCCAGGTAGCTGCAGCCGAAATACGCCACCACGCCATAGCGGCGGAGGAAACGGTAGGCCTCCCCGTCCGTCCCCAGCAAGGTGGCATACACCGCGAGGGCGAGTGCGCCGATCGCACCCAGAACCAGCATCAGGCGCCCGCGGCCGCCGCGCATCGCCAGCCAGCGGCCCGCCAGCCACCAGTGCAGGAACACCAGCAGGGTGCACGGCAGCACCATCAGCCGGAACAGGTGGTTGCCCAGCCCGTGGCGGGCCGCGCGGCTGATCGACGTGCAGCCTTCCAGGTACGGGATGCACCATGGAACGTGCCCGGCCTGCACCGAAAGCGCCCACGCCGCGTGCGTGGCCACCACCAGGACCAGGGCGATGGCGAACGGCAGCGGCCACAGCGGGACGGCGGTTCGCAGCATGGGCCCCAGACTAGCGCAGGGGGCTGGCCCCCGTGGCCCCGGGCGCGATGAATGGGCGCGCCACTCCCGCCCCGCAGGTGCTGGACACCGGCCCGGCCAGCCCGTACCCTGACCATGTGTTCCTGGCCGGAAGCAGCGGCCGTCGCCCTGCGACGCGGGTATCGCTGCCCCCTACCGGCCCTGTCCGCGCCTCGTCTTTGCTGCTCTCGCCGGCCCGGCCGCGATGGCGGTCCGCGCCGCGCCACGGACAGTTCCACCGCAGGTCGGCCAGGGTCCGCTTCCGCGGGCCCTGCGCGCCGCGGGAGCGGGACCGATACGCGCTTTGCCGCTGCAACCGCTTTGCACCGCCGGCCCGGAGGGGGCCGCAACCGATGACACAACCCGGATCAGATGCTTCCAGCAACCATGGGAAGGCACAGCTCGTGATCACGCTCCCGCAGCAGCAGGAAATGCCGCTGGCGGTGGTGCACGGGCAGCCGGTGCTGCAGATCCCGCAGGACCTGTACATCCCGCCGGACGCGCTGGAAGTGATCCTGGAAGCGTTCGAGGGCCCGCTGGACCTGCTGCTGTACCTGATCCGGCGCCAGAACCTGGACATCCTGGACATCCCGGTGGCGGAGATCACGCGCCAGTACGTGGACTACATCGGCGTGATGCAGGAGCTGCGCTTCGAGCTGGCGGCCGAATACCTGGTGATGGCCGCGATCCTGGCGGAAATCAAATCGCGGATGCTGCTGCCCCGGCCGGTGGCCGAGGACGGCGAAGAGGACGATCCACGCGCCGACCTGGTGCGCCGGCTGCAGGAGTACGAACGCTTCAAGCAGGCGGCCGAGGACATCGATGCGCTGCCGCGGATGGAGCGCGACACCAGCCCGGCCTTCGCCCATGTCCCCGACCGCGCCACGGTCAGGCCGCCGCCGGAAGTGGACCTGCGGGAGATGCTGCTGGCCCTCCACGACGTGCTCAAGCGCGCGGAGCTCTTCAGCGGCCATGCCATCCGGCGCGACGCGCTGAGCGTGCGCCAGCGCATGGGCGAGGTGCTGGAACGCCTCGGGGACGGCACGTTCCAACGCTTCGAGGCGCTGTTCGAACCCCGCGAGGGCAGGCTCGGCGTCGTGGTCACGCTGCTGGCGCTGCTGGAGCTGGCCAAGGAGCGGCTGCTGGAGATCGTCCAGGACCAGCCCGGGGACGCAGGGCCCGAGCAGCCGCTGGCGCCGATCTGGGTGAAGTCGCTGGCCACCCGCGACGGCGACGGCGCGCTGGAACTGTCCAGCGAGTTCGACGACGCCCCCCCGGCCAACGACCGCTAGCGGCAGCGCCGCTGCGCCACCGCCGACTGAATCCACCACCGATCAAGACCGCAGATGGACCAGACCCTCATCAACCGCATCGTCGAAGCCGCCCTGCTTGCTTCCAGCCAGCCGCTCAGCGTGGCCCAGCTGCGCGGGCTCTTCACGCTCGACGAGCCGGCGCCCGAAGGCAGCATCCAGAAGGCGCTCGAGGCGCTCCAGGCCGATTGTGCAGATCGCGGCGTGGAACTGGTGGAAGTCGCGTCCGGCTGGCGCTACCAGGTCAAGGGCGACGTGCATCCCTGGGTCGCCCGACTGTGGACCGAGCGGCAGACCCGCTACACCCGCGCCACCCTGGAGACCCTGGCCCTCATCGCCTACCGCCAGCCGATCACCCGCGGCGAGATCGAGCAGGTGCGGGGCGTGGCGGTGAACAGCAACATCATCAAGGCACTGGAGGAGCGCGAGTGGATCCGCGTGGTGGGCCACCGCGACGTCCCCGGCCGCCCCGAGCTGCTCGGCACGACCAAGGGCTTCCTCGACTATTTCGGCCTCAAGCGCCTGGACGACCTGCCGCCCCTTTCCGAGCTCAAGGAGTTCGGTGAGCTCGAACCCCAGCTCGACCTTGGCGACAAGGACGGCGCCCAGGCCGCACCCGACGCCGGCGAAGAAGACGGCGCCGGCGAGCTCCAGCCCGTCGGCAACGTCCCGATGGACGCCGGGCGCGAAGAATCCGCTGGCGACGGGGATGCGGCTTCCGCCGCGCCGGGCGACACGCCGGCACCAGAAATCGTGGACGCCGAGGAAGCGGCTTCCCCTGACCCACACCAACCAGACAACCAATCCGCCCTCGCCGTGGAAGGCGACAGCGACCGGAGCAACCAATGACTGACAGCAACACTACCGCCCGCAAGGGCACCCGCAAGCTCACCCTCAAGCGCGACGGCGACAGCGCCGGCCCGCGGCTGGAGGAGCGCCTGCACAAGGTCCTGGCGCAGGCCGGGCTGGGTTCGCGGCGCGCGCTCGAGCAGCGCATCGCCGACGGCCTGGTCAAGGTCAACGGCGAGACCGCCCAGGTGGGCATGAGCGTGGGCGGCGGCGACCGCATCGAACTGGATGGCAAGACCTTCGTCGCCACCGCCCTGACCGAACCGGCCCGCGTGCTGATCTACAACAAGCCCGAGGGCGAGGTCACCACCCGCGAGGATCCCGAGGGGCGGCCGACCATCTTCGATTCCCTGCCTGCGCTCAAGGGCGCGCGCTGGATCGCCGTGGGCCGCCTGGACATCAACACCACCGGCCTGCTGCTGCTCACCACCGATGGCGAGCTGGCCAACGCGATGATGCACCCCTCCTACGAGGTCGAACGCGAGTACGTGTGCCGCGTGCGGGCTCCAGAGGGCGAGGAGGAGGTGTTCGAGAAGATCGTCGACCGCCTCCGCCGCGGCGTGGCGCTGGAGGATGGCCCGGCGAAGTTCGATGAGATCGAGCGCATCGGCGGCACCGATTCGCACGACTGGTTCCGCGTGGTGGTCACCGAGGGCCGCAACCGCGAGGTCCGCCGCCTGTGGGAGTCGCAGGGTTGCCAGGTCAGCCGCCTCAAGCGGGTGCGCTATGGTGGCGTTTCGCTGCCCCAGCCGCTGCTGCGCGGCCAGTCGCAGGAGCTGCCGCCGGCCCAGGTCGAAGGGCTGCGGCGCGAGCTCAAGCTGGAAGAAGGCCCGCCGCCGGCGCTCACCCTGCAGCCGGTGATCGGCCAGCGCCGGGCCGCCAAGTCCACGCTGCACGTGGGCGGCCAGCATCGTGCCAACGGGTACGTCGGTGGTCACAACCTCGCCGACGAGGGTCGCGAGCTGCGGCGCTTCGACAATATCCGCGAGGACCGCGGCCGCCGCGGCCCGCGCAAGCCGCACGGCGGCCTCACGGTGAGCGGGGAAGCCGCCGCCAAGCAGTCCAACCGCCCGTTGAAACAGCGCAAGGACAAGCGCGCCCTGCCCGACGGCAACCCGGCGGCGTTCCGCAGCTGGTACGTGCCCGATGGCGTTGACACGGGCCCCAGCGGCCACCGCAACGCGGATGGCCGCGGCCCGAAGAAGCCGCGTGGCGGCAAGAAGCCCGGCCAGGGCCGGCCGCAGCAGGGCAAGGGCCCCGGCCCGGCGAAGAAGCGCGGCGCATCACGCCCCTATGGGCATCCCGACAGTGCGCCAAGCTTTCCCTCCGACCACGCCAACCCGGGCGGGCGCCCGGCGGGGCCGCGGGGGCCCCGCCCCGGTGGGCGCCGCGGCGCCCCGCGTGGCCCGCGCGGCGGGGGTCGCTGATCCGGTCAGCGCACCGGATCGAGCCGGCGCACCTCGCGGATGCGGTCGAGCCAGATCCAGCGCAGCTGTGAGGGATCGGCGGCGTCGTCGATCCTCAGCAGGCCGTTGACGCCTTCCTGACCGGCCGGGTCGATGAAGGTCTGTACGGTGGGGCGCACGGCCACCGTGCCCACCATGGTGCTGTCGTCGTCCAGCACAAGCTCGACCCGCGCCTGGTCGGGCAACTGCGTCACCAGCATCTCCAGGTGGGCGATTTCCGCGTCTGAAATGCAGACCCGCTCGGCGGTCTGGGTCATGGCGTCCTCCTGGGCTCCGTCCCGCCGTCCAGCAGCTTGTTGGTGAGCGACTCGATCAGGTCGATCGGCAGCGGGAACACGATGGTTGAAGTCTTGTCACCGGCGATCTCGGTCAGCGTGGACAGGTAGCGCAGCTGGATCGCGCGCGAGTCCTGGCCCATCAGCTTGGCCGCCTCCACCAGCTTCTCGGCGGCCTGCGATTCGCCTTCCGCATGGATGATCTTGGCCCGGCGCTGGCGTTCGGCCTCGGCCTGGCGCGCAATGGCGCGGACCATGGTCTCGTCGATGTCCACGTCCTTGATCTCCACGTTGGCGACCTTGATGCCCCAGGCGTCGGTCTGTTCGTCGAGGATGGCGCGGATCTGGCCGTTGAGCTTGTCGCGCTCGGCCAGCATCTCGTCCAGGTCGTGCTGGCCCAGCACCGAGCGCAGCGTGGTCTGGGCCAGCTGGCTGGTGGCGTCGTAGTACCGCTCGACGTTGATGATCGCCTTCTGCGGGTCCACCACCCGGAAGTACACCACCGCGTTGACCTTGACCGAGACGTTGTCGCGCGAGATCAGGTCCTGCGGCGGGATGTCCATGACGATGGTGCGCATGTCCACCCGCTCCATGGTCTGCAGCACCGGGATGAGCAACATCAGGCCCGGGCCCTTGACCTTCCAGAAGCGGCCGAGCTGGAACACCACCGCGCGCTCGTACTCGCGCAGGATCTTGATGGCACTGAACAGCGCCAGCGCGATGGCGATCAGGATCGGCAGGGAAAACACGGTGAAATTCATCGGGTCGTCTCCGGTGCTTGATTGGGTGACTGGTTGGGCTCGCCGCGGATCGGCTCCACCTGCAGTACCAGGCCATCGCGCCCGAGGACCCGCACGCGATCCCCGGCCTGCAGCCGGTTGCTGGACGCGGCCTGCCAGAGTTCGCCGCGGATGCGCACCTGCGCGCGGTCCCCGTCCACGCTGGCCACCACGGCCTCGCGGCCCGGCATGTCCTCGGCGCCGCCGGTGACAGGCCGCCTGCGCCCCCGCAGCGCCAGCCAGATCGCGAACATGGAGCCGCCGGCAATCGCCAGGCCGATGCCGGCGATCAGCCAATTCGATACCGCAAAGCCCGGCACCTCGTCGAACAGCATCACCGAGCCGAACACCAGCGCCACCAGGCCGCCGATGCCGAGCACGCCGAAGGTGGGCGTCGTCAGTTCCACCACCATCAAGATGATGCCCAGCGCCATCAGCGCCAGGCCCGCGTAGTTGACCGGCAGCACCTGCAGCGCGTACAGCCCCAGCAGCAGCGAGATGGCCCCCACCACGCCAGGCAGGATCGCGCCCGGGCTGTAGCCTTCAAGCAACAGGCCATACATGCCCACCAGCAAGAGGATGTAGGCGAAGGTGGGGTTGGTCAGCACGGTGAGCAGCTGCACCCGCCAGCCCGGCACGATTTCGGTGACTTCCTGGCCGGCGACGGCAAGACGCGAAGTGACCCCCGCGATCACCACGCTGCGACCGTCCACCTGTTCGAGCAGTGTCTGGACGTCGGCGGCCACCACTTCCACCACGCCGCGCTCCAATGCCTCGCTTGCCGTGAGCGTGGCCGCCTCCCGCACCGCCGCTTCGGCGAACCCGGCATCGCGCCCGCGCAGGTTGGCCAGGCTGCGCAGGTAAGCCACCGAGTCGTTGACGGCCTTGCGCTCCGACGCACTGGCGCTACCTTGGTCAGACTGCCCGCCTTGCTCCGCATCGCCGTCGCTTTCGACGCCCTCCGGATCGTCCCCGCCCGGCGCGCCACCGCCGATCGCGACCGGCGTGGCCGCACCCAGCGAGGTGGCGGGCGCCATGGCCGCGATGTGGCTTGCATAGACAATGTAGGTGCCTGCGCTCGCGGCGCGCGCACCGTTGGGCGCCACCCAGGCAATGACCGGGACCGGCGAGGCGAGGATTTCGCGGTTGATGTCGCGGGTCGCGGCATCGAGCCCACCGGGCGTGTCAATGCGCAGCACCAGCGCCCGCGCGCCCTCCTGCGTGGCCTGGCGGATCCCGTTGCGCAGGTGGTCCCGCGTGGCCGGGCCAATCCCGCCCTTGATGTCGAGCAGGAGCACGCCGCCGCCGCTCGACGATTCCTGCACCGGCTGCCCATGGGCGGCCGGAAACGCCAGCGCCGCCGCGGCTCCCAGCGCGACCAGCAGCACGAGGGCAAGCATCCTGGCGGTAGTGGCCATGGCGTTCATTCCCTGGCACCCGGGCGATCCATGGGACCAGTAAACACGTCGGCCCGTAAAGGGCCCGGCAACGGCGGCCGGTGAGCCAATCCCTGCGCGCGGTCAGCGCAGTTCGAAGCGGTCACCATCCAGCATCGCCGGAAAGCGCTCGCGGTGGCGGGCGAGTTCGGCGCCAAGCAAGGTGGTGGTGCTGACGACTTCGTTTTCGCCGCATTCGCTGGCCGGATCACCAACGAAATCAATGACGGCGCTGTCGCCGGAGTAGCTGATGTCGTTGCCGTCCGTGCCGACGCGGTTGAGGCCGGCCACGTAGCAGAGGTTCTCGAGGGCGCGCGCGCGCAGGAGGGTCTTCCACGCGTAGGCGCGCGCGGCGGGCCAGTTGGCGACGAAGATCTGCAGGTCGAAGTCGAGGCCGCCGGGGCGTTCGACGTCGTAGCGGTTGCGGCAGAAGACCGGGAAACGCAGGTCGTAGCAGACCAGCGGGCAGATCCGCCAGCCCTTCCACTCGACGGTCAGCCGGTCGCGCCCGGGGGCGTAGCGTTCGTGTTCGTTCGCGTAGCGGAACAGGTGGCGCTTGTCGTAGTGCTGGACGCTGCCGTCGGGGGTGACCCAGAGCATGCGGTTGAAGACCTTGTCGCCTTCGCGGATCTGGACGCTGCCGGTGATGGCGGCATCGGTGGCGGCGGCGTGTTCGCGCATCCAGGCCAGGGTCGGGCCATCCATGGTTTCGGCGTCTTCGATGGCGTCGTTGGAGAAGCCGCTGGTGAAGGTTTCCGGGAGGATGACGAGGTCGGTGATGCCGCGCAGGGGCGAGACCAGCTCGCCATAGTATTCGCGGTTGCCGGCGGGATCGTGCCAGCGGGTCTCTCCCTGGACCAGGGAAATGCGCAGGTTGTTCATGTCCCAATCCTACCCCGTCCAGGCCCACCGGGCTCCGTCAAAGGCCCTTGAGGCGCTCGATGGCCGCGTCCAGCGTGTCCGGGTTCTTGGCGAAACACAGCCGCGCCAGGCGCTGCTCCGGCGGCGGTGATTCGTAGAACGGGGAAAGGGGTATCGCCGCCACCCCATGCTCCATCGTCAGCCAGCGGCAGAACTCGGCATCCCCCAGGTCGCTCACCGCCGAATAATCCACCAGCTGGAAGTACCCGCCCGGCACCTCCAGGGGCACCAGTCGGGTGTCCAGCAGCTGCCTGCGGAACCGATCGCGCTTTTCCTGGTAGAAGGCGCCCAGCCGCTCGTCGTGCTCCGGCTCGGCCCGGAGCATTTCGGCGAAGGCATGCTGGGCGGGGCCGAAGGTGCAGAAGACGTTGTACTGGTGGACCTTGCGCAGTTCGGCCGAGAGCGCCGACGGGGCGATGCAGTAGCCGACCTTCCAGCCGGTGCAGTGGTAGGTCTTGCCGAAGCTGGAAACGACGAAGGCGCGCTCGCGCAGGGCCGGATGGCGCAGAGCGGATTCGTGGCGGCGGCCGTCGAAGACGATGTGTTCGTAGACTTCGTCCGACAGCAGCCAGATGCCGGTGCCTTCCAGCAGTTCCGCGAGCTGGCGCACGTCCTCCGCGCCGAGCATGGCGCCCGAGGGGTTGTGCGGGGTGTTGATCACCAGCATCCGGGTGCGCGGGGTGACCGCGGCGCGGATGCGGTCCCAGTCGGGGGCGAAGTTTCGCGGATCCAGCGGGACGTGGACGGCGCGGGCGCCGGCCAGGGCGATGGCCGGGTCGTAGCAGTCGTAGGCGGGGTCGAGGACGATGACCTCTTCCCCGGCGCGCACCACCGCGTGGATGGCGTTGAAGATGGCTTCGGTGGCGCCGCTGGTGACGGTGATTTCGGCGCCCGGGTCGACGGCCACGCCGTACACGCGCTGGACCTTTTCCGCGATCGCCTCGCGCAGGGCCGGGACGCCGGTCATGGGCGCGTACTGGTTGTGCCCCTGGCGCATGGCGCGGTCCAGGGCATCCACCAGCCGGGGCGGGACGTCGAAGTCGGGGAAGCCCTGGCCCAGGTTGACCGCGCCGTGCTCGGCGGCCAGCTGGGACATGACCGTGAAAATGGTGGTGCCGACCTGCGGCAGCTTGCTTTGGAGGTCCATGCGGCGAGTGTACCTGCGCCATTCCGGCCGGCCGACTGGATACAATGTCCCGATCCCTTCGCTGGCCCGTCCGGGCCGTGCCAGGAGCCGGATGCTCGACCAGCCACCTCCCACGCCGCTGCTGCGCGCGCGCGGCCTGCGCTTCACGCGCAACGACAACCCGGTGTTCGGCCCGCTCGACTTCGCGGTCGAGGGCGGCGAGGCGCTGCTGGTGCGCGGCGGGAACGGTTCGGGCAAGACCACGCTGCTGCGGGTGCTGGCCGGGCTGCTGCGCGCCGACGCGGGCGAAATCGAGATCGACGGGCTGCCCACGCGGCCGCAGCTGCGCTCGCAGGCGATGGCATACCTGGGCCACCTGCCGGCGCTGAAGTCCGACCTCGCGGTGCTGGAAAACCTGCAGTTCCTGTGCGGCCTGCACGGTCGCCGGCGTGGCCAGGCCCCGGAAGCGGCGCTGGCAATGGTGGGCCTGGCCGGCTTCGAGGACACGCCGGTGCGGCAGCTGTCCGCCGGACAGAAAAAGCGGCTGTCCCTTGCACGCATCTGGCTCTCTCCCGTGCCCCTGTGGCTGCTTGACGAGCCCTACGCCAACCTGGACCTGGGCGGGATCGAGCTGGTGAACCGGCTGGTGCAGGCCCACCTGCGCAACGGTGGCGCCGCGCTGGTGACCACCCATGGCGCCTACGCCGCCCCGCCGGTACGCACCCGCGAACTCGTGCTCGGCGGCCAGGTCGAGCCGGTGCCTGCGCCGTGACCAGGCCGGGGCTGCTCAGCACCGGCGCCGCGCTCGCCCTGCGCGACCTGCGCCTGCTGTGGCGCCGGCGCGGGGATGCCCTGCAGCCGGCGCTGTTCGCGGTGCTGGTGGTGGTTCTTTTTTCGCTGGCATTGGGCGGCGAAGCCGAATTGCTGGCGCAGGTGGCCGCCGCGGTGCTGTGGGTGGCGGTGCTGCTCTCCGGCCTGCTGGCGCTGGACACCCTGTTCCGCGGCGACGCCGAGGACGGCTCGCTGGAACAGTGGATGCTGGCCCCGGTGCCGCTGGCGTGGCTGGTGCTGGTACGCACCGCGATGCACTGGGCCACGACCGCCCTGCCCCTGCTGCTCGCCGCCCCGCTGCTGGCTGAACTCCTGCAGCTGCCCAGGGTCCAATTGCCGACCCTGCTGGCCGCGCTGGCGCTGGGCACCCCGCTGCTGAGCCTGATCGGCGCGGTGGTGGCAGCGCTGACCGTGGGCATGCGCCGGTCCGGTATCCTGTTGGCCCTGCTGGCGCTCCCGCTTTATGTCCCGGTGCTGGTGTTCGGCGCCGGCAGCGTCGCGCTCGCAACCCAGGGCCTGGACCCGATGGGCGGGCTGCTCTTGCTGGGCGCCGGGCTGGTGGTGGCCCTGGTGCTGGCGCCTGTCGTCGCCGCCACCGCGATCCGGATCGCGCTCAACTGACTTGCCGCCTGAAGAATGAATCCCGTCCTCCGCTGGTTCCACCAACTCGGCTCGCCCCCGTACTTCGACCGTTTCGCAGCCCGCTGGGCGCCCTGGGGCTATGGCCTGGGCCTGCTGGTCATGGGCGTGGGCATCTACCTGGCGCTGTTCTCGGTGCCGCCGGATTACCAGCAGGGCGACAGCTTCCGGATCCTGTACATCCATGTGCCGGCGGCCTGGATGAGCCTGCTGGTTTACGTCCTGATGGCGCTCTACGCCGCGATCGCGCTGATCTGGCGGATCAAGCTGTGCGAGATCCTCGCCATGGCCTGCGCCCCGATCGGCGCGGCGTTCACCCTCATCACCCTGGCCACCGGGAGCATCTGGGGCAAGCCGATGTGGGGCACCTGGTGGGACTGGGACCCGCGCCTGACCACCCAACTCATCCTGTTCTTCATGTACCTGGGCGTGATCGGCCTGTACCACGCCATCGACGACCGCCGCGCCGCCGCGCGGGTGGCCTCGCTGCTGGCGATCGTCGGCGTGGCGCTGGTGCCGGTCATCCGCTATTCGGTGGTGTGGTGGGACAACACGCTGCACCAGGGCCAGACCGTCAGCGTGTTCGGCGAATCGAAACTGCACGCGAGCATGCTGCCGCCGCTGGTGTGGATGGTGATCGGCACCAAGTTCTGGTTTGCCGGCTCGCTGCTGGCGCGGGCCCGCGCGGACAACCTGTACCGCGAGGCCGGGAAAGAGTGGGTGCGCAAGCTCGCAACGGGAAAGCAGCGTTCAGGTTCGGCATGACTGAAATCAAGAAGCCGGGGCCGGAACCTGCGAAAATGGGGCATGCCTGAGATGACCTACGCCGGCTACGTCCTGGCCGCCTACCTGGTGTTCGCCGTGGTGATGCTGTGGGACTTCGTCGCCCCGCGCATCCGGACCCGCCAGATCCTTCGCGCGGCCCGGCTGCTGGCCGCCCGCCGCGCCGCGGCCGCCGCACAATCGGAGTTCCCCCCGCAATGAATCCAACCCGCCGCCGCCGCCTCTGGTTCGTGCTGGCCCTGGTGGCCGCCGCCACCCTCGCCACCTCGCTGGTGGTGATGGCCCTGCAGCGCAACGTCGCCTACCTGTACACGCCCGCGGAAATCCTCGACGGCCGCGCCGGCGAGGCCGTGGCCTCCGGCCAGGCGCGCTTCCGGCTGGGCGGCATGGTGGCCAAGGGCACCTTTGAGCGCGCCGCCGGATCAATGGACGCGCACTTCATGGTCACCGACGGCGATGCCCAGGTCCCGGTGGTGTACACCGGCATCCTTCCCGACCTGTTCCGCGAGGACCAGGCCGTGGTGGCCACCGGCCGCATGCAGGACGGCAAGTTCGTCGCCGAGCAGGTGCTGGCCCGCCACGACGAGACCTACGTGCCCAAGGAAGTCGCCGACAAGATGGGGCTTGCGCACGAGAAGTACGGCGTGGAGACGCCGGCCGACGGGGCCACGCGCCAGTGATGCTGCATGCCGGGCACCTGACCCGCCGCGCAGGGGGTCGTCGCGATGCTGCCTGAAATCGGACAGGTCGCCCTGCTCCTGGCCCTGGTCGCCGCCCTGGTGCAGGTGATCATGCCGCTGGCCGGCGCCCACCGTGGCAACGAGGCCTGGATGGCGCTCGCGCGCCCGGCATCGTGGCTGCAGCTGGGGATGGTCGCGATCGCCTACGCGATCCTCACCTGGGCATTCATCCAGAGCGACTTCTCGGTGCGCTACGTGGCCGAGAACTCCAACACCCTGCTGCCGGCCATCTACCGCATCACCGCGGTCTGGGGCGGGCACGAGGGATCGCTGCTGCTGTGGATGCTGATCATCGCCATCTGGAACTCGGCCGTCGCGCACTGGTCGCGCTCGCTCCCGCCGCGGGTCACCGCGCGGGTGCTGGGCGTGATGGGCGCGGTGTCGCTGGGGTTCCTGGCGTTCATGATCTTCACCAGCAACCCGTTCGACCGCCTGCTGCCGGCGCCGCTGGAGGGCCGCGACCTCAACCCGCTGCTGCAGGACCCGGGGATGATCGTGCACCCGCCGCTGCTGTACGTGGGCTATGCCGGCTTCGTGGTGCCGTTCGCCTTCGCCATCGCGGCCCTGCTCGACGGCAAGGTGGACGCGCGCTGGCTGCGTTGGACCCGACCCTGGACCAACGTGGCCTGGGCGTTTTTGACCATGGGCATCATGCTCGGCTCCTGGTGGGCGTACTCCGAGCTTGGCTGGGGCGGCTGGTGGTTCTGGGACCCGGTGGAGAACGCCAGCTTCATGCCGTGGCTGGCCGGGGCGGCGCTGATCCATTCGCAGGCGGTGACGGAGAAGCGCGGCAGCTTCCACGGCTGGACCCTGCTGCTGGCGATCGCGACGTTCTCGCTGTCGCTGCTGGGCGCGTTCCTGGTGCGGTCCGGCGTGCTGACCAGCGTGCACACCTTCGCCGCCGATCCCTCCCGCGGGCTGTTCATCCTGCTGTTCCTCGGCATCGTGGTGGGCGCCTCGCTGCTGCTGTACGCGCTGCGCGCGCCGGACAACGAGTCCGGCAGGCCGTTCGCCGGCGCCTCGCGCGAGACCCTGCTGCTGGTCAACAACCTGCTGCTGGTCGCCGCCACCGCGATGGTCCTGCTGGGCACCCTGTACCCGCTGCTCGCCGACGCCCTGGGCATGGGCAAGATCTCGGTTGGGCCGCCCTACTTCGGACTGCTCTTCATCATCCTGATGACCCCGCTGGTGGTTCTGGTGCCGTTCGGCCCGCTGACCCGCTGGCAGCGCGAGGAACCCTCCAGGCCGCTGCGGATGCTCGCGCCCTGGGCAGTGCTGGCGCTGGTGGTGGGTGCCGTCGCGTTCTTCCGCGCCCCGCACTCGCAACTGAAGGTGGCCGCAGCGGTGGCGGCCGGGGTCTGGGTGGGCTTTGGCACCCTGCGCTTCGCCTGGTCGCGGCTGCGCTCGGCCAGCGGGCGCATGAGCCCCGAGATGTGGGGCATGGTGCTCGGGCACCTGGGGATCGCGGTCTTCGTGGTCGGCGCGCTGGTGGTCGGCGCGCTGGACGCCGAGCGCGAAGTCGCCCTGGCGCCGGGCCAGACCCTCGAGGTCGGGCGCCACCAGTTCCGCTTCGAGGGCGTGGAGCGCGTACAGGGCCCGAACTACCTCGCCGACCGGGGCAACGTGATGTACCTGCGCGACGGGCGCGAAGTGCGCATGCTGCACCCCGAGAAGCGGCACTTCGCCAGCGGCGGCCAGGTCATGACCAAGGCGTCAATCCATCCCAGCCCGTTCGTGGACGTCTATGCCGCGCTTGGCGAGCCCCTGGGCGGCGGCACCTGGGCGGTGCGCGCCCACATCAAGCCGTTCGTGCGCTGGGTCTGGGCGGGCGCGATCCTGATGGCCATCGGCGCGATCCTGGTGGCCTTCGACCGCCGCTTCCGGCGCCAGCCGCGCCAGCGTGAGCGCCGGGAGGCACCCGCTACATGAGCACAAACGCCCGCAGATCCCGCTGGCTCCCGCTGGCCGTGTTCGGCCTGGTGGCGGCGCTGCTTGCCGCCGGCGTCTGGCTGAGCCGCAACCCGAACCGCGATGCCCTGCCCTCGCCCCTGATCGGCAAGCCGGCGCCGGAGTTCTCGCTGCCGGTGCTGCATGCGCCGGATTACACGATGGGCACCGAAGACCTGCGCGGGCAGCCGTACGTGCTCAACGTCTGGGGCAGCTGGTGCCCGGGCTGCCGCGACGAACACCCGGTGCTGACCGAATTCGCCGAGACCCGCCGCGTGCGCCTGGTCGGCTACAACTGGAAGGACGAGCCCGGGGACGCGCTGCGCTGGCTGGAGCAGTTCGGCAACCCCTACTGGCTGGTGCTGGCGGACTACGAGGGCCGCTACGCGATCGACTGGGGCATCTACGGCGCGCCCGAGACGTTCCTGGTGGATGGCGAGGGCATCGTGCGCTGGAAGCACGTGGGCCCGATGACCGAAGACAGCCTGCGCAACGGGCTGATCCCGGCGCTGGCAGAGGTGGAAGGCCGATGAGGGCGCTGCTGCTCGCCCTGCTGCTCACCCTTGCCCCCGGCCTGGCGATGGGCCAGGCCGCGCAGAACCCGGCACCGCTGGAGTTCCGCGACCAGGCCGAGGAACAGCGGTTCCGGAACCTCGTGGCCGAGCTGCGTTGCGTGATGTGCCAGAACCAGTCGCTGTCCGACTCGGACGCCCAGATCGCGCACGACCTGCGCCGCGAGGTGCTGGGGCTCATGCGCGAAGGACGCACCGACGCCGAGGTCAAGGATTTCCTGGTGGCGCGCTACGGTGAGTTCGTGCTGTACCGGCCGCGCGTGTCATCCACTACCTGGCTGCTCTGGTTCGGCCCTGCCCTGGTGCTGCTGGCGGGCGCGGTGGTCGTGGTGCGGATCGTCCGCCGGCGCAGTGCCGGCAGCCGGGGCGAAGTACCGATGGACGACGGACAGGAGTGGTGATGGCGGCGTTTCTCATCATTTCGGCGCTGCTGGTGCTCTTGGCCGCCGTGGTCCTGGCCCGACCGCTGCTGGCGCAATCCCGGGGATTGGCGGTCGGCATGGGCGCGGGCGTGGCGCTGCTCACGGTTGCGCTGTACCTGGCAATCGGGACGCCGGGCGGCATGGATCCGGGCGAGCGCCAGGCGCCCACCACCATGGAAGAGGCGGTCGCCAGGCTCGAGGCCGAGCTGGAGCGCGATCCGCGGCAGGGCGAAGGCTGGCGGCTGCTGGGCCGCGCCTATCTTGAACTGGGCCGCCCGGAAGACGCTCGCGATGCGTTCGAACAGGCCGCAAAGCTCGATCCGGAGGACCTGTCCGCCCAGGTCGAGTACGCCGGCGCCCTCGCGGCCACCGCGCCGGGCAACCGCTTCGGCGCGGAGGCGACTGCGATCCTCGAGGATGTCCTGGCGCGCGACCCCCGCCACCAGCGGGCGCGCCTGTTCCTGGGCATCGCCCTGCGCCAGGCAGGCGAGCCTGCGCGCGCCGCCGAAACCTGGGAGCCCCTGCTGTCGCAGCTCGGTCCCCAGGCCGCGGCGGGGCTGCTGGAACAGGTGAACGCCGCGCGTTCCGACGCGGGCCTGGAGCCTCTGGACGGGCCGCCGCAGGTCGCATCGACGGATGCTTCACCCAACGCGATCAGGGTCAGGCTGGCACTGGACGAACAGTTTGCCGCGAACGTCCGGCTCGACCCCGACGCCGTGGTCTTCGTCAGCGCCCGCGTGCCGGACGGACCGCCGATGCCGGTCGCCGCACGGCGCCTGCTGCTGCGCGAGCTGCCGCTCAGCCTGGTGCTGGATGACAGCGACGCGGTGATGCCGACCCAGGCGCTGTCGACGGTGGATGAGGTGGAGCTGGTGGCGCGCATTTCCAGCGACGGCACGGCCACGCCCCAGGCGGGGGACGTCACGTCGCCGCCGGTGCGGATCACGCTTCCCGCGGACGGCGAAGTGGAACTGGTGCTCGGCGCGATCCGCTAACCCCGTTTAGACTTGCCGGATGACTGAGTTCATCCCGCCCGGCACGCGCTTCATCGACCTTCCCGATCCGTTCCCGATGAAGCGCGGCGGCCAGCTGCGCGGCGCGCGCGTGGCCTATGAAACCTGGGGCACGCTGGATGCGGACGCGGGCAACGCGGTGCTGATTCTGCCGGGGCTGTCGCCCAACGCACACGCTGCGGCCAATGCTGCCAATCCGGAACCGGGCTGGTGGGAGGAGATGGTGGGCCCTGGCAAGCCGATAGACACCGATCGCTGGTTTGTCATCTGCGTCAATCCGCTGGGCAGCTGCAAGGGCTCCACGGGGCCGGCTTCGCCCCACCCTGACGACGGCCAGCCGTGGCGGCTGCGCTTCCCGGACCTGTCGATCGAGGACATTGCCGATTCGGCGGTGCCGGTGGTCCGGGCGCTGGGCGTGGAGCAGCTCGCCTGCGTGGTGGGCAATTCCATGGGCGGGATGAGTGCGCTGGCGCTGCTGCAGCGGCACCCGGGGATCGCCCGCAGCCACGTCAACATTTCCGGGGCGGCGCAGGCATTGCCGTTCTCGATCGCGATCCGGTCGCTGCAGCGGGAGGCGATCCGGCTCGACCCGGCCTGGAACTGGGGCGACTACGACGATGAACGCTACCCCGAGGCGGGGATGCGGATGGCGCGCAAGCTGGGGGTGATCACTTACCGCTCGGCGCTGGAGTGGGATGGCCGCTTCGGGCGCGTGCGGCTGGATTCGGACCGGCGCGACGATGAGGATCCGTTCGGGATGGAGTTCGAGGTGGAGAGCTACCTTGAGGCGCATGCACGCAAGTTCGTGCGCCGCTTCGATCCGAACTGCTACCTGTACCTGGGCCGGTCCATGGACTGGTACGACATCGGGGACTGCGCAGGCGGGGACACGGAAGCGGGATTGGCCTCGATCCGGGTGGCGAAGGCGCTGGCGATCGGGGTGCACACGGACATCCTGTTCCCGATCCAGCAGCAGCGGCAGATCGCGGACGGGCTGCGGGCCGGCGGCGCGCAGACGCGGTTCGTGGCGCTGGAGTCGCCCCAGGGGCATGATGCGTTCCTGGTGGATTTCGAGCGGTTCGGGCCGGTGGTGCGGGGGTTCCTGGCCTCGCTTTGAATCGGGTCCTTGGGGGCTCCGGGGCTTCGTGAATTCTCGCGGGTATCGGTGCGCTCCGTGGGCGCCGGTTGGACGCCGCGCTGGGGGAAGGGGGTATCGCTTTTCGCGCGGCGCGACGTCCGTGTCGCGACGCGCGCGCAATACATCCATGTATTGCCTGTCGCGATACCCCCTTCCCCCAGCACGGCTTGCCCCATCTGTGATGGCCTGGCGCGGCCGGGATTCAAAGTATCTGGAACTGGATCCTGCGGTTCCTGGCGCGGCCTTCGTCGGTGCCGTTGTCGGCCACGGGCTCGTCGGGGCCCTTGCCCAGGACGCTGAGGTTGTCGCGGGGCACGCCGAGCGTGGCGAGGTGTTCACGCACGGCCTCGGCGCGGGCGTGGCTCAGGGCGAGGTTGGCCTGGCGGTTGCCGACGTCATCGGTGTGGCCAACGATCTGGACGCGGGCGTCGCCGATTTCGATCAGGCTCCGGGCCATTTCCGCGAGGATCGCTTCGCCCAGGGACGTGAGGCGGGCGCTCCCGCTTTCGAACTCGATGATGCGGTCGCCCAAGGTGGCGTCGAGCAGGCCCTGGCCGGAACCGCCGGTTTCGAGGGCGTTGGTGACAGTGTAGTGGCTGTTGCTGGCCAGGCTGAGTTCGCTCGCCACCTGCTGGCGCTGGGCTTCGTTGACGACCTGGCCGCTGACCCGGACGGTCTGGCCGTTGACGTCCAGCTGGCCGCCGCTGATCCGCTGCAGGCCGGGGGTGATCATGCCGGCGACGTACTCGCCCCAGTTGGGCGGGGTGGCGATGTCCTCGACCTGGATGCGGTCGACGACGCGGTCGGCGCCATACACCTCGCGCAGGCGCTCGAGGATGCGGGCTTTCGTTGGCTGGTCGGGGACGACGCCTTCGGCGATGACGGGCTGGACTTCGGCCCGCAGGCCGGGCGCGGCGAGGAGCAGGATGGCGGCGAAAAGGAGTGTGCGCATGGTCAGGCCCCCAGGAAGGTTTCACCGAAGATCGCGCGCGCCGATTTGAGCGAGAGGTCGTCCCGGTCGACGTAGCTGGCGAGCTTGTTGAGCGCGTAGTCGGCGGCGAGCTGGTCCTCTACCCAGTCCGCGCCTTCAATGCGGATCAGGTGCTCGTCGGCGGCGATCGGCTCGATGGCGGCACGCAGCGTCTGGTGGTCCGCGCCGTTGAAGCCCAGGATCATGCCCGGTGCGGGCGCGTCGCGGATGAGCACGGCGAGCTCGAAGTCGCCGCGGGCGAGGAAACCGGAGACGATGTCCAACCACAGGGCCGCCGCGAGCGGGCGATAGAGGGGATCAGCAGGCAGCGGCAGCTCCAACCCCTTGTCGATGGTGACGCCGCCGCCCGTGAGCACCGGGCGCAGGAGCAACCCGAGAGCGGGAAGCGCGTGGCGAAGCAGCAGGCGCCCGTGGCCGGACGCATGCAGCAGCTGCTGGAGCGAGCCGATGGTCTGGGTTTCCAGGAAGTCCTCGAACGGCGCCGCGTAGGCGGCCGGATCGACGCTGAGTTCGTAGCGGGTTTCGCCTAGGGCCCTGAGCGCTTCGGCCGCATCGTCGGCGGCCACGGTTTCCCGGGACAGGCGCGAGAGGCCGTTCCAGACCCGGTTGAGCGCCATGGGGCTGCGCCCGATGAACTGCAGCGGGTGGGCGACCTCGGTGCGGACCGCCGAGAGCAGGGGGAAGCGGCGTTCCGACGCGTCGCGGCTGGGAAGCAGGTGCCCGCATGCAACCAGCCGGCTGCGCGAGCCGAGGAAGGCGAAGTGCAGCGGCGGGGCGTGGTCATACAGCCGCTTCCAGTCCGGGTTGCGGCTGAGCTGTTCGATGGTGCCGCCGGCCCAGCGGTCCAGCAGGGCCATGAGCTGGTGGTTGCCCGGGGCGCGCACGAAGTCCCCGCGCGAAGGCACCTTGCCGAAATATCCGACTTCCACTGTCATCGTCCGGGTCATGCCCCCTCCTCCGCGTCCTGCGTCAGTTGGCTGCGGTCGCTGGCAACGCTCGCGCCGGCCGGCCGCGCCTGTCCGGCCACGGTTTCCGGCAGGCGCAGGCCGCGCTGCCAGTCGCCTCCCCCGCCCGTCTGGCCCTGGGTGCGCATGTCGATGGTGACCGTCACGTTCTGGGCGCTCCAGGTCAGGGTGCTGCTGTCCTCGCGCTGCTGGACCTGGGCAACCTGCATCATCCGCGCGAAGCCGTTGGCGCCGGGCGCATCCAGCACGTCCACGCTGCGGCCGTCGCTGGTGACCGCGCTGATCTTCGCCCCCGGCACCGCGCCCGGGTTGGGCCACTGGAAGCTCTCCCAGACCGGCGGCGTGTTGCGGTAGCGCAGGCTCTGCCCGTCGATGGAGATCGTGTACTCCACCGCGCCGATCGCCGGCTCCGGACGGATCTGGAAGATGGTGATGTCCTCGCCGGCCGCCGCGCCCGCCTGGCCGCTGACCCAGTCGCCGTAGCCCGCCACCAGCTGCGGTGAAAGGGTGATGCCCAGGCCTGCCCAGCGCCGCGGCTCGAGCAGGTTGCCGCGCTGGATCACCAGCGACCCGAGCGCTTCCTTGCTGAAGCTGGCCACCGCCCCGGACGGCCCGAAGATGCGGGCGATGTCGGCCGGCGCGGCGTCCACGTCCGCGCTCTGGTCGAACGGGTAGCGGCGGCCGATGCCGGTGCTGTACGGCTCGAACACCTGCGCCGACCAGGTGCGGTTGAGCTCGGCTTCGGCCACCGGGACCAGCGCCGCGAAGGTTTCCGTCAGCGGGCGCAACAGCAGGCTGCGCAACGCCGTGCGCTGGGCCTCGTCGAGGCCGGAGAGCAACTGTTCGTCCACCAGCGCCAGGGCGGCGTTGAGTTCGGAGCCTTCATTGCTCAGGGTGGCCTGCATCAGCCGGGTCGCGCCCGGCCCCGGCTCGCCTTCGGTACGGATGGCGTTGAGGCGCGTGCGCAATGCGCCCAGCGTCTGGAAGTAGCTGTCCACCAGCGCGGGATTGCCTTCGCGCGGCGCGACCAGCCGGGCAAACCCTTCGAAGGCCTTGCCCACCGGCCCCATCGGGGCGCGCATGGGGCGGCCGGTGTCAGGATCCACTTCCGCCGCGGGCGACGGCGAGCGCCGCAGGATGGTGCGCTGGAACCAGGCCACGAATCCCTTCTTCTCCCCTTCGCTGGCCTGCAGCGCGCCAGGGTTGTCCCAGATGGTCTGCTCATTGACGGCTTCCAGCAGGGCCCGCAGCGGCGACTGGCGGGGATCGCCGATGGCGTTCATCCGGGTGATGGCTTCCTCGAAGCTGGCGAACGGCGCCACCCCGACGCCCTGCAGGAACTTCTGCCATTCCTGGGCGTATTCCTGCTTGTACAGCGCCACCATCTCGCGGGCGATGTGCTCGGGGCTTCCGGCCAGCGACAGGTCCGTGTTCTCCGTGGTGTCGAGCACCCAGTCGGTGGTGCTCAGCTCGGAGTTGGCGGCCTCGTCGATCGCCCCGCGGATGTAATCCTCCCAGGCGCTGCGGGTGAAGGCCCCGGAGATGGCGTAGCTGCCGGTGATGGCATCGCCGTTGCGCTCCTCGCCCACCAGCGTGTTGACGGTCACCGTGGGGAAGCGGGTGGCCGCGCGCGCCTTGACCTGGGCGTAGACCCGGTTGATGGCCGGCTCGCCGCGCGTGGCCCGGGTGAGCGCGGCCCGCGCATCCGACACCAGCGAGACCCGGGTATCGACCTGCGGCCATCCCGCGGCCCCCGCGTGCGCCACGTGGAAGGACATCAGCCGTTCCGCGGCGCGGGCCACGTCCTCGCGCGACATCTGGCCGCGGTTGGCTTCCAGCCACCCGCGCCAGAAGCGGGTCAGCTGGTGGGCCAGGTGCGCCTGCTCCACCCGCGCCGGATTGCCGAGCATGAGGTAGGCCTTGAGCGCGTTGTAGGCGTCATCGGCATCAGTGGGCGAGGCTTCCTGGTACAGGCCGCCGCCGTCCTCCCCCGCCGCCGCCCCGGCCTGGGCCAATTGGTCGCCGTGGCCGACCACCTGTTCCAGGTAATCCTCGATCCGCGCCCGGGTTGGCGCGAGCATCACCTGGCGCATGCCATTGAAGTATTCCGCCAGCAGCTTGTCTTCGATCCGGTCGCCCTGGTACAGCCCCAGGCGGCCGGTCAGGCCGCGCTCGCGCCGGTGCCGCGCGAGCTGTTCCAGCCGGTCCTGCAACAGCAGCAGCGCATCCAGGCGCGACTCGAGGTCAACCCGGTCCTCCTGCACCCGCACCGCCTGCTGCAGGTCGCGGGTGGCGTTGGCCACCAGCTGGCGGTTGGTCGTGTAGGACCAGGTCCACAGCCCGAGCACGACGGCCAGGGCCGCCACCGCCCCGAGGAACACCGCGTAGCGCAGGCGCGTGCGATGGGGGCTGGAATACTGGCGCACGAGGTCGCGGTCGGCGAAGACCACCTTGCGGAACAGATCCTTGAGGAAGTGCGCCGTTTCCCCGGCCGGCTCCATGGCCTCGCCCTGGGCCGGCGCCTGAAGCGAAAACTCGCGCCCGACGCGCTCGGATGCGTAGTGCACCGAATGCCCCTCCTGCAGCGCGCTGGTGAAGTAGAAGCCGCGGAACACGGGCGGGTACTGGTACGGGTTGTCCTCGAACAGGGTGGCGATGAACGTGCGCAGCGCCGGCTTGATGCCCACGAACTCCAGCGGCAGCGTCAGCAGCCCGGGTGAAACCTCGCGACCGCGCGCCATCGCCATCTGCGACAGGCTCATCTCACGCAGGCCTTCGGCCAGCTCGTCGAAATGGGTGTCGAAGGCGGCCAGCGCATCGCCCTTCTCGCCGCCCGGGTCGAACGGCAGCGTTGCGCCCCACGCGTTCTCGCGCTCGGAGGGATCGAGGCCGCGGAAGAATTCGGTGAAGCCGGCGATCAGGTCGGCCTTGGTGAACACCACGTACACCGGCGCGAACACCTCCAGGCGCTCGGTGATCTCCTGCACCCGCTGGCGCAGGTTCTTCGCCAGTTCGATCGCGAACTCGGGCTTGCTGCCCGACAGCTCGGCGATGCTGGCGGCGATGATGATGCCGTTCACCGGGGCCCGCGGGCGGTTCTTCTTCAGCAAGTCCAGGAAGGTCAGCCACTCCAGGCGGTCCTCGACGCTGACCGAGTAGCGGCCGGCGGTGTCGAGCACGATGCCTTCGGTGGTGAAGTACCAGTCGCAGTTGCGGGTGCCGCCGATGCCCTGGATGACGTTGCTGCGATGGTCCTCGAAGGGGAACTTCAGGCCCGAATTGAGGATGGCCGAGCTCTTGCCGGCCGCCGGGTTGCCGATGATCACGTACCAGGGCAGTTCGTACAGCGCGGCCTTGCCCTTGAGCACGCCGATGCGGGAAGACTTGATCGCCTTCACCGCCTCGAGCATCCGCTCGCGCAGCGCCTCGGTGTCGGCGCGGGCCGCCGGCTGCGCGGATTCGACCGCACGCGCGGCGTCTTCCTCCACCATCTCGTCGAGTTTCTTCGCCGCGCGCCGTCCCCGGATCCGCCGCACCAGCCAGACCGCGCCCCACACCATCGCGATCAGCACGATGGCGGCGATCGCCCAGACGCCGACCGTGGCCATGGGGCCGTCGCTACCGAAAATCACCAGCGCCGCTGCGGAAACGATCCCCACCGCCGCAAGCACGCGGTAGTCGGTGAAGTAGTACCTGAGTCTGTAGAACATCGAGAGCATGGGTGTGATTTCCGTATCAGGCGGCCACGCCGGGAGCGGCGTCAGGCCCGCTTGCAGTGGATTGCGCGTCCGCCGCGGCCTGGTCCTGCGTGCGCAGCAGGACCGCGGTGCGGGCGGAGCTGGATGTGACGGACAGCGCCAGCACGGGCGCGCCGTCCGCGTCGACCCGCGCCGATGCCAGGGCCAGCAGCGCCAGGGGGGCAACGTGGCCCAGGTGGCCGGTGGCAACGCCCAGTGGGGCAATGCCTGCCACCGGATCCAGGTCCGGGCACGCCGCAGACGCCGCAACCGCTGCCTCCACCGAGCAGCTGGGACGCTGGTCAGCATCGCTGACGACCATGGCGACGTCGTCGCGCAGGACGCCACTGCCTTGCATGACGTCCGCGAGCAGCCCGGCGGTATCGCGCGCGGCGCGCCGGGCGGGAGTCCCGGCCGGGAAATCCACGGTGCGCAGGGCGGCGATCTCGGAGCAGGTGCCATCCGCCGTTGGCCGGAATGCAGCGTGCGGCCCCAGCAGCACGCCGGCCGCGCCCTCCCCCGGTATGACCCGCTCGGCCTGCGCGGCGGACGCCAGCGCATGCACGCCGCGCTCGCCAATCGCCGAGCCCGCAGCGAGCAGGAGCTGCCATTGCGTGCTGTCGTCGTGACCGCCATCCAGCAGCCGGCCGATCCGCCGCCAGGTGGCATCGGCGTCGCTCTCGGCCAGCACCTCCAGGCGGCTGCGGCCGGGGTCCACGCCGCAATCGGCGGCCAGCCCGCGCAGCCACGCAGCGCAGGCCTGCCGCAGGGCCGGGGGGAAATCCTGCGGCACCAGGGCCACCACATGAACCCGGCCATGCTCGCCCGTGGCGGTGTCCACGCGCCGGCGCAGGCCGGCCACCACCCGCTCTTCCGCCTCGGGCACCGGCGGCAGAAGGCGGGCGGCGGCTTCAAACAGTTCCTCCGCCACCGGCTCGAGCAGCGCCAGGGCGCGCAGTTGCTCCGGCGCCGGGCGCATGTTGTCCACCACACCCAGCCAGGCCGCCACGGCGGACGTATCCAGTTCCGGGGCGAAGGCGGCGAGCACCGGCAGGCCGTCAGGATCGCGAAGCCCGGGATGCAGGCCGGGACGGGGCAGACTGGCCAGCTCCCGGACCAGCGCCGCGGCCCCTGACCCGCAGGGCAGATGGACGGAGGCCGCCAGGATGGCGAGCGGCGACTGCTCCACGGGGGCCGCGCCCGACTCCACCGGAGCCGGCGGGCCGTCAGTCCCGGCAGCAGCGCCGGAAGCCTCCGCGCGCCGACGCCGCAGCCGCGCGCCCGCCCAGATGGTGGCCAGGACGGCGACGGGGACAACCACCAGCCACAGCAGCATCCGGCCCCCATCCGGGCTGGTGTCGTCCATGCGCCACCAGGCGATCACGCACGCCCAGACCGCGGCGAACACGATCGCCACGACCAGAAACACGCGCCAGACCCCCGATCCCCTCACGACCCACTCCCTGCGCCGGCCGCCAGTGCGGCCATCCCTGCGTCGCGCCGAAGCGCGCAATCCATGGCATCCCTTGTGTGCCTTCGCCGGCCCCTTGCGTGGCCGGCCCGGAAAGATAGCAGGACTCGGCGACCGATTTCACCCGCCCTGCGCGCGCGCCCGTCTCGCTGCCCGGCACTGCGCCCCCATCTCCACGTGCACGAAATCACCCATCCGCCAGTTCCCGCCCCACACCAGCCCGGCGGCCTGGGCCAGTTCGCCGTACAGGAAATAGGCGTTGCGCGTCCACTCGTCCTGCATGTCCCACTGCAACTTGCCCTCGCGCATGGGCGCGCTGTCCAGGGCCAGCCCGTACTGGTGGCAGCTCTGCCCCGCCGCCGCCTGCGTGGCCCGCCCCTCGCGGAACAACTCCGCCTGGCGCTCCGGGCTGCGGTAGCCCTCCACCAGCACCATGCGGATGCCGTGCTCCTGCGCCATCACCTGGTAGATCGCCAGCACCCGCTGCTGCAGGTCGGGGTCGATCCGCTCCCAGCGGCGGTCAGCGGTCACGATGGCGGGCATGACCCGGCGCACCTCGGCGCTGGTGAAGACGTCCGGCGGAGGCGGTGGCGGCGGGACCAGACGCTCGCCGCGCAACAGCACTGCGATGGTGGAACGCGAGACGGCCAGGTCCTGGCCTTCGAAGCGCTCCAGCACCACCTTCTGGCGCAAGCCCAGGATCACCAGGGGCGGCACGCACACCAGCAGCAGCGCGATGGCCAGCACCACCCGATGCCGGCGCAGCGCTGCCAGCAGGCCCTCCCCGCCCGACCGCAGGCGCCGTGCCGGGCTCCCGGCGCCGCGCGCGAGCCGGCTGCCGCTGCGGGCGGCCCACCCCGACATATCCGCAAAGGCTTTTGCGATCCGGCCGGCCAGTCGCCCGCGCGCTTCCGGAAACACCAGCAGCCAGGTCACCACGCATGCGGCAACAAAGCCCAGGCCCACCCAGGCCCAGATCATCGGCGACCCCCCGCGGCGCGCGGCGCCGGCGTTGACGCCCCCCTGCCCCCGGCTAGAATGCGCGAAAGGACTTCCTCCGGCGCACGCCGGTCAAGAGCGGGATTGCACTTGAATATCGACGGACCGAACCGACCCAGCCTGGTTGCTGGAAGCGCCGGCGGCGCAGCCTCATCCCGGCCATCAAGCCGGATCCTCGCCGACATGGAGAACCGCAGGCCGGCGGCGGCCGAAGCGGCCCCTGCCCTGCGCGGCAACCGCGCGCGCTGGCTCCTGCTGGCAGCTGGCATCCTTGTCATCGTCCTCGTCCTTGTGTCCATCGCCCGCCTGCGGACGTCGGGTGAAGCCGGTACGTGGCGCGATGGCGGGGCGCAGACTGTCGGCCAATCCACCCCCGCCGTGCAAGCGCCGGAGCCAGCCGGGGCGCCCCATGCAGGGCCCGCACGCATCGTTGATGCGGCGGCAGCCAGCGCACGGCCAGGAATGGCTGGCGATCCGCTGGCTGCGATCCGGCCGGCCCCGGAAACCTCGACCGCCGACAGCGCAGGCCCACCCCCTGCAAATGTTCCCGCCCGGCCGGCAGCATCCGCCAGCAGGGGCGGCACCCGGGCGGCCGCGTCCGTGGATGTCCAGCGCGGCGCTGCGGGCGCGGAGGACGGGAACAACCTGATTTCCACCCTGCTCGGGATCATCCGCCAGGACGGCGGGGCGGCCGCGGAGCCCAGCTCAATGGATTCCCTGGTGGCGCGCATCCTCGCGGAAAACGAGCGCACCTACAGCGAGACCAATGCCGCGCTCGCCTCGCTCGGCCAGGCCCAGCCCGGGTCCGCGGACGCCGACGCGGCCACCCCGGCCCAGCGCGAGCTGCAGGCTTGCCCGGCCGCCAATACCGTGCAGGGGATCAACTGCCGGGACCGCATCTGCGCCCGCTGGGCCGGCCGTGACCCGGCCTGCCCGCCGCGCTGACCGCTAGCGCAGACCTGCCTCCTCGAGCGCCTGCGCCAGGCGCGCGAATCCCGGGCCCAGCTGCCGGCCTGCCTCGTCGGGCAGCGCCGCGAGCACCGCTCCGGGGTCAATCGGGCCCGGGCCGCCCGGGTCGCCGCTCCAGGCGAACGCCACCCGGTTGCTCATCTTCGGCTCCTCGAGCATCAGCGCACTGTCGCCAAAGCTCTGCCGGATCTTCCCGAAGTGCGCCTGGGCGTCGGTGCTGAACAGGTTCACCGACATCACCCCGCCGGGAGCGAGCGCATCGCGGCAGTCGTCGTAGAACGCCTGGGTGGACAGGACCGCCGGGATCCCCCGCTCGTCGTAGCCGTCCACCAGCAGCAGGTCATAGCGCCCGGGGCGCGACTGCACGAACGCCGCGCCATCGTCCAGGTGCACCTGCAGCCGCTCGTCATCCCCGGGGATGGCGAACTCGCCGCGCAACGCGATCACGCCGGGGTTGTTCTCCACCACCTCGATCCGCGCCCGGGGCAGGTGCCGATGGCAGAACTTGGCCTGCGAACCGCCCCCCAGGCCAACCATGCCGATGCAGCGCGGATCGGGCTGCAGCAGCAGCGCCGCCATCATGGTGCGGGTGTAATCGATCAGCAGGACGTCGGGGTCGCCGGTAAGCATGCGGCTCTGGGTCTGCTTGCGGCTGAACTGCAGCGAGGTGTAGCGGCCGTAGCGACGCACGAACGGCTTCACCAGCCGCTGGCCGCTGGCGTCGCGCGCCAGCCCGAGCATCAGCGCCAGGCGCGTGCCCAGCCCGGTTGGCTTGCCCTGTTCTCCAGCCATCGTCGCGCGCCGCACCTGCCTCCGTAAGCGCGCCAGATTAACAGCAGCGGCCGCGAGCCGGCATCGCCTGGACCGGCCCGCTTTTGCACCCCCGGCGAACGGGCGGATAAGCTGGATGACTTTCCCTTTCCAAGGTGATCGCATGCGCCTCCAGCTCTGTACCTGGCCCGAAGTCGAGGCCCGCCTGGCCAAGTCCACCGGCATCATCGTTCCCATCGGCTCCACCGAACAACACGGACCCAACGGCCTGCTCGGCACCGATGCGATCTGCCCGGAAGTGGTGGCCGAAGCCGCCGCGGAACGCATCGACGCGCTCGTGGCACCAACCATCTCCATCGGCATGGCCCAGCACCACCTGGGATTCCCGGGTACCATTTCCCTGCGTCCGGACACCCTGATCGCCGTGGTGCGCGACGTGGTGCAGTCGCTCGCGCGGCACGGCTTCCGCGAGATCTATTTCCTCAACGGCCACGGCGGCAACGTCGCCACGGTGCAGGCAGCGTTCGCGCAGTACAACGCCGAGGCCAGCTTCTCGGGCGTGGAAGGCCCCGGGCCCCGGCTGAAGATCGCCAACTGGTTCGCTGGCAAGCGGGTCGGGGCGCTGTCGCAGGAGCTGTTCGGTGAAAGCGAAGGCAGCCATGCCACGCCCTCGGAGATCTCCCTGACCTGGCACGCCTACCCGGATCGCGCCCAGCCGATGGACCTGGAGCCGAAGATCGCGCCGAAGGGGCCGATTGCGGATGCCTTCGACTATCGGCGCCGCTTCCCGGACGGACGCATCGGCTCCGATCCGTCGCTGGCCAGCGTGGAAGCCGGAACCCGACTGTTCGAGGCCAGCGTGGAAGACACGATCGAGGACTACGAGGCATTTCTGGCCACCCGCTAGGCCTTCCGGGGGATACACGGCCCCGCCGGCATTGTTAAGGTGCCCCCTTCGCCGCCACCGCGCGGCCGGCACCAGACCCAAGGGGAACCACGCCGATGGAGCAGCTGCAAGCCACCCTCGACCAGATCAGCGCCTTCGTCTGGGGGCCGTTCCTCCTCATCCCGCTGCTGCTGCTCACCGGCCTGTACCTCACGGTGCGGCTGGGCGGGCTGCAGTTCAGGGTGCTGGGCCACGCGCTGTGGCTGGCGCTGGTGCGGCGCAAGGAAGCAACCAGCTGCACGGGCGACGTCTCGCACTACCAGGCGCTGGCCACCGCGCTGGCAGCCACCATCGGCGTTGGCAATATCGCCGGCGTGGCCACGGCGATTGGCATCGGCGGCCCGGGGGCCCTGTTCTGGATGTGGATCACCGGCCTGGTGGGCATGGCCACCAAGTACTCGGAAGGCCTGCTGGGCGTGAAGTACCGGCAGGTGGACGCCAAGGGCGAGCAGAGCGGCGGGCCGATGTACTACCTGACCAACGGCGTTGGCGGGCGCTGGGGCAAGGCCCTGGGCGTGGCCTTTGCGCTGTTCGGGGCGATCGCCGCGTTCGGCATCGGCAACATGGTCCAGGCCAACACCGCGGCCGGCCAGCTTGAGGCCACCTGGGACATCTCCCCGGCCTGGAGCGGACTGGTGCTGGCTGTGTGTGCGGCCGCCGTGATCCTGGGCGGCATCAAGAGCATCGCGCGCTTTGCCGCGGGCGTGGTGCCGCTGATGTGCGTGCTGTTCATCCTGGCCAACCTGCTGGTTCTGGTGGTGTTCGCCGAACGGCTGCCGGCAGCGCTGGCAATGGTGTTCACCGACGCCTTCAGCGGCACCTCGGCCGCGGGCGGGTTCGCCGGATCGGCGGTGATCCTGGCGGTGCAGATGGGCGTGGCGCGCGGCATCTTCTCCAACGAGTCCGGACTGGGCACCGGCGCGATCGCCGCGGCGTCGGCGATCACCGACCAGCCGGTTCGCCAGGCCATGGTGTCGATGACGCAGACCTTCATCGACACCCTCATCATGGTCACCCTGACCGCGCTGACCATCATCGTCACCGGCGCCTGGATGCAGGAAGGCCTGGCCGGGGCACCGATGACGGCCTGGGCCGTGGAGCAGGCGGTCGGCGGCGGCTGGGGCAACGTGATGGTGGCGCTCGGTGTGCTGGTGTTTTCCTTCACCACCCTGCTGGGCTGGTGCTACTACGGCGAGCGCTGCATCGAGATGCTGGTTGGCCGGCGCGGGGTGCTGCCGTACCGGGTCGCATTCTCGCTGGTGGTGTACGTGGGCGCGGTGCTGTCGCTGGAGATGGTGTGGACCTTTTCCGACATCGCCAACGGCCTGATGGCCCTGCCCAACCTGATCGGCCTGCTGCTGCTTTCGGGCGTGGTGGCCAACGAGACCCGCAAGTACTTCGCCAACCCCGAGTGGCGCAAGGCGGAGTAGCCGCGCTGGCGCGGGGAACTAGCGGAGCTGGCTGTCCTTGCTGCCGCGACGGTTGTAGCCGCTCTGCGCCTGTTCCTCGGCGTCCTGTTCTTCCTGGCAGGCCACGCACAGGCGGACCCCCGGCACCGCCTCGCGGCGCGCCTCCGGGATCGGGGCATCGCATTCCTCGCAGTGTGTCAGCCCGGGCCCCTGCCGGAGCCGGCTGCGCGCGCGCTTGATGCCGTCTTCCACCGTGGCGTCGATCTGGTCCTGGACCGCACCGTCGCCCGCCCAACCGGTTGCCATTGCTCTGCCTCCATAAAAAGCCGGGAATCGGCGCGGCACAGGCCGCGCCATCCCTCAATATCGGGTCGGATTGGCCCCCGGACAAGTCCCGGCCATCCGGATCGGTTAGGCTTCCTTCCTGTCCCCAGGCTCCATCTGCCCGACCGTCATGCTGCGATCGACCCTTTTCTGCGCCCTGTTCATCCTCGCCACCGGCCCGACCCTGGCGAGCAGCTTTGCCGGGACCACGGCTGGCTCCGCCGCCGGCGGGTCTTCGGCGTCGACCGGGGCGACGTCGGGGTCGACATCCGGCAATGACAAGGTGGTGCTGCAGGCGCGCGAGGATGCAGCCGGGTTCGTTGCCAGCGACGGCCGGATCCGCGGCGCCCGGCTTGAAGCCGCGCTGCGCCACCTGCGCGAGACCAGCAGCGACGCCGCGGTTCGCCAGGCCAGCGACATGGCGCTCGCCCGGGCGATCCTGGCGCTGTGACCGCGCGCCGGCCGCGGCGGCCGGCAGCCCTCCTGCTTGCGCTGCTGCTGGCCTTCATTCCCGGCCTGCGGGCAGCGCCTGTCCTCGAGTTCGACCAGGGCGGGCTGGATCCGCCCGCACACGACGCCGCGGACGCACTTGCCCTGGAAGCGTTGTCGCTGCTGCCTCCCGCCTGGATCCGCTCCCTGGGGCCAACCGTCCGCGTCCGCTGGGACCAAGACCTGCCGCAGGCGGTGCACGGCCGCACGACATCCCGCGGCGTCAGGCTCCAGCGGCGCCTGCTTGACGACTGGATGGCCCGGCCGGCAGGGGACGGCGACCCGCCCCACCCGGCCCTGGTGGCGCTGCTCCATGAACTGGCGCACGTGCACGACCGCAGCCCGGCAGGCGGGTTGTCGCGTGATCCGCGGCTGCTCGACCTGGCCGGCTGGCAGGTCCGCCCGTTCCGGGTGTTGCCCCGGCTAAAGGAGAACGCGTTCACCGACCGCAGCCCCGACCGGTACGAACTCCATGATCCGGCCGAGTTCGTGGCGGTGAACCTGGAGCACTGGCTGCTGGATCCCGAATACGCCTGCCGGCGGCCGGCCCTGGCCCACTATTTCGAGGTCCACTTCCAGCACCGGGCGCCGCGCGCCGAGTGCGCGCCCGGGCTGCCGTTCCTCGATCCGGGTGCCGATACCGGCGATGCGCTGCTGGAGCTCGATCCCGCGCGGATCTACCAGGTTGATTACCTGCTGGCGGAAGGCAACGAACGCGTCATGAGCCGCTGGGGCCACAGCATGCTGCGGCTGGTGGTCTGCGCGCCGGGCCGGCAGCCTGGGCCCGACTGCCGCCTGGACCTCGACCACCATCGCGTGCTGTCCTTCCGCGCCTTCGTCGGCGACGTGCAGATCTCCAGCTGGGGCGGCCTGACCGGCACGTACCCCTCGCGGCTGTTCGTGTTGCCGCTTGACCAGGTGGTGGAGGAATACACGCGCGTGGAACTGCGCGCACTGGTGTCGCTGCCGCTGCGGCTCTCAAGGGACGAAATCACCGGCCTGCTGCAGCGCGCCGCGCGGGTGCACTGGGGCTATGACGGCAACTACCGCTTCATCAGCAACAACTGCGCGGTGGAGACGTTCAAGCTGCTGCATGACGGCGTCCCCCGCCTGGCCGATGCGGACCTTTCCAGCATCACGCCCACCGGGCTGCTCCGGCGCGTGCGCAGGCAGGCGGTGCTTGAAGCGGACGTACCCGCGGAAGGCCCGGAAGCGATCCGGCTTGGTTACCGCTTCGAACCGATGGATGCGCACTACGAGTCGCTGTATGAGACAGCGCGCGAGGTGCTGGACCTGCCATTCGCGGGAGCCAAGGCGTGGCTCGCGCTCCCGGCGGCCGAGCGCACCGGCTGGCTGCACCATGCGGACCTGCGCGCAGCCGCCGCGCTGCTGGTGCTGGAACAGGCGGCCCTGCGCCGGCAGGAGCTGCTGGCGCGCGACGAACTGAAACGCCGCTTCCTCGACACCAGCCACCCAGACGGGCTCGACGGCTTGGTGGAAGTGCGCGCACTGCTGGAGCGCGAAGGTGCGCTGACCCGGCCCGCCATGCTGCTGCAGGGGGCCGGCTACGGTGTGCCGCAGCAGGATGAGCGCCAGCAGCTGCGCCTTGCCGCGACGGCGCGCGTGGAGCGCATCCGGCAGGATGCCGGCCGCCTGCACGAGATGGCCCGGCAATGGCTTTCACCGCAGCGCCGCGCCGCGCTGGAAGGCGGTGAGGCCAATCTGCAAGTGCTTGGGGAACGGCTGCGCGCGCTGCACCGCGAGGCCGGCGGCCTGGTGCTGTAGGCCCGGCTGCGGTGCAGCTGTGTAAGATTCGTTCCCCAATCCGACAACCGAGCGCCTGCCATGCTGGAACTGGATGACCTGCTGGCCCCGATTTCCGACGACCTCCCCGCGGGCGAGGACATGTCGTTCTCCACCGAATTCGACGCGATCCAGGAAGCCCGTCGCGCCGACGACCCCACCCTCGACCAGGGCGAGTGGGTCACCGACATCAAGTACGCCGACTGGGCCACCGCCGCGGCGCTCTGCGAGGAGCTGCTGCGCACCCGCACCAAGGACCTGCGCGTCGGCGCGTGGCTGACGGAGGCCAATGCACGGCTGCATGGCTTTCCCGGGCTTGCGCGCGGCTTCCGTGCCCTTGCCGGCCTGTGCAACCAGCACTGGGACCAGGTGCACCCGCAGGACCGGGACGCCGACCATGAGGAACGCATCGGCAACTTCGGCTGGCTGCTCGCCAACGCCGTCCAGTGGATCCGCGCGGTGCCGATCACCCAGGCAACGCAGGGCCGCTATGGCCTTGGCGACTTCGAGGCCGCCCATGCGCGCGGCCCCGAGGAGGCAGGCAGCGAACAGCCTGGCCTGGAAGACCTGGAAGCAGCGCGGCGCGACACGCCGCACGGCTTCTATATGCAGTTGATGACCGACGTGCCCGACTGCCGGGAGGCGCTGCTGGAGCTGCAGGCCGCCGTGGACGCGCGCCTTGGCACCGAGGGACCCAGCTTCACCCCGGTGATCGAGCAGCTCGACCACCTGCAGCGCACGGTCACCCGCTTTGCGCGCGACGCCGGCGTGCTGGTCGACGGCGAAAGCGGCAATGCCGGCGCCGCGCTTGATGCGCCAGCCATCGCCGGTGAAGCCCCAGCTGGCAATGGCGGCCCGATCAACTCACGCCGCCAGGCCCTGGCCCAGTTGCGCGAGGTGGCCGAGTTCTTCCGCCGCACGGAGCCGCACAGCCCGGTTGCCTACCTCGCGGACAAGGCCGCCAGCTGGGGCGAGATGCCGCTGCACGTCTGGCTCAAGCGCGTGATCAAGGACGACACCACGCTCTCGCAGATGGAGGAACTGCTGGACGTCGATGCCGGACAGGAGCAGTACTCCGGCTGAGCGGCGGGCCTTGGCGCGCTGCAGCAAGCATTCGCACGGCCGGCCCGTAGAATGCCGGAGCATGAGCGAACACGCCCTGCCCGACATTCCGTTCGATGGCCGAGACCTCCTGGTGGAGGCGATAGACGGCGCGCTCGCCAGCGGCGACGAGCACGCCGTTACCGCGGCGCTGCGAGAGGCCATGTGCAAGGTGATCCGCGATCCTGCCGTGCAACTTCCCGGCTGCGTGCACGAGCCGATCGAGGACCACTATGCCCGGCGCGAGCTCTACCGCAGCCCGGTGCACGGCTACAGCGTGGTGGCAATGACCTGGGGACCTGGCCAGGGCACGCCGCTGCACGACCACTGCGGCCTGTGGTGCGTGGAGGGGGTGTGGGAGGGCGAGCTCGAGATCACCCAGTACGAGCTGCTGGAACGGGACGGCGAGCGCTGCCGCTTCCGTGCAGCAGGCGGCATGCGCGCGGGCCCCGGCAGCGCCGGCAGCCTGATCCCGCCGCACGAATACCACACCATCCGCAACGCCAGCCCCGACAGGATTGCCATCTCCCTGCACGTGTACAAGGGCCCGATGGAGCGGTGCTGCATGTTCTTGCCTGTGGACGGCGAATGGTTCGAGCGCACCAGCGCCGCATTGCGGGTGGACCGCGCCGCCTGATTGCGTTCCGCAGGGCCGCCGCGGCCGTTATACTGCCCGCCCGCGCCGAAGTGGCGGAACCGGTAGACGCAGCGGATTCAAAATCCGCCGGGCTAACACCCGTGTGGGTTCGAGTCCCACCTTCGGCACCAGCGGGCCTTGCGGCGGTCGGCCTTACGCTTCCGGATTACCGGCAATCTTGTCCGGCAGCGCGAAGCATTCGACAAAGCGGCTGGCCAGCCTGCGATCGCCCTCCAGGCGCAGTGTCCGCTCCTGCTCCGCCTGCTTGATCGGACGCTTGCCGTAGACCAGGGTCACGAAAGTGGTGGTATCGGTGTCGAACGACACGTCCGCCCCTTCGATGTCGCCGCGCTCGATCTCCAGGCCCTCCGGCGAGAGCCGGCCGACGAATGCGTTGCCAGGGAAGCGGAACGCAACGGTCATTGTCACTGGCTCGCGGTCAGGCCGCAGCATGGTGCGCAGCGACAGCATCGCGGACACCGCCGACAGCGGACGCATGGGATCGTGCAGCGGCGAACGCACCGCCCAGCGTCCCAACGCCTGGAAGATCGGCTCCGCCTCCAGGCCCCAATCGGTCAATTCGTACACCTGCACGCTGGCCGGTGGCGGCAGCTTGCGCCTGCGCACGATCCCCGACCGCTCCAGGCCTGCCAGCCGCTGGCTCAGCACATTGGCACTGATCCCGGTGAGATCGGCCCTGAGTTCGGAGAAGCGCCGCGGACCAAGCATCAGCTCGCGCATTACGAGCAGTGACCACCGCTCGCCCACGAACTCCAGCGCCAATGCGGTCCCGCAGGCGTCGTCATACCAGCGCCTGGTCCCGCTTTCGCTCTTGCCGCTAACTTTTTCCAACTTCATGGTTGCTTTTTATAACCGATCGGCGCAGGATCCACAACGCAAGGCCCCGCACCACCGTGGCCGGCGGCCACGGCACCCCCCTGACCCTGCGCAAGAGGACCTCTGATGACCTACATCCAAGGCTTTGTCGCCGCCGTTCCGACGGCGAACCGCAGCGCCTATCTGGACCATGCCCGCCTGGCGCTGCCGATGTTCAAGGAATTCGGGGCAACCCGGATGGTCGAGACCTGGGGTGACGACGTCCCAAGGGGCAAGCTCAACGACTTCCACGGCGCCGTCCACGCGACCGACGCGGAAACGGTGGTTTTCAGCTGGATGGAATACAGCGACAGGAAGTCCCGCGACGCCGCCTTCGAAAAGATGATGGCCGACCCGCGCATGGAACAGTTGCCGAAGATGCCCTTTGACGGCAAGCGCATGATCCTGGGTGGCTTCCAGCCGCTCGTGGACGTCGGCAGCGGGCGCGGCGCCTACGTCGATGGATACCTGCTGCCCGTGCCGGACGGCAACCGCGCGACCTATCGGGATCTCGCGCAGAAGGTCGCGGACGTATTCCTCGAGTACGGCGCGCTACGGGTGGTCGAAGCCTGGGGCGACGACGTGCCCGAAGGCAAGGTCACGGATTTCCGCCGCGCGGTGCTGGCCCGGGACGATGAAGGGGTGGTCTTCTCCTGGGTCGAATGGCCTTCCAGGCAGGTTCGCGACGAGGCATGGCAAAAGGCCCGCAATGATCCGCGCATGCAGCCGCAGGGCGAGATGCGGTTCGACGGCAAGCGCATGATCTATGGCGGTTTTGAAACCGTGCTGGACGATTGAGGAGACAACGATGGGCGAAATGACCACATGCATCTGGTTTGACCAGCGCCAGGCCCGCGAAGCGGCGGAATTCTATGCATCGACTTTTCCGGACAGCCACGTTGGCAAAGCCATGCATGCGGCTTCCGACTACCCTGGCGGCGAACAGGGCGACGAGCTGACGGTGGAATTCACCGTACTGGGGCGCAAGTTCCTTGGTCTCAACGGCCGCCCCCAGTTCAAACCCAATGAGTCCGTCAGCTTCATGGTGCTCACCGAAGACCAGGCAGAAACCGATCGCTACTGGAACGCGATCACCAGCAACGGCGGCAGCGAAAGCGACTGCGGCTGGTGCAAGGACCGCTGGGGCTTCTTCTGGCAGATCACGCCGCGCGTACTGATGGAAGCCATGACCGGCCCAGACCGCAACGCAGCCGGCCGCGCGATGCAGGCGATGATGACGATGAAGAAGATCGACATCGCCGCGATCGAGGCGGCGCGACGTGGCGATCCCGGCAAAGGCTGAGATGCGGCTGCTACAGTCCGCGGCATGTGCCTGATCGCCCTTGCCTGGAAGGTCCACCCGCGCTGGCCGCTGGCGCTGATTGCCAATCGCGATGAACTGCATGCGCGCCCGACGGCGCCGGCCGGATTCGATCCGGAGGCGCCGCACGTCTACGGCGGCCGGGACCTGGTCGCCGGCGGCGGCTGGCTGCAGGCTTCGACCCGGGGCCGGCTGGCGGCGGTGACCAACGTACGCACGGGACTCCCGGCAGACCCGGCACCGCTCTCGCGCGGAGCATTGGTGCGGGATTTCGTTCGGGGCAGCGACGGGGCGATCGACGCCGTGCAAACCCTCGAAGACACCGCGGCCGGGTATGGGCCGTTCAACCTGCTGCTGTGGGACGGCCGCGACCTCGCGTTCGCAAGCAACCAGCCGCGGCCGCACCATGCCCCGGTGGCACCCGGCATCCACGCCATGTCCAACGGCGCATTCGATGCGCCCTGGCCGAAGAGCACGTTTGCGACGCGGGCGCTGGAAGCCTGGATCAATGCCTGCCCGGCTGGCGGGACGGACGCCGGCGAAACACCGGACATCGAACCACTGTTCGCCGCACTGGCCGACCGTGGCATTGCCCCGGACGATGATCTGCCCGACACCGGGGTGGGCATCGAGCTTGAGCGCACGCTGTCGCCGCCCTTCGTGCTCGACGAGCGATACGGCACGCGCTGCAGCAGCATCGTACTGGCGGGTGAAGACGGAATCCTGTTTGCCGAACGCCGCTTCAACAGCGCCGGCGAGGTGACAGGAGAAGCTTCAACCGTACTGCCGGTGGACTGAGCGGCCCCAGCCCATCACCGGTGGACGATGACGCAGGGAATGGGGACATCGTTCTCCAGCGCCTGCTCCCAACCGCCCGCCACCCGGCGGACCACGGTGCCATTCACGCAGGCTTCGGGATCACCATCGCGGCGGGCAGTCATGGAATCGGGCAGTTCCCGCACGCCCTCCGCCGCAGACTCGACGCCCGAGCGTTCTGCGCCCGGGACAGCCTCCGCCGGCGTGCTGGTCGACGTCTTCGCGGTTGATCCCGTTTCCGGCGCGGCCACCCGTGCGGGCGCGTCGTCGCGGGGCTGTCCGGGTCGAACATCCGCGGCGCTTTCCTTCGCTTCCGCCGCAGCCGGCGATGGATCAACCGCCGATGGCCGCCGACTGTCCGCCTCCGCCGGGACCGGCGTCTCCCCGCTGTCGAAAACGGTATTGATTGCGTAGCGGATCGCATCCGCCGCCAGCACGCCGACGATCACCGCCAGCGTCACCGGGATGAAGAACGACCACGGCGGTGCGTCATCACGAACGTTCATGCGCTTTCCCCTGGATGGATACGCCCACCTTGGCGCATGGCCGCGGACCAAGGCAAGCACCCCAAAAGCAGAAGGCCCAGTCTCCCGGGGGTGAGCCCGGATGGCTGAGCCTTCTTCGTCGAAGCTGTTGCTTCCGGCTTTCGCCTTCCGCTTTTTCTTCGACGGCTGCAGTGTCCCACAGGCCTCGTTAGCGCAGCGTCAATGCGGGCAACCGCCCGTCGGGCAGCAACTCAGGACCACGGCCACCAGCCCTGCCCCGTGAGCGCGTAGCGGTCGGCGGCGCGCTCAAACCGGTTGCGCACGCTGATTCCCCCGCACAGCAGGTACAGCGGCAGGAACAGCGGCCCCAGCACCATGTACTGCAGCACGTGGGCGCGTTCGTGGTCGCCCAGCCGCATCAACGGCTGGATGCAGTGGCCGGCCCGGTGGGCGTAGGTCATGCACAGCCGGTCAAGCGTCTCGCCGGTATGCACGATCACATTGCCGAAGGTGATCGCCCCTCCAGGCCCCCAGGGCCAGTGGCGGAACACAAGCGCCAGTTCCCGCCGCTGCAGCCGCAGCCGCGCTCCGAACGGGACGCCCGCCAACCCCAGCAACAGCCCGACGATGGTGTTGGGCGCCGTCCAGGCGATTCCGAGGAGGCGCAGCGTCCACACCGCAGGCCGCCGCGCGCCGCTCAGTCGCCTTCCGGCATCAGCAGCCAGAGGATCAGGTAGACAAGGATCCCGGGGAACGCCGCGGACAGCACGGAACCCACTACGTAGATGATCCGCAGCACGGTCGGGTTCCAGCCGAAGCGGCGGGCGATGCCGCCCACGACGCCGGCGATCACCCGGTCTTCGGTGGTGCGAGAAAGCGTGGGCTTGGCCATTACCGGTCCTCCCCGGTCACGAGCGCTGGGCGAGCCAGTCGTGGATTGCGGACGGCACCTGCTTCTGGGCCCGGCCGGACACATAGATGCCGATGTGGCCACCGCGGAACGACACTTCGGTGTAGTCCTCGCTGCCCACGAGGTCCTTCAGCGGCACCGAGGCGCTGGGCGGAACCAGGTGGTCATTCTCGGCGTAGACGTTGAGCACCGGCATTTCGACCAGCCCCAGGTGTACTTCGCGCTCGCCGATGGTGATGCCGCCGTTGACGAAGCCATTGCCCTGATAGAACTGCTTGACGAACTGCCGGAAGGCTTCGCCGGCCTGGTCGGGCGAGTCGAAGATCCACTTCTCCATCCGCAGGAAGTCCTCGACGGCCTTCCGGTCGTCGAGGATGTCCACCAGCCCCACATACTTCTGTACGAAGTTGCGCCACGGCTTGAGCGTGAGGTAGCAGAAGTTCATCAGGTCCGCCGGCACGTTGCCCAGCGTGTCGACGAACAGGTCCACGTCCATCTCCCGCGTCCAGTGCGCGAGCATGTTGTCATCCGTGTGGAAGTCGACCGGGGTCACCATGGTGATCAGGTTCCGGACCTTGTCGGGGTGCAGCGACGCGTAGCACAGCGCGAACGTGCCGCCCTGGCAGATCCCCAGCAGGTTGATGGCATCCAGCCCATGGCTGCGACGCAGGTGGTCGACCGCCCCGCCCAGGAAGCGTTCGATGTAATCCTCGAGCGTCAGGAACCGGTCCGACCGGTCCGGGTAGCCCCAGTCGATGATGTACACGTCTTCGCCGCGCGCCAGCAAACCCTTGACCAGCGAGCGGTCCTCCTGGAGGTCGACCATGTACGGCCGGTTGACCAGCGCGTAGCTCAGCAGCAGCGGCACCCGGGCCGTGGGTGTCTTGTCGCCGATGAACCGGTACAGCACCACCTTGCCGTCGCGCCACACCTCCTGTTTGGCGGTGGCGCCAAAGTCATAGTCGCCGATCTCGCGCAGCGTCTTCAGGCCGGCGCCCAGCTGCTGCTGCACACGGGCGGCCTCCTGCGCCAGACGGTCGATTCCGATGTTGAATGGTCCATGCATGGATCAGCCCTCCCGGCGCCGGGCTGCACCCGCGGCCCCGCCGGTCTTCTTCGCGGCCTTCTTGCTCGCCGCCTTCTTTGCAGCCGCCTTCTTTGCCGCGGTCCTGGTCGGCGTGGCTTTGCGTGCGGCGGCTTTCTTTGCGGGCCGCGCGGTCTTCTTCGCCGTCGTCCGTGCCGCCTTTTTCGCCGCCTTCCCGGCCGCGCTGCGCGTCGACGGGGCGGGCGCGGATGTTTCGGCCCCGCCCGCCTGGCTCGCTTCCAGCGCATCCCGCAGGCGTCGCACCGCGCGTTCCAGTTCCACGATCTTGCGATGGGCCCCGTCCAGCTCGGTGCGGGTGGGCATGTCGAACATGGCCGCCACCTGCTCGATCTGCGCCTGCACGCCCGCCCGGACCCGCATCTGTGCGTTCACGAGTTCGCCGTAGACCGTTCGGAACTCGGGCGAGAGCGCGATTTCCGCGTAGGACTCCTCGGCCGCATCCACCCACAGGTCGAACAGGGCGCGCGGCGAATCGATCTGGCGCCCCGGCTCCTCGCGTTCGGCCAGCTTGCGCTCGAACACCTCGAAGGCCGACTGGGTGGCCTTGAGCATCAGGCCGTTGTAGGCGCTGCTGGCCTGCTGGTAGTCCATGAACGCCTGCGCCAGCTGCTGCGCCCGCCCCTGGTGCTCGCGCGCCAAGCCGAAGGCCGGCATGCCAAGCCAGCCGCGTGTTTCAGCGAGCATTGCATCCAGGTAGGGCGACGCATCCTCGATCCACTGCTCCAGCCCCTGCAGGCCATGCCCGCGCATGGCGCGGAACATTTCCGGGAACGGATTCTCGCCGCTTGCGCCCATCGCCTCGCGCCAGGCGGCAGCGATGTCACAGGCGCTGTGATCCTGCCCCGCGAACCGGGTGGCGATCTGCTGCATCTGCCCCAGCCAGTCGCGCGCCTGCGCGTTGAAGCGCCCAACCGCATCGTTGACGCCCAGGCGATTGCCGTAGGCCTGCCGGGCCCACCATTCGAACGCATCGTGCCAGGCCTGCATCCCCGCGCGCACGCCGGCCTGACCGGCTCCGCCGGCAGCCGCGTCGCGCATGGCGTCGCTCCAGGCCGTCCAGTAGCGCTGTGCCAGCTGTTCGAAGTCCGGCGAGCCCCAAGGGCCCGGCTGCCAGTCCTGGTTCGCCATCGTGTCCTCCCGTCGTTGCGCCGATCATAGCAATCGGCCCGGCGCGCTGGCGTTGCAGTCAGGGCTTTGGAATGCGCAGGGTGCGGCTGATCATCAGGGTGCCCGACAGCGCATACACCAGGCTCAGCGGGTGCAGGGTGGCCGGCCCCACCTGCCACTCGCCCAGCCACAGCGCGTCGCCCAGCCGGCCCTGCCAAGCCAGCACCGCCAGGCCGAGCACGATGAACATGCTGGTGGGAATCGGGGTGCCCTCGAAGTACTTCACCTTGCCCTCGTCACCGGCCAGCAACTCGGCGGTGACGTTGTAGCGGGCCAGCCGGCTCACGCCACAGGCCACGAAGTAGCCGAGCACCAGCCAGTCCCAGCCGCCCTGCATGCCGCAGGCGTAACCGATGGCCGCCGGCGCCACCCCGAACGAGATCACGTCAGAGAGCGAGTCCAGCTCCCGCCCCAGGGTGGAAGCGACCTTGCGCCAGCGGGCGATGCGCCCGTCCAGGGCATCGAACACGAAGGCCAGCGGAATCAGCGACATCCCCAGCATCAGGTCCACCGGGTCCCCGTATTGCAGGAACCGCATGGCCGAGAACACGGCCCAGGTGCCGCACAGGGCATTGGCCAGGGTGAACCAGTCGGCCAGATGGAAGCCGCGGAGCATCGAGAAGTGGCGGCCGCGCTGCGGCCTGGGCGTGTTGTCCGTCATCCGTGGATCGTGCCAGAAAACCCGCGCCCGGCGCGTTACGGGATCGCCAGTTGCTCCAGCCCCGGGGCCCGGCCGCCCGCCCGGGCCAGCGGCGAGATGTCGGCATCCGTGGGCATCCGGGCGGCGCCGTCCAGGTAGTCCGCGACCTGGTCCAGCGCCGCATGCACATAGGGGATGAGCGGCACGTACCGCGAACCGTAGTCAGGCAGGATCAGGAAGCCGTCGAAATGCTGGGCATCGTTCACGCGCCACAGGGCCACGTCCCGACCGGCATCGCGGGCCCAGGCCGCATAGGGATCGCTGGTGAAGGCAATCGGGATGAGGCCATCATCCACCCCGTGCACCAGCACCACCGGCAGGCCTTCCCGCGGAAGCGCGGCGCGGGTCGCCGCGACCCCCGCCTGTACCCGCCGCGCGTCTTCGCCGTCGCCGGTCGCCAGTGTCCGCAGGCACTGCAGCCCTTCCCAGCCCAGGTCCGGGGCCGCCAGCAGCGGATCGATGATCCCAACGCCGTTGCCGGGCGGGATGCCGCCGGCATCACTCCACCACGCCGCCCGCTCGGCGGCCGTGGCCGGACGCGGGCTGAAGTCCGGGTTCTGGGCGGAGAAGGAGAACCCGCAGGGGTGCTCCCCGGCCCGATAGCGCCCATAGGCCGAAGCGTAGGTCACGGCGACCGAGCGCCACAGGTCGAAATCCACGGACAGGGCACCCGCCTCGAGGGCTTCCGGGGTCCAGCCCGAGTCGCGCAGCTGGCGCCATGCCGATTCCGACTGCGCCGCCAGGTCGGCGCCTTCAACCAGGCCCGCTTGGGCCAGGGATGCGCAGCGGGCGGCCCTGAGCGGCGTCGACGCCGGTGTCAGCGGCGAGACCGGGAGGCCTTCGCGCCCGGCCAGCGCGCAGGGCATCAGCAGCGCCGCCTGGGTGGTGTAGTCGTACAGGCTGCGCGAGCCTTCGCCACCGGAAAAAACGTTCGGCTCCCCCGCCACCACCGCGTCAAGCCAGTTGCCCTCCAGCTCCGCGGCGCGCAACACGGCGCCGCCGCCATTGGAAACGCCGACGGCGATGACCCGCGTGTTGTCGAAGTCGAACGGGCCGGCTCCCGGCAGCGCTTCGTTGAGCTGATGCATCGCAAACTCGGCCGCCTGGCGCACGTGCCGGCCCCAGTCGGCCTCGGGGTTGTCCTGCGAGTGCGCGTGCGCAATGGCCACGCCGCCGGCACCGGGCACGGCGTCCGGAGCAAACACCGCGTCCCCAGGCTCGGCGGCCGCATTGCCGCTGGCATCGAACCCGACTCCGGCATCCAGGTCGAAGTAGTCGCTGCCGGCGCCCTTGTCGGTATAGGCCACCGCGCAGCCGCGCGGCAGGCCCCAGGCGCCGGCGACGGCGATCGAGCCGTAGATCCCGCGCGAGCCCGAGGAAGCGGTCACCACCACGCACGGCTTGCCGGCGTCGAATGCGTCGGGCAGCTGCAGCATCACCCGGTGCGGATGGCGGGCGCCGGGAACCCGGGCCAGCGCGTGGAACTCGCGACCGGGCACTGCCTCCAGGCTGCCATACGCCTCGCCCATGCCCCCCGGGCGCAGGTCGGCGATGCCGCGCCAGTTGGACCACATCGCCCGCTGCCGGAGTTCGCCCGCAGTCGGTGCCTGGGGATCGGCGAACGCGGGCGCCGCCGGTGCCCGCAGCCCGGCCAGTCCCTGCCCGCCCGTGAGCAGGTCGTCCTCACCGCGGTGCTCGCTGACGCGCAGCCCGCTGAAGTTCACGGTCGCACTGGCCGGCGCCTGACCGGCCGACGCACAGGACGCCAGGAGCAGCGCTGCGAGCGCAGGGAGGACGGCGCGCAAAGGCGTGCGGATGGAGCGGACATGTGCGGATTCTGCCTTCATGCGGCGACGATATCAGCGGCCCCCGGGGCCGGCATCGTACTTTGGTACCAGCATTGGCGCCTGGCCCACGGCCTACAATCGGCGCATGCCCACGCTGCTGATCGCCGATGACCATCCGCTGTTCCGGGCCGCGCTGCGCAGCGCGGCGCTGGAGGCCGCCCCGGACACGGTGGCCTGCGAGGCGGACTCGTTCGATGGCGTGATCCGGCAGCTGGAAGCCCGGCCCGAGATCGACCTGGTGCTGCTCGACCTGCACATGCCCGGCAACCATGGCCTGGCGGGCCTGGCGGCCATCCGCGCGCAGTTCCCGGCGGTGGCCGTGGTGCTGGTGTCAGCCAACGAGGATCCGCAGGTGGTCCGCCGGGCGCTTGACCATGGGGCCGCCGGCTACATCCCCAAGAGCGCCGGCCTGGACGAAATGCGCGAGGCGATCCACGCGGTGCTCGCCTGCGAGCAGTGGCTGCCCGCGGCGCTGCGCGGCCCCGTGGAGCGCGCGGGCTCGCTGCCGGGTGACGCCGACCTGGCGGCGAGGCTGGCCAGCCTGACCCCGCAGCAGTTCCGGGTGCTGAGCCTGGTGGCCGAAGGCCTGCTCAACAAGCAGATCGCCGACCGCCTTGATGTGCAGGAGCGCACGGTGAAGGCGCACCTCTCTGCAATCTTCGAGAAGCTTGGCGTGCGCAACCGCACCCATGCGGGCGTGGTGCTGCGCGAGCTGGAGATCGGCGACCCGGCGCGCCAGTTCCCCGGCTGAGGCCCGACCGGCTCAGACCCGCGAGTAATCCCAGGACTGCATGCGGCCGTTCCGGTACGGCATGACGCCGTGGAAGGCGCGCGGATCGTCGTCGAACACCAGCGGCAGGAAATGCCGGTCGCCTTCCCACAGCGGCAGTTCCAGGATCTTTCCAACCGGCACCCATTCCAGCGTGCCCTCCGGATTGGAGGTCAACGGCGTGCCGCTCCATCCGTCGATCACGAAAACGAAGCCCAGCCAGTCCTCGCCGGCCTTGCCGAAGCCGGGCCAGCTGATGGTGCCGCGCAGCCGCATGTCGACGCACTCGATACCCGCTTCTTCGTGGATCTCGCGGCGCATGCCGGCCACCACGTCCTCGTCCGGCTCGAGCTTGCCGCCCAGGCCGTTGTATTTGCCCAGGTGCTGGTCGTCGCCGCGGGCGTTGCGGTGGACCATCAGGACCTCGCGGCCGTCGGCGGAAAGCACGTAGCCCAGGGTGGCGACTATCGGGGTGTAAGGCATCCGGGCATTGTATCCAGCGGTTACGCCTGGGCGGCGAGCATGCGATCGAGCACGGACTTCAGGGCCAGCGGCCGCACCGGCTTTGACAGCAGTGCCAGGCCATCCTCGAGCACGTCGCGCCGCACCTCCACGCTGTCGTCGGCGCTGAGGATCAGGGCGGGCCGGGCGCCAAAGCGCCGTGCCAGCCGGGCGTGCAAGGCCACCCCGGTATCGCCTTCGTCCAGGTGGTAGTCGAACAGCCACAGGCCGCACGGATCCGATTCCAGCGCGCGTTCGGCTTGATCGCCGTTGGCCACCGCAACCACCTGGCAGCCCCAGCCGCGCAGCACACCGGCAAGCGCGTCGAGTGCGACCGGATCATTGTCCACTGCCAGCAGACGCGCGTCCGCCAGGCGGGCGCGCGGCGGCACCGCCGCCAGGCCGCGGGGGCCGGCCTCGCGGCCGAGTGACAGCGAAAACACCGTGCCCCTCCCCGGCCGGCTGCGCACCCGCAACGGCGCTTCCAGCAGGCGCGCGATGCGTTCTGAGATGGCAAGGCCCAGGCCCAGTCCCTGGCCGACGGCACCCTCCCCCCGCCGGAACTCCTCGAAAATGGATCCCAGCTGCGCTTCCTCAATCCCCGGGCCGGTGTCGTGCACCTCGATGCGCAATCGCGCGCCCTCCATCCGCACGCCCAGCAGCACGCGGCCGCTGGCGGTATAGCGCACTGCGTTGGCCAGGAAGTTCTGCAGCACCCGCCGCAGCAGCTGCGGGTCGGTGGCCGTCCAGGCGGAACTGGGCCGGTAACGGAACCCCAGGCCGCGAGCCGCCGCCAGCGCCGCGAACTCCGATGCCAACGGGTCGAGGACTTCCCCGAGCGGGAACCTGCGCGGCTGCGGCACCAGCCCCCCGGCATCCAGGCGCGACATGTCGAACAGCCCGGTGAGCAGATCGCTGGTCGAGTCGAGCGCCCCGCGGATCTGCGCCAGCCGCTCACGCCGCGGGGCATCGTCGAGCTGCCGGGCCAGCGAATCAGTGAACAGCTGCGCCGCATGCAGGGGCTGCAGCAGGTCGTGGCCCACCGCGGTGAGGAACCGGCTCTTGGCGTCGTTGGCCTTTTCGGCCTCCCGCCGGGCCTGGTCCAGGCTGGCAGTGCGCTCGGCCACCCGCTGTTCCAGGGTTTCGTTGACCTGGCGCAGCGCCTCCTCGGTGCTGCGGAACGCAGTGACGTCCGTGAACGTGGCCACGAAGCCGCCGCCAGGCATCGGGTTGCCGCGGATCTCGATGATCGCCCCACCGGGGAACCGGCGTTCGGTCACGTAGGGCGTGCCGGCGCGCATATGCGCGATGCGACGCGCCACCTCCCGCTCCAGCTCGCCGTCGCCGCCCAGCCCGCGCGCCAGGTTGAAGCGCACCAGCTCGGCGACGGACACGCCGACCCGCAGCAGCTCCGGCGGATACCCGAACAGTTCGGCATAGGGCGAGTTCCACGCCACCAGCCGCAGCTCGCCGTCCACCACGCTGATGCCCTGGCTCATGTTCTCCAGCGCCGCCTCCAGAACCCGCTGGTTGAAGCGCAGGTCCTGCGAGGCCTCGCCCACGATCGCCGCCACGGTCTCCAGGTCCGGCCCGGCTTCGCGACGCGCCGCGTCCAGCAGCAGTCGCGCCGACGCGCTTCCCAGCACGGCCGAGAGTTCCCGCTCCAGGCGCGCGGCGATCTCGCCAGGCACCGGCCCCGATGCGGGCGCCCCGGCCAGCAGTTGTTCCACCTGCCCCCGCGGCAGGAAGCGCAGCCCCGCGCTGCGCAGCGTCTGCCGGTCCGCGGCGCCGGGCGGCCCGCTGCGCTCGCGGCGATCAGCAAGTCCCACCAGCACCGTGACCAGCGCCCCGGCAAACAGGCTCGCGCCGACCGCGCGCCCAAGCCGGCTCCAGCCGGTCAGCCCGAACAAGCCGTCGGGGGAGAGCCACGCCAGGCCGAACGGCCCCGACGCCAGCCAGCCGGCTGCGTGCACGCCCGCGAGCGCCGGCACCAACATCACCCAGCCCCAGGTCGCGAACGCGGCGAGGACGCCGGCCGTGGCCGCGCGGGCCGGCGTGTCCGGCCGCCAGACGGCGAACGCAAGCGCGGGCGCCAGCGTGGCCAGCGCCGAGAACGACACCGCGCCGATGTCGGCGAGCACATCGCTGTCGCCCACCAGCCGGCCATACCCCCACGCCAGCAGCATGATCGCCACGATCCCCGCCCGCCGCAGCAGCAGCAGCCCGCCGCGGTGGTCGCCCCCGGCGGACCGCGGCCGCGCCCATGCCCCCCGCAGCAGTCCCGGCGCAAACCAGTGGTTGCCGATCATCAGGCTCAGGGTCAGCGTGCTCACGATCACCATGCCGGTGGCCGCGCTCAGCCCTCCCAGGAACGCCAGCAGGGCGACGCCGTCGCCGCCCTGGGACAGCGGCACCGCCAGCGCGTACATGTCGGAAGGCACGCTGTCACCCAGCAGGGCGGTGCCCGCCCGTGCCAGCGGCAGCACCGGGATCGCGATCAGCAGCAGGTACAGCGGAAACTGCCAGCGCGCGGTGCGCACGTGGGCATCGTCACGGCACTCCACCACGGCGACGTGGAACTGGTGCGGCATGATGAACATCGCCAGCGCGCCAAGCAGGACCAGCGGCATGAACCCGCCGCCCGCCGCGGCCGGCGGTGGCGGCACTTCGGGCAACGGCCCCAGCGCCAGCAGCACGAACAGCCCCAGCGCCAGCATCGCCCCCAGCTTGAACAGCGATTCGAACGCCATCGCCAGCACCAGGCCGCGGTTGTGTTCGGCCGCGCTCACCCGGCGGGTGCCGAAGAGCATGGTGAACAGGGCCATCGCCAGCGCCACGTAGAGCGCGCTGTCGCCCCAGGGCGGCACCTGGGCCACGTCGGCCACTGCCGCGCCGGTCAGGGTGCCGAAGCTCATCGTCACCGCCTTCAGCTGCAGCGCGATGTATGGGATGAGCCCCAGCGCCGCCACCAGCGTCACCGTGGCCGCCAGCCAGGCGTCCTTGCCAAGGCGGGTGGCGATCAGGTCCGCCAGCGAGGTGGCGTTGCTCTCCCGCGCCAGCCGCACCAGGCGCACCATGAACGCGAACGCCAGCGCGTAGAACAGGATGGCGCCGAGGAAGGTGGGCGGCAGCGGCCAGCCGTGGCGGGCCGCCTGGGTGATGGTTCCGTAGAAGGTCCAGGAGGTGCAATGCACCGCCAGCGAAAGCGCATACACGTGGCGCCAGCGGCCCGAGAAGGCCTGCGGATGGCGTTCGCCGTACAGCGCGGCGGCAAACAGCACGCCCAGCCACAGCAGCGCGGCCACCACCACCACGCCCACGCTCAGCATGCGTCCTCCCCGTCAAAGACCCCTTGCCCCTGCCCCATGCCCCACCCCTCGATGCGCTGGCGAGGATAGCGCAGGCGCCGGCCCATGCCGCGGGCGGACTGGCTAGAATCGGCCCGTCGACAGCACAGCGGAGGCTGGCATGGGCAGGGCCATCGCCGTCACCACCCGCCACGGGCCCGTTGATGCCTGGCGCGCGGACCCGCTCGACGGTGCGCAGCGTGGCGCGCTGGTCGTGGTGCAGGAAATCTTCGGCGTCAACGCGCACATCCGGTCCGTCGTGGAGCGCTACGCGGCCGAGGGCTATGTTGCCGTGGCGCCGGACATGTTCGCCCCGGTCCAGCCACACGTGGAACTGGATTACGGTCCGGAAGGCTTTGCGCGTGGGCGCGAGCTGGCCGCGGCGCTCGGCTTCGAGCGCGCGGTGGACGTGGTGGCCGCTGCAGCGGCGCAGCTGCGCGAAGAGGGCCATGCCACCGCGGTGGTGGGGTTCTGCTGGGGTGGAAGCGTGGCCTTCCTGGCCAACACGCGGCTGGGCGTGCCGGCGGTGAGCTACTACGGAGCGCGCACCGTCCCGTTCCTGGATGAAAAGTTGCGTGCGCCGATGCTCTTCCATTTCGGCGCCGAGGACGGTTCCATCCCGCAAGCCGACATCCAGGCACATCGCGAGCGCCATCCCGATGCAACGCACCATGTCTACGAAGGCGCCGGCCACGCCTTCAATCGCGACGTCGATCCGCGCCATCATCATCCGGCCAGTGCGACCCTTGCCCACCGGCGCACCCTGAAATTCCTCGAGGTCGCGCTCGCCTGATTCGATGGAGGAAGGCCATGGCCCGGCACCCTGCTGACAACACGTTCGAACTCGATCCGCGCCTGGCAGCGGACTCGCACCCGCTCCATACGCTGGAGCTGGGCGAACTGCGACTGATGGACGACGCCAACTACGCGTGGCTGGTGCTGGTGCCGCGCGTGGCCGGCGCCCGCGAACTGATCGACCTGGACGCCGGGCAGCGGGGACAGCTGACCGCGGAGATCGACCTGGGCCTGCGGCTGCTGCGCGACGTGTTCCGCCCGCACAAGCTCAACGTTGCCGCGCTTGGCAACCTGGTGCCGCAGCTGCACGTGCACCTGATCGCCCGGTTCGAGGACGACCCCGCGTGGCCCGCGCCCGTCTGGGGCCGGGTAGCGGCACGCCCCTATTCCCCGGAGGCGCTGGTCGAACGCATCTCGATGCTGCAGGCCGCGATGCAGGCGCGGTGAGCGGGCTGGAGATTGAACGCCTCGGAGAAGACGCGCTGCTGCTCCGGCTGGGAAGCCGGATCGATGAGGCGACCAACGCGCGGGTCCACGCGTTGGCCGCGTTGATCGATGCGCGGCGACCGCCCTGGCTCGTCGACATCGTCCCCGCGCACGCAACCTTGGCCCTGTTCATCGACGCGGACCTGCTGGATGGGCGGGATCCGATCGCCACCGGGCTTCCGCTGGAGCGCGCCGAACACTGGTTACGTTCCCTGGGACTCGAGGATGCAGCAGACGTGACGCACGCGGATCCGCCGGAAGCCGTGATCCCGGTGGTCTACGGCGGGGAACACGGCCCGGACCTCGAGGCCATCGCCGCCAGCGCCGGCCTGGCGCCGCAGGCGGCGGCGGACCTGCACGCAAGCGGTGAGTACCGGGTGGCGATGCTGGGCTTCGCGCCAGGCTTCCCCTACCTCAACGGGCTCGATCAACGGCTCGCTGCGCCCCGCCAAGCGACGCCACGGGTACGGGTGGCCGGCGGCAGCGTCGGCATCGGCGGGGCCCATACAGGGATCTACCCCCACGCGGGCCCGGGCGGCTGGAACATCATCGGACGCACGCCGCTGCGGCTGTTTGACCTCGCACGCGAGGGGCCGTGCCTGCTCGGCCCCGGCCAGCGCGTGCGTTTCCGCGCGATCGATCAAGCGGAGTTCAGGCGCCTGGAGGCGGCGCAGTGAGCATCCGCGTGCTGAATCCCGGAATGGCCACCTCGATCCAGGCCGGGCCGCGCAACGGGCTGCGGCACCTCGGGGTCCCCGCTACAGGCGCCCTGGATCCGTACTCCCACGCCATCGCCAACCTGCTGGTGGGAAATCCCCCGGGATCTCCCGCGCTGGAGGCCACCCTGGCTGGCCCAACGCTGCACTTCCGGGACGCAGCCCGCATCGCGCTGTGCGGGGCCCGGATGGAGGCGGAAGTGGAGGGGACGATCCTGTCCCCGTGGCGGCCGGTGCTGCTTCCTGCCGGCGCCACGCTGCGGCTGGGCCAATGCCGGTCCGGTGCGCGGACCTACCTCGCGGTGGCGGGAGGATTCGCGGTTCCGGAAGTGCTCGGCAGCCGCAGCACCGATCTGCGGACCGGCTTCGGCGGCTTCGCCGGCCGGTGCCTGGCCCGTGGCGACGTGCTCGAGGTCGCGCGGGCCGTGCCGATCGAGTCCGCGGGATTGGAAGTCGGGGACAGGTGGATCAACCCGACTCCGGACATCGACCTTGAGCGCTCGCCCTGCCCGGTCCGGATCCTGTCCGGCGGCAGCGACCTGGCCCCGCCCGAAGAGCTGATCCATGGGCAATGGGAGGTCATGCCGGCGAGCAACCGCCAGGGCCTGCGCCTGAAGGGCCCGGTAATGCAAACGATGCACGGCGACCTGCTGCCGTCCGAGCCCGTGGCGCCCGGCACCATCCAGCTTCCACCCGACGGCCAACCGATCATCCTTCTTGCCGATGCACAGACCCACGGCGGCTATCCGCGCATCGGCCACGTGATCCGCGCCGATCGCCCGCGGCTCGCGCAGCTGCGGCCGGGCGACACGCTGCGGTTCGTCCCCTGCACGCCGGAACAGGCGCACCTGGCGCTGCGCGGGCAGCGCCAGCGGCTGCAGCGCATCGCCCTGGCCATCGAGGCGCGGAGCAGGACGCATGCGTAAGCGCATCGACTTCAACTGTGACCTTGGGGAAGGCTTCGGCGATGACACGGCCATCGCGCCCTGGATCTCGTCGGCAAGCATCGCCTGCGGCGGCCACGCCGGCGATGGGCCCAGCATGCGCCGCGCCATTTCCCTTTGCCTGGAGCATGGCGTGGCGATTGGCGCCCATCCCTCCTTCGAGGACCGGCCGGGGTTTGGCCGGCGCGAGCTGCCCGCCACGCCCGAGGCCGCACACCGGCTGGTCCGGCGACAGACCGAAGCGCTGGCAGAAGCCGGTGCGCGCGCAGGCACCTCGCTTCACCACGTGAAGCCCCACGGCGCCTTGTACAACCTGGCCGCGCGCGACGACGCCATCGCCCACGCCATCGCCGAAGCGGTGCGAAGCATTGACCACGCCCTGTGGCTTTACGCGCTTGCCGGCTCACGACTGGTGCAGGCGGGTCGCGCGGCGGGGTTGCGGGTGGCCCCGGAAGCGTTTGCCGAACGGCGCTACGCCGCGGACGGGCAGCTCGCCCGGCGTGACCTCGACGGCGCGGTGATCGACGGCCTGGATCCTGCCCTCGACCAGGTGCGGGCGATGCTGCAGGGCGGCGCGATCACCACCATCGACGGCGGCACATTGGTGATCGAAGCGGAGACCCTGTGCCTGCACGGCGACCGCCCGGACGCCGCGTCCTTCGCCCGCGCCCTGAGAACCGCGCTTGAAGCGGAGGGCGTGACCGTCGCAGCGCCCGGCGCATAGGTTCGCGCCTCAGGTACGCGGCAGCGTCACCCCGGTCTGCCCCTGGTACTTGCCGCCGCGGTCCTTGTACGAGGTTTCGCACACGTCGTCCGGATCGGCCTGGAAGAACAGCATCTGGGCCACGCCCTCGTTGGCATAGATCCGCGCCGGCAGCGGCGTGGTGTTGCTGAATTCCAGGGTCACGTGGCCTTCCCACTCCGGCTCGAGCGGAGTCACGTTGACGATGATCCCGCAGCGGGCATAGGTGCTCTTGCCCAGGCACACCACCAGCACGTCGCGCGGGATCCGGAAGTACTCGACCGTGCGGGCCAGCGCGAAGGAGTTCGGCGGGATGATGCACACGTCGTCCACCACGTCCACGAAGCTTTTCGGATCGAAGCGCTTGGGGTCGACGATCGTGGAGTTGATGTTGGTGAACACCTTGAACTCGCGCGAGCAGCGTACGTCGTAGCCGTAGCTGGAGGTGCCGTAGCTGACGATCCGCCCGCCGCCCTCCGCGTGCTTCACCTGCCCCGGCTCGTACGGCTCGATCATGCCGCCGGGCCGCTCGGACATGCGCCGGATCCAGCGGTCGCTCTTGATGCTCATGCAGTCATGCCCCTTGCGCGGCCGGTGTGCCAGCCGCGCATTCTATCCGTACCGCCCTACAGCAGCGACGCCGAAATCGGCATCTTGGCGCGCGGGCGCTTCTCCAGCTCCTCGATGACGCGGGCGGCAAGGTCCCGGTAGGCCTGCGCGGCGGGCGAATCAGGCTGCGCCGCCACCAGCGGGAACCCGGCATCGCCCTGCTCCCGGATCCGCCCTTCCAGCGGCAGCGAGCCAAGGAGCGGCACGCCGTACTGGCTGGCCATCTGCTGCGCTCCGCCCTGGCCGAACAGGTGCTCCACGTGACCGCAGTTGCTGCACACGTGCTGGGCCATGTTCTCCACCAGCCCGAGGGTGGCGATATCGACCTTCTCGAACATCTTCAGCGCCTTGCGCGCATCCAGCGTGGCCACTTCCTGCGGCGTGGTCACGATGACCGCCCCCGCCACCGGGATCTTCTGCGCCAAGGTGAGCTGGATATCGCCGGTGCCCGGCGGCAGGTCGACGATGAGGTAATCAAGCCCCTCGCCTTCGCCCCAGCGGGTATCGCCCAGCAGCTGGGTCAGCGCCGAGGTCGCCATCGGCCCGCGCCAGATCATCGGCGTGTCCTGCTCCACCAGCAGCCCGATCGACATCGCCTCCAGCCCATGCGCGCGGAGCGGGATGATCGACTTGTTGTCCGGGCTCTGCGGCCGCTCCGTCAGTCCGAGCATGGTCGGGATGCTGGGGCCGTATACGTCGGCGTCCAGGATCCCCACCCGCGCCCCGGTCGCGGCCAGCGCAAGCGCCAGGTTGACCGAGGTGGTGGATTTCCCCACCCCGCCCTTGCCGGAACCCACGGCAATGATGTTGCGGACGTTGGGGAGGGGTTTGAGTTCGCCTTGGACGGCGCGGGGGTGGACGGGGGCTGCAGTCATGTTCATGGCGACATTCTATCGCCCCTATGCACGGGCCGCCGTCGCTCGCGTTCCAGCAGGCCCGCCCGCGCAAGTGGCGCACAACACACCAACCGTCCGCAACCGCCAAAATTCATGGTAGGTTCAACTTTCTTTTCACGTGCACATAACATATGGCCACAGATATCGGACGCTTTCGCGTACTGGGCACCGCCCTCCTGCTGACGGCTGCCGCCATGGCGAATGCCGCGGAACCCATCCCGGCGGAGCACTTCGCCCAGGTGCCGATGATCCAACAGGTGTCCATGAGCGCCGACGGCCGCAACCTGGTCGCGCTCGTTGCCTCACCTGGTTCGGACAACCAGGAAACCGCGCTCGCCACATGGAACCTGGACGACCCCGACAAGGGCCCCGTGATCACCCCCTCCGGGAACCGGATGAAGTTCATCGCCGCCAGCGCGATGAAGGCGGACCGGGTCCTGGTCATGGGCCGCCAGGAATGGACGGGCCAACTGGGCGGCTGTGGTGAAGGCAGCCGCTCGGGTGCAACCAAGACCTTCGTCACCAAGGCGTACCTGACCGACAGCGGGCACAAATCCTTCTCCGAAGCATTTGCGGACAACACCCGCCGCATCGGGATCAGTGAGCAGACCCAGCGGTGCATGGAGATCGCCGGCACGGCGGGACTCGTCCACCAGCTTCCGCTGGACCCGGACAATGTCATCGTCAACCAGATCAACTCGGCTTCGCTGAGCGCAAACTACCTGCTCTACAACCTCCGGACCGACCAGACGACGTTGCTGTTCCGCGCGTCGGGCAGGTCCAGCCCGGGGCTGTTCAATCCCCGCAACGGCGAGGTGCTGACGCGTGTGCAGTTGAAGCCGGACTCCCGGGATTTCGAACAGGAAATCCAGATCCTCAACCCGGATACCGGAGAGTTCGAACTCCACGAGAACCTGAACCACAAACTCACCGACCGGCACACCATTGATTTCATCGGCCTGGACGAGGACACGGGGAATTTCTATGTGCGCACGGACCTGTTCTCCGATCGCATCGAGGTCCGTGTCTATGACCCGCGCGCGCGCAAGTTCGACGACGAACCCCTCGTCGCCCATCCCGAGTTCGGCATCGGCGGGCTGATCCGGGGAACCCACGAGGAAAACTTCGGCCAGATCCTTGGCTTCGTCGTCGACGGCGCCCAGCGCGAGCAGGTCTTCGTGGACCCGGAGATGGACGCGATCCACGCCGGATTGAAACAGGCGTTCCCGGGCCAGGCGGTCTGGATCGATGATTACGATGCCGCCAAGAGCCGGCTGCTGTTCACCACGTCCAGCGCCCGCCACCCGATGGCGTACCACCTGCTCATTGACGGCGAGCGGGTCATGACGTTGGGGAGTGAGCGGCCCTGGATCGATCCGGAACAGATTGGCGAGCAGCGCTGGGTCACCTACCCCGCGCGGGATGGCCTGCAAATCCCCGCGATCCTCGATCTTCCGGCCGGATGGACCGAATCCGATGGCCCCTTGCCAGCGATCATCCATCCGCATGGCGGTCCGTGGGTGCGCGACTGGGCCGGTTGGGACCGGAGCGGCTGGGTGCCGTTCCTGACGTCGCGCGGATATGCCGTCCTCCGGCCCCAATACCGCGGCTCGGCCGGGTTGGGCAGGGACCTGTGGATTGCAGGCGACGCGGAATGGGGCCAGAAGATGCAGGACGACAAGGACGACGGCGCTGCCTGGCTGGTCAACCAGGGGATTGCCGACCCGTCCAGGATCGCGATCTTCGGCTATTCCTACGGCGGGTTCGCCGCCGCTGCTGCAGCGGTCAGGCCGGATGGCCCCTATCGCTGCGCGATCTCAGGCGCCCCCGTCACCGATCTGGACCAGATCGGCCGCCTGTGGAGCCAGGACCGCGTGCAGCGGATCCTCCAGGGCCGGACGGTAAAGGGCATGAGTCCGCTCGCCAACGCCGCCAACGCAAACATCCCGGTCCTGTTGATGGTGGGGGACCGTGATGTGCGCACCCCGGCATTCCACTCCAGCCGGTTTTACAACGCCATCAAGGACCGCGTCACGGCCAGATACGAGCTGATACCGGACATGCCCCACAGCATGCCGTGGTATCCGAGCCACCAGATGGCGACGCTGGGAATGATCGAGGAGTTTCTTGAAGGACCGTGTCGGCTCGGTCACGGCGACAGCGTTGCTGGCACCCGCGATTAACACCACTTGTTATCTGCAGTACAAAAAACGATACTCGACTGTTAACGGTGTATTAACACCATGGGGAAGGGGAGAAGTATGAAAGCTGCAAACAGTAAGCGTCGTCACTTGAAGCCTCTGCCGCTGGCGGTTGCCATGGCCACTTGCCTTTGGGGAACCAACGCCCTGGCCGGAAACCAAGGGCAGGTTCAGGAAGATCCCGACACGGCCACCGCGGCGCAACTGGACGAAACCCAGGTTGAAGCGGAGCAGGATCAGCCACAGCAGCGCGCGACGGAGCTGGACCGCATCACCGTGACCGGGTCGCTCCTGCGCCGGACCGAATATGAGTCGACGTCGCCGATCCAGGTCATCACCGCCGACACCAACGTGGCGCTTGGCCAGGTGGACGCCGCGGAATTCCTGCAGCAGTCCAGCGTCGCTGCCGGCTCCACCCAGATCAGCAACCAGTTCGCCGGTTTCGTGGTGGAAGGTGGTACCGGCGTGCAAACGCTGTCGCTGCGCGGTCTTGGGGCGAACCGCACCCTGGTACTGCTGGACGGCCAGCGGCCCGGCCCGGCGGGAACGCGCGGCCAGGTGGGCGCATTTGACCTCAACGTGCTGCCGACCGCTGCCATCCAGCGCATTGAAATCGTGAAGGACGGCTCGTCTTCGATTTACGGCTCGGACGCGGTCGCCGGCGTGGTCAACGTGATCACCCGGAAACGTGTCGACCGCCCCGAGATCAATTTCACCGCGCGCGTGCCAAGCGGCAGCGGGGAAACCTTCTCGCTGTCCGGTCTCACCGGCTGGAACTTCGACCAGGGCAACATCATGGTGTCCGGTGAGTGGTATGTGGAGGAGCCCCTGCTCCTTGGCGATCGCGACTTCCTCCGCTGCGCCGAGGATTATGTGTTCGATGGCCCCGGCGGCAATCGCATCGACCGCGAAGACCGTTCGATCCTGGCAGGCGGCCCGCTCGCGGGCTGCAGCGGCACCAACCTGTATGCCAATACCGTGATCGACGCGGTGACCGGCGTCCGCTATATCCCGTCCGTGGATGGCTCCACGATTGGCGACATCCCCGGTTACAGACCTCGTCCGACTCCGACGCCGACCTATGCCAACTCGGACCAGGCATATTTCGAGGATGTGCTGAACTTCGACTTCTACGGCGACACGCAGATCGTCGACCGGCAGGAGCGCATCAACCTCTTCGGACAGAGCGACTTTGCACTGGGCCCGGTCAACTGGAAGACGCAGTGGCTTTACAGCCACCGCAAGACGGACACCCACCGCTACCGCCAGTTCTTCCCGCTCACGGGCGGCGCGACCGCGGGCGGCCATCTGAATCCGGCCGATTTCGACAGTGAAGAAGCCTACCTGGGCACTCTCGCCGCGTGGCGGGCTGCGTATGGCTACCCGGATTCACCCGACTTCGTGACCCCCGTGCAGTCCGGGGTCGCCCAGCCGATCATGCCGTTTCCCTCCAAGCAAAGCGTCTCGATCGACTATTACTACGTCTCCACCAAACTCGACGGCCTGCTCGGCTTCACTGACACCTGGGCATGGGAAGCGAATGCCAGCTACAGCCGCTCCGACGGCGACTACAGCGTGCTGTCGATCGTGGGGTCGCGATCAGGAGACCTGGATTACGACACCAGTGCTCCCCGCGTGAACTATTTCGACCCGCGTTTCCTGAGCGGCGCGGCGATGGACGAGCTGGTCGACGCGGTCGGAGAGTGGCACACCGGCAACACGATCTATGAGCAGAGCGTGGTCAGCGGCCTGGTCACCGGTGAACTCTTCAACCTGCCCGCGGGCCCCCTGGGCGCCGCGTTCGGGCTCGAATACCGCCATTACAGCATGGACGACCAGCCCAGCACGCTCGAGGCCAGCGGAGACCTGTGGGGGCAAAGCTCCGCCCAGGTCACCAAGGGCAGCGACAACGTGATGGAGGCGCTGATGGAGCTGGAAGCCCCGCTCATCGTCGGCAAGCCCGGCTTCGAGTCCCTCACGGTCAACGGCTCCGCGCGCTGGTTCGATTATGACTCCGTGGACGGTTCCGACTCGGTCTGGAAGCTTGGCTTGAACTGGCAGGTGGTCCCGACCATGAAGATCCGCGCCACGCGTGGCACGTCGTTCCGGGCCCCCGGCCTGTACGAGTTGTACCTGGGGAACCTGACCGGCTTTGCGTCGCAGATTTCGGTCGACCCCTGCATCCTCTGGGGCGAGAGCAACAATGACTTCCTGCGGACCAACTGCGCCGCGGCCGGCATCCCGGCCGACTACAACGGCGCACCGTCTTCGGCTCTCGTCGTGTCGGGCGGTGGCGCAGGCGTGCTGGTCCCCGAGACTTCGCGTGCAACGACCGTCGGTCTCGTGCTCACGCCGACCTGGAGCAACCTCAGCGTCGCACTGGACTACTTCGACTACGAGATCCGTGACCAGATCGGGCAGCTCAACAATTCCTCCATTCTTGGCGGCTGCTACGGCTCCCCGATCTACCCGAATGCGTTCTGCGACCTGTTCGACCGCAATCCGGGAAGCCACCCCACGGATCCGTTCAAGATCGAGGAGATCCGCAACACGTACCTCAACATCGATCGTCAGAAAACCCGCGGCTACGATCTGATCCTGAACTATGACCGGGATTTCGCGTTCGGCGCCCTGTCGCTCGAAAGCCAGATCACCTACACCAAGGAGGACATCGTCCAGCTCTTCAGCACCGCCGAGGAGAGCGGGTTCGAGAGCTCAGACCGCGTGGGTGACATTGGCCGGCCCAAGCTCGTGGGTGATTTCACAGCGCGCCTGGACCGCGGTGACTGGTCGTACATGTGGCGGGTCGATTACGTCCACGCCACCAAGAACCAGGACATCGATGAGTACTTCACCTATCAAGGCTGGGAAAACGCGTGGCGCGACATCTACGCCGATCGCCGCTTCTACCACACCGCCTCAGTCCGCTATGAGCGGCCGGACTGGTCGGTCCTGGTGGGCGTGCGCAACCTGTTCGACAAGGATCCGCCGCTGATCAGCAATGGCGTCGGCAACCGGTACGGCAATGTGCCAGCCTTCGCAACGCAATACGACTGGTACGGGCGTTCGCCATACGTCCGCCTGCAGTACAAGTTCTGAGGCATTGATCCTGGTGCTTGCATGGGGCGGCGCGGATGCGCCGCCCCTTTTTTTGCGCGGGCAGCGGCTCCAGATTGCCCGCCTGCGGTATAAGGGGTACTGACAGACACGAAACAGGTCGATCAAATCCGCAAGGAGGGAAGATCATGCGCCACCTGAAACTCGCACTCGCCTTCGCCGCCCTGGTCCCGCTGGCCGCCGCTGCCCAATCCGGCCCCGAGGGCCGCTGGAAAACCATCGACGACGAGACCGGCCAGGCGAAGTCCATCGTCGAGATCAGCCGCGCCGCCGACGGCACCCTGCAGGGGACGGTGGTGGAGATCCTGCAGTCGGACAAGGGGCCCAATCCGGTCTGCGACAAGTGCTCGGGCGAGCGCAAGGACCAGCCGATCCAGGGCATGACGATCCTGTGGGGCCTGACGCCGAAGGATGACGACTGGGCCGGCGGCACCATCCTGGATCCGTCCAACGGGCGCAGCTACCGCGCCAAGATGCAGATGCATGGCGAGGACCAGCTTGGGGTTTCGGGCTGCCTCGTCTTCATCTGCCGCGAGCAGATCTGGCACCGGGAGTAAGGCCCGCAGGCCGGGAAGTTCCAGCACAAGGCCCGGGCCCGCCCCGGGCCTTGTGCTTTGCGGGCGCGGGCGGACGGGCCCCGGGGTACGCCCGCATGCGATAATCCCCTGCCTTTTCAACGCCCCACGCCATGTCCCGCACTGCCTACGTCACCACCGCGCTGCCCTACGCCAACGGCCCCCTGCACCTGGGCCACCTGGTCGGCTACATCCAGACCGATATCTGGGTGCGGGCACGGCGCATGGCCGGCGGCACCGCCTGGTACGTGTGCGCAGACGACACCCACGGCACGCCCATCATGCTGGCCGCGGAGAAGGCGGGCACCTCGCCGGAAGACTTCATCGCCGGCATCCAGGCGTCCCACGAGCGGGACTTTGCCGACTTCGGGGTCGCCTTCGATCACTACGGCTCCACCCACTCCGATCGCAACCGGCAGATGACCGAGGCGATCTACGCGCGCCTGGACCAGGCCGGCCACATCAGCCGGCGCACGGTGGAGCAGTTCTACGACCCGGCCAAGGGCATGTTCCTGCCCGACCGCTACATCAAGGGCACCTGCCCGCGCTGCGGCACGCCGGACCAGTACGGCGACAACTGCGAGCAGTGCGGCGCAACCTATTCGCCCACGGACCTGAAGGAACCGAAGTCGGTGCTCTCCGGCACCACGCCGGAGCTGCGTGAATCCGAGCACTTCTTCTTCGAGCTGGGCAACTTCGAAAGCTTCCTGCGCGAATGGCTGGCAGGTGATGTCGCGATTCCCGGCGTGAAGTCCAAGCTGCAGGAGTGGCTGGACGGCGAAGGCGGCCTGCGCGCCTGGGACATCTCCCGGGACGCGCCCTACTTCGGTTTCGAGATCCCGGGCCATCCCGGGAAGTTCTTCTACGTGTGGCTGGACGCGCCGATTGGCTATTTGACCGGCTTCAAGGCCCTGTGCGAGCGCGAGGGGCTGGATTTCGAAGCCGAGTTCGCACCCGGCAGCCAGGCCGAGCTGCACCACTTCCTGGGCAAGGACATCATCAACTTCCACGGCCTGTTCTGGCCGGCTGTGCTCAAGGGAGCCGGGATGCGGGTTCCCACGCGCCTGCACGTCAATGGCTACCTCACCGTCGACGGCGCCAAGATGTCCAAGTCGCGCGGCACCTTCATCATGGCCCGCACCTACCTCGACAGCGGGCTGCACCCGGAAGCCCTGCGGTATTACTTCGCGGCGAAGTCGGCCGGCGGCGTGGACGACCTCGACCTCAACCTGTCGGATTTCGTGACCCGGGTGAACTCGGACCTGGTCGGCAAGTTTGTCAACCTGGCCAGCCGCTGCGCGGGCTTCATCAACAAGCGCTTCGATGGCCGCCTGGCCGACGCGCTGCCCGAGCCCGGGATGTATGAACGCTTTGTGCAGGCACTGGCGCCGATCCGCGCATCCTACGATCGCAACGAGCCCGCCTCCGTGCTTCGGCAGGCGATGGCGCTCGCCGACGAGGCGAACCGCTACATCGACGAGCGCAAGCCGTGGGTGATCGCCAAGCAGGAAGGCGCCGACGCCGAACTGCAGGCGGTGTGCACCCAGGGCCTCAACCTGTTCCGGGTGCTGGCCGCCGCCCTGCGGCCGGTGCTGCCGGCCGTGGCCGGGCGCGTGGAGGCCTTCCTCAACGCACCGCTTGCCTCGTGGGCGGACCTGGAAGCCCCCCTGCTTGCGCACGGGATCAACGCCTACGAGCCGCTGTTCACCCGCCTGGATCCCAAGCAGGTGCAGGCCATGGTGGATGCCAGCCGCGACACCCTGGCCGGCCCCGCTTCCGGCAATGCCCAGGCCGAGGTCAAAGCCAAGGCGAAGAAGGCCGGCGGCGGGAAGCAGGCCCAGGAGGCCCCCGGCATCATCGGCATCGAGGATTTTGCCAAGCTGGACCTGCGCATCGGCAAGGTGCTGGTGTGCGAACAGGTCGAAGGTTCCGACAAACTGCTGCGCTTGGAGCTGGACGCCGGCGAGCTCGGCAAACGCCAGATCTTCTCCGGCATCCGTGCCAGCTATGGCGAACCGGAAACGCTGGTGGGGCGGAAAGTCGTCTTCATTGCCAACCTCGCCCCGCGCAAGATGCGGTTTGGGGTGAGCGAAGGCATGATCCTGTCGGCCGGGTTCGACAACGGCCCGCTGGCCCTGCTCGACGCCGATGATGGCGCGCAGCCGGGCATGCCGGTGCGCTGAGCGGGCCGGAGGTCCGCGCAGCGTGGCAGGCAACGGGATGGCGACGGCGGCGGATGGCCCGCTGGACCTGGCCGACCGGCTCGACCGGATCCTGCCGCAAACCCAGTGCCGCCAATGCGGCTTCGACGGCTGTCGCCCCTATGCCGAAGCCATGGCCCGCGGCGAGGCGGGCATCGACCATTGCCCGCCGGGCGGCGACGAGGGCGCCCGGGCACTGGCCCGGCTGCTGGGCGTGCCCGCCAAACCCTACGATCGCACCCGCGGCCTGCACAAACCGCCGCAGGTGGCCCTGGTAGTGGAGGCCGATTGCATTGGCTGCACCAAATGCATCGTGGCCTGCCCCGTGGATGCCATCGCCGGCGGGAGCAAGCTGATGCACGCCGTCATCGAGCCCCTGTGCACCGGCTGCGAGCTGTGCGTGCCCGCGTGCCCGGTGGACTGCATCGTCATGGTCGCGCCGGGCCGATGACACGGCGAGGGGCGCGTGATGCGCCCCTCGCCGGAAAGCAACCTGCGCTTATTCTTCGACGCAGGCCGAGCAGATGCGCTCGACCTCGTACCCGCGGCCTTCAAGCTTCTCGACCACGCCGTCCTCGCCCACCAGGTGCAGCGCCCCAACCACGACCAGGGTGTTGCCGCTGCCTTCGCCGTCGAGCATCCGCTCCAGCTGGGGCACCCAGGCGTCATTGCGATCGACATTGATGCGCTGGTAGACCGCCGGGAACTCATCGCGCATCTCCACGCCCATCTCATCCCAGATCACCCGGACGTCGCCGTTGCGCCATGCTTCGTGGAGCCTTGCGATCTCGAGCTTGCCTTCCTCGCCCGTGGCTTCCAGGGCTGACTGCAGGAACTGCACCTGTTCCTCCGGGCTCATGCCGGTAAACAGCGCAATCTGCTGGTCGGCCGTCTCCAGGCCGGAGGTCGGCTTGCCCGCCTCGGCCGCACGGTTCGCCATGTGGTTGTCCAGCCCCAGTTCCGGATCGAGCCCGTACTTGCCCATCTCGGTCATGGTGACCATCAGCGAGACGAACCACGGCTGGAACATCTGCAGCACCTGCGGCGACAGCTGCATCTGCTGGAGCGAAGCCGCGTTCTCCTCCGCCCATGCCGCCAGCGCGGCGGCAGTCTCTTCCGGCAGCACGCTGTCGAGCGGCGTGCCGTCGGTGCGCATCGCGGCCTGGCCCATCTTCACCCCCAGGTCGGGCGACTGCAGCTCCTTGGGCGGGATCTCGAATACCACCGCGGCGGCATCTTCGAACGCCGCGTCAACGTCCGCCGACAGCGGATAGTCGCCCTGCTTGAGCAGGTGGAACGAGCCCAGCAGGTACAGCGAGCGATCGCCGGCGGTTGCCTTCCACAGCAATGGCACTGGCGGTTCAACCTCCGCCGATGCCTCGGCCTCCACCTGCTGCGGCTGTTCGGCGATTGCCGCACCGCCAAAGGCAAATGCCGACAGGGCCAGCAGGAAGGGGACGACGCGGCGTCCGGTCAGGCGTGCTTTCAGCATCTGCAATTCTCCCTCATGAGTTTGGTCAGCCCGCAGGCGGCGCATGTGCCTTCTCACCGGCGGTAATGGCCAGGTCGAGGCGATTCCCCGGCGGCGGCAGCGGGCAGGTGGCGTGGTTGGTGAACGCGCACGGCGGATTGTATGCGCGGTTGAAATCGAGCACCACGCGGCCTTGGGCATCGGGTGCGGCCGCGTCGAGGTAACGGCCGGCGCCATAGCTGCCCTGCCCCGAGGTGCGGTCGGCCAGGATCAGCAGCAGGCCGCCGCTGCCATCGTCCAGCGCTTCGAGCCGGTGCACGAGGCCATCGCGCTCAAACTCCACCACGCCGGGATTGGCGATGGCTTCGCTCCCGCCCACGATCAGCGGAATCTCCATCGTGCGCCCGGGCGGATGGGCGCGGAACCGGCCTTCGATCCGCCATCCGGCGTCCACCGGCCAATACTCGATGCCTGTGAAATGCGTGCGGGTGTCGGCCTCCAGGTGGCGCACGCGCACCGCCTGCCGGCCACCGCGGCGGATGATGGAGAGCTGGCCCTGGCCATCGTCGAAATCCACCGGCGTCGGCGCGCCGCTGCGGTCGTCGTGAAGCTCGATCCGGCGTCGCACCGGCTCGCCGCCCACGCTGACTTCCACGCCCCGCTCCGGGGTGAAGAACAGGCGTCCGTCGCTCCGCTGCAGCAGGCCCAGCCGCGGCGGGCCCTTCGCCACCCGCATGCCGCTCTGGCTGCCCAGGTAGTGGGCATCAAGCTCGATCCAGTGCAGGCCCACCACCCCGGTCCAGCCATCCGGCGCCAGCAGGCTCTCGTGGCGGGCTTCGCGCCACGCTTCCTGCTCGGCGGCAAACGCCGCGTCGGCGGCCGCGCGCGCGGCCTCGGCTTCGGCTGTCTGTCCGGTGCCTTGCACCGAGCATCCCGCCGGTGCAAGCACCACCAGCGCCATGGCCAGCATCCAATGACTCCCCTTGGTTCCCATCCTCAACGTCCCCTCATGAACCAGCGATCGATCTCGGCCAGGCTGAAGCGCGCCCAGGTCGGGCGTCCGTGGTTGCACTGGCCGGAACGTTCGGTTTCCTCCATCTGCCGCAGCAGGGCGTTCATCTCCGGCAGCGTCAGCCGCCGGTTGGCACGCACCGATCCGTGGCATGCCATCGTGGAAAGCAGCGCATCCCGGGCGCCCGACACGCGCCGGCTGGCGCCGTGCTCGCGAAGATCCGCCAGCACGTCGCGCAGCAGGGCTTCCGTATCGCCTTCGGCGAGCAGCGCCGGCACTCCGCGCAGCAGCAGCGTTCCCGGCCCGCTGCGAGAGACTTCGAAGCCAAGCTCGGCCAACGTCTGCGCCTCGCGCTCGGCCACGTCCGCCTCGCGCTCGGAAACCGCCACCGGCTGCGGCACCAGCAGCGGCTGCACGCGCAAGCCTTCGGAATCATGGGCGCGCTTGAGCTTCTCGTAGCCAATGCGCTCGTGCGCGGCGTGCATGTCCACGACGATCAGTCCGTCCGCGCACTGGCTGAGGATGTAGATGCCGTGCAGCTGGGCCACGGCATAGCCCAGCGGAGGCGGCGCGGTGTCGTCGGCGGCGGGCATGTTCGCCGGCGGCTCGCCCGGTTGCCATGCCGGCGCCGGTGGCGGCGCGGTGGTGCCGTAGAGGGCAGCGTAGCCTGCCCGCGCCTCGTCGGTGCGCAGTGCCAGGCCGGATTGCCCCGGCGCGAAAACGTCCGCCGTGGACCGTGGCGCCGTGGCTCCCCCGAACGCCGGCGCATCCGCCGACTCGGCGGCGGCGGCCTGCTGCCCGGCGCGGGTCTGCGCCAGCGCCTGCTGCAGGGTTCGGTAGACGAAATCGTAGGCCAGCCGGGAATCGCGGAACCGGACTTCATGCTTGGCCGGGTGCACGTTGACGTCCACCCGCGCCGGGTCGAGTTCGAGGAACAGCACCCAGGCCGGTTGGCGGCCGTGGTACATGACATCCGCGTACGCCTGCTTGACCGCGTGGGCGATGCTGCGATCGCGCACGCTGCGGCCGTTGACGTACAGGTACTGCTGGTCGGCGCTGGCCCGCGAGTACGCCGGCAGCGCGATCCAGCCGTGCAGCCGCAGGCCGGCGCCCTCGTGCTCCACCCGCAGAGCGTGGCGGGCGAACTCGGCGCCGAGGGTCTCGTGCAGCCGCTCGTCGGAGAACAGCTCGCCGCCGCCCTTGTAGCGTCGCGAGGGCTTGCCGTTGTGCGATACGCGCAGCTCGACGTCCGGGCGCGCCAGCGCCAATGACCGCAGCCATTCCTCGATGTGGCCAAGCTCGGTGCGCTCGGCCCGCAGGAACCTGCGCCTGGCGGGCACGTTGTAGAACAGCTCGCGCACCTCCACCGTGGTTCCGGGCGGATGCTGCCGCGGAACGACTTCGCCGACCACCCCGCCGTCGACCGGGAGGGCCATGCCGTGGGCATCCCCTGGCCGGCGCGACGCAATCAGGAAGCGGCTCACTGAGGCAATCGATGGCAGTGCCTCGCCGCGGAACCCGAGCGTGGCCACCATCTCCAGGTCGCCCAGCGAGGCGATCTTGCTGGTGGCGTGGCGGGAGACGGCAAGCGGCAGTTCGTCGGCGGCGATCCCGCCACCGTCATCGCGCACCCGGATCAGGCGCGCGCCGCCTTCCTCCAGGTCGATGTCGACGCGGGTAGCCCCCGCATCGAGGGCGTTTTCCACCAGTTCCTTGACCACCGACGCGGGCCGTTCAACGACCTCGCCGGCGGCAATCTGGTTGATCAGGACATCGGGCAGCGGCTGGATACTCACGCCGCCGATGATAGTGGCAGCGCGCCGAACGCGCCCGCCTACGGGCTGCCGCCGGAGACTCCGGGGTCCCGGGCGGCCGCTTCGGCCATGGCGCGCGCGGCATACAGGGTGCCGGGCGGGGGCTGGTTGGAGAAGTAGGTGTTGACGCCATCCAGCACCGCGCGCGCCACGGTGCGCTGGAACTGCGGGTCGATCAGGCGCTTTTCTTCCTCGGGATTGGAGAGGAAGGCGGTCTCCACCAGCATCGCCGGCATGTCGGAGGTGCGCAGCACCGCGAAATTGGCGCGCTCGATGTGTGGCTTGTGGTTGTTGCCGATGCGCTTGAGGCCTTCGAGGATGTGCTGGCCGGCGTCCTCGGATGCCTTCATCTGCCCGCTCTGGGTGAGGTCGAGCAGGACCGAGGCGAGCGTGTCGTCGGTCTCCTGCAGGCGCACGCCGCCAATCAGGTCGGCCGCGTTTTCCTTGTCGGCCAGCCAGCGCGCGCGCTGCGATGAAGCCCCGCGCAGCGACAGCACGTACACCGATGATCCCTTGGCGTTGCGGTTGTGGGCGGCGTCGGCGTGGATGGAAATGAACATGTCCGCGCCGGCTTCGCGCGCCAGGCGCGCGCGCTGGTTGAGCGGAATGAACACATCGGTGTCGCGGGTGAGGTAGGACCTCAGCCCCGGCGTGGCATCGATCTGCCGCCCCAGCTCGCGGGCGATCGCCAGGGTCACGTCTTTCTCGCGGGTGCCGCTGGGGCCGACCGCGCCCGGATCCTGGCCACCGTGGCCGGCGTCGATGGCGATCACCAGGGGTCGCATCACGTCAGCCGGCGCCACCGGCACCGGCGCAGGGGCGGCCTCCTGAGCGGGCTGTTCGGCCGCCGCTGGTTGCGGCACCGGCGCCGGCGCCGCGGGTCGCGCGCTGTCGCGCCCGGCACCGGTCATCTGCGCCACCAGGCGATCGGTGGCTGCATTGGACGCCTGGACGCTGCCGCCCGGCTGCGCCGCGGATTCGTCGCTCGACACGCTGGCCAGCAGCGCGGCAATCGGGTCCGGACCGTCGGCGGGCGATGAAGCGGCCGGGACGGACGGCGCGCCCTCGTCAGGCCACTGCACCACCAGGCGGGCGCCGTCAGCGGAGGGCTCAAGGCGCGGCCCCATCGCCACCACGGCGCTTGCAAGGTCGAACACGATGCGGGTCACGCCCGCTTCCGGCTGGCCGGTGCGGACGCCCCGCACCAGGCCCGCGGGCGCCGGCAGGCTGAAACCGCTGCCCAGCCGGCTGCCGGGCAGATCGATGACCAGCCGGTCGGGATTGGAAAGCGAGATGACCTTGAAGTCGGCCTGCCCGTCGAGCTTCAGCTCGGCGCGGGTCCCCGTGGGCCCGCTGTCCAGCTGCAAGTCCTTGATCTGTGAAGCCTGGGCGGAGGCCAGGGCCAGCCCCGCCCAGAGGGCAAGACCAAGCAGGACACGATGGAGGCGGGAACCGGGGCTGGGCATGGTGCCAAGTCAAACACCAAGAAAAAAGTAATGCAAGCGTTTTTTCCTTGTAAATCCGGGGCCTGCCGACCCTTCCTGCAGTTACGGTTCAGGAAACCCTCCCAACTGGCCATCCTGGGCCATTGCTGCAAGCCACGCCTCGCCCGCTTTACTGGCCGGCTGCAGCTCCACTTCCCGCCCGCTGCCGCTGATGGCCAGCCACACCTCCAGATCTGCCACCGGGAGGCCGCCCTCGCCGCGCTCGGGCCACTCCACCAGCCAAAGCCATGCCTTTGCATCGTCCAGGCCGAGGAATTCAAGCTCCGCGCCGGACCCGATCCGGTACAGGTCCAGGTGCAGCGCCTCCAGATCATCCAGCGGATAGCGTTCCACCAGCGTGTAGGTGGGGCTGCGGATGGTGCCGGCCACACCCAGATGCCGCAGCCAGGCCCGCGCCACGGTGGACTTGCCGGCACCCAGGTCACCGCGCAGGTAGACCACGGCCGGCCCGGGCTGGTGGGAGGCCAGCAGCGCGGCCAGCCGGACCGTGGCCTCTTCATCCGCGAGCGTCACGCGCAGCCCCCCCGGCTTCACGGATTCACCTGTGCACGCAGGTGGGGAAACAGGTCGGAGGCCAGCAGGCCCCGCTCGCCGGGGCCCTGCGCGGCCCGATCGCCAGCGGCGGCGTGCAGCAGCGCGCCGGTTGCTGCGGCGTCGAATGCCTTGCGCCCCTGGGCCCGGAGCGCGGCGATCACTCCGGTCAGCACATCCCCCGTACCGCCACTTGCCATGCCCGGATTGCCGGCCGCGATCACCAGCGGCAATTCCCCGGGAGCGGCAACCACCGTTCCGGCGCCCTTGAGCACCACCACGCACCCGAACGCCTTGCACAAGCGCCGTGCCGCACCCAGCCGGTCGGCCTGCACCGCTGCCGCATCGGTCTGCAGCAGCCGCGCCGCTTCGCCGGGGTGCGGGGTGAGGATGGCGTCGGACGGCAACGCCTGGCCGCCCTTGGCCAGCAGGTTGAGTCCATCCGCGTCCACCACCAGCGGCTTGCCGGAGGCAAGCGCGACGCCGAACAGCGCCGAGCCCCATGCCGCCTGGCCAAGGCCCGGGCCGATGGCTACGATTCCCGCCCGGTCGATCAGCGGCCTGAGCGTGGCCGCGCCGTCCACCCCCTGCGCCATCACCTCCGGCCGCCGCGCCAACATGGCCGGCACATGCGCAGCGCGCGTCGCCACGCCCACCAGGCCCGCTCCCGAGCGCAGGGCCGCCTCCGCCGCCAGCAACACCGCCCCGCCGGTGCCGTGCTCGCCCCCGATGCAAAGCAGGAAGCCCGAGTCACCCTTGTGGGCATTGCGCCGGCGTGGCTCGAACCGGCCCTGGAGATCATCGGCTCGCAGGCGCCTGGCAACCGGGGCGACGCCCTCGAAGACCGACGCCGGCAGATCCAGCGATGCCACCACCAGCCTGCCGACATGATCCAGGGCAGGGCCCGTCGCCAGCCCCGCGTGCGCCGCGATGAACTGCACGGTCTGGTCTGCCTGCACCGCGACGCCCGGCACCGCGCCGGTCTCCGTATTCACGCCGCTGGGTGCATCCAGCGCAAGCACCGGCACCCCGGCTGCGTTGATGGCCCCGGCCATCGCAGCCGCCGCCCCGTCCAGCGCGCGCGAGAGGCCGATGCCGAACAGCGCATCAACGATCACGTCCGCGGCGGGCAGCCGCCCCTCGAAGACCATGACGGCGCCGCCGGCCTGGACATAGGCATCGCAGGCACGCCGCGCGAGCGGCGTCGCCGGTGCGTGGCCTGGCATTTGCAGCGCGGTGACCTCCAGGCCGGACTGCAGCGCGTGCAGCGCCAGCACGTACCCGTCGCCGCCGTTGTTGCCTGGACCGCACGCCACCACGATCCGCTGCGCCCCGGCCCAGCCGGAGAGCAGCAGGCGCCAGGCCGCCTCGCCGGCGCGCGACATCAGCGCGAACCCGTCGCCGCCCAGATGCTCCGAGGCCCTGGCCTCGAGCACGCGCAGCGCGGCGCGGTCATGAAGGTTCGCGCCCTGGCGTGCTTCAACGGTGCCCATGGCCGCGATTCTATACTTGCCCTGCCATGCAAGCCCCCGCCGCCCTGCCCCACGGCGCCTGCGATCCGCACGCCGTCGCCGAACGCATCCGCCAGCTGGCCCGCGAAGCCGGCTTCCAGCGCTGCGGCATCGCCGGCATCGAGCTGGGTGACGACGAAGACCACCTGCGCGACTGGCTGGCCATGGGGCTGTACGGCGACATGGACTGGATGGCCCGCCATGGCACCAAGCGCTCGCGTCCGCAGGAGCTCGTACCCGGCACGCTGCGCGTGGTGTCCGTGGGCCTGGATTACGGCCGCGAACACGACGAGGCCTGGCAGACCCTGGCCAACGGCGAACGCGCCTACGTCGCCCGTTATGCCCTGGGGCGGGACTACCACAAGCTCATGCGCAACCGGCTGCAAAAGCTGGCGACGCAGATCGCCCGGGAGATCGGCCCCTTCGGCTTCCGCGTCTTCGTCGATTCCGCGCCGGTGCTCGAGCGCGCCCTCGCCCGCAACGCCGGCCTGGGCTGGATCGGCAAGCACACCTGCCTCATCGATCGCGACGGCGGCTCGTGGTTCTTCCTCGGCGAGATCTACCTTGATCTCCCGCTGCCGGTGGATGAGCCGGCGACCGCCCACTGCGGCAGCTGCACCCGCTGCATCGACATCTGCCCCACCCGGGCCATCACCGCGCCCTTTCGCCTCGACGCCCGCCGCTGCATCTCCTACCTCACCATCGAACACGAAGGCTCCATCCCGGAGGAGCTGCGGCCCGCGATCGGCAACCGCATCTTCGGCTGCGACGACTGCCAGCTCATCTGCCCCTGGAACAAATTCGCCCGGCGCACCGACGAGCCCGATTTCCGCACCCGCAACCAGCTCGACACCGCCAGCCTGGCCGAACTGTTCGCCTGGAGCGAAGAGGAATTCCTGCAGCGCACCGAAGGCTCCGCCATCCGCCGCAGCGGCCACCGCCGCTGGCTGCGCAACATCGCCGTCGCCCTGGGCAACGCGCCCACCACCCCCGAAGTCCTCGCTGCCCTGCGTTCCCGCGCTGACAGCGACGACCCCCTCGTCCGCGAACACGTGGCCTGGGCCCTGGCGCGCCACCACGCGCGTTGACGCGCCAGGCAGCGCGAACATATGGGGCCGGCTTGTCCCTACAATCCCCCCCAACAGGGGACGGCACGGGCATCATGAAAAAACGGGTCAAACGCATCCTCGCCTGGGGCCTCTTCACCCTGCTGGTGATGTTCGTCAGCGGCATCGTGCTGGCCGACTACCTCACCCCCAAAGCCACCGGCGAGCCCAGCTACGCCCTTCCCGTCCAGCCGGGCCAGACCCTGCTAGACCAGGAACTGTCCCCCCTGCTTGCCCGCCATCCCGGCCAGACCGGGGTCGTCATGCTGGTCGACGGCCTGGACGCATTCGCCGCGCGCGCCATCTCCACCCGGCGCGCGGGCCGGAGCATCGACCTCATGTACTACATCTGGCAGGACGACCTCACCGGACACCTCCTGCTGCGCGAGCTGTGGGAAGCCGCCGAGCGCGGCGTGCGCGTGCGCTTGCTGCTCGACGACATCAATACCCGCGGCAAGGACGGCGCCCTGCTGGCGATGGTCCAGCACCCCTACATCGACGTGCGCGTGTACAACCCGTTCCGCAACCGCGACGGCATCCGCCGGCTGCTGGAAATGGTCCAGCGCGGCTGGTCGATCAACCATCGCATGCACAACAAGGCCTGGATCGCCGACGGGCGGGTGGCGGTGGTCGGCGGCCGCAATGTCGGGGTCGAATACTTCGACGCCGCCGAGGACATGAACTTCCGCGACCTGGACGTGGCCCTCTTCGGCCCGGCGGTGGACCAGGCCAGCGCGATCTTCGACACCTTCTGGAACAGCGACCAGGTGGTGCCCATTTCGGCCCTCAACCGCAAGCCCCGCGAACGCCTGGACGAGGTGATGGCCGGGATCCTGGATGAGACCCGCAGCCCGCAGGCGCGCCGCTTCCTCGAGCGGGTCGATGCCTCCGACAACGTCACCCGCTACATCACCCGCAACCTGAGCCCGCTCTGGACAGACCGCATCCGCGTGCTTTCCGACCCGCCCGACAAGCGCGCCGACCAGGACCGCTCGGGCTGGCTGATCCACGACATCCTCGAAGACCTCCGCTCGGCGCGGCACAAGGCGCTGCTGATCTCGCCCTACTTCGTTCCCGGCAGCGAAGGCGTCGTGGCCCTGGCCAACGCGGTGCGCAACGACGCCCACGTGGGCGTGATCACCAACTCGCTGGTGGCCAACGATGTCCTGGCCGTGCACAGCGGCTACGCCAAGTACCGCAAGCGCCTGCTGCTGGCGGGGGTGCAGCTGTACGAGATGCGGGCCGACGTCAGGAGCGAGACCAGCCTGTTCGGCAGCAGCGGCGCCAGCCTGCACACCAAGGCCTATGTGGTGGACGATCGCCGTGGTTTCATCGGCTCATTCAACATGGACCCCCGCTCGATCAACCTGAACACGGAAATGGGCGTCCTCTTTGACGATCCCGCGCTTGGCCAGGCGGTGCTTGACGAGTACCTGCTCCTGTCCAGCCCCGAATGGAGCTACTGGCTCTACCTGAACGAGGACCGGGACCTGCGCTGGCTGGATGCGCGCACCGATCCGCCAACCATGGAAACCTCGGAACCCGGCGCCTCCCTGCTGCAGCGCAGCATCGCCTGGGTCCTTGGCTGGCTGCCGATCGAATCGCAGCTGTAGCCGCGGACGCGTAGAATACCGACCGCACCGGCGCCCCTGCGGCGCCGCCTTCGCGTCAGTGCGATACATCCCAACCATCACATGCGGCGCGGGTGTTCTCCCCGCCTGCGCGCCGCAGCGGAGCAACCGATGATCTTTGAACAAATCGACACCAGCGGCCACGAGCAGGTCGTGTTCTGCCACAACAAGGATGTCGGCCTGAAGGCCATCATCGCCATCCACAATACGGTGCTGGGCCCGGCCCTGGGCGGCACCCGCATGTGGCCGTACAAGTCCGAGGCCGAGGCGCTGAACGACGTGCTGCGCCTGTCGCGCGGCATGACCTACAAGAACGCCGTGGCCGGCCTGAACATCGGTGGCGGCAAGGCGGTGATCATCGGCGATCCGGCCAAGGACAAGTCCGAGGCCCTGTTCCGCGCCTTCGGCCAGGCGGTGGAATCGCTCGGCGGGCGCTACATCACCGCCGAGGACGTGGGCATCGACGTCAACGACATGGAGTTCGTGTTCCGCGAGACCCAGTACGTCACCGGCGTGCACCAGGTCCACGGCGGTTCGGGCGACCCGTCCCCGTTCACCGCCTACGGCACTCTGCAGGGCCTGCTGGCCACCCTCAACCGCAAGTTCGGCAACGAGGAAGTGGGCAACTACAGCTACGCGGTGCAGGGCCTGGGCCACGTGGGCATGGAGTTCGTGAAGCTGCTCAAGGAGCGCGGCGCGAAGATCTTCGTCACCGACATCAACCAGAAGCTGGTTGACCAGGCGGTGTCCGAATACGGCGCCGAGGCCGTCGCCCCGGACGAGATCTACGACGTGGACGCCGACGTGTACTCGCCGTGCGCGCTGGGCGCCACCGTCAATGAGGAAACCGTGCCGCGCCTGAAGGCCAAGGTCATCTGCGGCTCGGCCAACAACCAGCTCGCCAACAACGAGATCGGCGATGAACTGGGCAATCGCGGCATCCTCTACGCCCCGGACTACGCGGTGAACGCGGGCGGCGTGATGAACGTTTCGCTGGAGATCGAGGGCTACAACCGCGAGCGCGCCATGCGGATGATGCGCACGATCTACCACAACCTCACCCGCATCTACGAGATCGCCGAGCGCGACGGCATCCCGACCTACCGCGCCGCCGACCGCATGGCCGAGGAGCGGATCGAGCTGATCGGCAAGCTGAAGCTGCCGCTGGGCCGTGCCGCCCCGCGCTTCCAGGGCCGCGTCAAGGGAAGCTGATGCGCACCTTCCCTCTGGGCGAGGAGATCGACGCCCTCCGTGAGGCGGTGCGCCGCTTCGCGGAGGCGGAGATCGCACCGCTCGCCGAGTCCATCGACCGCGACAACGCCTTCCCGCAGGCGCTCTGGCCCAAGCTGGGCGAGATGGGCCTGCTGGGCATGACCGTGCCCGGCGAGTTCGGCGGCAGCGAAATGGGCTTCCTCGCCCACCTGGTGGCGATGGAGGAAATCTCCCGCGCCTCCGGCTCGGTGGGCCTGAGCTACGGCGCCCATTCGAACCTGTGCGTGGCCAACCTGTACGCCAACGGCACCCGCGAGCAGCGGGAGAAGTACCTGCCCAGGCTGTGCAGCGGCGAGTGGAAGGGCGCGCTGGCGATGAGCGAACCGGGCGCCGGCTCTGACGTGGTGGGCTCGATGAGCTGCCGGGCCGAGCTGCGGGGCGACACCTGGGTGGCCAACGGCAACAAGATGTGGATCACCAACGGCCCCGAGGCGGACGTGCTGGTGGTCTACATGCGCACCGCCGGCAAGGAGGCGGGCAGCCGCTGCATCACCGCCTTCATCGTTGAAAAGGGGATGAAGGGGTTCCGGACGGCGCAGAAGCTCGACAAGCTGGGCATGCGCGGCTCCAACACCTGCGAGCTGGTGTTCGAGGACTGCGGGATTCCCGCCGAAAACGTCCTTGGCGAGGTCAACGAAGGCGTCAGGGTGCTGATGAGCGGCCTCAACACCGAGCGCCTGGTGCTCACCGGCGGCCCGCTGGGGTTGATGCAGGCGGCGCTGGACATCGCCCTGCCCTACGTGCGCGAGCGCCGGCAGTTCGATGCGCCGATCGGGAGCTTCGGCATCATGCAGGCCAAGATCGCCGACATGTATACCGCGCTGCAGTCCTCGCGCGCGTTCGCCTACCAGGTGGCCCGCGACTTCGACGCCGGCCACAGCTCCCGGGTGGACGCGGCCAGCTGCCTGCTGCACGCCTCCGAGGCTGCGGTGCAGGTGGCGCTTGAGGCGATCCAGTCGCTGGGCGGCAACGGCTACATCAACGAATATCCGACCGGCCGGATCCTGCGCGACGCCAAGCTCTATGCCATCGGCGCCGGCACCAATGAGATCCGGCGCATGCTCATCGGCCGGGAATTGTTCGAAGACCGCTGAGTCCCGTGTTCGCCGCGGGGCGGATTGACCCGCCCCGCGGCCGCTTTGCCCTCAGAACCCCAGCGCGTAACGCAGCGACACCATGCGCGCGTCGCCGCGCGGACCGAAGCGCTGGTCCACGCCGAACCGCACCACGCCGCCCTGGCCCACGGGTGCGTCCAGGCCCAGGCCGAACAGCCCGCCGGAGCGGGCCGGCTGCAGCCCCAGCAGGGGCGACCACGCATCCACGCCGGTGAATCCGGCCGCCACGTCCAGTCCGTTGGCCGCAAGCGTGTGTTGCCACTCGGCGTAGCCATGCAGGCTCAGCCCGGACAGCCACGACCGCTCAGCGCGCAGTCCGGCAATGGCCTGGCTGCGGCTGGAGGTCCACGCGTCCGCGCGCAGGCCCATCCCCTCGCCACCCAGTTCGCGGAAGCCGTCGCTTTCAATGCGGGTGTATTCAATACCCGCGTACGGGGTCACGGCGCCATCCAGCCCGCCAAGGCGGTACCCGGCCTCCAGGCTCGCCGTCATGAAGTCGCCGGCGTAATTGCTGAACACCCCCATCGTCCGCTGGCCCGTGAACAGGTGGCGCTCAAGCTGGCGGTCGAACCGGCCGAAGCCGGCCTGCCCCAGCACGTACGCGTCCCCGTGCGATGCACCGGCGTACAGCAGGCTCTGCGCCTGGCGGTCGTGGCCGCGGTCGCGGCTGCCGCTGCGCCGGCTGTCGGCCGTGGTCTCGCCGAAGGCAAAGCCGGCGATGGCGTTCCCGATGCGTACGTCGCGACCGATCATCCAGCCATCCACCGACTGCTCGCTGCCCGAGAAGCCGCCATACCCGCCGCCGCCCAGGCGCTGCATCCACGCCTGCGGGCGGACATCGAGCGATGCACTGCCGGCGAACTGCGATGACAGCGCGCGGCGATTCATGTCCACGGCATCAAACGTGGTCGAGGAAGCCATCGCGTGGAGTTCGCCGGACAGGCTGGCCAGGGATGCCCGCGCGAGGTTGGCATCGGCGATGCGCTGGAACTCGCCTGCGGCGCGGATGAACCCGTCCGCAATCGCGCCTTCGCCCACCTCGCGCTGACCGTCGATGTGCCGGAACGCATTTTCCACGCGCTCGGCCGCCGACAGCGACGCCGCCGTGATCGCGCCCAGGCTCGCCGCCGCTGCGTGCACGTCCAGGCGGTCGATCTCCAGCCACACATTGTTGTTGAGGTCGTAGGCGAGGTTGCCCTGGAAGAACAGCACGTCCTCGTCGAAGTCCACCGTGGGATAGAAGATGCCGTTGAGCTCGCCACCGACCGCGAGGATCCGCTCGCGATCCTCATGGACGTAGCCCTCGCGCAGGCCGGTCACCCGCACCACGCCCTCGTCGATATCCGCATCCCCCGCGACCTCGAGCGCGCCATGGCCGATCACCACCGAGAGCGTGGCGCCCGGCGCCTGCGTGTAGTCGCCCCCGATGCTGAAGCCGGAGCCCGCATCGAGCGCCAGGTTGCCGCTGTTGGTGACATCGCCGGCCACGTGGCCGCCACCGCCCAGGGTGCCCCCGTCGTTGATCGTGACGGCCGAGCGGGTCAGTGAACCGCTCAGGTGCAAGGTGCCCCCATCGATCCGGGTCGCGCCCCGGTAGCTGTTCTCGCCGGCCAGCTCCAGCGTGCCGGAGCCCCGCTTGACCAGCCCGCCCGCCCCGGTGATGTCATTGCCCCAGGTGGAGGCGCCGTCGTTGAAGCTGGCGGTCACGGTGCCCCAGTCGAACCTGCCCGGCCCCTGCACCGCCTTGCCGACATCAAGCAGGCCGTAGCCGAAGATCTCGTCCACGCCTTCCTCGCCCAGGTCGGTGGCGGTGCCCAGGAGGGTCTGGCGCACCAGGTCGTTGTCGAACCAAGGGAACGCTTCCCACACCAGTGCGGCCGCGCCCGACACCAGCGGCGCGGCGAACGACGTCCCCGTCCACCGCCAGTATCCGGGATCGTCCGGCGCGTCATCGGTGCCGGTCACCACCACAGAGCCGGGCGCGGCAAGGCAGTAATTCATGGCCTGGCCGCACGCATTGGCATATTCGGCCAGCAGCTCCGGGTTGTCTTCGTCCAGGGCCGTCACCGCCAGCCAGCCGACTTCCAGGTCCGCGCCGGGGGTGGAACCGTTGTGCCCGGGCACGCTTGGCAGCATCGCGGTCTCCGACGGGTCGTCGAAGGAACCGTTGCCGGTGGCGAACACCACCAGGCCACCGTGGTCGATCACGAAGGGCCGGAACTCGGCGGCAATGGGGGCCGTCGCATCCAGATTGGTCCAGTACAGGCCGCCCCACGAGTTGTTCAGGATCTTGACGCCCCGATCCATCATGTCCTCGTGGATCGGTTCGAGCCCGATGGCGCCTCCGATCTCGTTGCCCTGCCCGGTGCCGTCGTCGTCGGGCGGCTCGTCGTTGATGATCCGCGCGGAAACAATCTCCGCGCCCTGGGCAACCCCGCCCGGCCAGTAGCCGAAGGGCTCGCCCGCAATGACCTGGGCCACCGCGGTGCCGTGCCCGTCCTTGTCGTCGACGGACATGTCGTTGACGTTGGGGTTCACGTAATTGAGGTTGGCCACCACCCGGCCGGCGAGCGCGGGATGGTCACGGTTGACCCCGGTGTCGACCACGCCCACGCGAACACCTTCGCCGGTAAAGCCCGCGTCGATCGCCGCCTGCGCGTTGGTGATGGCCAGGTGCTCGCTGTATGCCGGTTCCGGCGGATACACCACTTTCGCCGGCGGGGGCGGAGTGACCGGGGGCGGCTCGGGGACCACCACATCCCTGCCGCCACCGCCTCCACACGCGGTGAGTGCAAGGCCGACCGCCGCTGCCAGAAGCGAGCGCTTCGCGCCCGGAGGTAACGTCCTACCGCCCCTGTGTCCATTCATCGACGCGCTTCCCGTTTGAATGTGCGAAGGCCGCTACCTATACCGCATCACGCCCCTGCCGGGAATCGCGGACGCCCCGTTCCGTGATGAACGCGTCAGCCGCAAAACGCCGGGTTCGCCGTTTGCCGCAGGGCAACATACGCCGGATAATCAAGGCATTCCCTCCCCTTGAAGGTGGATCAGCACCATGAGCGACATCGTCATCCTTGGCGCCAAGCGCACCGCTATCGGCTCCTTTCTCGGCCAGTTCAACGGCGTCCCCACCCCGGCCCTGGGCGAGGCGGCCATCCGTGGCGCGCTCGAGCACGCGGGCCTGTCGCCCGACCAGGTCGACGAGACCATCATGGGCTGCGTGCTCCCGGCCGGCCTGGGCCAGGCCCCGGCCCGGCAGGCATCGCGCGCCGCGGGCATCCCCGACGCAGCCGGCTGCACCACCATCAACAAGGTGTGCGGCTCGGGCATGAAGGCGGCGATGCTTGGCCACGACATGATCCGTGCCGGCTCCGCCCAGGTGGTCGTGGCCGGCGGCATGGAATCGATGACCAACGCCCCGCACCTGCTCAACGGCTCGCGCAACGGCATCCGCTATGGCAGCGCCGAGTTCCTTGACCATATGGCGTGGGACGGCCTGACCAACCCGTATGACGGCAAGGCGATGGGCGTGTTCGGCGATGAGGCGTGCCGCAAGTACGGTTTCAGCCGCGAGGACCTGGACGAATACTCCGCCGAAAGCGCGCGCCGTGCCCAGGCCGCGATCGCCGAGGGCCGGTTTGCCGACGAGGTGGTCCCGGTTACGGTCAAGACCCGCAAGGGCGAAGTGGTGGTGGACACGGACGAAGAGCCGGGTCGGATCGACCTCTCGCGCATCCCCACCCTGCGCGCGGCATTCGGCAAGGACGGGCTGCTGACCGCCGCCTCCTCTTCCAAGATCTCCGATGGCGCCGCGGCGCTGGTGCTGGCCGCGGCCGATGATGCGGCGGCGCGCGGGTGCCGGCCGCTGGCTCGCATCGTGGCCCATGCCGGCCATGCGCAGGAGCCCGAGTGGTTCACCACCGCCCCGGTCAAGGCCATCGACAACGTGATCACGAAGGGCGGCTGGTCGGTGGAGGACGTCGACCTGTTCGAGGTCAACGAGGCCTTCGCATGCGTGGCCATGGCACCGATGAAGGACCTCGGGATTCCCCACCAGAAGCTGAACGTGAATGGGGGTGCCTGCGCGCTTGGCCATCCCATCGGCGCCAGTGGCGCACGCCTGGTGGTGACCCTCCTGCACGCGCTGAAAGCCCGGAATCTCAAGCGCGGCGTGGCCTCGCTGTGCATTGGCGGGGGTGAAGCGACGGCAATCGCGATTGAACTGTGCTGACGCGGGTTAACGGCATCTTTACACCTTGAGTCAAACGGGCACTTGACAGCGAAATCGCGATTGTCATGATGTTTCCCCGGCGCGCATGCTCTGCGCGTTTGCAACTCCGAATTCAACGACGAGGAAATCAACGATGTCCATCAACAAGGCTCTGCTGGCACTGGCCATGGGTTTCGCCCTGGCCGCGTGCTCGAACCAGGACGCCGCCACCGATTCGGCTGCCGACGCTGCTGACGCCGCTGCCGAAGCGCAGGCCCAGGCCGACGCCGCCTACGGCGAGTTCGAAGAGACCGCGCAGGCTGCCGCCGACACCGCGTCCGAGGCCGCTGACCGCGCCGCCGACGCCGCCGCCGACGCCTCTGCCGCTGCTTCGGACGAATTGGCCGATGAAGCTGCCGACGCGGCTGAAGACGCCGCCGACGTGGCCGAAGATGCCGCCGACATGGCCGACGAGGCCCAGGACGCGGCCGAAGACGCTGCCGACGACGAAATCTGATCCATTGCGGGAGCCGCTCGGCTTCCGCTGCATGGAAAAGATCGGGAGACCGCCGGGAAACCGGCGGTCTCTTTTTTTTGCCTTCGCAAGCGGAACTTGAACGGAAGCGTTGCCCATGCCGGCCCTTGCACGCCGCATTCACGATCGTGGGCGAACACTGCGGGCCGTCACTCCCCACACGTGAGGTAACCAGCATGAAGAAGACTTCGCTCGCCCTGCTTGCCGCCGCGGCCTTCAGCCTGGCTGCGTGCCAGGACAACGCAACGTCGCGCCAGGAAGCCGACGACGCAGCCGCCGCCGCCGAGCGCGCCCGCGAGTCTGCCGCCGCGGCCGCCGACCACGCCGGCACCGCAATCTCCGAAGGCGCCGACGCGGCTGCCGCCCGCACCCGGGCCGCTGCCGACGAGGCCGCCGCGGCAACCGAGCGCGCTGCCGATCGCGTCGGCGACGCCGCGCGCGAAGCCGCCGCCGATACGTCGGAGGCCGCTGCCCGTGCCGCCGAGAACACGTCGGAGGCCATGGACAACGCCGCCGAGAACGCGCGCGAGGAGGCCGCCGAGCTGCGCCGCGAGGACTGATTCCCCGCGCCACCGGCGTTCGCACTGGAAGGCCCGCTCCGGCGGGCCTTCCTGCGTCCGGGAGGGCAGCGGGTATCCTGTGCGCCCCGTCAGCACGGTCGAGGTCGCGCATGCCTGCCCTGAGTTCCCGCCTGGATCCACGCTCCCCCGAGTTCGCCGAGAACGCCGCATACCATCGCGGGCTTGTCGCCGAACTGGACCGGCGCCTGGCCCGGGCCGCCGCTGGCGGCGGGGAAAAGGCACGCGACCGCCACGTCTCAAGGGGCAAGCTGCTGCCGCGCGACCGGGTCAGCGCACTGCTGGACCCGGGCTCCCCGTTCCTGGAGATCGCCCCGCTGGCGGCCGAGGACATGTACGACGGCGCCGCGCCTGCCGCCGGCATGGTCTGCGGGATCGGGCGGGTGATGGGCCAGGAAGTGGTGATCGTGGCCAACGACGCCACGGTCAAGGGCGGCACCTACTTCCCGATGACGGTGAAGAAGCACCTGCGCGCGCAGGAGATCGCGCGTGAGAACAACCTGCCCTGCATCTACCTCGTCGACTCCGGCGGCGCGTTCCTGCCCCTGCAGGACGAGGTGTTCCCGGACAAGGAGCACTTCGGCAGGATCTTCTACAACCAGGCCCGCATGAGCGCCGAGAACATTCCCCAGGTGGCCGTGGTCATGGGCTCGTGCACCGCCGGCGGCGCCTACGTGCCCGCCATGAGCGACGAAAGCGTGATCGTGAAGGAACAGGGCACGATCTTCCTGGGCGGCCCGCCGCTGGTGAAGGCGGCGACGGGCGAGGTTGTGGACGCCGAGTCGCTCGGCGGCGCGGATGTGCATACCTCGGTGTCGGGCGTGGCCGACCATTTCGCCGAAGACGACCGGCATGCGCTGCAGATCGCCCGGGACATCGTCGGCAGCCTCAACCGCACCAAACCGATGCCGCTGGCGCTTCGCGAGCCGGCAGATCCCCTGTATGCGGCCGAGGAGCTGTACGGCATCGTCCCCAGGGACACCCGCCGCCCGTTCGACGTGCGCGAGGTCATCGCGCGACTGGTGGACGGCAGCGAGTTCCAGGAGTTCAAGGCCCGCTACGGCAAGACCCTGGTGACCGGGTTCGCCCACCTGCACGGCTACCCGGTGGGGATCGTGGCCAACAATGGAATCCTGTTTTCGGAAAGCGCGCTCAAGGGCGCGCACTTCATCGAACTGTGCAACCAGCGCGGCATCCCGCTGGTGTTCCTGCAGAACATCACCGGCTTCATGGTCGGGCGCAAGTACGAGAACGCGGGCATTGCCAAGGACGGGGCGAAGATGGTCACGGCGGTGGCGTGCTCGTCGGTGCCCAAGTTCACCGTGGTGATCGGCGGCAGCTTCGGCGCGGGCAACTATGCGATGTGCGGCCGGGCCTACGGCGCCCGCTTCCTGTGGATGTGGCCCAATGCGCGGATCAGCGTGATGGGCGGTGAGCAGGCCGCGAGCGTGCTGGCCACGGTCCGGCGAGACGGCATCGAGGCGCGCGGCGGCGAGTGGAGCGCGGAGGAAGAGGAAGCCTTCAAGGCGCCCGTGCGCGAACAGTACGAGCACCAGGGCAGCCCGTGGTATGCCACCGCCCGCCTGTGGGACGACGGCGTCATCGATCCGGCCGATACGCGGCGCGTGCTGGGGCTGGGGATTTCGGCCTCGCTCAACGCTCCCATCGAGCCCGCACGCTTCGGCGTGTTCCGCATGTAGGCGCCAGCCCCCCCCCGTGCAGGCGGCGTGCAAGGCGCAAAGGCAGCGCTGCAGGAACGTCCCCTAACCCTTTGGCGGACATCGGAATCAGTGGCCTGTGTCACAGGCTGCGGGTGGCCACCCCATGCTAGGCTCGGACTGTCACGACCCCCGTCGTTGCGCGCCGGCCCTGCCGGCCGGCGTCCCCGTCCCTGTTCCGAATCCCGTTCCAGGAGTTCCGTGATGGCGATCTTCAATCCGTCCACCCAGAAAAAAGACGCCGGCCAGTTCGCGTCCGAGCCTGCCCAGCCCGCCCGCCGCGAGGAGCGCCCGGCCGTGGCCGACTTCAATCCCACGTCGGGCCCACCGCAGCAGCAGCCGCGTGCGTCCGCGCCGGCGGCCAAGGAATCGCTGATCGCGGCCAACCTGACCATCGAAGGCAAGATCGAGGGCACCGGGCATGTCCGTATCGCCGGCCAGTTCAAGGGCGACGTCAACGTCAAGGGCGACCTCACCATCGAGCGCGGCGCCAGGCTCAACGGCGGCGTGCGCGCGGAGAAGGTGACGGTGGCCGGCGACCTGGAAGGCAACATCGAGTCCGCCGAGCGCGTCGAGCTGCTCGACAGCGCCGTGCTCAACGGCGACCTCAAGGCCGGGACCCTGACCGTGGCGGCCGGCTCGCGCATCCGCGGCCACATCGAGTGCGGCTGGGACGATGCCGACGACCGCGCGCCTGCCAAGGGCGGCAAGCAGGAAGCGAAAGCCGACGCCAAGGCGGAAACCGCCACCGCTTCGTGAGCAGCGGCCGGCCGGGCGCGGCGGGTGCCACGCGCACCTGTCCGCACTGCAAGACCACGATCCTGCAGAGCTCCGCGCGCTGCCCGTCGTGCCGGCACTACCTGCGTTTCGATACCCCCGCCGAAGCCGCGGCCGAGGCCGCGGCCCAGGCCACCAACGCCCTGCAGGTCGAGGGCACCATCCGCCACCCCGCCGAAGGCGGCGCCTGGGAGTATTCGGTGGTGATGGTGGTGCGCGACGAGGACGGCAAGGAGCTCAACCGCCAGGTCGTGGGGGTTGGGGCCATGTTCCCCGGCGACGAGCGCAGCTTCAGCCTCAGCGTTGAAGTGACCCCGACCAATGATCGCCGCCGCGGGCCGCGGCGGGGCGGCACGCGCCACTGACGGCGGGCCGGCCGCGCCAGGCGAACCGCTATCATGGGCGGCCACCCGAAAGTGAGCCGACGCCGATGCCAGACGCCCTCTCCACCACGCGCGAAGGCCCCGTCGCAAGGCTGCGGCTGGACCGGCCGGAGCTGCACAACGCATTCGACGCAACGCTGATCGGCGCGCTTACCGGGGAGCTTGGCCGGTTGGCCACCGACCCGCAGGTGCGCGTGGTGGTGCTGGAAGGCAGCGGCAAATCGTTCTCCGCCGGCGCCGACCTGAACTGGATGCGCGGCATGGCCAACGCCGACGAGGCCACCAACCGCGAGGACGCGCTGGCGCTGGCGCGCCTGATGCGCACGCTCGACGAACTGCCAAAGCCCACCATCGCCCGCGTCCACGGCGCGGCCATGGGCGGGGGCGTGGGCCTGGTGGCGTGCTGCGACATCGCGATCGGCGTGCCAGAGGCGAAGTTCGGCCTGACCGAGGCCCGGCTCGGCCTGCTGCCGGCGGTCATTTCCCCTTACGTGATCGCGGCGATCGGGCCGCGCCAGGCGCGCCGCTGGTTCGCCACAGGCGAAATCTTCGATGCCGCCATGGCCGAGCGCATCGGCCTGCTCCACGACGTGGTGCCCGCGTCCGGGCTGGACGAGGCGGTCGATCGCCAGGTCAAGCTGCTGCTCAAGGCGGGGCCGGTCGCGTCGGCGCAGGCCAAGACGCTCGTGCGCTCGGTGCAGGCGCATGTGGATCGCGATGCGCTCGACGGGGCCACCGCCGACCTCATCGCGGCCATGCGGGTGTCGCCCGAAGGCCAGGAGGGGCTGACCGCATTCCTCGACAAGCGCGCCCCCGCGTGGGCCGGGGACTGACATGTTTGAGACGATCCTGATCGCCAACCGCGGCGAGATTGCCTGCCGGGTGATCCGCACCGCACGGCGCCTGGGCATCCGCACCGTCGCCGTGTTTTCCGAGGCCGACGCCAATGCGCAGCACGTGCGCCTGGCCGATGAGGCCTGGCCGATCGGTGGGCCGCGGCCCCAGGACAGCTACCTGCGCGGCGACGCGATCCTGGAGGTTGCACGGCGCAGCGGCGCGCAGGCCATCCATCCCGGCTATGGCTTCCTGAGCGAGAACGCGGAATTCGCCGACGCGGTGGAAGCCGCCGGCATCGCTTTCATCGGTCCCCAGGCGGCCTCCATGCGCAAGATGGGAAGCAAGGCCGGCGCCAAGCAATTGATGGCCGCGGCCGGCGTACCGGTGGTGCCGGGCTACACCGGCGAGGACCAGGCCCCTGAGGTGCTGGCCCGCGAAGCGGAGCGCATCGGCTGGCCGCTGATGATCAAGGCCGCCCACGGCGGCGGCGGCAAGGGCATGCGCATCGTGCGCAGCGCCGAGGAATTCCTCCCGGCCCTGGAGAGCTGCCAGCGCGAAGCCGCCAGCGCCTTCGGCCGCGACCGGGTGCTGCTGGAACGCTACATCGAATCGCCGCGCCACATCGAGATCCAGGTGTTCGGCGATGCGCAGGGCAACATCATCCACCTCAACGAGCGCGAGTGCTCGGCGCAGCGCCGGTACCAGAAGGTGCTGGAGGAAGCGCCATCGCCGTTCCTGACCTCTGCCCTGCGACAGCGCATGGGCGAGGCGGCGGTGCTCGCGGCCAGGGCCATCGGTTACCGCAACGCCGGCACGGTGGAGTTCATCGTCGCCCCCGACGGCGAATTCTGGTTCATGGAGATCAATACCCGGCTGCAGGTGGAGCATCCGGTGACGGAGATGGTGACCGGGCTGGACCTGGTGGAGTGGCAGCTGCGCGTTGCCGCCGGCCAGCCGCTGCCCCTGGCGCAGGACGAGGTGCCGCAGCAGGGCCACGCGATCGAGGTCCGCCTGTACGCGGAGGATCCGGAAGCCGGCTTCCTGCCCGGGTCCGGCCGCCTGGAACGCCTGCGCCTGCCGGACGCGTCCGCGCACGTGCGCATCGATTCGGGCGTGGTGGAAGGTGATCAGGTGACCATCTTCTACGACCCGATGATCGCCAAGCTCATCGTCCACGACCGCGACAGGCCGGCTGCCCTCGCCCGCCTGCGCCAGGCGCTGTCGCAATGCGTGGTGGAGGGCCCCAAATCCAACGTCGCGTTCCTCGAACGCCTGGCCCGGCATCCGGCCATCGTGGAGGCGACGATCGACACCGGCTACCTCGATCGCCATCTGGAGGAATTCATGCCCGCGGCGGACGCGGCTCCGCCGCACATGCTGGTGGCCGCCGCCACTGCCGCGCTCGTGCGCCAGGAGCTGGCTGCCCGGGATGCAGCCCGGCAGTCCGTGGAGCCCGGCTCGCCGTGGGCGATCGCCGACGGCTGGCGGCTGGGCCACGCCGGCGAGCGCGTCCTGCTGCTGCGAACCGGCGACGCCCGCCACGAGCTCCACGCCTCGGGAGCGGGCGGCACCTACCGGCTGCGCGGCATCGGGGAGCACGAGGTCCAGGTCGAAGGCGCCCACCTGGCCGGCGGCGAGCTGTCGCTGCGGATCGATGGCCGCGCCCGCCGCTTCGGGATCGATGCCGGCGATGGCCGCGCGATCGTGCACGACGGCGAGCGCCGGCTGCGGGTGGAACTCGACTCCCCGTTCCGCGCTTCCGGCGAAGCAGCGGAAACCGGCGATGACCGCATCCGCGCGCCCATGCCGGGCCGGGTGGTCCTGGTCCGGGCGGCAGCGGGGGACAGCGTGGAGGAAGGCCAGGAGCTGCTGGTGATGGAAGCGATGAAGATGGAGCTCGCCCTGCGTGCCCCACGCGCCGGCGTGGTCGCCGAGCTGCGCGCCGCCGAGGGCGAATTCGTGGAGGCCGACGCCGTGCTCGCGCTGCTTGAGCCGGCGCCGGAGCCGGGCGCATGAGCCAGCTGCCCGCCGCCGTGAGGATCGTCGAAGTCGGCCCGCGGGACGGGCTGCAGAACGAGAAGGCGATCGTGCCGGCCGCGACCAAGATCGAGCTCATCAACCGCCTCTCCGCCACCGGCCTGAAGACGATCGAGGCGACCAGTTTCGTCAGCCCCAGGTGGGTTCCCCAGCTGGCCGATGCCGCCGAGGTGTTCGCGGCCATCGAGCGGCGCCCGGGCGTGGCCTATCCGGTGCTGGTGCCCAACGAAAAAGGCTACGAGCGCGCGCGCGCGGTGGGCGTGGAGGAGATCGCGGTGTTCACCGCAGCCTCCGAAGCCTTCAACCGCGCCAACATCAACGCCAGCATCGAAGAATCGCTGGCCCGCTTCGAGCCGGTGATCGCACGCGCGCGCGAGGATGGCGTGCGGGTGCGCGGATACGTGTCCACCGTACTCGGCTGCCCCTACCAGGGCGAGGTGTCGATGGCCGATGTGGTCCGCGTTTGTCGTGCATTGCACGCAATGGGCTGTTACGAAGTCTCACTGGGCGACACCATCGGCGTGGGCACGCCGCGCAAGGCGCGGGAGATGCTGCGGGCGGTGGCCGCGGAGGTCCCGATGCCGGCGCTGGCCGTCCACTTCCACGATACCTACGGCCAGGCGCTGGCCAACATCCTCGCCTGCCTGGAGGAAGGGGTGGCGGTGGTGGACGCCTCGGTGGCGGGCACCGGCGGCTGCCCTTACGCCCGTGGCGCCAGCGGCAATGTGGCAACCGAGGACGTGGTGTATATGCTCCATGGCATGGGGATCGAAACGGATGTCGACCTGGACGCACTGGCGGCCACCGGACGCTGGCTGGCCGGCGAACTCGGCCGCGAGACTTCCAGCCGCGTGGGCCGCGCGCTTGCGGGGCCAGGTGTGCAGTGAGATGAGCCAGAGGCCGCCCGGTGCAGCGCCTCCCGACGTGGGTCCGGAGGAACTGCACGAGATCGCGTTGGCGCTGGCGGCCGCGTGCCGGGACGACTCCCTTCCCGAACGCCTGCGGGGGCTGATCTCGCGCGCCCACGCCGCGCTGGAGTCCACCTCCAGCGACGCCAGGGGCGCGCAGCTGCGCTACCGGGCCCTGTTCGACGCGGTGCCCGATCCGGTCAGCATCCTGGATGAAAGCGGCATCGTGCTTGACCTCAACAGGGCCGGCATGGCCGCCTACCAGCGCCCGCGCGAGCAGATCGTCGGCCAGCCGATCGAAGTGCTCAACCCGGACCTGCCCAAGGACCATATGAAGCCGGTGCTGGAGACGCTGCACCGCGGTGGCACCTACGTGATCGAAGTGGCCAACATGCGCGCCGACGGCACCCGCTTCCCGGTCGAGGTGCATTCGGCGGGCTTCATGCACGAGGGCCGTCGCTGCGTGGTGGCGGTGGCGCGCGACCTCACCGCGCGGCGCGAGGCCGAGCTGCGCTACGGCCAGCTGCTGGAGGTGATCGACAAGGGCGTGATGGTGCAGGACCGGCGCGGCATGCTGCTGCAGGTCAACGCTGCCGCCATCCGCATCCTGGGCGTGGAGGAAGCCGAGAGCCTGCGCACGTTCCTCAACGCCGAGACCTGGACGCTGCTGGATGACAGCGGCCGGCGCATCGGCATGGACGACCTGCCCAGCCAGCGCACACTGGCCACCGGCCAGGCAACCGAAAGCACGGTCATCGGCCTCTACCACAAGCCCGAGCGCCGGCTGCGCTGGCTCTCCGTCACCACGGTGCCGCTGTTTGCGCCGGGCGGCCGGATGCCCGAGCAGGTGATCTCGCTGTTCAGCGACGTCACCCGGCTCAAGCGCGACAGCGCGCTGTTCAGCCGCGCCCAGGCGCTGGCCCGCATCGGCGGCTGGGAATGGGAGATGGGCCGCGACGCCCTGTACCTGACCGACGAGGCCATCCGCATCCTCGGCCAGCCCGTGCCGCCGCGGACGATGCAGGACCTGCTGCTGTGCCTGGGCGCCGGCGACCGCCTGCGCTTCAGCGACGCGCTGCGGGCGGCCGCCGAGCAATCGCAGCCGATCGACCTGGAGCTGCAGGGCCGGCGCAGCGATGGCCTGCCGCTGTGGATCCGCATCATCGGCGAGGCCGAAACCGACGAATCGGCCAACGTCAGCATCACCGGCACGCTGCAGGACATCAACGAGCGCAAGCAGGCCGAGGAGACGCTGCGCGTGCAGGCCCGCACCGACCCGCTGACCGGGCTGCTCAACCGCGACGCGATCCTCGGCGAGATCGGCGAGCGCCTGCAGGATCCGGCGCAGGCCCGGCTGGCCGTGCTGTACATCGACCTGGACCGGTTCAAGATGGTCAACGACGGCCTGGGCCACGCTGCCGGCGACCGCCTGCTGCGCCACGCCGCCCGCCGCATCGCCGATGCCGTCGCCACCGACGGGCTCATCGCCCGCTTCGGCGGCGACGAGTTCCTGGTGATGTGCCACCCGGAGGGCGATGACGCCCTGCCCGAGCGGGTGGCCCAGCGGATCCTGGACGCCTTCGAACCGGCGTTCGGCCACGGCGGCGAAGAGTTCCATGTGACCGCCAGCATCGGCATCGCGCACGCGCCGGCGGACGGCGAGCGCCCGCAGACGCTGATCCAGAACGCGGACGCGGCGATGTACGAGAGCAAGCGGCGCACGCGCAACGGCTGGCAGGTGTACTCGCCCATCCTGCAGGAATCGCGCGAGGACCGGCTGCGCCTGGAGACCCAGCTGCGGCGCGCGGTGGACAACGGCGAGTTCCACCTTGTCTACCAGCCGCAGGTGGACATGCGCCGCGGCACGATCGTCGCCGCCGAGGCGCTCATCCGCTGGCGCAACCGCCAGCTCGGGGAGATGCGCCCGGACCACTTCATCGGCCATGCCGAGACCACCGGCGACATCGTGCGCATCGGCCGCTGGGTGCTGAGCGAGGCCTGCAAGCAGGTGGCGGCGTGGCGCGAGGACGGCCTGGGGATCGTGCGGGTGGCGGTCAACGTGTCCTACCGCCAGTTCCTGGGCGACGACCTGGCCGCCACGGTGCGCGACGTGCTGGACGAGTTCTCCCTGCCCGGCAGCGCGCTGGAGCTGGAGTTCACCGAGCGCGCCCTGATCGAGGACTCCGCCGACGCCATCCATGCCTTCGCCGAATTGCGCGAGATGGGCATCCTGCTGGCCATCGATGACTTTGGCGAGGGCTACAGTGCCCTGAACTACCTGCGCCGCCTGCCGATCCAGGGCCTGAAGCTGAGCCAGCTGTTCCTGGAAGGCGTGCCGCGCAACCATTCCGATGTCGCGGTCTGCCAGGCCATTGCCGGCATCGCCCGCAGCCTGGGGCTGGGGCTGGTGGCCGAGGGCGTGGAATCGGAAGCCCAGCGACAGTTCCTGCTTGAGCTCGGGGTGAACGTGGGACAGGGGTTCCTGTTCGCGCCCGGCCTCACCCCGGCGGAATTCGAGCGCCGCATGTCCGAGGCCCGGGAGGCCACTGCGACCGGGTAGAATGCGGGGTTTTCCAACGCAGGAGCGCCCATGCAGCTTTCCGACATCCGCGCCATCGTCACCGGCGGCGTTTCCGGCCTGGGCCTGGCCGTGGCCCGCCACCTGGCCGCCAACGGCGGCAAGGTCGCGCTGTTCGACGTCAACGACGACAAGGGCACCGCCGCGGTGGCATCGCTGGGCGCGGGCAAGGCGCGCTACATCCGCACCGACGTCACCAACGAAGACGCCGTGGTGGCCAGCGTCGAGGCGGCCAGGGATTTCCTGGGCGGAGTGAACGCGGCGGTCAACTGCGCGGGCATCATCGGCGCCGGGCGCGTGCTCGGCCGCGAGGGCCCGATGCCGCTGGCGAAGTTCTCGACCACGGTGATGGTGAACCTGGTGGGCAGCTTCAACGTGGCCAAGGCCGCCGCCGCGGTGATGCAGCACAACGAGGCCGGCGAGGACGGCGAGCGCGGGGTGATCGTCAACACCGCCTCGGTCGCCGCGTACGAGGGCCAGATCGGCCAGGCCGCCTACTCCGCCTCCAAGGGCGGCGTGGTCGGCATGACCCTGCCGATGGCCCGCGAGCTGGCCCGCTTCGGCATCCGCGTCAACACCGTGGCGCCGGGCATCTTCCACACCCCGATGGTCGACGGCATGCCGGAGGAAGTGCAGCAGTCGCTCGGCGCATCGATCCCCTTCCCCTCGCGCCTGGGGCGGCCGGAAGAGTTCGCCGACCTGGTCGGGTACATCCTCGGCAACCGCTATCTCAACGGCGAGACCATCCGCCTGGATGGCGCCGTCCGTCTGGCTCCCAGGTAAGCATCCATGAAGGCAAGCGACATCAGGAAGGGCAACGTCGTCGAATACAACGGCGCTGTGTACCAGATCCGCGACATCGAGCGCAGCTCGCCGCAGGGGCGCGGCGGCAACGTGCGCTTCCGCTTCAGCATGTACAGCGTGCCCGGCGGCAGCAAGGCCGATGTCTCGTTCGACGCCGATGACGAGCTGCGCGAGGTGGACCTGGTCCGCCGCGCGGCGAGCTTCTCCTACCGCGACGGCGACGCCTACGTGTTCATGGACGACGAGGACTACACGCCGTACACGCTGGATGCGGACGTGGTGGGCGACGCCGCCGGCTACATCACCGACGGCCTGGGCGGCTGCCACGTGCAGATCATCGACGACCTGCCCGTTGGCGTGCAGCTGCCGCAGACCGTGGCACTTGAGGTGGTGGAGACCCCGCCCGAGCTCAAGGGTGGCACCGCCACCAAGCGCCCCAAACCGGCGCGCCTGAGCACCGGCCTGGAAATCCAGGTGCCCGAGTACATCGCCACCGGCGAGCGCGTGCTGGTCAACACCACCAGCGGCGAATTCTCCGGCCGCGCCGACTGAGCCGATGAACGACCCCGCGCCCCAGGCCCCAAGCCCCATGGCCCGCCGCTTCCGCGGCTACCTGCCGGTGGTGGTGGACGTGGAGACCGGCGGCTTCGACTGGAACCGCCACGCCCTGCTTGAGATCGCGGTGGTCCCGATCGACCTGGACGACAGCGGCCGCTACATCCTGGGCGAGACCTCGAGCACGCACGTGGAGCCGGCTGAGGGCACCCAGATCGATCCGCAGTCGCTCGAAGTGACCGGCATCGACCTGGACCACCCCTTCCGCATGGCCAAGCCCGAGCGCGAGGCGCTCAACCACGTGTTCGCGCCGGTGCGTGCGGCGGTCAAGAAGCACGGCTGCCAGCGGGCGATCCTGGTCGGCCACAACGCCCACTTCGACCTCAACTTCCTCAACGCCACGGTGGCGCGCTGCGGGCACAAGCGCAATCCGTTCCACCCCTTCAGCGTGTTCGACACCGTCACCCTGGGCGGCGTGGCCTACGGGCAGACCGTGCTCGCGCGCGCGGTGCAGGCTGCGGGGTTCACCTGGGACAGCGCCGAGGCCCATTCGGCCATCTACGACGCCGAGCAGACCGCCCGGCTGTTTTGCGCGGTGCTCAATTCCTGGCCGTGGCCGCCGCCCACCCCGGGCGACCAGGCGCGCTCATCCTGAGGCGAGCTTGAGGCCGATGATCCCGGCCAGGATCAGGCCCAGGCTGACCAGCCGGCCCGCGCTGGCAGCCTCGTTGAACAGCACGATCCCAAGGATCGCCGTGCCGATCGCGCCGATGCCCACCCACACCGCATAGGCGGTCCCCAGCGGCAGGGATCGCATGGCAACCGCAAGCAGGTAGAAGCTCAGCGCCATCGCCGCCAGCGTGCCGACGCTCGGCCACAGGCGGGTGAACCCCTCGGTGTACTTCAGGCCCACGGCCCACACGACCTCGAACAGGCCGGCAAGAAAAAGGATGGTCCAGGACATGGGGAAACCTCCATTCGACGATGGGGCCGTCCCCGGGTGGCATGGAGAGGCGGGGTCGTCCCCGCTTCCTGACTTGGCCATTATCCCAGAGCCCCTTTACCCGCAGGTAACCGTCCCCGCTTCCTGCCGCAGCCAGCAGGCGAAGCGCATCAAGGCTGGCGGCGCTGGATCTCGGCCAGGAGCGCGCGCGTCGCCGGATCGTCCGGTTCCGGACCCTCACCCTTCACCGCGGGCAGCAGGTCGCCGGCGATCCGCTTGCCGAGTTCGACGCCCCACTGGTCGAACGCGTTGATCCCCCACAGCACCGACTGGGCGTACACGCTGTGTTCGTACATCGCGATCAGCGCGCCGAGCGAGCGCGGCGTGAGCGCATCCAGCAGCAGCATGGTGGAGGGCCGGTTGCCGGGATAGGACTTCTGCGGGTCGTCGGACTGGAAGCCGTTGGCCAGCGCCTCGGCCTGCGCCAGCAGGTTGGAAAGCAGCGCGGCGTGGTTTTCCGCATGGCCATGCGCCGGGTTGACCACGCCGATGAAGTCGGCGGGCACCACCTGGGTCCCCTGGTGCAGCGCCTGGAAAAAGCTGTGCTGGGCGTTGGTTCCCGCCCCGCCCCAGAGCACCGGCACCGTATCCACCGCCACCGGCTTGCCGTCGGGCGTGACCGACTTGCCCAGGCTTTCCATCACCAGCTGCTGCAGGTAGTCGGGCAGCAGCGCCAGGCGCTGGTCGTAGGGAAGCACGGCCTGCGTGGGCAGGCCCAGGGCATTGCGGTTCCACACCGCCGTCAGCGCATGCAGCACCGGCAGATTCGCCTGCGGCGGCGCTTCCAGCACATGCGCATCCATTTCCGCGGCGCCCTCCAGCAGCTCCTGGAAGCGCTCCATCCCGACTGCAAGCGCGATCGAGAACCCGACCGCCGACCACAGCGAATACCGGCCGCCAACCCAGTCCCACATCGGCAGCACGCGGTCCGCCGCAACGCCGAATGCCTCGGCGCGCGCCACGTTGGCGCTCACCGCATACAGCCGCTCGCCGCTGTCCAGCCAGTCGCGCAGCACCCGGCCGTTGAGCAGCGTCTCCTGGGTGGAGAAGCTCTTGGACACCAGGATGGCCGCGGTGCGCGCCGGATCCAGGCCCGCCATCACCCGGGCGGCATCGCTGCCGTCGACGTTGGCGAGGAAATGCAGCCGCACCCGGCCGTCGTGGAAATCCCGCAGCGCATCCACCACCAGCCGGGGACCGAGGTCCGAGCCGCCGATGCCGACGTTGACCACGTCGGTGACGCCGGAGGAGGCCAGGCGTTCCACCAACGCGGCCATGCGCGAGCGCGCTTCGGCGGCCTGTGCCGAGGCATCACGCGCGACGTCGCCGGTGCCAAGCGCGGAGCGCAGGGCCACGTGCAGGGCCGGTCGGTCCTCGGAAGCGTTGACCTTGCGGCCATCGAAGAGTGCCCGAAACGCCGCCGGCACCCCGGCGTCGCCCGCCAGCCGCACCAGCGCAGCCAGCGCCTGGCGGTCATACCGCTGGCGGGCAAAGCTGGCGTGGATGGGGCCCACCCGCAGGGCGAGCTCCGAAACCCGTCCGGGCTCGGACGCCAGCAGGTCGGCGATGCGGCTGGACGCCAGCCGGCGGGCGTGGGGAAGCAGTGGCGCGGACGGATCCGGCGCCGTCATCACGCCGCCTGCGCGGGAATCGAATCGTTGGTGTGGGTCAGGCGGTTGTCGCCGTCCACGTAGACCAGCGTGGGCTTGAACTTGTCCACCTCGGCCTCGTCCAGCGCCCCGTAGGCACAGATGATCACCAGGTCACCGGGCTGGGCCTTGTGCGCCGCGGCACCGTTGACCGAGATGATGCCGCTGCCCTCCTCGGCGCGGATGGCATAGGTTGCAAACCGCTCGCCGTTGTTGATGTTGTAGATCTCGATCCGCTCGTACTCCCGGATGCCCGAGAGATCGAGCAGGCGGCCGTCGATCGCGCACGAGCCCTCGTAGTGCAGCTCGGCGTGGGTCACCGTGGCACGGTGGATCTTGGCTTTCAGCAGGGTCAGTTGCATGGCGATACAGGCGCATCAGCGGCGGGCGGTCGAACAGGAAAGTATAGGCTGCTTCTGCCGCATCGCAACAAAAGCGGCGGGCGCGTTCAGCTGCCGTCAGCAGCGTTGGAGAACTCAAGGTTGTCGATCAGGCGGGTGCTGCCCAGCCGCGCCGCGACCAGTGCCACCAGGTCGCCGCGATGCCCGGGAACCGGCTCAGCCAGCTCGTGCGTGCGGACGATCGCGTAATCCACGTCGAAGCCGGCCGCCGCCAGCCGTTCCGCGGCCCCGGCCTCCACCTCCCGCATGGCCTGGCCTGCCCGCACGCCCTCGCGCATCGCGTGCAGGGTCCGGTGGATCTCCGGCGCCGCGGCACGTTCGGCGGGCGACAGATAGCGGTTGCGTGAGCTCATGGCCAGCCCGTCAGCCTCGCGGACCGTCTCGCCCGCCAGCAGCTCGATGGGGAACGCCAGGTCGCGCACCATGTAGCGCACCACGGCCAGCTGCTGGTAATCCTTGCGTCCGAACGCCGCCACGTCGGGCTGCACCTGGTTGAACAGGCGCGAGACCACCGTGGCCACGCCGTCGAAGTGGCCAGGGCGGCGGGCGCCTTCGAGCACCCCGGTGACGCCAGGCACCCGCACCTGCACGGCGTTGCCGGGGCCAAACGGATACATCGCCTCCACCGGCGGCAGCCACAGCAGGTCGCAGCCTGCGGATTCCAGCCCCGCCGCGTCCTCATCAGGCGTGCGCGGATAGCGGTCGAAGTCCTCGCCCGGCCCGAACTGGGTGGGATTGACGAAGACGCTCGCCACCACGCGGTCGGCGTGGCGGCGGGCCAGTTCCACCAGCGAATAGTGGCCTGCATGCAGGTTGCCCATCGTGGGCACCAGTCCGACCCGCAGGCCATCGCGCTTCCACCGCGCGACGCGCGCGCGCAGTTCGCCCAGCTGTCCAACGGTCTTGATCATGCCCTCGCCTCCGGGCCGGTCAGGCGTAGGAATGCTCGGGGCCGGGGAACGACCCGTCCCGGACCGCCGCCACGTACGCCTCCACGGCGCCAGCCACGGAGCCGCCCTCGGCAAGGAAATCCTTGACGAACTTCGGCCGGCGCACGCCGGCGTCCAGGCCCAGCATGTCGTGCAGCACCAGCACCTGGCCGTCACACTGCGGGCCGGCGCCGATGCCGATGGTGGGGATGGAGCTTTCCGCGGTAATGGTGGCCGCCAGGTCGGCGGGCACGCCTTCCAGCACGAGCAGCGCCGCGCCGGCCTCGGCCACGCCGCGCGCCTCCGCGCGAAGCCGTTCGGCGGCGCTCTCGCCCCGCCCCTGCACCTTGAAGCCGCCAAAGCGCAGCACCGACTGCGGGGTGAGCCCCAGGTGCGCGCAGACCGGGATCTCGCGCTCCACCAGCCAGGCGATGGTTTCCATCTTGTGCCCTGCCCCTTCCAGTTTGACCATGGTGGCGCCGGCCTGGAGCAGGCGCGTGGACGCCTCCAGTGCCCTGGCCGGCGTGGCATCTGCCTGGAAAGACAGGTCCGAGACGAGCAGCGCGCGCGACAGCCCCGCGGCCACGCAACGGGTGTGGTAGACCATGTCGTCCATGGTCACCGGCAGGGTTGAGCTGCGGCCCTGCACCACCATCCCGAGCGAATCGCCCACCAGCACCAGGTCCACGCCGGCGGCGTCCAGGGTGCGGGCGAACCCGGCGTCGTAGCAGGTGAGCATGGCCAGCTTGCGGCCCTCGCTGCGGGCGGCGGCAAGATCGGGAACGGAAACGGGGCGTGGGGAAGTACTCATGGCCACTAGTATGACCGACCCGCGTTGAGCGCAGATGTCAGGGGCGCGGGCGGTGGAGCCGCCGCACGCCGCCGGCATCCACTGCGGCCAGAGCCTCCCGGGCGGGCCCCACGCCGGGAATCACCGCCTCCGGAAGCACATCCAGCAGCGGCACCAGGGCGAAAGCGCGCTCGTGCAGGCGCGGGTGCGGGATTCGCAGGCCGGGCTCGTCGATCACCGCTTCACCATGCAACAGGATGTCCAGGTCAAGCGTGCGCGGGCCCCAGCGATCGCTGCCGTCGGCCGCCCGCACGCGCCCGAATCGGCGCTCGATGGCAAACAGGTGGCCAAGCAGCGCGGCGGGCTCCAGTGCGGTCTCCAGCGCCGCCACGGCATTCACGAAGTCCGCCTGGTCCTCCAGCCCCCAGGCCGGCGTGCGGTACAGGGCGGATGTGGCCAGCAGGCGGGTCTGCGGCAGGCCGGCGAGCGCCTCGAAGGCCTGCCCAAGCACCCGCGCGCTGTCGCCCACGTTGCCGCCCAGGCCCACGGCGGCGATGGCGGGGCTGTTCATCCCTGGCCGGAAGGGCGCCGGCGCCGGCGCCGGCGGCGCGGCGGAGGCCGGGCGGCATCCTCGCCGGGCGGATGCGCGGCAATGGCCAGGTCCGGGTCCTCCTGCGCCTCGCGCCAGAACTCCACGTCAGCGGCGTGTTCGTCCGAGGCACTCTGGCGCAGCATCAGGAAATCGAACGCGGCGCGGAAGCGCGGGTGCGCCAGGGTGCGCATCACCCGCTTGCGCTGGCGCAGGGGGAAGCGCGACTGCAGCAGCCAGATTTCCTGCATGGGGATGGAAAACCGGCGCGGCAGCGCCACGGTATCCAGCTGGTGCACGGTGACCCGGTCGGCCGCGCGGCGCTGGGCTTCGGCGGGCTGGACATCCTGCGCCTGCAGCGCCATCAGCGCCCGGCAATAGGCCGGCCACAGCAGCAGTGCGAAGAGGAACGCCGGCGACACGGGTTCTTCGGCGGCAACGCGTTCATCGGTGTTGCGCAAGCCCGCGATCACCATCCGGCGCAGCGCCCCGCTGCGGTTCGCCGCCAGCGCCGCGGCGGACTCGGGGAACAGCGCCGGCAACAAGCCGTGGCCTTCCAATCCCAGGAAACTCTTCTCGGCATGGCCGGAGAGGAACATCTTCAGGCATTCCTCGAACAGCCGCGCCGGGGCGGCCTCGCCCAGCAAATGGGCCAGGTGCGGGATCGGGGCGGCGGTGCCTTCCTCGATCCGGAAGCCCAGCTTGGCCGCCAGCCGCACCGCGCGGAGCATGCGCACCGGATCCTCGCGGTAACGCTGCTCGGGATCGCCGATCAGCCGCAGCACGCGCGCCTGGACGTCGTCGAAGCCGCCCACGTAGTCGCGGACCGAGAAATCCTCGATGGCGTAGTACAGGGCGTTGGCGGTGAAGTCGCGGCGCACCGCGTCTTCCTCGATGGTCCCGTAAATGTTGTCGCGCAGCAGCATGCCGTCCTCGTGCTGCTGGCGGTCGCCGCTGCCGTCGTCGACGTTGGCCCGGAAGGTCGCGACTTCGATGATCTCGCGGCCGAACACCACGTGCGCCAGCCGGAACCGGCGGCCGATCAGCCGGCAATTCCGGAACAGCGCCTTGACCTGTTCGGGCGTGGCATCGGTGGCGACGTCGAAGTCCTTGGGCTTCAGCCCAACCAGCAGGTCGCGCACTGCGCCGCCCACCAGATGGGCTTCATGGCCGCCCTCGCGCAGGCGGTACAGCACGCGCAGCGCCGCGGAGCTGATGTCCTTGCGCGAGATGGGGTGGCTGTCGCGCGGGATCCTGCGCAGCTTGGGCACGGCGTGGGGGTCGTTCGGTATTGGCATCAAGTCTTGGTCGGCGGGAGGCGGATCGGGGGCCGGGAAGCACCCCAGGCCATTGGCGAACCCCCCAACCCTGCTATACTAGCAAGCTGCGCGGCCGAGCCGGTCGCCAGCCGGCCGAAGCGGCCGGGAGGGGCACTGCCCCGACGCTCCGCTCCCTTCGTCTAGTGGTCTAGGACGCAGCCCTCTCAAGGCTGAAACACGGGTTCGAGTCCCGTAGGGAGCGCCACACAGCGCGGGCCACCCCCGCGACCGGTCCGCGCCCTGCGCTGGCCGGCTTGGAAACCCGGCCCCGGCCGGGTTTTTCCTTTTCCGCCAGGCCATGTCCTGCGCCTGCATTACACTATCGCCAGTACACAGGGATCCGATCGCAATGACTTTCGTCGTCACCGAGAACTGCATCAAGTGCAAGTACACCGATTGCGTCGAGGTGTGCCCGGTCGACTGTTTCCACGAAGGTCCCAACTTCCTGGTCATCGACCCGGATGAGTGCATCGACTGCACCCTGTGCGAGCCCGAGTGCCCGATTGGCGCGATCTACCCGGAGGACGACGTGCCCGCCGGGCAGGAAGCCTTCATCGAGCTCAACGCCGAGCTCTCCAAGGAGTGGCCGGTGATCACCGTCAAGAAGGACGGCCCACCCGACGCCAAGGACTGGGAAGGCAAACCGGGCAAGCTCAAGTACCTGGAGCGCTGACTCAGCCGCCCAGCTGCGCGCGCAGCGCGCCGATCAGCTTGCGCGGCTCCTCGCCCTGGGCGGGCTGGCCGCGCGGGTCCACCGCACTCACATGGGCTCCGGCTTCGGTACGCGCCACGCGGACCATGAAGTTGCTGCCCTCGTAGTTGACGTCATAGGTGCCCAGCAGCTGCGCGCTGTTGACCACCGTGAGGCCTTCCGTCTGCGCCAGTACCTGGCCCACCTGGGCATAGACCTCGTCACGGTCACCGGCAACGGCAAAACCGGTGTCGGACGCCGGCGCGGCAGCGGGGGCCTGCATCTGGGACCGCGTCACCGAGGCCGGCTGGTCCGGCGCGGCCATGGCGCCGGCGGCGCCCGGGCGGTCGAGGTCGGGGGGCACTTCCAGCGGGCGATTCTCCGGGGCCTGCGCGTACAGCGCGTTTTCCTTGCGGAACCAGCCGCAACCGGAGGTGGCCAGCACCGCGACGGCCAGCGCCGACACGGCAGCAGTGCGCAACAGGAAGGGGCTCGGGGACATCGTGATCTCCTGGAAGTCAGGCCGCGAGTGTATCGCGGCAGGTCTGTTCGATTTGTGCGGCCAGGGCGTGGATGCACCCGGCCTGGGCATCGTGTGAGCGCGAGAGCGTGGTCAGGGGCAGGCGCAGGCCGTGGCCGATGCCAATGCGCGCCAGCAGTGCCTTGACCGGGATCGGATTGGGCTCGATGCCGGCAAATTCGTAGAGGGGGCGCAGCTGCCCATCCAGATCCCCTGCCCCGGCTTCGTCACCGGCCCGGGCGCGCTGGCACAGCAGCCGCATCGCCACAGGCACCACGTTGGAAACCACGGAGATCACGCCATCCGCCCCGGCCAGCATGGCACGCGCCGCCGTGGGGTCGTCGCCGCTGAGCACCACGAAGGACTCTCCCGCAAGCGCAACCAGGGCGCCCATCCTTTCCGGTTCGCTCCGCGCTTCCTTGATGCCGAGGATGCGCCCGTGGCCGGCAAGCTCCGCCACCGTCTCCGGCAGCAGGTCGCAGCCCGTGCGCGGGGGCACGTTGTAAAGCAGCACCGGCAGCGCGCCATCGTCGGCCACGGCGCGGAAATGGGCGGCCAGCCCGGCCTGGGTGGGCCGCACATAGGGAGGCGTGACCACCAGCGCGGCGTCGGCGCCCAGGCCGCCCGCGCGGCGCGTGCGCTCGATGGTATGCGCGGTGCTCGACTGGCCAGTGCCCGCAAGCACCGGAACCCGGCCCGCAGCCACTTCCACCGCGGTCCGCAGCAGCAGGTCGAACTCGGGCTCGTGCAGCGACGCCGCCTCGCCGGTGGATCCGGCAACCACAAGGGCGGAGGTGCCCGCCTCCAGCTGCCGTTCCAGCAGCCGGCGCCAGGCGTCGAGGTCGATCTCGCCAGCGACGGTGAACGGCGTCGCAAGCGCGGTGATGCTGCCGGAGAGTTGCAAGCCGAAGTCCCTTGGCGGTCGCCAGCGATCTTACTTGCGGCTCCAAAGCACCGGCAAGTATGCTGGCCACGCCCCGGGCGCAGCGCCCGGGTGCGATTCATGTTGCAACACCCCCATCTCCGCGGACGCCGCCTTGACCGAATCCGATCCAGCTCCCAGGCCTGCGCCGAACGAGAACCACCTGATCATCAACGCCTACACGACGCATCCCCAGTCACCGCTGCTGGCGGTGAGCCGGCGCATCGCCGACAGCGGGTGCAACCTGGTGGATGCGCGCCTGTCCACGGTGGGCCGCGACGTCTCGGTGACGGCGCTGGCCATCGGCTCCTGGGACGCGGTGGCCAAGCTCGAGGCCATGCTCACGCGGCTCGATCGCGAAGAAGGCATGAAGCTGGTGTGGTACCGCACCGGCCCCAAGGCTCTGCAGTCCAACCTGCTGCCGTACATCGTTGAAGTGATCGCGGCCGACAAGCCGGGCATCCTGTTCCAGCTGGCGGATTTCTTCGACCGCCAGGGCATCACCATCGAAAGCCTGCACTCCTCGCGCTACCAGGCGATGCAGACCGGCGCCGACATGTTCTCCGCCCAGATCACCATCGGCGTGCCGTCGGACATGCACATTGCCGCCCTGCGCGACGACTTCCTCGAGTTCTGCGACCACCTCAACCTCGATGCGATCATGGACCCCATGAAGTTCTGAGACCGAGGAACCCGAATTGAACGAAGGCGACACGCTGGACCCCGCAACCCTCGACCTGCCCCTGCAGCTTTCCGGCGGTGCCACCGCCACCCTCCGCGATTACGCCGGCCAGTGGCTGGTGCTGTACTTCTATCCAAAGGATTCCACGCCCGGCTGCACCACCGAGGGCCTGGACTTCAACGCGCTGCTGCCGGAGTTCAAGCGCTTGGAGGCTTCGGTGCTCGGCGTCTCGCGCGACTCGGTCAAGTCGCACGACAACTTCTGCGCAAAGCAGGGGTTCAAGTTCCCCCTGGTCAGCGACAGCGACGAGGCCCTGTGCCGCGCGTTCGACGTGATCAAGGAAAAGAACATGTACGGGCGCAAGGTGATGGGCATCGAACGCAGCACGTTTCTGCTCGACCCGGAACACCGGATCGCCACCGCATGGCGCAAGGTCCGCGTACCCGGGCACGCCGATGCCGTGCTTGAGGCATTGAAGGCGGCCCAGGCCCAGTGAACCCCGCCCGCCCCCGCAGCACGCGCCTCGCCCGCTGCGGGACAGCGGCCCAGCCCCACCCTCCGCCACGGCAGGTTCCCGACCCATGATGACCAAAGGCAAGCGCGTGTACGTGCTGGACACCAATGTCCTGATGCACGACCCGACGGCGCTGTTCAAGTTCGAGGAGCACGATGTCTACCTGCCGATGCAGGTCATCGAGGAGCTGGACAACGGCAAGAAGGGGATGTCCGAGTCCTCGCGCAACGCGCGCCAGGTCAGCCGCTTCATCAACGAACTGATCGAGCAGCAGGGCTCGGACCGGATCGCCTCGGGCCTGCGGCTGAGCCACCCGGCCGGCCTGCAGCTGCGCGGCGCCGAGAGCATCGGTTGCCTGCGCTTCCAGACCACAGTGCCGAAGGAGGACCAGGCGTCGTTCGGCGCGGTCGCACCGGACAACCGGATCCTCGGCGCCATCCTGGCCCTGCGCGCGGAGGAAGCCGGCACGCCGGTGGTGTTCGTGTCCAAGGACATCAACCTGCGCATCAAGGCGGCGATCGCCGGCATCCCCAGCGAGGACTACGAGCACGACCGGGCCCTGGACGACTTCAGCCTGCTCTACACGGGCGCCACCGCGCTCCCGCAGGACTTCTGGCAGCGCCATGGCAAGGACCTCAAGTCGTGGACAGACAAGGGCCGCACGTTCTACGAACTGGACATGGCCGGGGACGACGACTGGCACCCCAACCAGTTCCTGTACCTGCCCGGCGACGAGCAGGCCGAGTTCCGGGTGGTCCGCGTTGAGGGCGGCAAGGCAACGCTGCAGATCGTCGACGACTACCGCAGCAACCAGCACGCGGTGTGGGGGATCATGGCCCGCAACCGAGAGCAGAATTTCGCGCTCAACGCGCTGATGGACCCGGAGATCGACTTCGTCACCCTGCTGGGCACCGCGGGCACCGGCAAGACCCTGCTGGCGCTGGCGGCCGGCCTGGCCCAGACCATGGACCAGCAGCGCTACCGCGAGATCATCATGACCCGGGCCACGGTGAGCGTGGGCGAGGACATCGGCTTCCTCCCCGGCACCGAAGAGGAAAAAATGACGCCCTGGATGGGCGCCCTCACCGACAACCTGGAAGTGCTCACCCACAACCAGGAGGGCGGCAGCTGGGGCCGCCAGGCCACCAACGACCTGCTCGCCAGCCGGATCAAGATCCGCTCGCTCAACTTCATGCGCGGGCGTACCTTCCTCAGCCGCTGGATGATCCTGGACGAGGCCCAGAACCTCACGCCCAAGCAGATGAAAACCCTGATCACCCGCGCCGGCCCGGGCACCAAGATCGTGTGCCTGGGCAACGTGGAGCAGATCGACACGCCCTATCTCACGGAGACCACCTCCGGGCTGACCTATGCGGTGGACCGATTCAAGGCCTGGGAGCACAGCGCCCACGTGACGCTTCGGCGCGGTGAGCGCTCGCGCCTGGCAGACTACGCCTCCGAAACGATGTAAATGATGTTTTAAACATCACTCACGATGCCTTGAACTTGATAACTCGGGCTTGATTGGTGAGAATACGGGGCGTACACATCTGCATTCCCCGTAATGATCTCGCCCGGACAATTGCGCGCCGCGCGCGCCCTGCTTGGCATTGACCAGCGCTCCCTTGCCGCCCTGGCAGGCGTCTCCCTGCCCACCATCCAGCGCATGGAGGCCAGCGACGGCGATGTGCGCGGGGCCATCAGCACGCTGACCAAGGTGGTGGAAGCGCTGGACGCTGCCGGCGTGGAACTCATTGCCAATGACCAGCCCAGCCAGGGGCGGGGCCGGGGCGTGCGCCTGAAGGAGCCGACCCAGTCCAAATGAAGCCCAACCGCGAATACCTGAAGCTGTTCGAACCCAAGCTCGTCACCGCCTTCCGCGCGGGCTACGGCTGGAATGACCTGCGCGCGGATGCCGTGGCCGGGCTCACCGTGGCCATCGTCGCCCTGCCGCTGGCGATGGCGCTGGCGATCGCCAGCGGGACCACCCCGGACAAGGGCATTTCCACCGCCATCATCGCCGGCTTCCTGATCTCGGCGCTGGGCGGATCGCGGGTACAGATCGGCGGGCCCACCGCGGCCTTCATCCCGGTCGTGTTCGTGGTGATCGAGCGCTTCGGCTATGGCGGCCTCATCCTGTGCACGCTGATGGCCGGGATGATGCTCATCGCCGCCGGCCTGCTGCGGCTGGGCACGTTGATGCGCTACATGCCGCAGCCGGTCATCACCGGATTCACCGCCGGCATCGCCGTCACCATCTTCACCAGCCAGATCGCCGATGCGCTTGGCCTGCGGGTGGAGGGCGTGCCCGGCGACTTCATCGGCCGCTGGACGGTGTACATCCAGCACCTGGCCACCACCCAGCCCGCCGCGGTGGCGCTCACGGTGCTGGGGCTGGCCGTGATCATCGCGCTGCGCCGCTGGCGCCCCAACTGGCCGGGCTTCCTGATCGCCCTGCTCGTCTGCACCGGCCTGGCGCTGGCGCTGGGGATGCCGGCGGAAACCATCGGTACCCGCTTTGGCAACCTGCCCACCGCGCTGCCCGAATTCGCCATCCCGCACTTCCCGGTCGACCGCATCTTCGAGCTGCTGCCCAGCGCCTTCACCATCGCTTTCCTTGCAGGCGTTGAATCCCTGCTCTCGGCCGTCGTCGCCGACGGCATGATCGGCGGGCGCCACCGCTCCAATGGCGAACTGGTGGCCCAGGGCGTGGCCAACATGGGCTCGGCGCTGTTCGGCGGGCTGCCGGCCACCGGCGCAATCGCACGCACCGCCACCAACGTGCGGGCCGGCGCGCGCTCGCCGATGTCCGGCATCCTGCACGCGGTTTTCCTGCTGGTGTTCATGCTGGCCTTGGCGCCGCTGATGGGTTACGTGCCGCTGGCCGCGCTGGCGGCGGTGCTGCTGGTGGTGGCCTGGAACATGAGCGAGAGGGAAAACTTCCGCGCCACCATGTCGGCGCCGATCGGCGACCGCGTGGTGCTGCTGCTGACCTTCGGCCTGACAGTGTTCTTCGACCTCACCGTGGCCATCCAGGCCGGCGTGGTGGTGGCGGCGCTGGTGTTCATGTACCGGATGTCGGAGTCGGTGGAGGTGAGCTCGGGCATCCGCACCTTCGACGACGATCTCTACCGCCACGGCAGCAGCCAGCTTTCCGAGGGCGAACAGCGCAAGCTGCTGCCCCGGGGCGTGGAGGCCTACCAGGTGACCGGCCCGCTCTTCTTTGGCGCCGCCAATCGCCTGGACAGCCTGCTCGACCGGCTCTACGAGACGCCCAAGGTGTTCATCGTGCGGATGCGCCTGGTGCCCTTCATCGACGCCAGCGGCGTGCACGCGATCAAGACCCTGGCCGAGCGCTGCCAGCGCAAGGGCATCGTGCTCATCATCTCCGGCCTGCAGGACCAGCCCAACCGGATCCTCGCCAGCATGCAGCTGCAGGAGCGACCGGGCGAGCTGTACTTCGCCCACGACTTCCACGCCGCGGTGAAAATCGCCGGCTCGCTGGTGGAGCCGCGCGACACGCCGGGCGCGTAACAGGCGGTTACGAGGCACAATGGGCGGATGAATCAATTCCCTTCCGCCCTCACCATCGCAGGCTCCGATTCCGGCGGCGGCGCCGGCATCCAGGCCGACCTCAAGGCCTTCGCCGCCCACCGCGTGCACGGCCTGTCGGCCATCGCCGCGCTCACCGCCCAGCACACCCGCGGCGTCACCGCCGTGCACGTGCCACCGGTCGAGTTCCTGCGCGCGCAGATTGATGCCTGCTTCGACGACTTCCGCATCGGCGCCGTCAAGATCGGCATGCTGGCCAACGCCGGCGTCATCAACGCCGTGGCCGACGCCCTCGCGGCGCATGGCAATCCGCCGCTGGTGCTCGACCCGGTGATGATTGCCACCTCCGGCGCCCGGCTGCTGGAATCAGACGCGCTCGATGCCCTGCGCACCCGCCTGCTCAATAACGCCACCGTGCTCACCCCGAACCTCCCCGAGGCCGAGCTCCTGCTTGGGCGCGAAATCCCCGATCGCCAGGCCATGCGCGAAGCCGCGGCCGACCTGCTGGCCGCCGGTGCCCGCGGGGTGTTGCTCAAGGGCGGCCACCTTGAAGACGGCGCCAATGACGTGATGGACCTGTTCGCCGGCGCCGACGGCATGCTGCGCGAGTTTTCGCATCCGCGGCTGCCGCGTGACGCGCACGGCACCGGCTGCACGCTGGCGGCCGCGATCGCTGCCAACCTGTGTCGCGGGCTGGCGCCGGCCGATGCCTGCGAAGCGGCCACCGGGTACGTTCACCGCGCCCTGCGGGGCAGCTACTCCCCGGGTCGCGGCGACGTGCTGGTGCTGGACCACTTCGGCGCCGCCGGCCCGGCGTGAGCGTCGAACAGGACGGCCTTGCGGTCCAGGCCGCGGACGGCCACCGCTGGCAGCTGTACGCCTGCAGTCCGGAGCGGCCGGTCGCGGCGCTGCTCTGGCTGCCGGCGCTCGGCGTGGGCGCGCGACACTACCTTCCCTTCGCCCAGGCACTCGCCGCTCACGGCGTTGCCAGCTTCCTGCACGAGTGGCGCGGCGCTGGCAGCAGCCACCTGCGCGCCGGGCGCGACTGCAACTGGGGCTATCGCGAACTGCTTGAGCTCGACATCCCCGCCAGCGCCGAGGCGATGCGCCGGCAGTTGCCGGACCTTCCGGTGGTTGTCGGCGGACACAGCCTGGGCGGCCAGCTCGCGTGCTGCTACCTGGCCACGGCCCCGCAGGCCGCCCATGGCATCTGGTTGGTGGGCAGCGGCGCGCCCTGGTGGCGGGCGTTCCCGCGCCGGCATCGGCTCATGCTCCGGCTCGCATACCGCCTGCTGCCCTGGCTGGCCGATCGCAACGGGGCCCTGCCCGGCCGCAGGCTGGGCTTTGGCGGCCGCGAGGCGCGCGGCGTGATGCGCGATTGGTCAGGCACAGCCCTGACCGGACGCTACGCCGCCAGCGGCCTGGGGTTGGACCTGGAAGCGGGGATGGCCCGGATTGACGCCCCGATCCACGCCATCGTGCCAGCGGCCGACTGGTACGCGCCCGAGTCCTCCCTGCGCTACCTGCTCGCGAAAATGCCGCTCGCCCAGGCCCGCGTGGACACCATGGACGCCGCCGCGCTGGGCACCCGCGCCGACCACTTCGCCTGGATGAAGCGCCCGGACGCCGTGGCCGCCCGGCTCAGCCTTGGGCTTCCGCGTCTTCGTAGCCGCGCGGATTGAGCGACTGCCAGCGCCAGGCATCGCGGCACATGGCATCGATGTCGAACTCGGCGCGCCAGCCCAGCAACTCGTGCGCCAGCGACGGATCGGCGTACACCTCGGCAACATCGCCCGGGCGGCGCGCAACGATCTCGTAGGGCACCCGGCGGTTCGAGGCGCGTTCAAACGCCCGCACCAGCTCCAGCACGCTGGTCCCGCGCCCGGTGCCGAGGTTGATGTTCGCGCTGCGGCCTTCACGCACCAGGAAATCCAGCGCGTCGGCGTGCGCGCGCGCCAGGTCGACGACGTGTATGTAGTCGCGCACCCCGGTGCCGTCCACCGTTGGCCAGTCGCCGCCGAATACCGACAGGTGCTCGCGCTGGCCCACCGCGACCTGGCAGATGTACGGCATCAGGTTGTTGGGCACGCCACCGGGCGCTTCGCCGATCAGGCCCGAGGCGTGCGCGCCCACCGGATTGAAATAGCGCAGGTTCACCGCCTGGAAGGCCGGGTCGCTCCCGCACAGGTCGCCGATCAGCTGCTCCATCACCAGCTTGGTGCGACCGTAGGGGTTGGTGGCGCGCAGCGGCGCATCCTCGCGCACCGGCACGCTGTCGGGATCTCCGTAGACGGTGGCCGATGAACTGAACACCAGCCGGCGCACGCGGTGTTCCTGCATCGCCTGCAGCAGGTGGATGGTGCCGGAGATGTTGTTGTCGAAATACTCCAGGGGCTTTTCGCAGGACTCCCCCACCGCCTTGAGCGCTGCGAAATGCACAACGGCGTCGAACTTTCCCGCGGCGAACAGCCGCCTGACGCCGTCGCGGTCCCGCAGGTCCACCTGCTCGAACGCCACGGGCGCGCCGATGATCTGCTGCAGGCGCCCGAGCACGCCGGGCGAGCTGTTGCCCAGGTTGTCCGCCACGACGAGATCGTGCCCGCGCCCGGCCAGCACCACGCAGGTGTGGCTTCCGATGTAACCGGCACCGCCAAAGACAAGGATGCGCATGGGGAGCTCCCCCTGGGTGGCCGCCGATTATCCCCCACCGCCTGCCGGATGGCGCCGCTCCCTGTGACCGGTGCAGCTGCCCTTGCGCGTTACCAGAAACATCGATCACAAAAGGGGGCCGGGAATGGGTATGCCCAGACAGTTTTTTGCGCTGGTGATGATGGCGGGCCTGGCCGCGTGTGCCGCCGGCGGGGCCCTGGAGGCACCGCCGGCGCCAAGCCAGGCCGCGGTTGCCGAATACGCCATCGGCGTGGACGACATCGTCCAGGTCACCGTCTGGCGCAACCCGGAACTCGGCATCACGGTCCCCGTCCGCCCCGATGGCCGGATCTCGGTTCCGCTCGTGGGCGATGTGATGGCCGCCGGCCTGACCCCGAACCAGGTGGCCGCAGACATCGAGGAGAAGCTCACGGCCTTCGTGCGTGATCCCCAGGTCGCGGTGATCCTCACCGACCTGCGCAGCCACGAGTACCTGTCGCGGGTGCGCGTGACCGGCGCGGTGCGCCAGCCGATCTCCCTTCCCTACCGCCAGGGCATGACGGTGCTGGACGCGGTCCTGGCCGCCGGGGGCGTCAACGAGTTCGCCGCACCGGACCGGTCCAGCCTGTACCGGCGCGTTGGCGATGACACCAGCAGCTACGCGGTCCGCCTGGACAGGATCATCAATCGCGGCGAGCTGGAAACCAACTTCGCCGTAGCCCCCGGCGACATCATCACCGTGCCGGAGCGGGGATTCTGATGCAGCCCAGCAACCTGCCCGCTCCGCGGGGACGCCCCGTGGCCCATGGACCGGCGGGCGCGGCGACCTCCCCGGTGGAGTACGCGCGCCTGCTGCTGAAGGAAGGGCGCAGGCGGATCGTCCCGCTTTCGCTGATCTTCGCGGCGGTCGCCGCGCTCGCCTATCTGGCGGGCATGCTCCTGGTCGGCAACAGCTACCGCGTGTCGGTGACGATCCTTGCCCAGGACAGCGACATCATCGCGCCGTTGCTCGAGGGCCGCGCCGTTCCCACCGGCGTCACCGACCGCGCCGGGATGGCGCGCCAGATCATCTACAGCCGCAAGATCCTGTCCGAGATCATCGAGGCCGGTGGCTGGGCGGACGATGCCGAACTCAGTCCCATCCAGCACGACCGCCTGATGGAGGAGATCCGCGGACGCACCCAGGTCACCAGCCCGCGGGCCGACATCGTCCAGATCACCTACCAGGACAGCGATCCCAGGCGCGCTTATGCCGTGACCGAGGCCATGGGCTCGCTGTTCATGCGGGAGACGCTGGCGACCAAGGAACGCGAGAGCCGGGAAGCCTACGAATTCATCGATGAGCAGGTCCAGGAGTACCACCAGAAACTCATCGACGCGGAGAACAACCTGCAGCAGTACCGCTCGCGCAATGCCGATGCCCAGCCCGGCAGCGCGACCGACGCCAACTCGCGGATCTCGGCCCTGCGCACACAGGTGGAACAGGCGCGCATGGCGCTGCTCGAACAGGAGGCGCGCGCCTCCTCGCTGGCGTCACAGCTCTCCGGCGAGGCGGCCGTCACCTCGGTGCACACGCGCGAGACGGGATACCGGGCCCGCTTGATCGAGCTGCAGGCCGAACTCGACCGGCTGCTGCTGACCTACACCGACCGCCACCCGGACGTGATCCGCACCCGGCACCAGATGGAGGACATCCAGCGCCAGCTGGACGACGAGCGCCGGCGGGCGGCGTCCGGACAGTCCACCGCCAGCGTCGATTCGCGCGCCAACCCGCTGTATGAGGAGTTGCGCAGCCAGCTGGCGCAGGCGCAGCGGGACGTGGTGGCGATCCGTTCGCGGATGGGCGTTGCCGAAAGCCTGCTCCAGAGCGAGCTTGACCGCAGCAGGCGCATCGTAGCCTCGGAAAGCGCGCTCGCCGAGCTCACCCGCGACTACGAGGTCAACCGCGAGATCTACCAGGATCTCCTGCGCCGGCGCGAGAACGCACGCGTCTCGATGGGCCTGGACCAGCAGAACCGCGGCCTCACGCTGCGCGTGCAGGACCCGGCCACGATGCCGCTGCGCCCGACCGGGCCGCGCTTCATGCACGTGGCGGGGGCCGGCCTGATGGCGGCGATCGCGCTGCCCATCGGCCTGCTGTGGCTGCTGGTGCGCTTCGACCCGCGCGTACGCAGCCCGCAGCAGGTCGAGGTGATGAGCCGCTATCCGCTGCTCGCCACGATCCCCGCCTACCCGTCCTCGCGGGCACGCCGCAGGCAATACATGCAGATGGGCACCGGAACGATGGTGGTCGGAGCGGTCCTGCTGCTGTACGCGCTGACCTACGTGTACCGCATGACTTCCCACGGCTGACCCCAGCCGCAGCCAGGAAAGGTTCCATGGAGCAATTGCTGAAATCACGCCCCGAGGCGATCACCAGTCCTGTCCCGGAAGCCCCGCGCACGTCCCCGCTGGCGCGGCCGGACGCCGCGCTGCCCGCGCTGACGCCCCGCGCGCTCGAAGACCGCCAGCTGATCCACCGCAGTGATTCGGTTCGCGCGCAGGCGGACGCGTTCCGCAGTCTGCGCACCAGGCTGCTGGCACTGGGGGAAGGCCGCAAGACGGTCATCCTGGTGACCCCGGTGCAGCCGGGCTGTGGCGGCAGCTTCGTCGCCCGCAACCTGGCGGCCGCGTTCGCGTTCGATGACACCAAGTCCGTTGTCCTGATCGACTGCGACGCCCTGCATCCCACCCAGCACGCGGCATTCGGGGTCGACGCCGCCAACGGCGGGCTGATGGAATACCTCGACGGCAGCGCCGCGGACCTGGACGCGATCCAGTACGACAGCCGCTTGCCGCGCCTGCGCCTGGTGCCGTGCGCGAGGCCGCGCGAAACCACCGGCGAGCACTTCAGCACGCCGCGGATGCGGACCATGATCGACTCGCTGCGTGGAACCCAACCCAACCGCTACCTGATCCTGGACGGCCCCCCGGCGCTGGATTCTCCGGACGCGAGGATCCTCTCCGACCTGGCCGACCTGGTGGTGCTGGTGGCCGGCCATGGCCAGGTCACCATCGACCGCATCGACAACGCCGCGGCCAGTTTCGATCCGGACAAGCTCGCCGGCGTGGTGTTCAACAACATCTACTGACCGGACCGGTCGGGGAACGGGGAGACGGCCCATGGCAATCAGAACGGCCAGGCTATCCGTGCTGGCCACGGCAATCCTGGCGACGATTCCCTTCCATGCCGGGGCCGTGCGCATCGACTACTCGATCGATGCCGGATTCGAGCGCGATGACAACGTGCTCATGTCGCCAACGGATCCGCAGGATTCGAACGCGCTGCGCGCCGGAGTGGGCTTCGTGCTGGCCGAAGCCACCTCCACCGTGCAGGCGAACGTCGGCGGTCGCGTCGAGTACTGGAACTATGTGGACGGCCCGCAGACGAACGCGCTGGAGGGCAGCCTGACCGGCCGCCTGGACTGGTTCATCGTGCCGCAGGTCTTCAGTTTCACCGTCGAGGACAGCCTGGAGATGCGGCCGATCGACCGCTTTGTTCCGGATACCTCGGACAACCGCCAGCGGGTGAACGTCCTCTCGCTCGGGCCCAACGTCCAGTTCAACTGGAGCCGGGCGCTGCGCGGCCGCGCCGAGCTGCGCTGGATCGATACCCGCGCCGCGGAAACCGATGACATCGAGTCCCAGCGAATGGCGGCGACCGTACACGCCATCCGCGAGCTCAACCCGACGAGCGTGCTGACCTTCAGCGTGCGCGGGCAGGACGTGGATTACCGCCACGACATCATCGCCCGCGACCATCGCCGCTACGACGCCTACGCGCGCTACGACCAGGAGCTCCGCCACCTCGGCGTGGGCCTGGCGGCCGGCTATTCGTGGGTCGACTACGCCGACGGGAGCTCGGCGTCCCACCCCCTGTTGCGCGGCCGGCTCACCTGGGCACCCGGCCCGCGCAACACGGTGGCGGTGGAGGCGGCGCACCAGCTCACCGACGCATCGGAATCCGCCATTGCCGGCATCGGCGACGTCACCAGCGTGCCCGACCGGCTCTCCACGGCATCGATCACGGTCAATTCCTCGGTCTACGAAGAGGACCGCCTCGAGTTCCACTGGACCCACCATCGGCAGCGCCTGGACTTCACCCTGGGGTCCTACTACGAGCGCATCGACTTCCTGGATGACACCGCCTTCGACGAGACCCGGCGTGGCGTGCTCGCGCAAGTGTCGTACCGCCTCACTCCCACCCTGGACCTGCGCTCCTACGCCGACATCGCGCGCTCCGAATTCCCCGGCCTGGACCTGCGCACCGATGACAAACGCTACGGCCTGGGCCTTGCCAGGCAATGGTCGCGCCGCTGGAGCGGTGCGCTGCACTACATGCACTACCGGCGCAGCGGGGACGGCCTCTTCGGTGATGCCCGCCAGAACGTCTGGTACCTGTCGGTGACCTACCGCAACCATTGACCGGGGTCGGATCCGCCGCCCTCTCGCGCGGGGTGGTGGTCCGGATTCCGCTGGAAACCGCGTTCGTTCCCATCAAGGGCCGGGAACAGGCTGGCCGGGGACACCAACCTTTTCCGGAGCAGGCAGGGGCACATGGCCAGGGGAGAAGTGGGAAACAGCGAACAGGCCCTGTCACTGGCAGGTGGCGCATACAGCGATCCGATGCCGCGCCTGTTGCGCGGCATGGCCGCACAGCGGCGAAGCCTGGTCCTGTTGGGCGAGGCGCTGCTGCTTGGCGGCACCGTCTTCCTGGCGGTGTACCTGCGCTTCATCGCCTACCCCGACCCGCTGCAGACCTATGCCGCGCTCGACACGCAGCTTCTGCGCGCGTCTGTGTTCACGGCCATGATCATGCTGGGCATGACCGCGATGGGCATGTACCAGACCCACGTGCGCGCAACGAGGTTCGGCGTGATCGCCCGCCAGGCAGTCGCGTTTCTCCTCGGCACCCTGGGCCTGCTGGTCCTGTACTACCTTGTCCCCAAGATCGAGATCGGCCGCGGCGTCCTGGCCCTGGCACTGGCGATCGGCTTCCTGGTTGTCCTGGTCTTCCGGCTGCTCTTCGCGCACCTGGTGGACGTGGAAACGCTCAAGCAGCGCGTGCTGGTGGTCGGGGCCGGGGAACGCGCCGCAATGATCGAGCATCGCCTGCGCCGACGCGCCGACCGGCGCGCCTTCAAGCTGGTGGGCTACGTCCACTACGGCAACAGCGCCGCGGCGGTGGATTCCGACAAGCTTGTCTCCATCGGCATGCCGCTTGCCCAGTGGGCCGTGTCCCACCGGATCGATGAAATCGTTTTCGGCCCGGATGACCGCCGCGATGCGCTGCCGATGGAAGACCTGCTGCAGTGCCAGCAGTTGGGCATCCGGATCGTCGACATCGTGACCTTCTTCGAGCGTGAGGCGGGGAAGATCAAGCTCGCCCTCGTGGACCCGTCCTGGCTGGTGTTTTCCGGCGGCTTCAACAATTCGCCACTGAGGATCCTGGGCAAGCGCGCCTTCGACGTCTTAGTGTCCGTGGTGATGCTTGCCCTGACGTGGCCGCTGCTGGTCCTGGTGGCGGCGGCGATCCGGGTCGAGTCCGGGCCGGGCAACCCCATCCTCTACCGGCAGGAGCGCGTCGGGCTGCTGGGCAAGACCTTTTATCTGGTCAAGTTCCGGAGCATGCGCACCGACGCCGAGAAGGACGGCGTGGCCCGCTGGTCAAGCACCAACGACAGCCGCGTGACCCGGGTCGGTCGGTTCATCCGGCGCACCCGCCTGGATGAGCTCCCCCAGCTGTGGAACATCCTGTGCGGGAACATGAGCATCGTCGGCCCGCGCCCGGAGCGCCCGGAGTTCGTGCGGGAGTTCGACGACAGCCTGCGCTACTACAGGCTTCGCCACTGCGTGCGCCCGGGCCTCGCGGGCTGGGCCCAGCTCTGCTATGCCTACGGGGCGTCGAAGCAGGACGCCGAGGAAAAGCTCAAGTACGACCTGTTCTACGTCAAGAACCACAACCTGCTGTTCGACCTGCTGATCCTCGTCCAAACACTCGAGGTGGTGATCTTCGGCCGGACATCCTCCGAGCGGCGGTGAGAGGTTCCTCAGGCCGATACGAGCGAGCGCACCATGCGTTTGCCCGCGCCGGGCACCAGCCCGAGCAACCGCCGCCGCAGGGGCGCCGGGGGCCCCAACGCCCACGCCTTGCGCGCCAGCCGCCACCCGTCGCGATAGCGCCTGCGCCAGATGCAGCCTTCCGCATTCTTCACGTACGCCGTCGCGAGTGCGCGCTTGCGCAGTGCCTCCGGCACCCGGCCAATGGCCGCCTCGGCCGCCCGCTCCATCACGCGGATGTAATCGTCTTCCGTCGAGTCCAGCGAGGAGAGCCCATCGTGGCCACGCAATGCCCGCGCCAGGGGTTCGGCAACCACACCAATCGGCCAGTGCGCGGCCACTCGCAGGTGGAAGTCAAGGTCCTCGGCCGTGCGCAGGGTCTCATCGAAGCCCCCGACGTCCGCGTACACCTCGCGCCGCATCAGGATCGACAGCGGCGCCAGCGCCGGATCGCAAAGTACCGGGCCCAGCGCCGGTCCATCGACGGGGATCTGCTCCCTGCGGTCAAAGACATCGATCAGCGACCCGTCGGGCTTCACGCGAAGGACATTGCACAGGACCATGCCGATCGCCGGGTTGTCCTCCAGGTACCTGACCTGGCGCGCGTTCTTTTCAGGCAGCCACTCATCGTCGCTGTCGAGCAGGGCGAGGTAGCGTCCACGGGCCATCGCCAGGCCGCGGTTGCGCGCGGCCGATACCCCGGCGTTGTCCTGCCGGACACAGGTGATCCGTTCCCCATATCGGTGGGCCAGATATTCACCGGTCCCGTCGCAGGAACCGTCATCGACCACGATGATTTCCTCCACGGGCCGGGTCTGCGCCAGCACCGAGTCGATCGCCCGCGCGACCATGTCGCGGCGGTTCCAGGTGGGGATGATGACGGAGGTTTCGGGGATGGCGGTCATGGTCGCTGATCTGGTCAAGCGCGCGCTCTATCGCAGCGGCCTGCTCGGGTTGTACCACCGGATACGCAATCGCCGGGCGCTGACGGTCATCATGTTCCACCGCGTGCTGGCCAGCGCCGACCCGCGATGGGCATCCTGCGACCCCGACTACACGCTGGAAGCCGGATTGTTCGAGCGCTGCCTGCAGTTCTTCCGCCGCCACTACACCATCGTTTCAAGCGACCAGGTGCTGGCGGCGCGGCGCCATGGCATCCCCCTGCCCGATCGCGCCCTGCTGATCACCTTCGACGACGGCTGGGCCGACAACCACGCCCATGCGCTGCCCCTGCTGCGCGCTGCAGGAATCCCCGCGCTGCTGTTCACCGTCGCCGACGTGGTGGACCGCGAGGAGGCGTTCTTCCAGGAGCAACTGGTGGCGGGCTTCCGCCTCGGGCGGATCCAGGTGCCGGCACTGGCAGCGGCACTGGCCGACGCGGGGCACGCGCTGCCGGTGGCACCGGCCGATTCGCTGGAAGGCCTGCGCATGGCCATCGCCAGGCTGGAAACCCTGCGACCGGCGGAACGCAGGCAGGTCCTGGCCCCGTTCGACGACGCCATGGGCGATGGCGTGCGGCAGATGCTGACCCGTGACGAGCTGCTGGAGCTGGCGGGAAGCGGCGTTGCGATCGGCGTGCATGGCAAGACCCATGTGCCCATGACACGCGCGGGCGACCTCCAGGCCGAGCTCGCCACCGCCCGTGCAATCGTCGCCCGCCATCTGGGCAGCGTCGCGCCGCCAACCCTGTCGTATCCGCACGGGCGCTACGACGACACCGTACTGGCACGAACCCGTGATGCCGGATACGAACTTGCCTTCACCAGCGACCCGGTGATGAACAGCGTGGAGGGCAGGCCTTCCTGGCTGCTGGGACGCCTGGGTTTCGAGCAGGCCGGCATTGTCGACGGCGCGGGCCGGTTCCGGCCGGACTTCCTCGCCCTGTACCTGTTCCGGGCACCGCGGGAGCGCCTGGCCGCGTGAGCTTGCACGCGGACCCAGTCATTCCCCGCCGCTGATGCGATACAGGCCGCCGCTCTGGTGATTGATGAACCACAGCTCGCCGTCCTCGCCTTCGCCGAACGACGCCACCGTCCCATAGCCGGGCGGGATACCCAGGTCGATTGACTCCACCTCCAGCCCGCCCGCCGTAGTGGGCCTGCCGACCAGCAGTTCGCTCGAACACGAATCGGAAAACACATACGCGCCCTGCAGCGCGGCAAGTGAGCCGCGGTACATGCGTCCGCCGGTCACGGCGCAGCGCCCGCTGACGCCGCGATCGTAGTCGAACGCCGGCGGATGGGTGCCCGTGCGCCGGGGACAACCGGTGGCCCCGGTGGAGGGATAGTCGTGGCTGCCCTGGCAGGCGGGATAGCCGAGGTCCGGGTTGTCGCCGGCGCGGAACCGGCTGACCTCTTCGCGGTCCTTGCCCACGTCACCAATCCAGAGGTCGCCAATCGCGGCGTCGACGTCGAAGCGCCAGGGGTTGCGCAGCCCGAGGACGTAGATTTCCCCGCATTCGCCGGGTTTGCCCGCGAACGGATTGCCGGCCGGGATCGCATACGCCGCCCGCCCCCGCGCCCCGCATCCGTTGTCCGCACCTGCTGCGCCATCGCGCACATCGATCCGCAGGATCTTGCCCAGCAGGTTGTCGGCCTGTCGCGCGTGGGCATGGTCGGCCGGCTCACCGGTGCCAGCGCCGATCGCCCAGTACAACAGCCCGTCGGGGCCGAAATGGATGTCACCGCCATTGTGATTGGCGACCAGGCCGGCCACCCGCATCACGACCTCTTCCCTGCCGTCAAACACATCAGCCGCTGGATCCGCGGCCTGCAGGCGACGCAGCACGAGGCCGTGGCGCTCACCCTCCGCCGCGCCGCTGTAGGCGATGTAGATGCGCCCGTTCTGCGCGAAACCGGGGTCGAAGGCGAGGCCCAGCAATCCCTGCTCGATGTCCATGGTCATCACATCACGGGCGTAATAAGGCTCCGTGAGCAACCTGCCTTCGCGGTCGACCACCCGGATGCGCCCCTCGCGCTCGAGCACGAACATGCGGCCACTGCCATCGCCCGGACTGGCCACGGCGGTCGGGAACTGCAGGCCTTCTGCCAGCACCTGGACCGCCCGGACGCCCTGGCCCTGGGCGGACGCCTGCCCCGACGACTGGGCGCAGGCTGGCGCCAGTGCCGCCAGCAGGAGCACGGCCCCGAGCTTCGGCCGCATTGCATGGACGACCATCGGGCTACTCATCTTCATCACCCGCGGTCAGCCAGCGCGGCGCGGTCTCGACCGACGACGGGTGCCAGAACACCGGGCGGGACTCCCGCGGAGCGAATCCGGCCTCAAGCCAGATGCCGTCCACCGAGGTGGAACCGAACTCGATCGATACCGCCCGATGGCCCGCTTTCCTCGCGGCGTGCAACAGCGTTGCAAGCTGTTCGCGCGATGGCCCGGCAACACCGCGCCGCGACCACAGGTCATGGATATAGAGCACCTTTCCGCGTGATTCGCACGCGAACCAGGCCTGCGGCCTGCCACCGGCATCTTCAACCACCAGGTAGCGCACGTCGATCAGCGGCGATGCGTCGAAACGCCACTGCAAAAAGCCGAGGTCGCGGATCGCGGTGGGTCCGCCGCCGGCGGACGCCGGCGACCACACCTCGCCCAGGCGCTCGTCGGCGACGTCCTGCCAGCGCGCGCGCAGGCCGCCCCGCCACGCACGCGGCCGAAGCCGGTCCACGATATCCAGCAGCCCTCCAGCCGGCAGGGCGAGGAACGCGGGCAGCCGGCGCCGTACGTACTCGCCATGGCGCAACACGCGTGCATGGCGGACCATCCGGCACAGGGGCACGTACCCCACCCTGCGGAACACGGCGGCAGCCTTCGGGTTGGGAAAGCCGTACATGAGTTCGAAGCGCTTGGCGCCCGCTTCCATCAGCGCCATCTGGAGCGAGAGCGCGGGCCACAGCGACCGGTGCGCGGGCAGGACGGCCAGGTCCGCGAGTACGCCCGCCAGCACCGGCCTGCCTTCCCGGAGCATCCTGCGAGGCCCCGCGCTGGCCACTCCAACCCACGCACCGCTCTCCTCGTGGCGCAGCAGCAGGGTCAGCGGCGCCCCGTCCGGGCACTGCAGGTAGAACCAGTCGAACTTGGCGCGCATCCGCGCCTCCTGGCCGAGGTTGCCCCGCCACAGCCCGAGGATCAGCTCGCGGTCGCGCGCGGGGTCGGCTTCGTGCACGGTATAGGCCGGTGCCTGGGTCACTGTCTCAGGCCTCCTGCAGCTCCAGGACCGGTTCGACCAGGACCGGCGGCCGGTGCAGGTAGGCCGTGGTGCGCCGCTTTGCGCGGATGTCGTCGTAGACCGCCTGTGCCCGCCCCGGGTCGACTCCCAGCGCGGCCGCGAGTTCCTCGGCTGGCCGGTCCTGGTTGAAGGCCCACAGTGCAAGATCCATCTGCGCATAGGGCAGCGCGAAGTAGAACTCGTCCTGTCCCTGCGCCAGCGAATAGGTGTCGGTGGTGGGCGTGGCCGAGGTCAGGCGCCCGGGCAGGCCCAGGTGGCGTGCCATCGCATAGACCTGGCTCTTGTACAGGTGCGCGATCGGCTTGACGTCGGCCGCGCCGTCGCCGTTCTTGACGAAGAAGCCCTGGTCGAACTCGAGCCGGTTGGGCGTGCCCACCACGGCGTAGTTCAGCCGGTCGGCGTGGAAATACTCAAGCGTCTTGCGGATGCGCTGCTTGAAATTGGTGGCCGCAACGATGGTGAGGTAGGCATCCAGCGGCAATTCCGCCTCATGGCGCCCTCCCGAGGGATCCTCGGCGACGATGCGGAACCGGTTGATCAGCCCCTCGGCCCCTCCCGCGATGGCGATCTTGAACTTCCAGCCTTCGCCATAGCCGGGCAACACCTGGCGCACGGCCTCGTCCCGGGCCTGGTAGCACCCGATGGCTGCCAGCGCCGGTGCGATGTCCTGGGTATGCACGCGCACGCCCAGGTGCCTGGCCAGCAGCCCGGCGCGCACCGCGCTGTCGTCGCTTGAATCGCGCTCGGGCAGGATCAGGCAGAACACCCGTTCGGGCCCCAGCGCGCGCACGGCCAGCGCGGCGCAGGTGGTGCTGTCGATGCCGCCGGAAATTGCAACCACCAGCCCGCGCCGATGCAGGTCGCGCGCAACAATATGCCGCAGGCGTGTCGCAATGCGATCGGCTTCGGCGGCGTAGTCCATGTCCAGCACGGAGGGATCGAGGTTGCGCATCAGGTCGCCTGTGTCAGTGCGGCGCGCCGGACCTTCCCGGACGCAGTCTTTGGCAGCTCCGCCACGAAGGCGACCTGCCTTGGGATCTTGTAATTGGCCAGGCGGCGACGGCAGTGCGCCTTCACTGCCCTCTCGTCAGGCACGCCGGCGCCGGCCACGAGGTAGGCGGCAACCACCTGGCCCAGGAGCGCGTCATCGATGCCGGCCACCGCCACTTCCCGAACGCCGGGGAGTTCGGCAATCACCTCCTCGACGTCCTGCGGATGCACGCGGTGCGCGCCGGTCTTGATCATGTCGGCGCGGCGGCCGGCAAGCCACAGGAAGCCTTCGGGGTCCAGGTGTCCCAGATCGCCGGTGCGCAGCCAACCATCGACGATCGTCACCGCGGTGGCCCCGGGTGCGTTCCAGTACCCGGTCATCACGTTGTCGCCGCGCGCCCAGACTTCGCCCTGCTCGCCCGGCGCGGCATCCCGTCCGTCTTCGCGTCGCACGCGGATCTCCACCCCGGCGATTCCCTGGCCCACCGAGCCGGGCTTGTCATCCAGCCGCTCGGGTGCAAGACAGGTCAGGCGTGCGCTGGCCTCGGTCTGCCCGTACATCACAAACAGCCGCGCACCGGGGAAGGCATCGCGCACGCGACGCGCGAGCGCCGGCGCCATCGCGCCTCCGGCCTGGGTGATGTAGCGCAGCGAGGACAGGTCGCAACGGTCGAGGCAGCCGCGGTCAAGCAACAGGGCGAAGGTCGACGGCACCCCGGAAAAACCCGTCGCCCGCTCGCGTTGCAGGGCCTCGGCCACCAGGTGCGGGTACACCACGTGATCCTCCAGCACCACCCGCGCACCCACCGCAAGATGTGTATGCAGCACCGACGCCCCGTACGCATAGTAGAAAGGCAGCACGCTGACCGTGGAGTCGTCCGGGCCAAGCTGCAGGTAATCAAGGATAGAGGCGGTGTTCGCTGCCAGGTTGCGATGGCTCAGGGCCACGCCCTTGGGGGACCCGGTGGTCCCTGAGGTATAGAGGATGGCCGCCAGCGCGTCCGGATCAGGCATCGGCAGCTCCGCCTCCGGGTCGGCCACGGTGTGTGCCGGCATCACGGCCGGCCCGGCGTCCCGCTCCGCCACCAGGGTTGGCACGCCGGACAGGATCGCGGCCTGCGCAGCGTCCACATGCTCGGGCGCGTGCACCAGCAGCCGCACGCCCGCGTGCTGCAGCCACACGGTCAGGTCGCGTTCGCGGGCCTGCACGTTCAGCGGCACCACCACCGCGCCCGCGCGCCAGCATCCATACCATGCAATGGCAGCCTCGATGCTGTTGGAAAGGACGAGCCCGACCCGATCGCCTGGCCGCACGCCGCGTGAACGCAGGTGCGCAGCCAGCGCCAGGGCATCCCTACGCAGCGTGCGGTAGTCGATCCGTCGCGGCCCCTGCTGGAGGGCGATCCGCCCGGGCATCGCGGCGGCGGTGTCCTCCAGGCGCGCGACCAGTGTCTGCATCACTCAGGCCGCCAGCCGGCGATCAAGGTAGTGCCCGATCGCATCGAGGCTGTCGAAGTTCCCCGGCGTCATGTCTTCCGGCGGGACGCGCACCGCCCAGCTCTCCTCGATGAAGAGAATGAGCTCCAGGATGCCGGTGGAGTCGACGATGCCCTGCTTGATCAGAGAGGTATCATCGGCGAACGCGGAGTCGTCGTCGGTGAACAGGAAATTCTCGAGGATGAACTGCTTGAGCTGCTGCCGCCGGCACATGTGGATCCATTCCTTCGTTCGAGCAGAGTGATGAAGCCTTCCAGCCCGCGCGTCCCCGCCCCCGCCCCTGGCCTGGCGCGCGTCGCCCGCGCCGGCTTCGCTGCCGCAAGCCTGGCGTCGCTGGTCGCGCTGGTGGCTTGTGGGTTAGAACGCGATCCGGACAGCGGTCAGGCCATGACCGCCAACCCGCGCTATCACGCCAACGCGCCGGCCGAGCGGCTGGAGGGCGAGCACGGGGCGTTCGCCCTGCGCCTGGTCGCCGACAGGCTGGTGCATCCCTGGTCGCTCGCCTTCCTGCCCGATGGCGGCATGCTGGTGACCGAGCGCCCGGGCCGGCTGCGGCGCATTTCTCCCGACGGCTCCATTTCCCCTCCGCTTGGCGGCGTCCCCAAGGTGTTCCTGCAGGGCCAGAGCGGCCTGCTTGACGTCGCCATTGCGCCGACGTTCGCCGAGGACCGGCTGGTGTACCTCTCCTACGGTGAACCGAACTGGCGCGGCAACAAGGGGGGCACGGCGGTGGCGCGCGGGCGCCTGGGCGAGCACGGCCTCGACGACCTGGAGGTGGTGTTCCGCCAGCAGCCCAAGCTCTCGCACGGCACCCACATGGGCTCGCGGATCGTGTTTGACGGGCAGGGTTTCATGTTCGTCGGCCTGGGCGACAACCGCTCCGCCGCCTCCGCCCAGCTGCTGGACCACCTGCAGGGCAAGATCGTGCGGCTGTACCCGGATGGCAGCGTGCCCGGCGACAATCCATTCTCCGGCCGCGCGGACGCGCGGCCCGAGGTGTGGAGCTACGGCCATCGCAACATCCAGGGCATGGCCCTGCATCCCCAGACGCGCGAGCTGTGGAGCCATGAGCACGGCCCCATGGGTGGCGATGAGATCAATCTCCCGGCGCCCGGGCGCAACTATGGCTGGCCGCTGGCCACATACGGCCAGGATTACTCCGGCGGCCCCGTCCCCGAAGCGCTGGGAACAAGCGCGGAAGGCACCGAGCAGCCGCATCATCACTGGCCGGTCTCGCCGGCGGTCAGCGGCATGGCGTTCTACAGCGGCGACGCGTTCCCGGGCTGGCAGGGCAACCTGTTCATCGGCGCGCTGGCCGGGCAGGCCCTGATCCGGCTGCAACTTGACGGGGACCGCATCGTGCACGAGGAGCGGCTGCTCCAGGGCCGCGAGCGCATCCGCGACGTCCGGGTCGGTCCGGACGGGTTCATCTACGTGCTGACCGACGGCACGGACGGCAAGCTGTTGCGGCTTGAACCCCTGGCGCCGGCCCCGTAGGACCCGGGAGCGGTCCCGGGCGGGCTGCGCTGGAGCAGCAGGGTCGACAGGATCCCGACGAAGGCCTGGTTGTCCGCGAACCCCGTCGCCCTGCCCGCCCTCGCCTTGGCGAACAGCCTGGTGGTCCGGTCGACGTCGAACAGGCCGCTGTGGCGCAGGCTGTCCGCCGAGAACAGGTCTTCCACGTAATCCAGCGGCCGCCCGCCGACGAAGAAACTGGCGCTGTCGGGTGCGCGGTAGGGTTGCTTGGTCCGCCGCGTGATGCGGTCGGGCAGCAGGTCGGCCAGCGCCCGGCGCAGGATGTGCTTTTCGGTCAGGCCGTGGATCTTCCATGAGGGTGGAAGCCGGTTGGCGAATTCGATCAGGGTGTGGTCGAGGAAGGGATAGCGGCCTTCGACCGAGCCTGCCATCGCCGCGCGGTCGCCTTGCGCGGCCAGGAGGTAGCCCGCCAGCAGCGTCTTCGCCTCGACGTACTGGTCGCGCGCCAGCGGCGCCCAGTCCAGGATCCCGCCGGGCAGCCGCGACTCGGCAAAGGCCAGCGCGTCCCACTCTGCGGCCTGCGCACGCAGCTCCGGGGCCAGGAAGGCGAACGCCCGCTGCGAAGTGCTCCAGCGCGGCACGTGGGCAAACACCGCCCGGTCGATGTGCTCGCGCCCCTGCCCGAAGAACGCCGCCGCAAAGGCCGGGCTGGCCGCCGGCGAGCTCTCCAGGTAGCCATACAGCCGCGACAGCAGCTTCGGCCGCAGGGCCGACCCCGGCTGGCGCGCCCAGAACCGCCGCACCTTGGCCTCCTTGAACAGGTCGTAGCCGCCGAAGACTTCGTCCGCGCCCTCACCCGTCAGCACCACCTTGTATCCGTGGGCGCGCACCGAATCGGCAAGCAGCATCAGCGGCACGGCGGCGGTGCGCAGCACCGGGCTCGCGGCGTGCGCGACCAGGCGCGGGAACGCTTCGCCAATCTCCCGCATCGACACGCGCAGGGTCGAATGCTCCGTGCCCAGGTGGCGGACCATCGCGTGCTGGTAGGGGCTCTCATCGAACTCGGGCTGGTCGAAGGCCACGGAGAACGTGCGCAGCGGCGTCGCGGTGTAGCCGCGCACCAGCGCCGCGATGCCCGATGAATCCAGCCCGCCGCTCAGATACGCGCCCACCGGCACGTCCGCGCGCAGCTGCAGGCGCACTGCATCCACCAGCCGTTCGCGCAGTTCGCCGACGGCCTGGTCGATGCCGCTGAAGCACGCAGCGCGCGTCTGCGCAGCAGGGGGAAACGTCCAATCCCAGTACCGGGAAAGCTCCTGGCGGCCATCGGCCCCGATCGCAAGCAGGTGACCGGGGGGCAGGCTCTGGACGCCCTCCCATGCGGTGTCCGGATCCAGCGGGGCCCAGTAGCTGAAGGCCTGCAGCAGCCCCCGCGTGGACAGGCGCGCGCGATCCGGCAGGGCCGCGAACAGCGCGGCGGGTTCGGAGGCAAACCACAGCGTGCCTCCCGCCCTGGTCCAATACAGCGGCCGGATCCCGGCGCGATCGCGGGCCAGCACCAGGCGCCGGCGCGTGAGGTCCCACAGCGCAATCGCGAACTGCCCGTTGAGGTGCTCCACGAACCGGTCGCCATAGCGGTCGTACAGGTGGACGATCACCTCCGTGTCCGAGCGCGTGTAGAACACGTGCCCCTGCGCCTGCAGCTCGGCGCGAAGCTCGACGAAGTTGAAGATCTCGCCGTTGAAGACCGTCCAGACCGTGCGCGCCGGGTTGTGGATCGGCTGGTCCCCGGACGCAAGGTCGATGATCGACAGGCGCGCATGGGCCAATCCCATGCCCGGCGCAACATGGAATCCGCAGCCGTCCGGCCCCCGGTGCGCAAGCGCCCGGATCATCCGCTGCAGGAGCGGCCGTTCGGCGCCGGGCTCCACCGGATGGCCGAGGTAGCCCGCCAGTCCACACATGCCTCAATTCCCCCTGCGCGCTGGTGCCGGGATTCCCACTGTCCCGGCCGTCATCCCGGATTACGCCACCAGCACGCCAGCCAGGTCACGCCGTCGTGGTGGATCCAGTCCTTCTGCAGCCCCGGCACCTGCTCCAGGTGCGGCCCGACCCGCCCCAGGGCCGGCGCGAAGAAGGTGACGAAGCACGCGCGCCCGAGGTGGTTCATCCGCTCCAGCGTGGCCGGTATGTCCTTGATGTAGTAGAGCACCTCGCACGCAAGCACCAGGTCGAAACGCCCGGCCTGCTGGCCCCACGGCTGCCCGGCGATGTCGGTGGCGGCGAAGCGGGCGCCGGGGACCCTCGCCCGGGCCCGTTCGATCGCCGTGGGACTGACGTCGATGCCGTGGACCTGGCCGGCGAGCGACTGCAGGGCAAGGGACTGGTGGCCCTCCCCGCAGCCGATCTCAAGCAGGCTGCCGACCCGCCCGAAGGCGCGCTCCACGAGCGCATTGGTGGCGGCGAACCGGGCCTGCTCCAGCCCCGAATCCATGTTCCAGGGATCACCGAGCCGGTAGGCAAGCTCCAGCCGCTGGTAGTTGTCGGCGCCGCCCACGCCCCGCATGGCGTATCGCATCCACGCGCGGCGCACGGCCTTCCTCAGTTTTGCGGCGGCATGGCCCATGCGACTGCGTTCGCCTCCGTTTTCACGAGCCCGGCGGACAGCGCGGCGCGAGCCCCGCCGAGCCGGAGGCAACCGCTTCGCGTGGGCGCGAGCGCGACGCCTTCAAGGGATTGAGCGGCGAGCTGTACCAGTCAACCACCCGCCCGCACTCGAAGCGCACCCACGAAGGGCCGTACTCCCAGTGGACGCCGCCGAGCTCGCGGCTCACCGGGTCGCCGAGGATCGCCGCCACCTCGCGCGCGTGCATGCCCTGGCGCAGGGCGATGGCCGCGGATGCCTGCGTTCCGCGTTCACTTCCTGCAACTCCATCAAGGAACCCGGGAAGCGGGACACCGCCGCGGATGAACCACCACGCCGCAAGCGCCGCCACCAGCACGATGCCGTACCTGACGAACTTCGACGGCGCACGCCCTTCCTGCAGCGGCGCATCTTCCACGGCGTGCGCGGCGTGCGACTGCACTGGCGCAGGTGCGAAGGCGGGCGGCGCGGAAGCAGGCACCCGCGCGGCGGCCCCGGGGAGGCGGCCATGATGGCGATGGAATTCGATCGCAGCGGCGTAGCGCTGGTTCAGCGCCTTGAGCCGGTCCTCGCCCAGTCCGCCGCCGCGATCCGGGTGCAGGTCCGCCACGCGTCGCCGGTACGCCATGCGCAGGCCCTCCAGCGAACAGTCGGGCCCGATGCCCAGTTCTCGGTACAGGACCATGAAATCGGTGTGGTGGGTCATCACGGGCGCCATGAAAGGCATGGGTCAGGAGAGCGTACGCAATCCCGTCCCTGCCCCGGCCACGGGTGGGGACATGGCGGGTGAGGCGCCGACGGCGTTCGCACCCGGCGCTGGCCCTGGGCCCGGGCAGCGCCAGCGGCTGGCCGCCCGTGCCCACGCCTGGCGCCTGCTGCCGGCCATCCAGACGCTGCGCGGATGCTTCCGGCGCGGTCTGCGGGTCCTCGCCTACCATCGGGTCCGCGACTTCGATGACGGCTTCGCCTTCGACCCGGGGCTGGTCAGCGCGTCCCCCGAAGCGTTCCGCCGCCAGATGATCCACCTGCGCGAGCACTTCCACCCCGTGACCTGCCGCGAGGTCGTGGCCGCCCTGGATGGCGGTCCGCCGCTGCCGCGCGACGCGGTGCTGGTGACCTTCGACGACGGCTACGACGACAACCACGCGTTCGCGTTCCCGATCCTGCGCGAAACCGGCGTGCCCGCCACCTTTTTCGTCGCCACCGGACACATCGACAGCGGCCTGCCCTACGCCTATGACTGGCTCGCGCACCTGGTACTGACGGCCCGGACGGAGCGGCTGCGCCTGCCCGGCCTGGGCATCGACGTGGCACTGCCGGGGGACCTTCCGGCGCGGCGCCCGCTGGTTGCGGAACTGCTCGACCGCCTGAAATACCTGGATGACGCCGGCCAGCAGGCAGTGCTCGCGCAACTGGAGCTGGATTGCCGGCGCCCCCGGGCGACCGGTCATGCCGATTGCCGCCCCATGACCTGGGACCAGCTGCGCGAGATGCGTGCGGCCGGCATGGAGATCGGCGCCCACGGCGTGCACCACCGGATGCTGGCCAAGCTTCCTGACGATGAGATGCGCGCCGAGGTGTCCGGCTGCCACGCCCGCCTTGCGGCGGAACTTGGCGCGCCACCGATCGCCATCTCCTACCCCGTGGGCGGACCGGACGCCTACGACGCGCGGGTCCTGGACGCCGTGCGCCAGCAGGGTTTCCGGATCGGCTTCACCTACATCAGCGGCGTCAGCGTCCCGCGTGCCGCGGCGCGTTACGAACTCCTGCGCACGGGCATCGAAGCCAACATCGACGCGGCCTGGTTCGAGGGCATGCTCGCCCTGCCGGAACTGTTCGCCCATCCATCCAGGCTGAGGGCCTATCCCGCGTGATCCTGTTCCTGCTGACCTGGCTTGGCCTGGTGCTCATCCGGCCCCAGGAGTACCCCGCACTGGCCGACATGGGGCTGCCGCTCCTGCCGATCGCGATGCTGGCCGCCCTGGCGGCGTGGATGCTTGGCAACCAGCGGCGGCCGCTGACCCAGCCCACCTACCTGCTGCTGGCGGCGTTCGTGGTGGTGGGCATGCTCTCGATGGTGGCCAACGGGTGGGTGGGCGGCGCGCGCATCCGCTTCTTCCAGTTCCTGCCGGCCCTGATCACCCTGTTGCTGGTCACCCAGGCCTGCCACCTGCCCCGGAACTGCCTGCGGATCATGTGGATGATCGCGCTGTGCGCGGTGGTGCTGACGATCCACGGCATCGAGCAGGTGAAGCTCGGCCAGGGCTGGACCGGCATGCCCACGGTGCAGGACGGGCGGATCCAGTACGTCGGGATCTTCAGCGATCCCAATGACCTGGCCATGCTGTTCATCATCGCCATCCCCATGGCGCTGTTCATGGGCGCCCGGGGCGGCGCGCTCGGGCTGCGCCGGCTGTTCTGGTGGGGCGTGGCGGGGCTGCTGCTGTACGGGGTGTACCTGACCGATTCGCGGGGCGCCTTCCTGGCCATGCTGGCGATGGCCGGGGTGTGGCTGTGGCTGCGCCGCGGGCTGCTGGTCGCCGGCTCGCTGGGCGCAATCGGCCTGGCCGGGATGATGATGCTGCCCACCCGCATGCAGGAGCTGGACGCGGGCGAATCCTCGGCCTATGGGCGCATCGAAGCCTGGTATGACGGCATCCAGATGTTCATCGCCAACCCCGTGCTCGGCGTGGGCGTCGGCAACTTCACCAGCCACACCCTGCTCACGGCCCACAACTCCTTCGTGCTGGTGCTGGCCGAGACGGGGATCATCGGCTACACGATCTGGCTGGCCATGGTCGGCTACTGCTTCCTGATGCCCATCATCGTCCTGCGCCAGCCGGCGGGCATGGACGATCCCGATCACCAGGCGCTGTGGACGGAAGAGCGCAAGGTGGCGATGACCCTGCTGATCGCGATGGTGGGCTTCTTCGCCTGCGCGTTCTTCCTCAGCCGCAGCTACGTGATCCTGCTCTACATCCTGCTCGGCCTGGTCACCGGCTGGTATGGGGGCGTGCAGGAGCGCTGGTCCGGCATGCCGGTGCTCAGCGTGCGCCGGGACTGGTTCAAATGGTCGGTCGTGGCGCTCTGCAGCGCGGTTGGCCTGTGGCTGGTGGTCAAGGTCCTGTTCGTGATGGCCGGCTGATGGACAAGCGCGACCAGGTCATCCGCAACACCGTGTTCTCGTCGCTCGGGATCTACACCGAGTACTTCCTGGGCATGCTGACCTCGATCATCATCGCCCGGCACCTGGGTCCTGCGGAGTTCGGGGCCTACAGCCTGGTGATCTGGCTGGTTGCCACCGGCATGGTGCTCACGAACTCCGGCGTCGCCAGTGCGGTGATCAAGTTCGTCGCCGAACTGCGGGGAGCGGGTCGCCAGGCGCAGATCCGCCCCCTGTTGGCCTGGGCCTGGCGCGTCCAGGGCGCGTTCCTTGCGGTGGTGCTGGCCGGTGGAACGGCGGTGTTCGTCCTGCACGGCCAGCGGCTGGGGCCGGAATTCAATCACGCCGTGCTCCTGGCGATCCTCCTGGTCACCACCGCGCTGCGCGCCTCCTACATGCTGAACATCGCCATTGCCAAGGGCTTCGAGGATTTTCGCGTGACCGCGTCGGTGGCGGTCATCGTTGCGCCGCTGAACCTGCTGCTCATCCTGGTGGTGTGGTGGCTGGACGGGCCGATGGAGTGGTTCCTGGGCACCTACACCGCCTCGAGCTTTGCGTTCTGGTGGATCTCCCGCAGGAAGGTCGAGCCGTTGCTCCCCCCGCCCGGCCCCCGGGAGCCGCTCGAGGACGACCTGCGCAAGCGCCTTCGCAGCTACACGGCGCTGGTTGCGGTGACGGTGGCAATCAGCTTCATCACCGCGAGCGAAATCGAGGTGCTGTTCCTGACCCTGCTCGATTCGGCGGCCTCGGCAGGCCACTTCAAGGTGGCGTTCCAGCTCGCCAGCGGCGCGCTGCTGCTGGTGCCCGGGGTGTTCGGGGCCCTGCTGCTGCCCATGATGGCCAACGCCCTGGCCGAGGGCCGGGAAGTGGCGGGCCGGCGCATGGCCGTATCAACCACCTACCTGTGCGCCCTCGCGGCCCCGCTGGTCGCGCTGGGCGTGGTGTTTGCCGAGGCGATCATCGGCCTGCTCTACGGCGAGGCCTTTGCGCCGGCCGCCTTTGCCTTCGCGTTCTGCCTGGCCACGGGCGCGTTTTCCACCCTGTCCCAGGCGGCCTCGGGCTACCTGCTGGGTTCGGACCGGCAGCGCACGCTGATGTTCATCGTGCTTGGGGGAGCAATCGTGAAGATCGCCCTGGACATCGCCCTGATCCAGCGCTTCGGCCTGAACGGCGCCGTGGTCGCCTACGGCGCCACCAGCGCGCTGATGGGCAGCGTGATGATCGGCGTCGCGCTGTATTGCAGCGGCGCCCGGCTGGAATGGGGCCGGATGGCGCGGGTGCTGCTTGCAGCGCTGCTGGCCGCCGCCATCGCCTGGGCGGTGCGTGGCCAGCTGGCGCCGCTGCCGGGCCTGCTGCTGGGAGGAATCCTGCTGTCGCTCGCGTATGTGGCGGCCACACTGATGTTCGGCTTCTGGAGCGCGGCCGACCTGCAATACATCCGGGTCCTGCATTCACGCTTTGCAAAGGGGCGCCCCGCCTTCATCGCCCGCCTCCTGGACTGGGCCGAACGCCGCGCCGGAGCGCCCGCATGAACCTGTACGAGCCCGCGTTCCGGCATGTCCTCTATCCGGCCTACGAGCGGCTGCGCGGCCGCCGGACGCTGCAGCACCTGGGCGAGTACGAAGCCAACCAGTGGCGCTCGCCGGAGGAAATCGCCGCGCTGCAGTGGGCCAAGCTCAAGGCGCTGGTGGAACACTGCTGGCGGGAGGTCCCGTACTACCGGACCCGCTGGCAATCCATTGGCTTCGAGCCCGGCGACCTGAGGTCGATGCGCGATTACGCGCGCCTGCCGGTGCTGACGAAGGCGGACATCCGCGAGAATTTCCAGGGGCTGCATGCCCGGTCGCTGGCCCGGCAGCTGCTGTACAAGGCCACGGGTGGTTCCACCGGCGAGCCGCTGCACTTCGGCTACACGCGCGAAAGCAGCGAGCGGCGCGCTGCGGTGATGTGGCGCGGCTATGGCTGGACCGGCGCGCGGATGGGACGGCGCTCGCTGTTCCTGTGGGGCGGCCCGGTTGGCGACCCGGGCCGCGGCGCGCTGCTGAAGGAGCGCCTGTACCACGCGGCGTTCCGCCGCCGGATCCTCAACAGCTTCCTGATGCGCGACGACAACATGGCCGATTACGCCGCCGCGATCGCCGGCTACCGGCCGGAGGTGATCGTGGCCTATGTCGATCCGATCTTCCGTCTATCCAGGTGGCTGCTGGAGCACGGCCGCAGCATCCCGGGCGTGGCCACGGTACTGGGCGCCGCCGAAGCGCTGCACGGCTACCAGCGGTCGGTGATCGAAGCGGCTTTCCCCGGCGCCAGGGCCTACAACACCTACGGCTGCAGGGAATTCATGCTCATCGCCTGCGAAGCGGAGGATCGCGACGGGTTGCTTTCCAGCGCCGACCACCTGGTGCTCGAGCTGCTGGACCCGGTGCGGACCGAGGACGGAAACGAGAGGGGGGAACTCGCCATTACCGACCTGCACAACATGGGCATGCCCTTCCTGCGCTATCTCAACGGCGATGTGGTCAGCCGGAAAACCCCGTGGCACGCCACCGGCGCGCGCGGGCTTCCACGCCTGTCCCGCATCGACGGTCGCCGGCTGGATGCCATCCGCACCACGGACGGCCGCGTGCTGCCGGGCGAGTTCTTCCCGCACATGCTGAAGGACGTCGCCGGCGTGCGACGGTTCCAGGTGGTGCAGGAAACGCTTGACCGGTTCACCCTCAAAGTGGTGCCCGGCCCGGAGTTCGGCGGCGGGCAGGAAGCCTACGTGCGCCGCGAGGTCGCCAAGGTGCTCGGCAGCGATGCCTGCCTGGCGCTGGAACGCGTCGACGACATCCCGCTGACCGCCAGCGGCAAGTACCGGGTGACGGTGTCGAGGCTGCAGTGAGGATCACCCACGCGGTCGAGAACCTCAACCGGGGTGGACTGGAACGGGTCGTCATCGACCTCGCCTCGGCGCAGGCCGCGGCCGGACACGATTGCCAGGTCGTGTGCCTGTTCGAAGCCGGGACGCTGGCGCCTGAACTCACCGCGCGCGGCGTCAGCGTGATCGAATGCGGCAAGCGCGACGGGGCGGATGCACGCGCACTCCTGCGGCTGCGGCAGGCGCTGGCCGCGCAGCGCCCGGACGTGCTGCACAGCCACAACGACACCCCCCATTACTACGCAATGCTCGCCGCGCTGGGCCTGGGCCTGCGCCGGGTGGTCAACACCCGCCACGGCATGGGCGCGCAGGATCCGGCCAGCCGGCGGGAAAAGCTGTTCCGGCAGTCGATGCGCCTGGCCGACGTCTCGGTGGCGGTGTCAGAGGCGGCGGGCGCCCGCCTCGTCCATGCGGGCCTGGTCGCCGGGCACAAGATCCGGGTCGTGCCCAACGGCATCCACCCGGCCCCTTTCCGCCCCTGCGAGCCTCGGCTGCGGGAGCAGCTGGCCACCAGCCTCGGCCTGCCGCCGGCCACCCGGCTGGTCGGCTTCGTCGGTCGCCTGAACTGGGCGAAGGACCTGCCGACGATGATCGAGGCTTTTGCCGAGGTGTGCGCCCGCTGCGACGACGTCGCCCTGGTGCTGGTCGGGGAAGGCGAGGAGCGCGCGCGGGTGGAATCGGCGATCGCCAGTGCCGGCATTGGCGAGCGGGTGTTCCTGCTCGGCGACCGCACGGATGTGCCCGCGCTGCTGTCGGCGTTCTCGATCTTCGCCATGTCCTCGGTCTCCGAGGGCTATTCGATCGCGCTGCTCGAAGCTTGCGCGAGCGCGCTCCCGATCGTTGCTACCAGCGTTGGCGGCAATCCGGAGATCGTAGCGGACGGCGTCAACGGCATCGTCGTCCCCCCTTCCGACCCCGCTGCGCTGGCGGCTGCGCTTGTCCGCCTGCTCGAGGACCCGGGCCTGGCCGCCCGGATGGGCCACGCCGGGCGTGCCTGGCTGCTGGAGAACGCCACCTTCGACGTCATGGCGGCGCGCTACCTCGCGCTGTACTCGGAAGCCACGGCATGAACATCCTGGCCCTCACCAACCTGTTCCCCAGCGCGTGGGATCCATTGCGCGCCAGCTTCAATCGCCAGCAGTTCGACCGCCTGGCCCGGGTCCACGACCTGGAGGTGATGGTCGCGGTCGATTTCCGCGACCGGTACCGCGGCCGCCGCGGCGATCCACCGGCGCTGTTGAACGCCCGCAGCGACGACTTCACCTTCTGGTATCCCCCGCGCGTCGGCCGCAGCCTGCATGGGCTGGCCTGGTACGCGTCGCTGATGGCGCAGCGCGGGGCATCCCTGCGGCGCCGGCGCTACGACCTGCTGCTGGCCAGCTGGGGCTATCCCGATGCGGTCGGGACGGCCCGCCTCGCGCGCACGCTCAAGCTGCCGTACGTGGTCAAGGTGCACGGCAGCGACCTGAACCAGCAGGCGCAGCACCGGCTCCAGCGCGGGCAGATTGCCTCGGCCCTGCGCGGCGCGCGGGCGGTGGTGGCCGTCAGCGCCGCGCTTGCGCAGCGCGCGCGCGAACTGGGCGTGCCGGCCGCGCGCGTGCACGTGCTTTACAACGGCGTTGACGGCGACAGCTTCCACCCCGGCGAGCGCGCCGGGGCACGCCGGCGGCTGGGACTTGCGGCCGAAGGGCCGCTGGTGCTGTACGTGGGCAACCTCAAGCCCGGCAAGGGCTGCGTGGACCTGCTGGAGGCATTCCCGGGGCTGCTTGAGCGCCAGCCTGCTGCGCGCCTGGCCTTCGTCGGCGACGGTCCCTCGGCGCAGGCGCTCCGCCAGCGGGCCGAAGTGCTGGGCGTGGCCGGGCGGGTGCTGTTTGCGGGCGCCCGCGCGCATCACGAACTGCCGGCGTGGATGCATGCAGCCAGTCTGCTCTGCCTGCCCAGCCACAGCGAAGGCGTGCCCAACGTGGTCCTGGAAGCCATGGCCTGCGGCCTGCCGGTGGTGGCCACCGATGTGGGCGGCATCCCGGAGGTGCTGCCCCCGCACGCCGGGCGCATGGTGCCGCCCCGGGACCGTCAGGCCCTGGTGGACGCGCTGGACGAAGTGCTGCGAAGCGACTGGCCGACCGGCGCCATCACCGGCCACGCCGAGCGCTTCAGCTGGCGCGACAACATCGAACGGCTGGACCGCATCCTCCAGGACGCGGCCCGGCCGGCCGCCAGCACATGAGCCGCGCCATGCAGCCGCGTTCGCGCAAGACCCGCCTGCTGGGGCTGCTGCCATCGCGCCTGGTCACCACCCGCGCGGGCGCGCGGGGGAACGTGCTGTACCTGACCTTCGACGACGGCCCGCATCCCGAGCACACGCCCGCCATCCTCGACCTGCTGCGGCAACACCGCGCAACCGCCACGTTCTTCCTGGTGGGCGAACTCGTGGACCGCCACCCCGACGTGGTGCGCCGGATCGTTGACGAAGGCCACCTGCTCGGCAACCACTCGTGGAGTCATCCGCGCATGCCGGATTTGCCCATCCAGGCGCAGATGGAAGAGATCGCCCGCACGGATGCCCGGCTCGCCTCCTACGACGGCAGGGCCAGGCACCCGTTCCGCCCGCCCTATGGCCAGCTCCCGCACAAACTGCTGCTGCAGTTCGCGCGCAGCGGCCGCCCGATCGCGTTCTGGTCGTATGACAGCAACGACTACCAGCGGCTGCCCGCGGCCACCCTGCTCAGGCAGATCCGCGCCAATCCACCCCGATCCGGCGACGTTGTGCTGATGCATGATGACAACCAGGACACCGTGGCAGTGCTGGCCGGGCTGCTGCCCGACTGGCGCGCCCAGGGCTATGCCGTGCGCGCACTGCCGGGGGATCGCGCATGAGGGTCCTGTATCACCACCGCACCGCGGGCCGGAACGTGGAAGGCGTGCACATCCGCGGCATCGTCGGCGCCCTGCGTGAGCTCGGCCACGAGGTACGGGTTGTTTCGTTCCCAGGCGCCGACCCGGAGCAGGAACCCGACGGCACGCGGGAGCCCGGCAAGGGCCCGCTCGCGCGCCTGGCCACCCGGCTCCCGGGCGTTGCGTTCGAGGCCGCCGAGCTTGCCTACAACCTCGTGACCCTGTGGCGGATGGCACGCGCCATCCGATCTTTCCGCCCCGATTTCATCTACGAGCGCTACTCGCTGTTCCTGTTCGCGACCGTGTGGATGGCGCGCCGGCGCGGCATTCCGCTGATCCTCGAGATCAACGATTCCGCCGTGGTCGAGCGGGTGCGGCCGCTGTACCTGCGCAGGCTGGCACGCCGCATCGAGCGCTGGTGCCTGACCCGCGCCACCGGCCTGGTGTTCATCTCCACCCACTTCCAGCAGCTGCTGTCGGCGGAGTACGGCGCCCTGCCCCCGTCGGTGGTCTCCCCCAACGCGGTGGACGCGCGCTTTGATCCCCGCGCGCACGACCGCGACGCGCTGCGCCGCAGGCACGGGCTCGAGGGCCGCGTTGTATGCGGACACATCGGCGCGTTCGCGTACTGGCACGGATTGCCGGACTTCGTGCGGGCCATGCTTGACCGGCTCCAGGAGACTCCTGCGTTAACCCTGTTGCTGGTCGGCGATGGCGCCGATCTACCGGCGGTGCGACGGGAGGTGCAGGCACGCGGCCTCGGGGACCGCGTCCTGCTTCCGGGGCGCGTAGCGCACCACACCATCCCGGAATGGATCGCCTGCATGGATTACGCATTCCTGCCCGACTCGAACGAATACGGCTCACCCATGAAACTGTTCGAACTGATGGCGATGGGCGTGGCCGTGGTGGCGCCCGACTACGACCCGGTTGCCGAAGTGGTTGAGGACGGCGAGAGCGGCTGGCTGTTTCCCCGCAAGCAGCTGGATGCGTGCGTGCAACAGGTGCTGTCACTGGTCGACAGGCCGGATGAGCGCGCGCGCGCCGGAACCATGGCCCGTGCCTTCGTCGAGCGCGAGCGGCGCTGGCACAACAATGCCCGGCAGCTCCTCTCGCTGTTGCCTGCAACCGCCGCGCGATGACGTTGCTCACCGGTCCGCTGCCAGGGTGGCTCGCGATCCCCGCGCTTGCCTCGCTGCTCGTCGCCGCCGCGGCCTTGCTGGCGTGGCGCTTCATCCGCGCCCGGAACATGCAGGTCTGGCTCCCCGCCTACCTGCGGCGCAGGAAGCGGCCCGCGGTGGCCGGCCCGACCCACGTGATGTTCTGCTTCGTCGACCACTTCGAGCCGATGCACGGGAAGCCGCCGCTGGAGGTGCAGCGGGCCAGGGTTGACCGCTGGTGCCGCGACTACCGCGCGCTCGCAAGCCGCCATCGCGACGCGGACGGGCGCCCCCCGCAGCACGTGTTCTTCTATCCGGAGGAGGAATACCTGGAGGAGCACCTCGCAAAGATCGCCCAGCTGTGCCGTGACGGATACGGCGAGATCGAGGTGCACATCCACCACGACAACGACACCGAAACCAACTTCCGCCACACCATCCAGCGCTTCAAGACCCTGCTCCACGAACGCCACGGCGCCCTGCCCCGCCATCCGGCCACCGGGGAACTGATGTTCGGGTTCATCCACGGCAACTGGTGTTTGGACAATTCCAGCCCCGACGGCAGCTGGTGCGGCCTGGACAACGAACTGGTCCTGCTGCGCGAGCTGGGCTGCTATGCGGACTTCACCATGCCCTCCGCGCCAAGCCCCACCCAAACGCGGATCATCAACTCGATCTACTACGCCACCGACGACCCCGCGCGGCCCAAGTCGCATGACCGGGGGACACCGGTGCGCGTGGGCGGCCAAGCGCAAGGCGACCTGCTGCTGGTGCAGGGACCGCTGGGGCTGAACTGGCGGGACCGGCGTCACGGCTTTGTGCCGCGGGTGGAAAACGCGGACATCCGCGCCAACTACCCGCCCACGCCGGCCCGCGTGGACGGCTGGGTGGACGCGGGCATCCATGTGGAGGGCCGGCCGGAGTGGGTGTTCGTGAAGATCCACACCCACGGTGCCCCCGAGAAGGAAGCGCAGGTGGTGCTCGGGCCCGCGGTGGACGCGATGCACGCACACCTGGAGCAGCACTACAACGACGGCGAGCGCTACGTGCTGCATTACGTCACCGCGCGCGAGATGTTCAACATCATCAAGGCCGCTGAAGCCGGCCTGGGTGGAAACCCGCACCAATACCGCGACTTCATCCTGCCGCCGCCGCAAGCCTCCTGGGCGGGCGCGCACGAGGACGGGCGGCGCGCAATGACCGGAGAAATGGCATGTACTGGATGATCAAGGCGGGAATCCAGAACTCCGTCGCCCTGCTCCCCGGTCCGATCTCGCACCGGGTGTATTACGCCATCCAGCGACGCTTCGGCGGGCTGCGCTCGATCCAGGTGGAGGACAAGCTGCGGCAAGGGGTTGAGGTGGCCGGGCATGCCGCCCGCAACGGCCTGGAAGTGGCCGGGGCGCGGGTGCTGGAGGTGGGCACGGGGCGTCGCCTGAACCTTCCGCTGTCGCTCTGGCTCCAGGGCGCCCGTGAAATCACCACCGTGGACCTGCACACCTACCTGCGTCCGGAGCTGGTGCAGGAAGACCTGCGCCAGATCCGCGACCAACGCGGGCGGGTGGAAGCCCTGTTCGGCCCGCGCCTGGACCGCGCCCGCCTGCGCAAGCTGCTGGTGCTGGCCGACAACTTCAACCTCGACCGGCTGCTCGACGTGTGCTCGATCCGCTACCTGTCCCCGGCCGATGCCGCCAACCTCGCCCTGGCGGACGGCGCGATCGACCTGCATGTCTCCTACGAGGTGTTCGAGCACATTCCCGGCGCGACGCTGGAAGCGATCCTGCGCGAAGGCGCCCGCGTGCTCTCGGCACAGGGCCTGCTGGTCCACTACATCGACTTCAGCGACCACTTCTCGCACTCCGATCCGGCGATCGGGCCGATCAACTTCCTCCAGTACGGCGACCGCGCCTTCGGCCTGCTCGCAGGCAACCGCTACATGTACATGAACCGGCTGAGGCTGGATGATTTCCGGGGACTGTACGCCCGCGCTGGCCAGCGCGTGCTCGAGCAGGTGGCAGCCCCCGATTCGGAGACTGCCGGGCGGCTGGCACAGGGCCAGCTGAAACTGGCCCCGGCGTTCGCCGCGAAATCGCACGACGTCCTCGCCACGCTCAACGCGTGGCTGGTTTCGCGGCCGGAAGCGACGCCGGCATGAGCACCACCGTGCCAGGAGGACCGCTGGTCAGCGTGGTGATGCCGCTGTACAACGCCGCGCGCTTCCTGCGGCGCCCGGTTGAATCCGTGCTGGCACAGTCGCACCGGGAACTTGAGCTGGTGGTGGTGGACGACGGCTCCACCGATGGCGGCGCGGACCTGGTCGAGGAATATGCAGGCGGGGACCGGCGATTGCGCCTGGTGCGCAGCGGCCGCAACCGCGGCGTGGCAGCCGCGCGCAACCAGGCCATCGATATCGCCCGCGGCCGCTACATCACCTTCCTGGACAGCGACGACTGGTGGCACCCGGACAAGCTCAGGCGCCAGCTCGAGGTGCTCGAGGCAAACGACGCGGCCATCGCCTACTCGAGCTACCAGCGGGTGGCCGAGGATGGCGCCCTGCTCGGGGTCGTCACGCCGCCGGCGCGCGTCACCCACCGCGAGATGCTGCGCAGCAACCACATTGGCAACTGCACCGGGATCTACGACCGCAGGCGGCTGGGCGGCGACGGCACGTTCCGCCGGATCGGCCACGAGGATTACGTGTTCTGGCTGGAGCTGGTCCGGCGCGCGGGCCGGGCGGTGCGCGCAGACGGCGACGGACCGCTGGCCTGGTACCTGGTGCGCAATGGCTCGGTGTCCAGCAACAAGCTGCGCGCGGCCCGCTGGCAGTGGCGCATCTACCGCCAGGTCGAAGGCCTGGATCCGGCGCGCAGCGCGTACTACATGATGCATTACGCCAGGAACGCGCTCGGCAAGCGCCGCTGATCCCTTCCCCGCTCCACCATGAAGAATGCCGCCATGACGCCAGTCGCCACCATCATCATCACCCCGCGCGACCGTTACACCGGCCTGGAAGAGTGCATTGACGGCGTGTATCACCACACCCGTGAGCCTTTCCAGCTCTGGGTCCTGGATCTTGGCTACCCGCCGCGGGTGATGGAGGCCGTACGCAAGCGCCTCCAGCACCGGCCGGAAGCGCGGATCTTCGAACTCGGCCTGCGTGCGCCGATGGACGCGCTGCGCGAGGTGCAGCACCTGGCCAACACGCCTGCCGTGGTCCTGCTGGACAACGATTCGCGGGTCACCGAAAGCTGGCTGCCCCCGCTCCTGGATGCCATGCATGACGGCCACGCCGTTGTCACGCCGCTGATCCTCGAGCGTGAAGGCGTCGACCGCGGCGCCCCGCTGCGCAACCACCTCTACACCGGCGAACTGCGCGTGGTGGAGGTCGAAGGCACCCCCTACCTGATCGAACACAAGCACTTCCGTCGCACCGGGGTGCCCGAGATCCCACAGGAGCGCGCAGCGACGGGAACGTTCGAGCTGCACTGCGTGCTGTTCCAGGGCGATGTGTTCCGCAGCATCGAACTGCCCTCGATGGTGATCCGCGAGCACCTGGACATCTCCCTGCAGGTGGCCGCGATGGGGCGCACGATGGTCGTCGAGCCCGCGTCGGTGGTGCATTTCGACAATCTGGGAACGCGCATGGCCCTTCCGGACATGCACTATTTCTTCTACCGCTGGGCCCCCGGCCTTACCCGTGCATCCTCGCGCCTGTTCGAGCGCCGCTGGGGCTACAACTTCTACTCCGAACAATCGATGTACAACTGGGTGGTCCGGCGCAAGGCCTTCCTGGTGTCCCGCTGGCTCGGCGCGCCCATCGGCATCTCCAACCGCGCCACCCAAGTGGTGAAGAAGCTGTTCTGCCGGGATTGGGACCCGCTGCCCGATCCGGAAGCGGCCTCGCGGCCGCTGCTGGCAGGAGGCGTGCCGTCGCAGCGCTGCCACGACCTGACCTGAGGCGCACATGGGGACCGGCACGGGAGCGCCGGCGCCCGGGGAACATCCTCACGGGGCGCCGGTGCCGCAGCCGGCCGGCGGTGACAGCGGCCATCCACTGCCCGGCATCCATCCTTCCAGCAGGCAACCGTTGCGGTAGACAATGACTTCCTGGTTGCTCGCCACCCCGGCGAAGCGGTGCACCGGCCCCCCGCTGGGAAAGCGCACCTCCAGGTCGATCTCCCCGTGGCCAGCCAACCCGGTATGCAGATGGGTCTGCGGATGCTGCTCGCCTACCAGGACCGGCAGATGTGCAACCAGCTCATCCGATCCCGCCCGATACCAGCGCACGCTTGCCCCCACGCCATCGCTGTTGCCTCCGCCGCCGCGCACGCGCACTTTCATCCAGCGGCGACCACCGGTATCGGTGGTGTTGCGCCACAGGCCGGCGTTGTCCCGGAACTGGGTCTTGACGATGTCCAGGCGCCCGTCGTTGTCGAAGTCGGCGACGTCGGCGCGCGGCTTTCCCGGCTGCCATGCGCCGCTCACCCTTCCTGCCGACGGCCCGAAGCCGGTGGCTCCGGACGGGCTGAAAGTCATGTCGGCGTTGTTGCGAAAGATCCGCACGGAGTCCGAAATCCCGGAAACCAGGAGATCCTGGAACCCATCGTTGTCGAAGTCCGCGGCGATGATGTTGCCGTAATCACTGGCAGCGATGCGCTCGAGGCCCGAGCCCGCTGAGACGTCAACGAAGCCGCCCGCACCGTTGTTGCGATACAGCCGGCCGCGGGTGCTGTTCCCGAACTTCGGCCCGTCAAGATGGAACAGGTCCAGGTGGCCATCGTTGTCAAAGTCGGCCAGCAGCATCTGCATGGAGCGGCCGCCGGCGAACGCAGGCACCGCAACCCAGGCCATGGCGCCCGCTTCGTTGCGCCAGTAGCCGCCATTGGCGGGCTGCACGATGTCGGGCCAGCCATCCCCGGTGACGTCGCCCACCACCTGCAGCGCGGGGCTCCCCGACCCTGGCCGCAGTTGTCGGCCGGCCATGTCGAACACCTGCCGCGCATTGGTGATCACTTCAAGCTCGCCGCGGCCGGTGATGTCCCCGAAAGCGCAGTACCCTTCGCAACCCGCTTCCTTGGCCGCGAAACGCACCGTGCCCGGAGCGCCAGCCGATCCATTGCGGTAGCGCGCGCCCAGTGCCTGGCCGTGGCGTCCCCAGAAATCCTGTCTGCCGTCGCCGTTGAAGTCCAACCGCGTCACCCAGCCGGAAACCAGCGGCTCGCCCTCGACGTGGTAGCCCGCTTCGCTGGCAGGAATGTGGCGAAACGTCGCGCTGCCATCGCAGCTGTTGTTCCAGAGCCGGGAAGTCGCGCCCCAGTCGCTGTGCGACACCACGAAGACATCGGGGCATCCGTCGCTGTTGAAGTCGACGAACAACGCGTCGAACCGGTACGCGGAGTCATGCAGCTCTTCGATGCGCTGGCGCGTTTCGTCAACGAAACGCAAGCCTTCGCCGGGGCTGCCCCTATTGCCCGCAATGACAACGGCGGACAGCACGAGCAGGGCCCAAAGAGGACCGGAATCCCAGGCACGCGCGGCGGCGCGCAATGGAAGCCAGCGGGTGTCCTCACGCAGCGGCATCGCGTCCTCCCCGCGCAGGGCTAACGGCCCTGGTAGGCCTGCAGGTAAGCCTCGGCATAGCGATCCCGGTTGAAATGCCGGCGGGCGTGATCGATGGCGCGGCCAGCGCAGTCCCGGCGCACGGATTCATTCGCCACCAGTGAATCCAGGGCGTCAGCCAGGGCCTGCCTCGTTGCCTGAGGCGCCAGGCAGCCGGTCTGCCCGTCAGCCACAACCTCAGGAATCCCCCCGACCCTCGCCGCCACGACCGGCACCCCGCACGCCTGCGCCTCGGCCAGCACCAGGCCGAAGGCTTCCCGGCGGGCGCCGTGCAAGAACACGTCGAAGCCCGGGAACCAGGTTTCCGGGTCAGGATGGAAGCCCGCAAAGACAATCCGATCGGCAAACTCGGGCGCAACCAGCCCACGCAGCGCCCTGGCCTGCGCATCCGATCCACTCCCCAGCACGACCATGCACGCATCGCGTCCCGGCCTGCGGCGCAGGAAGTCCTGGAACGCCCCGATCGCCAGGTCCACGCCCTTGTCCACCCCGAAATGGCCAATGGTCCCCACCAGCAACGTCCCGTCCGCGGCTCCAACGCGGCGGCGGATACGCGCGCGCCGCTCCGGATCCGGGACGAACCTGGCCAGGTCGATCCCCAGCGGGATGCACGACACTTTTCCCTTGGCGCCGTAGTTGCGCTCGATGAAGTGCCTGCGCCGCTCCTCTGAAGCCGTCACCACCGCACTCACCCGCAGCCCGACCAGCGCGTTGCGCACGCGGTCGCGGAAGCGCGCCGTCTCGAAGTCGCGGCTGCGATGGAAGGTCATCAGCAGCGATGGCCCTCGCCACGGAAGGGCCAGCGCGGCGGTCGCCTCGCTGGCGGCATCGTGGGCGTGGATCACATCAATCGCATGTTCATTGCAATAGGCGCCCAGCCTGCGCAGGGCGGCCAGGTCGAACAGGCCCCTGCGCCCGAGGCTGAAGCTGCCCGCGTACATGGACCGCTTGTCCGCTGCGCAGCCGAATGTCTCCAGGCACCCGAGATGGTTGCCTACGCCCAGGGCGTTGAGGCCGTCGACCAGCGTCGCGATCGCTTCGCGCCTGCCGCCGCTGCTGTAGGAAAGGGTCAGGTGGAGGACGTTCATCGCCTTGCAGGGGAATGCAATTCCTTCATTGGCGATGAAACAGCCCTGACCGAGGCCGTGGGGTGGGGTGTCAGCCGCAAGTAGGGTCCGCTGGCGGGCCGGGGTAGCCGGCCCTTCCCTCCCACAAACGCAGGGCGGTGCACCGACCGGACGGCCACTGCTCGGTGGCCGCGCCGCCGCGCCAATTGCGTGTATCCGTGGGCACCCGCGACCGGCCAGGAAGCGCATGACCCCCGAATACAGCTGCGCAGGGTTCACCGATGTCCCCGCGCACTTCCACCGCGACGCCCCGCTCGACCCCCATCAGCAGAGGCGGCATGAAGCCGTCCTTTCGCTGCTGCGAACGCTCCCGCCCGGCCGGCTGCTGGACTACGGCTTCGGCTGGGGGGACATCGCCTGGCAGGCGGCGCGGACCCATCCGGATATCCGGGCCGTGGACGTGGAGCAGCGTCGCGTGGATTTCGCGCGCATCCAGTACCCGTCACTGGACTTCGAGCTGTGCCGTCCGGACGGCCTGGACTACCCCGACGACAGCTTCGATGTCGCGCTTTCGATCGTGGTCCTGCCCTTCGTGCCGGACGACGACGCGTACATGGCCGAGATCAGGCGCGTCCTCCGCCCCGGCGGCCACCTGATCCTCGCCACCAAGACCTCGCGGTACCTGCCGCGCCTGTGGGCGCGCGCAACCGGCCAGCGGGACCGTGGCCGCCGCGACGCCAGCCTGCGCCACCACGATGCCGCTGCCGCAGCCCGCCTGCTCGATCGGCATGGCTTCCAGGTCCTGTCGCGCCGCGCCTTTTACGACCCGCCTTTCGAAGCCCGCAAAAACCTGGCCGATGTGCTCAACGGCGCATGCGAGGTTGCCGGGAGCGCCTTGGGGATCGTGGACGTCGCGCCCTACCCGCTGTTCCTCGCCCGACTCGGCGACTGAGACCCCGGCTCGCGCTCAGCGCCGGCGGCCGCCTCCGCCAGCGCGGGGCTCCATGGCCCCCACGGAAATCCCCTCGCCGGCGGCACGCCTCACCTCGGCACCAACCGCCATCTTCTCCCGCTGCGGCGGGTCGAAAGCCGGCACGGCCAACGGTGAGGGAAACGGGAACCCCTTGGGGGCCGCGGGCGAAGGATTACCCGCAGCCACCAGCGGGCTGGCCGCCACAGGCCGCAGTCGTCCCCGGGGCGGGGCCTCGAGCATCGGATCCGCGCCGCGAAGCGTGCCTTCCAGCTCGGCAGGCACCCGCCTTGCCGAGGCCTGCACCCAGTTGTTCGATCCGGCCACCTTGCGCCCATCCGACCAGGGCTCCCTGCTGGCCGGGCCGCAGAACGGCGCCTTCACTTCCGAGGCGGCGTGCTCGCGCACGATCTCCGGCGCCGACCCGCCGGTGGTCTGGTGGATGACGTTGTTGTGCATCTCCACCGAGCCCTGCCCCAGCTGCACCAGCACCGCAGTGGCAGGGCCGGGCCGGGTGAACAGGATCGTGTTGTTGACCATCCGCAGCCGGCCCTGGTTGCGCCCGTTGAGGTCACCGCCGGCGCGGATGGCATTGCGCCAATCCGATGTGTGGACGATCACGTTGCCGACCAGATCAACGTCTTCGCGCCGCAGGTCGGCCGTCCATCCCGGCTGCTGCGTCTCGCAATCGGGGCCGATCAGCTCCAGTTCCTGGTACGCCGAACCCTCGAACCAGTTGTAGTGGATCAGCGCGCGCTCGTGCCGGTTCTTGAGCAGGCTGCCGCCATTGCCGCTGTGCACGTAGTTGAACCGCATCAGGAACACCGAATCCGGATACGCCACCTGGTCGGACTGCATGTAGATCGGGTGGCGATGGGTGCCGGCGCCGGCATTGAAGACCTCGCTGTACTCGAGGGTGAAGGAACCCGAGTTGTTGTCGGCACCGAGGATGCCGTGCGACGGACAGTCGCGGATGATGGTGTCGCGCACCGTTACGTCATGGGCTTCGCTGAAGAGGCAGGACGAAGTGCCGCCGCGGATGTCGAAGCCTTCCAGCACCACGTGGTTGGACTGCTGGAACTTGATGGTGTGCGCGCCACCCTGCAGGACCGGCCGGGTGGAGCCCACCGACCGGTTCCAGCGGAAGGTGACCGGGTTGCCGTGCGCACCGCTGTCGTTGCTGCGGACGATGATGCCGCCGCGGTAGGTGGCGTCGCCGTCGACCAGGACCACGTCGCCAGGCTGCAGGTCGACCGCGTCAACGAGCTCGGAGAGTTCGGTGTAATCGCGCTCCGAGGGGCCGACCGTGTAGGTGGCCGCAAGCAGCGGAAGGGGCATCAGGAGCAGCACGGAAGCGGACAGCAGGCGGGGCAGGTCCATCGGCAAGCCTCCTAAGGGGCGAGTGCTTCATACGCCTTGCGGACGGCGTCCGCGCCATGAGTGCGCTCCAGCGCGCGGACGGTGAAGTGGCCTTCGGCCATGCGCTGGAAGTGTCGCATGAACAGCGTATTGAGCGTGGCCCCGCTCACCGCGCCCACCACCGGCACGGCCTGCGCGGCCACCTTCTGGCTCAGGCGGACCGAGAAACGAGAGGCAATCGAGGCCAGCAGCTGCACGATTGCCGGCCCGCCGTTCGCGGCAAGTCCGTGGGCAGCAATGTATTCGGCCGCAGCCGCCACCTGGTGCGCCAGCACGGCCCGCGCGGCGAAATAGCCGGACTCGGCACCGTCGTCGGACGAACTGCGCCCACCCATCGTCAACACTTCGAAGCAGGCCAGCGTCACCGCCGGATCGTCGAGGTCTTCCCCGTGGCTGCGCGCGATGTCGGCGATCGATCGCAGGATCATGGTCGTGGTCACCGGCAGCTCCACTGCCAACCCGGCGAACCCGAACGCCCCGCCCGCCGCGCCAGCCGCCGCGGCCGCGAAGGTGTGCACGCGGGTTCGGGCGGCAGGACGCGCCCCGCCCCGGCGCAGGGTGGCGGTGGCCAGCCGCAGGGACTGCTCCAGCGCCGCACGGGTCGTGCTTTCGATCAGCCGTGTCACCGACGCCGGCAGCCGCCGGGCCATCACGTATTCCATGGGCGCGCCCACGGCGTTGGCCAGCTGCGCGGCCAGGCCGGGGTTCTCAAGCAATTTGCGGGCATGCCGGAGCCGGTCGAGCTCGGGTGCGCCGAGTACGGGGACCAGGTTGGTAACGATCGCGGTGCCGGTTTCCATGTGCGCAGTATCGCCGGATCGCTGCGGGCGGCAAACGCCAGTCAATGTGGGGGTTCAGGCCACATCATCAAAAAGCAAAAGGGCCAACGGAAACCGTTGGCCCTATTGCAGTGTAATGGCGCGCCCGGAAGGATTCGAACCTCCGACCCCCAAGTTCGTAGCCTGGTGCTCTATCCAGCTGAGCTACGGGCGCGCAGAAGCGGAATTATGGAACGTGTGCCGCCATCCGTCAATGCTGTTGGCGCATTTGCGCCTGCTGAAAGATGGCGGAGAGTGAGGGATTCGAACCCTCGATAGAGCTATAAACCCTATACTCCCTTAGCAGGGGAGCCCCTTCAGCCACTCGGGCAACTCTCCGTATCGGCCTGCCCCGCCCGATCTTGCGCGGTGCAGGCGCGAAAGGATAACGGGTCACTCGGGCTGCGGCAAATCCCCCTCGCCGGACCCGGACTGCGACGCGCCCGCGCCGCCCTCGTCACGCTGGATCCGCTGGTAGATCTCCTCGCGGTGGACGGCCACGTCCTTGGGCGCGGTGATGCCGATGCGCACCTGGTTTCCCTTGACGCCGAGCACCGTGACCGTGACGGTGTCGCCGATCATCAGTGTCTCTCCGACGCGTCGAGTCAAAATCAGCATAAAAATCTCCATGGACTGGCGGCTGATCCGCCAGCGGCGACGCCCGGGACCATCCCGTCCCGCGGCGCGCCTGATTTCAAGATACGAGAGCCCGCGATGATACCGGTCAAAAGGTGAATGGAGAGTAGGTAATAAGTCACGTACCGGCTCAACCAAGCCGTTCTGACACCCACCCGTCCACCTCGGAAAGCGCTTCGGCCAGGGCCGGGCCGTCGGGGCCCCCGCCCTGGGCAAGGTCGGGTCGCCCGCCGCCCTTGCCGCCGATGCGCCCGGCCACGTGCCTGAGCAGGTCACCGGCCTTGATCCGGCCGCAGGCCAATCCGCCAACGCCTGCCACCAGCGATGCCTTGCCGTCGCCGGTGCCGGCCAGCACCACCACCGTGTCCTTGAGCCGGTCCTTGAGCTGGTCGACCGCCTCTCGCAGCGCCTTGGCGTCGAAGCCCTCCAGCCGCGCGGCAAGCACCTTGATGCCCTGCACGTCGACCGCCTTGGCCGCCAGGTCCGCGGTGGCGCCGCTGGCCGCCTTGGCCTTCAGGCTCTCCAGCTCACGCTCCAGCTTCTTCTGCCGCTCGATCAGCGCGCGCAGCTTGCCCGCGACCTCGCCGGAGGTTCCGCCCAGCAGCCCCGCCGCCTGGTGGAGCTCGCCTTCGCCAGTGGCGACATGGTCGAGCGCGGCTTCGCCGGTCAACGCCTCCACGCGCCGCACGCCGGCCGACACGCCGCCCTCGGACACCAGCTTGAACAGCCCGATCTCGCCGGTGCGGCCCACGTGGGTCCCGCCGCACAGCTCCACCGACTTGCCCATCTGCACCACCCGCACCCGCTCGCCGTACTTCTCGCCGAACAGGGCCAGGGCGCCGGCATCGATGGCTTCCTGCATGCCCATCTCGCGGATCACCACCGGATGGTTGGCGCGGATCTCGCGGTTCACCCGGCGCTCGATCTCGGCCAGGTCCTCACGCGCCACCGGCTCGAAGTGCGAGAAGTCGAAGCGCAGGCGATCCGGCGCCACCAGCGAGCCCTTCTGCTGCACGTGGGTGCCCAGCAACTCGCGCAGCGCGCCGTGCAGCAGGTGGGTGGCGCTGTGGTTGAGCACGGTGTTGCCCCGACGCGCGTCATCCACGTCGCCCAGGACGCGATCGCCCACGCGCAGGGTGCCCGTCTGAAGGCGCCCGAGGTGGCCGTGGAACTGGCCGGCAAGCTTGCGGGTGTCATCCACCTGGAAGCGGCCGCAGGTTCCCACCAGCTCGCCAGTATCGCCCACCTGGCCACCGGATTCGGCGTAGAACGGGGTGCGATCGAGCAGCACCACGGCTTCCTCGCCAGCCTCGATCGAATCCACCGGCGCGCCGTTGCGCACCAGCGCCACCACTTCAAGACCTTCAACCGCCGTGGCGTCATAGCCCAGGAACCTCGTGGGCTGCAGCCTCGCAACGAGCTCCGCGGGCAGGGTCACGCCGCCGCCGAACTTGCCGGCCGCGCGCGCGGTCTCGCGCTGGCGCTCCATCGCCTTCTCGAACCCGACCTGGTCCACGTCCAGGTTGCGCTCGCGGGCGATGTCCTGGGTGAGGTCGAAGGGGAAGCCGTAGGTGTCGTACAGGCGGAACGCGTCCTCGCCCGGGATCTGCCCCTGGCTGCGGGCGGCGATCTCGTCGAAGATCTTCATGCCGGCGTCCAGGGTCTCGGCAAACCGCTCTTCTTCGGCCTTCAGGGCCCGCTCCACGGCGCCGCGCTGGGCGCGCAGTTCGGGATAGGCCTCGCCCATCAGCGCGTCCACGGTTTCCACCAGGCGATGGAAGAACGGCTCGCGCACGCCCAGCATCCAGCCGTGGCGCAGGGCACGGCGGATGATCCGGCGCAGCACGTAGCCGCGTCCCTCGTTGGACGGCAGCACCCCGTCCACCACCAGGAACGCGCTGGCGCGGATGTGGTCGGCGATGACCCGCAGCGATTTGTTCGCCAGGTCGCCGGTGCCGGTGAGCTCGCCCGCGCGCGCGATCAGCTTCTGGAACAGATCGATTTCATAGTTGCTGTGCACGCCTTGCATGACCGCGGCGATCCGCTCCAGGCCCATGCCGGTGTCCACGCACGGCGCCGGCAGCGGCTGCAGGCTGCCGTCGGGCTGGCGGTCGAACTGCATGAACACCAGGTTCCAGATCTCGATGAAGCGGTCGCCGTCCTCGTCGGCCGAGCCCGGCGGGCCGCCGCGGATGTGCGGGCCGTGGTCGTAGAAGATCTCGCTGCAGGGCCCGCAGGGCCCGGTATCGGCCATCTGCCAGAAGTTGTCCGAGGCATACGGCGCGCCGTGGTTGTCGCCGATGCGGATGATGCGCTCGGGCGGCAGGCCGATCCGGTCGCGCCAGATGGCATAGGCCTCGTCATCGGTGTGGTAGACGGTGGCCAACAGGCGCTCGGCCGGAAGCTTCCACACCTCGGTCAGCAGCTCCCAGGCCCAGGCGATGGCCTCTTCCTTGAAGTAATCGCCGAACGACCAGTTGCCCAGCATCTCGAAGAAGGTGTGGTGGCGGGCGGTGTAGCCCACCGAATCAAGGTCGTTGTGCTTGCCGCCGGCCCGCAGGCAGCGCTGCACGTCGGACGCGCGCACATAGCCGGGCTTTTCCGCGCCCAGGAACACGTCCTTGAACTGGACCATGCCCGAGTTGGTGAACAGCAGGGTGGGATCGTTGGCCGGCACCAGCGAGGCCGACGGCACGATGGTGTGGCCGCGCTCGCGGAAGAAATCGAGGAATTCCCGGCGGATGTCGGAAGTGGTCTTCATCTTGATGGCAGGCAGGCGTGGGGGCGCCACTCCGGCGCCCGGCCCTTGCAAGATGCGGCCGCGGCGGGGAACTGACAACCCGGTGGCAGGGGATGAACCGGCTAGGTTAACAGGGCAGCGGCCGCGCGGGGCGCTTCAGTAGTCCGGCATGAAGCCGGTGGCCCGGCGTGCGGTTTCCACCTCGAAGCCCCGTCGCAGCAGGTGCTCGGCCGCCTTGTGACGGCGCGCGCGGTCGGCGCCTTCCAAATCGCCATAGCGGCGCTGCACCAGCGCCCGGGCGCGCGCCTCCCAATCGTCTTCCCCGTCCTCGGCCAGCGATTCGAACGCCGCGTCCACCGCGCCGGCCTCGAGCTGGTGCATCTCCAGCTCCTGGCGGATGCGCAGCGGACCGTAACCGCTGCCCGCGCGGCTGCGCGCGAGGCTGACCGCAAAGCGGGTGTCGTCCTGCCAGCCCTGCTCGCGCATGAGCTCAACGGCCTTCGCCGCCTCCGCCTCCTCCACCCCGCGCGCGGCAAGCTTGCGTTCCAGCTCGCGGCGCGAGTGTTCCCGACGCACCAGCAAGCCCAGCGCCCGCTGGGCGGGGCTGGGCTCGGGCTTCTTCCTCTTGCGGCGTTCGCCGGTCAACGGGCTCAGGCCTCGGCGTCTTCCGTTTCTTCGTCGTCGGCGACCACCGGGGCGGGCATGAGCTGCTCGCGGATCTGCGCCTCCAGGCGCTGCGCCACCTCGGGGTTGTCCTTGAGGTACTGGCGGGCGTTCTCCTTGCCCTGGCCGATGCGCTCCTCGCCGATGCTGTACCAGGCGCCGGCCTTCTGCACCAGCTTGGCCTCCACGCCCATGTCGATCAGCTCGCCCTCGCGGCTGATACCCTGGCCATAGAGGATCTCGGTGACGATCTGCTTGAACGGCGGCGCCATCTTGTTCTTCACCACCCGGATGCGGGTCTGGTTGCCGATGACCTCGTCGCCCTTCTTGATCGCGCCGATGCGGCGGATGTCCAGGCGTACCGAGGAATAGAACTTCAGCGCGTTGCCGCCGGTGGTGGTCTCCGGGCTCTGGCCGGGCATCATGATGCCGATCTTGTGGCGCAGCTGGTTGATGAAGAACACCATGCAGTTGCTGCGCTTGATGTTGCCGGTGAGCTTGCGCAGGGCCTGGCTCATCAGCCGGGCCTGCAGGCCGGGGAGCTGGTCGCCCATCTCGCCCTCGATCTCGGCCTTGGGGGTGAGCGCGGCCACCGAGTCCACCACCACCATGTCCACCGCGTTGGAGCGCACCAGCATGTCGGCGATCTCCAGGGCCTGCTCGCCGGTGTCGGGCTGGGACAGCAGCAGGTCGTCGACGTTGACGCCGAGCTTGGCGGCGTAGGTGGGATCAAGCGCGTGCTCGGCGTCGATGAAGGCGCAGGTGCCGCCCTGCTTCTGGCATTCAGCGATGGTCTGCAGGGTCAGGGTGGTCTTGCCGGAGGACTCCGGCCCGTAGATCTCCACCACGCGGCCCTTGGGCAGGCCGCCGATTCCCAGGGCCAGGTCAAGCTGCAGGGAGCCGGTGGGGATGGCCTCCACGGCCTGGGCGGTGCCATCGCCCATGCGCATCACCGAGCCCTTGCCGAACTGCTTTTCGATCTGGCCCAGGGCGGCGGCCAGCGCACGCTTCTTGTTCTCGTCCATTTTGGCTTTCCTCTGCAATTGTTGATCCGGGTTGGGAGTGATTCTGGCGGGGGTGGATCGCACAGGCTGCGACCACGCCCCAAGCGTGTGTCAGCGGGCGGGGGCGGGCCAGCCGGGAACCCCGGCGCGGGCGGTAGGAAAACGCCGCCGCCGGCAGCAGGAATCCACGCTCCGCGCGGCCCGGCGCCGGCTCAACGGTTGGGCCTCACCAGGCCGCAATACAGGCCCTCGATGGCGAAGTCCTGGCCGGGAAGCACCTCGATCGGTTCGTGGTCGGGGTTGCGCGGCAGCAGGCGGATCCTGTCGCTGCCCACCTTGAGCAGCTTCACCGTGACCTCCTCGTCCACCCGCGCCACCACGATCTGCCCCGAGCGTGCCTCGCCGGTGCGGTGTACGCCGATCAGGTCGCCGTCGAAGATCCCCTCGTCGCGCATGGAATCACCCTTCACCTTGAGCAGGTAATCGGGCGCGGGCGAAAACAGCACCCGGTCCAGCAGCAGGTAATCGTCGGCATCCAGCGACTGCGGGGCGTCGGCGCCAATCGGGGTGCCGGCGGCCACCTGGCCCAGCACCGGCAGGCGCAGCGCGTCTTCCGGATCATTGGCACCGGGGCCGGCCAGGTCCAGGCTGGCCTGCGGCTGCTCCGGCGGCACCAGCAGGCGGATGCCGCGGGCCCTGCCCGGCACGCGCTCGATGGCGCCAGCGGCCTCAAGCGCTTCCAGGTGGTACTGCGCCGCGCGCACGCTGCTGAACCCCAGCGCGCGGGCGATCTCGGTCTGGGACGGGGGCACGCCCTCGGCCTCGATGCGGTCGGCGATGAGGGCGAGGATGTCGCGCTGGGTATCGGTGAGATCCATGGTTAGTAGTAATACTACTAACAACCCGCAGGGTCAATGTATCGCGGCCTGGGCGACCGCCTACTTCCCCCGGCCGCTGCGCCAGATCGAGAAAACGATCCAGATGCCGCTCAGCGCGGCGCCCACGAAGCCCAGCACCCCCAAGGTCATCAAGCCCCGGTTGGAAACGCCCCCGCCCACCGAGTTCATGACGATCGAGGAGCCGATGATGAGCGCCGCCGTGATCACCCCCACGGTCAGGCGATTTGCGGCGCTGTTGATCTGGTCCCCGAACGCCTTGAGCGAAGTGACCTCGATCTGGGTACGCAGGCGCCCCCGGCGGGCCGCCTGCATCAGCCGCCGCAGGTCGCGCGGCAGGCTCCCGGCCAGGTCAAGCAGGCCGGAGACCGTGCGGCGCCCACGCCGCGCCAGCGCGGACGGCGAGTAGCGCTGCAGCAGCGCCCGCTCCAGGTAGGGCTGGGCCTCGCTGGCCATGTCGAAATCGGGATCCAGGCGCCGGCCCAGGCCTTCCAGGGTCAGGAAGGCCTTGATCATCAGCGCCAGGTCCGGCGGCAGGGTGAGCCGGTTCCGGCGCAGCATGGCGGAGACGTCCAGCAGCATCTGGCCCATCCGCAGTTCCTTGAGGGGCACGCCGCGGTACTGGTCCACCAGCCCGTCCACGTCGGTCTGCAGCCGGCTCTCGTCCACGTCCGCATCGCCATCGGTCCAGTCCAGCAGGATGTCGGCCACCGCCTCGGACTCCTGCGTGACCATGCCGTGCAGGAGCTGGGCCACCTGCTGCCGCCGGCGCTCGCCCACGCGCCCGACCATGCCGAAGTCGATCACCCCGATCCGGCCGTCGTCGAGATAGAAGATGTTGCCCGGGTGCGGGTCGGCGTGGAACAGGCCGTCTTCAAGCACCATCTTCAGCACGATGCCGGCGCCGCGGCGGGCCAGCTCGTGGCGGTCCAGCCCCAGCGCGTCCAGCGAGGCCATGTCGCCGCCGGGAATGCCATCCATGAAGTCCTGCACGTTGAGCCGCTCGCAGGTCCACTGCCAGTGGATGCCGGGGATGGCGATGCGGTCATCTCCCTCGAAGTTCTCCGCGATCCGCTCCGCGTTGCGGCACTCGGCGGCGAAGTCCAGCTCCGCGCGCAACGAACTCGCGAACTGCTGCACGATGCCGCTGGGACGGTAGCGCCGCAGGTCCGGCACCTGGGCCTCGATGATCTCCGCCACCCGCATCAGCAGCCGCAGGTCGGCCTCGACCACCTCGCGGATGCCGGGCCGGCGCACCTTGAGCACCACCGGGCGGCCGTCTTCCAGCCACGCACGGTGGGCCTGGGCCAGCGACGCCGCCGCCATCGGCTCGGTTTCGATGCGTGCGAACACGGTTTCCGGATCGGCGCCCAGGTCGTCGGCCAGCTGCGGGCGGATCTCTTCCCAGCTGAAGGCCGGCACCGCGTTCTGCAGCTTGCCCAGCTCGGCGATCCAGTCGGGCGGCAGCAGGTCGATGCGGGTGGCCAGCACCTGCCCGAACTTGACGAAGGTGGGGCCCAGCTCCTGCAGCGCATGGCGGAAGCGCACCGCGGGCGCATGCCGCTGGCGCTCCTCCTGCTGGCCGATGTGCAGCAGCCGCCCTGCCCGCTCAAGCGCCCCCACCAGGCCGATGCGCTGGACGAACTCGCCGAATCCGAACCGGATCAGGACCGAGGCGATTTCCTGCAGCCGGCCCAGGTCGCGGACGGTGCCGATGGTCTCCCACATCAGCGTGCCCCTCCCTGCGCCAGCCTCGCACTCACAGCAGCGGCTCCAGGCCCTTGAGCGCGGCCATCACCGTGCAGCGCCGGACCGCGTCGCGGTCCCCTTCGAAGTGGAACAGCTCGGCATGGGTGTAGCCGGCACGGCGCTTCCAGGCGATCCACACCGTCCCCACCGGCTTGTCGGCGGTTCCGCCGCCCGGCCCTGCGATGCCCGTCACCGCCACCGCGAGCGTGGCACCCGAATGCACCAGGGCGCCGGACACCATCTCCACCGCCGTCTCCCGGCTGACCGCGCCATGCTCCTCCAGCGTACCGGGCCTGACGCCCAGCATCGCCTGCTTGGCCTCGTAGCTGTAGGCCACCATGCCGCAGTCGAACCACTCCGAGGATCCGGCCACGTCAGTCATCGCCTTGGCGATCCAGCCCCCGGTGCAGCTCTCGGCGGTGACCAGCATGTCGCGGCCGGCGCGCAGCCGCTCGCCCAGGGAGGCGGCAAGGCCGCGCAGGGTGTGGTCGTCTGGAGCGGAGTCGGTCACGGCAATCGCCTGGGTTCAGTGTTGCGGCGATTGTCGCAAAAAGCCGGCCCGCGCATCGGGGGATGCGCGGGCCGGGAGCCTTGCGGCGATGTGCTGCGGTGGCTGCTGCTCAGTAGCGCACGCGCAGGGTCATGCCGTAGGTGCGCGGCGCGCCCAGGTAGGCGTTCCAGGAACCGCTCTGGATGGGTGCGTCGATGCCCACCTGCTTGTAGGTCTCGTCGGTGAGGTTCTGGCCCCAGAACTCCACCATCCAGCGCCGGTCCTGACGGCCAAAGCCGATGCGGGCGTTGAGCAGGGTGTAGGCCTCCTGCTCCTTCTGCGGATCCAGGTCCGAGCCGGTGTTGTAGTCGGACATGTACTTGGCGCCAACGTTGAACCGCCCGAGCAGGTTGGACCCCACGTCCCACTCGTAGGTGACCGAGGCGTTGCCGGACCACTTGGGCGCGAAGCTCATCTGGTTGCCGGGCAGCAGCGCCAGGTCGGCGTCGGGCAGCAGGTCGTTGCCGTACTCGGTCTCGGCGTAGGTCAGCCCGCCCTGCACCATCAGCCCGGGGATGCCGGTCTGCCACAGCACGTCCATGTCCACGCCGGTGGAGGTGACCTCCGGGATCGCGCGGACCACGAACGCGGTGCCCAGGAAGCTGTTGAGCTGGAAGTCCTCGTACTCCTGGTGGAACAGCGCCGCGTTGAACAGCAGGTTGCCGTCGGCCCAGATGGTCTTCACGCCCAGCTCGTAGCTGTCCACGAATTCGCCGGGGAAGTAGGTGTCGTCCTGCGGGGTGATGCCCACCTGCACGCGGTCCAGGTTGAACCCGCCCGCCTTGTAGCCGCGCGCCGCCGACACGTAGCCCATCACGTCGTCGGAGAAGTCGTAGGCCGCCTTGATGGTGCCCGACCACTCCTTCTCGGTACGTTCCTGGTAGGTCTCCCGGCCGTTGTGGAGCGCGTTGGACCAGGGCAGGCACATGTAGCCGGCAACCTGCTCGATCGCCGGGGCGAGCTGCGGGAGCATCTGCGCCATCAGCTGCTGCTGCACCGCCGGCGGCAGGTTGGCGAACCCGTCCACCCGCCCGACCAGGGCGCCGCCCACGGCCGCGGCCGGGTCGGACAGGGTGATCCCGCAGGCCGCGCTTCCGTTGGGATTGCTGAAACGCGAATCCAGGGTCTTCTTCTCCCGCGTGTAGCGCAGGCCGACGGTCAGGTCGAAGCGGTCGGTCACGTGGAAGGTGTTGTTGGTGAAGATCGCCGCGCTCTTGGCGTTCTGGGCATAGCGGTCGTGGGCGCCGACGCCGGCGAAGTTGGTGCCGAACGGCTGGCCCGTGATCTCGGAGAAGAACGTCGCCGGATTGGCCGTATTGACGCTCAGGCCGAGCGGGCCGACGGCCTGCTGCAGCCCATCGACGGCCTGCGCCAGGCCAGCCAGCACCTGGCTGCCCACCAGCGTGGACAGGTAGGGTTCGTACGCCGCCCCCATGTGGTACGAGTCGTTGCGCTTGAGGTCCTCATCCGAATAGAACAGGCCCACCATCCAGTCCACGCGGTCGGTGGACCCGGTCAGGCGGAACTCCTGGGTGAAGGTGTCGAAGGCGACCAGCGAATAGTCCTCGTCCGCCGGGCGGAACATGATGTCGGCGGCGCTGTAGTCGAAATCAATGCTGGTGACCGCATCCCAGGTGCGCGCGGAGGTGATCGAGGTCAGCAGCGCGTTGTTCATCCACGGCGTGGTCCAGTTGACCTCCGCGGAAACGCCCTTGTCCTTGATGTCCTGCACCGAGGGCCGGTTGGCATAGGCAAGGCGCCGGTCGGGATCGGGCACCGGGATGATCCCCTCCCCGCCCGGCGTCAGCGCGTCGATGATCGCCGCGGTCGGGCCGCGGTGCGTGGTGACGTTGACGCAGCAGCTCTCGTCGCGGTTGGTGAAGTCGCCGGCGAAGTTGATGCTCAGGTCCGCGCTGGGTTCGATCAGCAGCTGCGCGCGCATGGAGTGGTAGTCCATGTCGTTGTCATCGGTCTGCGTGCGCGGGCCGTTGGCCACGAACACATCGTCATAGCCGTCGCGCTTGCGCTTGGTGGCATAGACCCGGAACGCCGCGTTGTCGGCCAGGGCGTCGTTGTAGGAGCCGGAGACGCCCACCAGGCCGTAGTTGCCCACGGTCACCTCGCCCTCGACCTCCTGCTGGAAGGACGGCCTGCGGGTGATCACGTTGATCACGCCGGCCGAGGTGTTCTTGCCGAACACGGTGCCCTGCGGGCCCTTGAGCACCTCGATCCGCTCCAGCTCGCCCAGGTCGCCGAACCCGACGCTGTTGCGGGCGCGGTACACGCCGTCGATCACCACGCCCACGGACGACTCCAGGCCGGGGTTGTCGCCCACCGTGCCGATGCCGCGGATGCGGGCGGTGGTCTGCGCCGCGGACTGGGTGCTGGTCACGGTCAGGCCGGGCACCAGCACCTGCATGTCCTTGATGTCGCGCACGCCGGTATCGAGCAGCAGCTGTTCGGGCAGGACATTGACCACGATCGGCACGTCCTGCAGCGCTTCCTCGCGCTTCTGCGCCGTCACGGTCAGGGTTGCCAGCGTGGTGGCCTGCTCGCTGCGTTCCCCGGCCTCTGGCTGGGCCGGTTCCTGGGCCTGGGCAAGGGGGACATGGGCCAGGGCTGCCAGGCCGGCCAGGACGGCAGCGGCCAGGAGATTGTGTTGCGGTCGGAACGAGTACATGGATTTCCCCCCAAACCAGTGATAAGTCGACAGGTGAACACGGCCTTGAGGCCTGTTGGTTGTCGGCTCGGTCCCGGTGGGGGTCGCGACCTGCCCGGCACCCGCGCTGGGCGTGCCTTCGCGAAAAGCTAGCACAACTCCGCACGCAAGCGTACGGGGAGCTGGCCAGGGGGCTCAGGCGGTGCCGGCCGGCACCTCGCGCAGGCGGCCTTCATGAAGCTCGAGCACGCGGTCAAGCCGCCGCGCCAGGCTGCGGTCATGGGTCACCACCACCAGGCTGGTGGCCTGCTCGCGGTTGAGGGCCAGCATCAGCTCGAACACGGTGGCGGCCGTCTTCTCATCCAGGTTGCCGGTGGGCTCGTCGCCGAGCACGCAGGCCGGCTGGTTGACCAGCGCCCGCGCCACCGCCGCACGCTGGCGCTCGCCGCCGGACAGCTCGCCGGGCTTGTGGCGCAGCCGGTGCCCGAGGCCCACGGCTTCGAGCAGCTGCCGGGCACGGTCCGTGGCCTGCGGCACCGCGGCCCCCGACAGCAGCACCGGCAGCATCACGTTCTCCAGCGCGGTGAACTCCGGCAGCAGGTGGTGGAACTGGTACACGAAGCCCAGCGAACTGTTGCGCAGCCGGCCGCGGGCGGCATCGGAAAGCGCGCTCATCCTGTTGCCGGCCACGTACACCTCGCCGGCGGTGGGCGTGTCCAGGCCGCCCAGCAGGTGCAACAGCGTGCTCTTGCCCGCCCCCGAGGCGCCGAGGATGGCAACGGTTTCGCCGCGTGCGACTTCGAAATCCAGGTTCTCGAACACCCGGGTGTTGAGTCCGCCTTCGCGGTAGGTCTTGCCCAGCCCTTCGGCACGCACCACGATCTCACTCATAGCGCAGCGCCTCCGCCGGGGCCGTGCGCGCCGCGCGCCAGGCCGGGTACACGGTGGCCACCAGCGCCATCGCCAGCGCAACCGCGGCAATGATCACCACGTCCTGGGCGCTCAGCTCGGTAGGCAGGCCGGTGATGTAGTAGACGTCGGGCGGGATCAGCACCACGTCGAAGGCGCGCTCGATGGCGCGCAGGATGTTCTCGAGGTTGAGGGTGAGCAGGATGCCGCCCACCACGCCCAGCGCAGTGCCGAACACGCCGATCATGCTGCCTTGGACCATGAAGGTCTGCATCACCCCGCCCGGGGTGAGCCCGAGGGTGCGCAGGATGGCGATGTCGGCCTGCTTGTCGGTCACCAGCATCACCTGCGAGGACACCAGGTTGAAGGCCCCCATGGCAATGATCAGCGAGAGCAGGATCGCGATCATGGTCTTCTCCAGGCGCAGGGCGCGGAACATGTTGGCGTTCTCGCTGCTCCAGTCGCTCACCATGTACGGGCCCTGCAGGCGCACCGCGAGGTCGCGCGCCACCTCCCAGGCCCGGTCCATGTCATGCAGGCGCAGGCGCACGCCGGTGACGCCATCGCCCATCCGTAGCACCCTTTGGAGGTCATGCATATTGGCCACGGCCAGGCTGCGGTCGAACTGCTGGTGGCCCACCTGGAACAGACCGCTCACGGTGAACCGCTTGAGCTGCGGCACCGCGCCCATCGGGGTGGTCTGGAAGTCGGTGGTGACGATCACGGTGTCGCCCACCCCCACGCCCAGCCACAGGGCAAGGTCGCGGCCGAGGACGATGTTGAACTCCCCCGGGGCAAGGTCGTCGAGGCTGCCGTCGATCATGCGCTCGGCGATCTTCGACACCTGGCTCTCGTGGCTGGGCGACACGCCCTGCAGAAGCGCCGGCTCGCGCCGCGGCCCGGCGATCAGGGCCTGGGTTTCGATATAGGGCGCGGCGCCGGCCACGCGCGGGTCGGCCATGGCCTCATCCACCGCAACCTGCCAATCCGCCATCGGCTCGCCGTGGGCGCTGATGGTGGCGTGGGCGGCCATTTCCAGCATGCGGTCGCGGATCTCGCGCTGGAAACCGCTCATCACCGACAGCGCGGTAATCAGCACCGCCACCCCGATGGCGATGCCCAGGATCGAGGCCAGCGAAATGAAGGAGATGAAGCCGTTGCGGCGCTTGGCACGCAGGTAGCGCAGGCCGATCGCGACGGGGACGGGTTTGAACATCGGCTCTCGCTGGCTGGACGGGACGCGGCGCCGATGGGTGGCGCAAGGCCCGCTATGTTGCCACCGAAGCCGCCTGTGGCGCAGCCCTGCGCACGGGCGCGGCCAGCCGCAGTTCACGGCGCGCGGGGGGCGGCAGGGTATCGGGCCACCAGGCGAGGCGGCGGCGGTTGCCGTCGGGTTCGCGCCAGCGAACGAACGCAAGCGGGCCGCGCCAGGTCACGCTGGCCTCTTGCACCTTGCGCCCGTCCACTTCCACCGGCGCATCCTGGCCGGAGAAGACGAACCGCGAACGCGGGCGGCGAAGTTCAACCCAGGCCAGCCACAGACCGTTGAGGACGGCCAGGCCCGCCACCGGCCACGCGACGGCGCGGGGCATCTCCGAGGACAGCACCGCGAACCCGGCCAGCACGCCGAGCACCAGCAGCATCGCGCCCAGCAGGCGCGATGGCTTCCACTCAATGCGGCAGGTCGAGCACCCTGCGGATGAACACCGCGAGCTCGGCATCCGGGACGTCCTCGTAGCCCATGAACCAGCGCCAGAGCTTATCGTCCTCGCAGTCCAGCAGGCGTAGGAAAACCCCGCGCTGCTCTTCGGAATCCTGCGCCCAGGCGTGGTCCAGGTACCGGTTGAACAGCACGTCCAGCTCGCGCATGCCGCGCCGCGAGCGCCAGCGCAGGCGCCCCAGCTCGGCTTGCTCTTCCGGGGTCATCCGACCTGGCGGGCCAGCATCAACCGCTTGATCTCACCGATCGCCTTGCCCGGGTTGAGCCCCTTGGGACAGGTGCGGGCGCAGTTCATGATGGTGTGGCAGCGGTAGAGCTTGAACGGGTCTTCCAGGTCGTCCAGGCGCGCGCCGGTGTCCTCGTCGCGGCTGTCGGCGATCCAGCGGTAGGCCTGCAGCAGGATCGCCGGACCCAGGTAGCGGTCGCCGTTCCACCAGTAGCTGGGGCACGCGGTGCTGCAGCAGGCGCACAGGATGCACTCGTACAGGCCGTCCAGGCGGTCGCGCTCTTCCGGCGACTGCAGCCGCTCGCGGTCGGGCGGCGCCGGGGTCTGGGTGCGGATCCACGGCTTGATCGACGCGTACTGGGCGAAGAAGTGGGTGAGGTCCGGCACCAGGTCCTTGATCACCGGCATGTGCGGCAGCGGGTAGATCGGGACCTCGGTCGCCTTGCAGTCCTCGATGGCGCGGGTGCAGGCCAGGGTGTTGACCCCGTCGATGTTCATCGCGCACGAGCCGCAGATGCCCTCGCGGCAGGAGCGCCGGAAGGTCAGCGTGGGGTCGATCTCGTTCTTGATCTTGATCAGCGCGTCCAGGACCATCGGCCCGCAGCTGTCCAGGTCCACCTCGTAGGTGTCCACCGTGGGGTTGCGGTTCTCGTCCGGGCTCCAGCGGTACACCTTGAAGGTGCGCGTGCGCTTGGCGCCGGTTGCCGGGAAGTGCCGGCCCGGCTGGACCTTGGAGTTCTTCGGGAGGGTGAGTTCAGCCATTTCTTTCGATTCTCCCGGTCAGTAGACGCGTGCCACGGGCGGGACCACCTCGACCTCGTCGTCGAGGGTGTACATGTGCACCGGGCGGAAGTCGATGCGGGTGCTGCCGTCTTCTTCCAGCCAGCACAGGGTGTGCTTCTGCCAGTTCTCGTCGTCGCGGTCGGGGTAATCCTCGCGGGCGTGGGCGCCGCGCGACTCCTTGCGGTTCTCCGCCGAGGTGATCGTCACCAGCGACTGGCCGAGCAGGTTCTGCAGCTCGAGCGTTTCGATGAGGTCCGAGTTCCACACCAGCGAACGGTCCGACACCTTGACGTCGGCGAAGGACTCGCGGATCTCGCGCACCTTCTCCACGCCCTCGGCCAGCGTCTCCTGGGTGCGGAACACCGCCGCGTGCTCCTGCATGGTGCGCTGCAGCCGGTCGCGGATGACCGCGGTCGGCAGGCTCCCATTGGCGTTGCGCACGCGGTCGAAGTTGGCCAGGGCGCGGTCGCAGGCGTCGCCGGCCAGCTTCTTGTGCGGCTGGCCCGGCCGGATGGTCTCGGCGCAGCGATTGGCCACCGCGCGGCCGAACACCACCAGGTCCAGCAGCGAGTTGGAGCCCAGGCGGTTGGCGCCGTGCACCGACACGCAGCCGGCCTCGCCGATCGCGTACAGGCCCGGCACCACGGCATCCGGATCACCGTCCTTCAGCTGCACCACCTCGCCGTGGTAGTTGGTGGGCACGCCGCCCATGTTGTAGTGCACGGTCGGGATGACCGGGATCGGCTCCTTCTCCACGTCCACGCCGGCGAAGATGCGTGCGCTTTCGGCGATGCCCGGCAGCTTCTTGTGGATGTCGGCGGGATCCAGGTGGGTCAGGTCCAGGTGGATGTGGTCCTTGTGCTCGCCCACGCCGCGGCCCTCGCGGATCTCGATGGTCATCGAGCGGCTGACCACGTCACGGCTGGCCAGGTCCTTGGCATTGGGCGCGTAGCGCTCCATGAAGCGCTCGCCGCTGGCGTTGCGCAGGATGCCGCCTTCGCCGCGCACGCCCTCGGTGATCAGGCAGCCGGCACCGTAGATGCCGGTGGGATGGAACTGCACGAACTCCATGTCCTGCAGGCCCAGCCCCGCGCGCAGCGCCATGCCGCCGCCGTCGCCGGTGCAGGTATGGGCCGAGGTGGCCGAGAAGTAGGCGCGGCCGTAGCCGCCGGTGGCCAGCACCACGCCGTGGGCGCGAAACAGGTGCAGCGTGCCGGTGGACATGTCCAGGGCCAGCACGCCGCGGCAGGCGCCCTCCTCGTCCATGATCAGGTCGAGCGCGAAGTATTCGACGAAGAACTCGGCGTCGTGCGCCAGCGACTGCTGGTAGAGGGTATGCAGGATCGCATGGCCGGTACGGTCGGCCGCCGCGCAGGTGCGCTGGGCGGTGCCCTTGCCGTAATGGGTGGTCATGCCGCCGAACGGGCGCTGGTAGATCTTGCCGTCCTCGGTGCGCGAGAACGGCACGCCCTGGTGCTCAAGCTCGATGATGGCCGGGATGGCCTCGCGGCACATGTACTGGATGGCGTCCTGGTCGCCCAGCCAGTCCGAGCCCTTGATGGTGTCGTAGAAGTGGAAGCGCCAGTCGTCCTCGCCCATGTTGCCCAGCGCGGCGGAGATCCCGCCCTGCGCGGCCACGGTGTGCGAACGGGTCGGGAACACCTTGCTCAGGCAGGCCGTCTTCAGGCCCTTGTGCGCCAGCCCGAAGGTGGCGCGAAGGCCGGCGCCGCCGGCGCCGACGACGATCATGTCGTACTGGTGTTCGGTAATCGGATATGCAGTAGTCATTGCGGCTCTTTGTCAGGGCTCAGGCCAGCAGCGCGATGCGCGCGATGGCGTACAGCGAGGCGAGCGCGGCGAGCGCGCAGACGAAGATCACCACCAGCTGCAGCAGCAGGTGGAGCCAGCCGGTGTGGATGTAATCCTCCACCACCACCTGCAGGCCCATCTTCGCGTGCCAGAAGGTGGCGATGATGAAGGCGGCGAACAGGATCGCGTTCCACGGCCGGGCGATGGTTTCCTGGACGGTGGCCAGGTCGGCGCCGACCAGCGACACCAGGGTGCCGACGAACCATGCAACCAGCGGCACCAGCAGCACGGCGGTCGCCCGCTGCCACCAGAAATGGCTGGTGCCGGACTTGGCGGCCCCCAGGTTGCGGGCCTTCTTGAGCGGGGTGCGGAATTCCACCGGCCCCTCGGATTTGCCTACACGGCGCGTGTTCATGCCCCACCCCGCATTGCGAAGAACCAGATTGCCGCCGTCAGCAGCACCGTGAGCCCGGCCACCACGTAGCCGGAGCGGTAGACCTCGGGAATCGTCATGCCGTGGCCCATGTCCCACATCAGGTGGCGGATGCCGTTGAGCAGGTGGTAGACCAGCGCCAGCGAGAAGCCGAACAGCGCGATCATCCCCAGCGGGGAGGCCAGGCACTCCGCGGCGCGGGCGTAGGCTTCGCCGCCCTGGGCGACGGCCATCAGCCACCAGGCCAGGCCGAGTGCGCCAACCACCAGCACGACGCCGCTGATGCGGTGCAGGAGCGACATCACCGAGGTGAGCTGGAGACGGTAGATCTGCCCCAGCATGAAGGGGGACAGTGGACGTTGGGGGTGACTCATCGCAGGACAGGTCCTCGCTGGGCGGCCCCTGCCGGGACCGCGTGGCTGGTGGCGGCAGACAGCACCGCCTCAGAAATCGATGCAGCGGCCGTTCTTTTCCCAATCCCCGTAGCGCGTGGGATCGGGGCCGCCCCGGCCTCCGATTTCCTTCGGGCGGGGAGGATCCTGCTCGGGTTTTGCGGGTCCGGCGGGTTCGGGAGCTGGGGCGGTATCGCCTATGATGGCCGTGTCTTTCACGCCGTTAAGTTTAAGTCCAGCCCCCATGTCCGACAAGTCGACCCCCGCGCCTGACGCGTTTTTCGCCATCCCCGGCCACCGCGTGCTGGCCATGGAAGGGCGCGACGCGCTGAAGTTCGCGCAGGCCCAGTTCACCACCGACGTCGAGGCCCTGGCCGACGGCCACTGGCACTGGAGCGGATGGCTCACGCCCAAGGGCCGGATCATCGCGCTGTTCGCGCTGGTGCGGCTGGGGCCGGAACTGCTTTGGCTGGTGCTGCCCGACGCCGACCCGCAGGATGTCGCCGGGCAGCTGCAGCGGTTCGTGTTCCGCTCCAAGGTGAAGCTGCAGCCGCTGGAAGGCATGCATGCCGCCGGGGCGTTCGCCGCTCCATCGGCGGCTTCGGGCCCGGTGATCGCCGGCGGGCCCGGGGAAGGGCTGGAACTGGACCTGGGCGGTGACGGCGGCCAGCGGACGCTGCGCCTTTCCCCGGACCCCGCCCCGGAAGACCCGGAAAGCGCCGCGCGCTGGAAGGCGTTCGACCTCGCCCACGGATTGCCGCGGCTGGACCCGGGCCAGGTTGAACAGTGGACGCCGCAGCAGCTTTCGCTGGAGCGCCTGCGCGGCTACAGCGTCAAGAAGGGCTGCTATCCCGGCCAGGAAATCGTGGCCCGCACGCATTTCCTGGGCAAGGCCAAGCGCGGGCTGGTGCGCCTGCAGGTGTCAGGACCGGTGGAAGCCGGCGCCGGGGTGTCCCAGGCGGGAAGCGAGGTGGGACGCGTGGTGTGCGCTGCCGGCCCGGAGGCCCTCGCGGTGCTCCCGCTGGACCTGCCCGCGGACCCGCTGGAGGTGTCGGGTGCCACCGCCAAGCCGGCGCCGCTGGAGGGCGGCCTGGCGCGGTGAGACGGGTTTCACAGCTGTCACAGGACGTGCACACCGCTCCCGATTCCCGCTGCTATATTCGGCCGGGACATGGGGGAACACACAAGGAAAGGGGAATGAACTCGAAGCTCATGCTGTCCGCCGCGATCGCGGCGTGCGTCGCCATGCTGTCGGCCTGTGCCACCACGCCCGAACCCGAGCCGCCGCCGGCCGAAGACGTGACGCCGTTGCCGTCGACGTTCCTCGAACGCCTGTCCGCCGACGGCCTGTTCGCGTTCGGGAAATCCGGGATCGACGATCTCAGCGACGAAGGGCGCATGGCGCTGGACGAACTGGCGGCCCGCCTGGCCGAACGCCCCGTGGAGATCGTCCACGTGATCGGCCACAGCGACCGCCTCGGCAGCCCCACCGCGATCCACCGCGTGTCCAGCGAACGCGCCAATGCCGTGCGTGACTACCTGATCGAACGCGGGGTGCCGGAAGAGCGCATCACCGCGGTCGGCCGCGGCGCCGTGGAACCGGTGGTGGAATGCGAGGGCCGCGCCAGCCAGGAAACCATCGATTGCTTGGCACCCAACCGCCGGGTGGAAGTGCGGGTCAAGTTCGCGGACTGACCCGGCGACGGGAGGCCGGTCGGCAAGCGACCGGCCTCCGGATCCGCGCGACCGTTCGCGTGGCTACAGCCCGGACGCGGCGGCGATGATGTCTTCCTCGGAAGGGATCACCAGGAACGCGGCACCGGCGAGCGGGGTGAACGTGTCCGCGCCGACCACGCGCCTGAGCGGCCGGTCGCCGAGCCCCGCCTCGGTGATGGCGGTGATGATGCCCTCGCCCACCCCGGCACTGCGCCGGCCCTCGTCGACCACGATCGTGCGCGCGCACTCGCCCACGTGGCGCACGATGGCCTCCTCGTTGAGCGGCAGCAGCCAGCGCAGGTCCACCACACGCACCTTCCAGCCGTGCCCGGCCTCGATCCTGCGCGCAGCGCGCAGGCTCATCGGCACGCCGTTGCCGAAGGTGAGGATCACGCAGTCCGTCGCCTCCGGGTTGTAGACGCGCTCGGCGCCGACTTCCATCGCTTCGCCGGGCGCCGGGAACGAGGTCAGCCAGCCGCCGTCGCCCGCCTCATGCAGGTCCTTGGTCATGTACAGCGCGATCGGCTCCAGGAACGCGCACACGCGCCCGTCCACCTTGGCCAGCGCCATCAGCGTGCGCAGCATGGTCACCGCGTCATCGCCGCGGCTGGGGCAGCCGATCACCAGACCAGGGATGTCGCGCAGCGCGGTGATCGAGTTGTCATTGTGGAAGTGGCCGCCAAAGCCGCGCTGGTAGCCCAGCGAGGCGATCCGCATCACCATCGGGTTGCGGTACTGGCCGTTGGAGAAGAACTGCAGGCTCGACGCCTCACCGCGGATCTGGTCGCCGGCGTTGTGGAAGTACGCCAGGTACTGGATCTCGGGCAGCGGCAGCATGCCCATGTTGGCGTAGCCCTGGGCCAGGCCGAGGATCACGGTTTCATCCAGCAGGGTGTTGAACACGCGGCGCGGGCCAAACGCCTTCTGCAGGCCCTTGGTGACGGTGTACACCCCGCCCTTCTGCGCCACATCCTCCCCGAACAGCAGCGCCTCGGGATACTTGGCGAACAGGTCGTGCAGGGCCTGGTTGATCAGGATGGCCAGGTGCCGGGGCGGCTGGTTCTCCGGCAGCTTCGACTCGTCACCGAACACCTCGCTGCGGCGGCCCGCGTAGTCGGCGCGCTCGGCTTCGGCCTTGACCTCATCCGGCGTGTACGGCGCCAGCGGCGCCATCACTTCTTCCAGCGTTTCCAGGCGCGGGCGGCGGTCGGCCTCCTCGGCCGCCTCGAAACATTTCGCGCGGGTGGCTTCGTAGGCTTCGAGGATCTCCTCCTTCGTCATCAGCCCGGACTCGAGCGCGATCACCGCCGAGCGCAGCAGCGGGTCCGTGGCCTCGACCTTGCACAGCTCCTCGATCGAGCGCCACTCGATCTCGAAGTCGGTGCCGGCGTGGCCCATGATGCGGGCGGTGCGCAGGTGCAGGAAGGTCGGGCGGCGCGTGCGCCGGCAGTGCTCCACCGCGCGCTGCACGTCGCCCCAGCCCCCGGCGAGGTCCAGGCCGTCGGCGTAGAAATAGTCCAGGTCCGGCCGGTTGGCGAAGTTGCGCGCCACCCAGCCGTCGGGCGTCTTCACCGAGATGCCGATGCCGTTGTCCTCGCACACGAACAGCACCGGCGCCGGCAGCTTCTGGTAGGCGGTCCAGGCGGCGGCGTTGAAGGCCGTCTGGGCAGTGGCGTGGTTGCTCGAGGCATCGCCGAAGGAGCAGACCACGATGCTGTCGTCCGGCACCGGCAGCTGGTGGCCGATGCGCCGGCCCTGCTCGATCGCCACCGCGGTGCCAAAAGCCTTGGGCAGGTGCGAGGCGATGGTGGAGGTCTGCGGCAGCACCCACAGCGGCTTGCTGCCCCATACCTTGTGGCGCCCGCCGCTGGCCGGGTCTTCCTTTGACGCCGCGAACGACAGCGCCGAATCCATCACCGGGTCCATCCCCGGCAGCTTGCGGAAACGCTCGGCCATGAAGCCGCCGGAGCGGTAATGCAGGAACGCGGGGTCGGTGTGGCGGGTGGCCCGCGCCACCATCGCATTGCCCTCGTGGCCGCTGGAGCCGATGGTGTAGAAGACCTTGTTCTGCACCCGCAGCACCCGCGCCATCAGGTCCAGGTGGCGGCTGATGAGCTGCGATTCGAACAGCTCGCGGAATCCCCGCGCGTCCAGCGCGCTGCCCTCCAGCACCGGCTCATCCGGCCCGGGCGCGCGGCCGGCGCGGCCGTCCCAGTCACGCACGAACTCCTGGAAATTGACGTCGCAGATCTCGGCGCGGTTGAGGCCCTTCATGCGGGCGGGAATGGGATTGGGAACCTTTGCGAACATGGTGCTCTCTTCTGCGGCCGGCCAGCGGCCAGCCGATGGATGTGGATCGATGGCGGGTCAGTGCCCGCCGCGGATGAGGCGCTTGCGGTTTCCGTCCCATTGGGCGCGCGTCTGGCCCCAGATCTCCACCGCATGCGCCGCGTGGGGCGGAGGCATCCGGCCAGGGCCGCGCAGCGTGGAACCCAGCCGCGTCGCCACCTTCTGCGAGGCCAGGTTGGCCGGGGCGATGCAGTGGATGATCTCCTCCCAGCCAAGGCGCTCGAACGCCCAGTCGATGGCGGCGATGCCGGCCTCGATGGCATAGCCGCGTCCCCAGGCGTCCGGATGCAGGGAATATCCGATCTCGTTGCCCGGCCAGCCCTCGGGCTTCCACGGCCCGAGCTGCCCGAGCCACAGGCCGGTGTTGCGATCGGTGACCGCGAACATGCCAAAACCCTGCACCGCCCAGGCTCCGGGTTGCCACAGGAAGCGGCGCCATGCGGCCTCGCGCGGGACCGGCCCGCCGATGTGGCGCGCGGCCTCTTCGTGGGCATGCAGTTCCGCGAAACGGTCGAAGTCGCCCAGCTGCGGCACACGCAGCACCAGGCGCTCGGTTTCTATGCGGATCCCGTCGCGGGACATCTGCCCTCCCCCGGATGCCCGCGGCACGACGCCGCGGGCGGCCCTTGATCAGCCTGCGAACGCGTTGATGCCGGTCAGCTCGCGCCCGACCACCAGCTGGTGCACGGTTTCGGTGCCTTCATAGGTGATCACCGACTCCAGGTTCAGCGCGTGGCGGATCGGCGAATGCTCGGTGGTGATGCCGGCGCCGCCGAGCAGGTCGCGGGCCTCGCGGGCCACGTCGATGGCCATGCGGCAGTTGTTCCACTTGGCCACGCTCACCTGGGTGGGCTGCATCTTCCCCGCGTCGTGCAGGCGGCCCAGCTGCAGGCTGAGCAGCTGCGCGGTGGTGATGCGGCGGGCCCAGTCGGCCATCTTGATCTGCGCGCTCTGGGTCGCCGCCACCGGCCGCCCGAACAGGATGCGTTCCTTCGAGTACTCCAGCGCCTCGTCCAGGCAGGCGATCGCCGCGCCGATCGGACCCCAGGTGATCCCGTAGCGGGCCTGGGTCAGGCAGCCGAGCGGGCCGCGCAGGCCCTTCACGTTGGGAAGGCGGTTGGCCTCGGGTACCCGCACGTTGTCGAAGAACAGTGCGCTGGTGACCGACGCGCGCAGGCTCATCTTGTGCTTGACCTCCTGCGCCTTGTAGCCGGCGAAGTCCTTCTCCACCACGAAGCCCTGGATGCCGTCGTCGGTCTGCGCCCAGACGATCGCGATGTCGGCCAGGTTGCCGTTGGTGATCCACATCTTGGAGCCGTTGATCACCCAATCGTCGCCGTCCCGCCTGGCGTGGGTCTTCATGTTGGCCGGATCGGAGCCGCCGTGCGGCTCGGTCAGGCCGAAGCAGCCGATGACCTTGCCGGCGGCCATGTCGGGCAGCCAGCGCTTCTTCTGCTCCTCGGTGCCGTAGGCGAAGATCGGGTACATGCACAGCGAGGACTGCACGCTGGCGAAGCTGCGCAGGCCGGAATCGCCGCGCTCGAGCTCCTGGCAGATCAGGCCGTAGCTGACGTAGTTGAGTTCCGACCCGCCGTATTCGGCCGGCAGCGTCGCGCCCAGCAGGCCCAGGCCGGCGATCTCGGGGATCAGCTCGGCCGGGAAGCGGCCCTCGTCGAAGCACTCGCCGATGATCGGCAGCACCTTTTCATTGGTGAAGCGGGCAACGGTGTCCTGCACCGCGCGCTCTTCATCACTGAGAAGGGAACGGACGTCGTAGAGGTCGAGGGGATCAAGGGCCATGGCGCTCGCGTACTGGAGGGAAAGCGGCCATTGTATCGGCCCGGGCAAAGAAAACGGGGCCGGATCGCTCCGGCCCCGCTGCCCGGTGTACCGCCCCGCCGGTCGGCAGGGGCACGGCTGTTACTGGAAGTCTGCCTCGCCGTCCACCGCGGCCGTCTGCACGACCACCTGACCGTCGATCACCGGCAGGCGCTGGCCCGGCTGCTGCTGCATGCGCACGGTGCGCTCGTCGCCTTCGTACACGTAGGACACGTCCCAGGCCACCGGCACCTGCTCGGTGCCCAGCTTGATCCGCTCGCCCGGCTCGCTGCCGGTACGCATGGTGCCGGTGCTGCCATCCGGATTGCGGTAGGTGACGTTGTAGGCCACCACGCGCGAGCTCTGCGAGGTGTCCTGCACGGTGCGGCACTCACGCTCCATCACCGTCTGCACGTTGTTGGCCTGCTGGCGGCCCTGGATCGCCCGGCCGGCGAACGCGCCGCCCACGGCGCCGCCCACCGTCGCCAGCTTGCGGCCATCGCCGCCGCCAATCTGGTTGCCCAGGGCGCCCCCGACCACCGCGCCAATGGTGGTCCCGGCAATGCGGTTGGGATCGCGGGTCGGCGCCTGGTACTGCACCGCCACGTCCTCGCACACCTGGCGCGGCGTGGACGTGGTGGTGGTCTCGCTCACCGGTTCCACGCCAAGGACCTGGGCGTAGAAGTCCTGGGCCTCGGTGATCTCCTGGACGTCGATGACGTCCGCGTACTCGACCCGGCCGGGGACCGGGATCGCATCGGCGTCCGTCGCGACATCCGCGGCAACATCGGCGTCCTGGCCAAGCGGACGCACTTCGTCGCGGGTGTTGTTCTGGAACGCGGCCACGGCAACGCCGCCAACCAGCAGGGACGCCAATGCGATAGCAAGGGTGTTGTTCTTCATGTCGCGCTCCTTTGAAACCGGCAGGCCCCGCGCCTGCCTTCTTTTGTTCGCCCCCAGATCACACCATGCCCAAGCTGAACAGTCGGCGGCTGGATCGCGCGAGCATGACGCAGGCATGAACGTCGCCTCGCGAAACGCGTGATAGCGTGACCCCATCGCCATTGCACGGAGCCTCCCATGCGACATCTCCTGATGGGCCCGCTGCTGGCCTGGCTCGGGCGGCTCAGCTATCCGCGGCTCTTCATGGTCACCGCGGGGCTGTTTTTGCTCACGCTGGTGGTGCCGGACCCGCTGCCGCTGGTGGACGAGCTGCTGCTTGGCCTGGGCACGCTGCTGCTCGCCGGCCGCAAACGGAACGCGCCTTCCCCTCCCGGCGGCGGCCGGCCGCCGATTGACGGCCAGGCCAGGCGCGAGCGCTGATGGCCGCGCTGGTCGATACCCACTGCCACCTGGACGCAGCCGAGTTCGACCCGGATCGCGATGAGGTGGTGGCGCGCGCCCGCGAGGCCGGGGTGCGTGCGCAGGTGGTGCCCGCCACCCACGCGGACGCGTGGCCGGGGCTGCGCGATGTGTGCGCGGCCGGCGACGGGCTGCATCCGGCCTACGGCCTGCATCCCACGTTCCTCGAACACCATCGGCCCGGGCACCTCGAGGAACTCGGGGACTGGATCGAGCGCGAACGCCCGGTGGCCGTTGGCGAGTGCGGCCTGGACTACTGGGTCGACGGACTGGATCGGGAACAGCAGCAGCACTACTTCGACGGGCAGCTCAGGCTCGCCCGCGAGCACGACCTGCCGCTGGTGGTGCACGCGCGGCGGGCGGTGGACGCGGTGATCGCCTCGATCCGGAAAGTGGGCGGGCTGCGCGGCGTGTTGCACAGCTTCTCCGGCAGCCGGCAACAGGCTGAACAGCTTTGGGACCTGGGATTCATGCTCGGCATCGGCGGCCCGGTGACCTACGAGCGCGCGCGACGGCTGCGCCGGCTGGTGGCCGACATGCCGCTGGAACACCTGCTACTGGAAACCGACGCCCCCGACCAGCCCGACGCCGGCAACCGGGGCGGACGCAACGAGCCTGCGCTCGTGGTCCGGGTGCTGGACACCATTGCCGGGCTGCGCGGCCAGGACCGGGGCGAGATCGCCGCGGCCACCACGGACAACGCGCGCCGGCTCTTCAACCTGCCTGCGCCCGGCTAGCGCCGCCGGTCAGTCCTGCTGGCGCAGGAGCATCCCGATGGCCTTGCCGGCCGCCACGAACGCGAACGTGCCGGTGATGTGGGTGGCGGCGCCCAGTCCGGCGCCGCAGTCGAGCTTGAGCGCGGCCTCCGGATCCAGCTTCGGCCGCGTGCCGCAGACGCTGCCATCGGCCTGCGGATAGCGCACGTTCTCCAGCGAGTACACGGCCGGCACCCCGAAGTAGCGCTTGGGCCCGCGCGGGAAATTGAAGTCCGCGCGCAGCTTCTTGCGCACCAGGGCCAGCATCGCATCGTGCTCGGTCCGCGACAGGTCGCGCACCCGCACCAGGGTCGGATCCACCCGGCCGCCGGCCGCGCCGACCGTCATCACCGGCTGCTTGCGCCGCCGGCACCAGGCGATCGCCTCAACCTTGGTGCGGAAGCTGTCGCAGGCATCCAGCACCAGGTCGAACCCGGGCCCGAGCAGCTCCTGGAGGTTGCCAGGGGTGAGGAAGCTGGCGACCGGTTCCACCCGGAGCTTCGGGTTGATCGCCAGGCAGCGCTCGGCCATGGCCTCGGCCTTGCCGCGGCCGTACTGCCCCTCAAGCGCCGGCAGCTGGCGGTTGGTATTGGACAGGCACAGGTCGTCGGCGTCGATCAGGGTCAGGCGCCCCACCCCGCTGCGCGCCAGCGCCTCCACGGTCCACGAGCCCACCCCGCCCAGGCCCACCACGGCCACGTGCGTGCGCGACAGCCGCTCGAGCGCGCCGCTCCCATACAGGCGGTTGATGCCGCCGAAGCGGTCGGTCCAGTCGCGATCCATGCGTACATTCTAATAGCGGGGGACGAAATGCCGGGCCCATGGGCGATACTGTTGAGCTGTTTCCCGACCATGGAGCCCATCGATGTCCCTGCCCGAATCCAAGCCGCAGAACCAGCAGCCGTCCGCGGCCGCGCGCTACCTGTTCCTGTTCCTGCTCGGGCTGGCGTTGGGCATCTTTGCCACGGTGATGGTGGTCAGGGCGCTGCAGGCGCGGGCGGACCACTTCCCTTCCAGCGTGATGCACGTGCAGCAATGGCACATGGGCCAGCTGCTCGCGCGCGGCGAGGAAAACCGCTGCAATGCCACCGACGTGCTGCCTCACCTGCGCGCGCTGCGCACGATGGCCGAGGACCTTGAGCCGGCCTTCCCGGGGCTTGCCGAGAACCGGCGCTACGTCCAGCACGCCGCCGACATGCGCGCGGTGCTGGATGATGCCCTGGCCTCTCCGCCCATCAATTGCACCGGGCTGGCCGCGTCCAACAAGCGCATCCGCGAATCCTGCCGCGCCTGCCATCAGGATTTCCGCAGCTGAGCGATCGCGGCGCCGACGCCGGCTGAACGGACGCTTGCAATCCGGCAGGTGTGGCCGCCGCGGTTGGCACACTGTTCACCCGGTCGTTCCTATCGTCGAGCCGTCCCGACACGACAGGAGTGAGGTCATGAACATCAGACAGATCGGCGGCGTCGCCCTGGTATCGGCATCGCTGGCCCTCGCGGGCTGCGCCACCGCCCCTGCCGGCGGCTATGGGCCGGGGTACGGCGCTGGCGGTTACGGCTACGGCGCCGGACAGTGCCAGAGCTGCGGCACCGTGACGCGGATCGATCGCCGTCCGGTGGATGACTCCCCCAACGTCGTGGGGCCGGTACTGGGTGGCGTGGTGGGCGCGGTGGCCGGCAAGGAACTGGCCCGCCGCAATACCGACAGCCAGGGCCGCCGCAACGTCGCCACGGCCGGCGGCGCCGTTGCCGGTGCGATCGCGGGCAACGCCATCCAGAACAGGACCCAGGGGGGCTACGTCTACCACGTGCACGTGCGCATGGACGACGGGCGCAGCACCGTGCTGACGCAGTCGGATGTGTCCGGCCTGCAGGAAGGCTCCTACGTGCGGGTCCAGGATGGGCGCGCCTGGGCGCAATGATCCGTCGCTGACCAGGTCGAAATACAAAACCCGGCCGCTGGCCGGGTTTTGCTTTTCAGGCAACCGGACAAACGACTCCCGGTCAGTCGGCGGCTTCGACCGCGTCCGCCTGCAGTCCCTTCTGCCCCTGGACGACCAGGAAACTCACCTTCTGGCCTTCCTGCAGGGTCTTGAACCCCGGCATCTGGATTGCGCGGAAATGCACGAACACATCCTCGCCGCTGTCACGGCTGATGAATCCGAAACCCTTCGCGTCGTTGAACCACTTCACGGTACCAATCTCACGTTCTGCCATGCTCACGCACTCCACGGGGCTTGCCGATGAGGACTGCCGGTAATCTCCGGCGAAAAAAAACTACCCCGGCACATTTGAAATTGCAATTCGATGGATCCGACCGCGCTCTGGTATGCCCTTGCCCTGATTCTGGTTCTCGTCGGCCTCGCAGGCGCGATTTTGCCTGCCCTGCCGGGGGTGCCGCTGGTATTCGCGGGGCTGCTGCTGGCGGCCTGGGTGAGAGATTTCGAGCAGGTGGGCGCGGTCACGCTCACCGTGCTGGGGGTGATCACCCTGCTCACCGTCCTGGTCGATTTCTGGGCCAGCGCGGTCGGCGCCAGGCGCGTGGGCGCCAGCCGCAAGGCCCTGGCGGGCGCGGTCATCGGCACGTTCGCCGGCATGTTTTTCGGCCTGCCGGGAGTTTTTGCCGGTCCCTTCATCGGCGCGGCCGCCGGCGAGCTGCTGCACCAGCGCCGCCTGGGCGCCGCGGGCCAGGCCGCCCGGGTCGGCCTGGGTACCTGGGTGGGCGTGGTGCTTGCGGTGGGGCTGAAGCTGATGGCGGTGTTTGCGATGATCGGCATCTTCGCCCTGGCCTGGCTCTGGCCGTGATCGACTTCCCCTTGATGCAAGGAACGCCTTGATGAGAACGACCGCGACTGCCTGCCTGGCCACCGCACTTGCCATGGCTGGGGCAAGCGCCAGTGCGCAGGACGGGCCTGCCACGCTTGAAGCCTGCGCGGCGATTGCCACCGACGCGCAGCGGCTGGCCTGCTACGACGAATTCGCCGGCCGCGCGACGCCCGATCCCGCCCAGGCCGACGCGGCCGCCGACCTCGCCCGCGAGTCGCTCGAGGCCGAGGCGCCTGAAGAGGACAACGCCAGCCGGCGGGAGCGCGCCCGGCAAAACATCCGGGGGCTGTTTGCTTTCGACAGCAGCGACCCGCGCGCGGACGCGGTGGCCAACGCCGGCCAGGGATCGCTGCTGGACACGCGCTGGGAACTGGCCGCCGATTCCAAGCTGGGCCTGTTCAACGTGCGCGCGTACAAGCCCGTCTACCTGCTGCCAGTGGTGTGGACCAGCAAGACCAACCCGCTGCCCTCCTCGCCCAACCCGCGCAACACCGTCACCGATCCCCAGCAGATCGACAGCGTCGAGGCCAAGTTCCAGCTCAGCTTCAAGACCAAGGCCGCGGAGAACATTTTCGGCAACAACGGGGACCTGTGGCTGGGCTATACCCAGAGCTCGCGCTGGCAGGTCTACAACGGCGACCAGTCACGGCCGTTCCGCGAAACCAACTACGAGCCCGAGGTACTGCTGGTGTTCCGCAACGGCTACGGGCTGCCGGGCGGGTGGCGCGGGCGGATGGCCGCGGTCGGTTTCACCCACCAGTCCAATGGCCGCGGCGATCCACTCTCGCGCAGCTGGAACCGGCTGATGTTCAACTTCGGCTTCGACAGCGAATCCTGGGCCCTCGTGGCCCGCCCGTGGGTGCGGATCTCCGACGGCAGCGATGACGACAACCCGGACATCGAGGACTACATGGGCCGCGGCGACATCACGCTCACCCATGTGCGCGGCGGCCACCGCTACACGCTGATGGCCAGGCACTCGCTGCGCACCGGCGACCGTTCGCACGGGGCGCTGCAGTTTGACTGGGGATTTCCCATCCACCGCGCGTTCCGCGGCCACGTGCAGATCTTCAGCGGCTACGGCGAGAGCCTGATCGACTACAACCACCGCGCCACCTACATCGGCGTGGGCATTTCCCTGCAGGACTGGCTCTGAAGCTGCTCACGGGAGCACGCGCTCCAGCAGGGCGCTGAAGCCCACGTCGGCCGGCAGGGTGCCGAAGGCGCCGCCCGCGCCCTCGCCCAGCCGGCTGCGGCAGAAGGGGCCTGCCGCCGGACTGCCGGCGCGCAGCAGCACCGAGGCCTGCAACGCCATGGCCAGCTGCGCAACCAGGCGCCGCGCCCCGGCTTCGGGGAGGTTGCCGGGACCGGCCAGCAGTGCGCGCAGCTGGGCGGTGGCGGCCTCCAGGTGCTGGTCCAGGCCGGAAGCAGCGTCGAGCTCGGCCAGCAGCGCCTGCCCGCTGGCCGGCTCCCGGCCCAGTGCGCGCAGCACATCCAGGCACTGGATGTTGCCGCTGCCTTCCCAGATCGAATTGAGCGGCGCCTGGCGGTACAGCCGGGCGAGCAGCGCCTCTTCCACGTAGCCGTTGCCGCCCAGGCACTCCAGGGCTTCGGCCACGAATCCGGGGGTGCGCTTGCAGATCCAGTACTTGCCCACCGCCGTGGCAATGCGCGCGAACGCCGCTTCGGTGGCATCGCCCGGCGCCGCGTCCACCGCCCGCGCCACCCGCATCGACAGCGCCAGCGCAGCCTCGGCCTCGAGCGCGAGATCGGCCAGCACGTTGCGCATCAGCGCATGTTCCACCAGCCGCTTGCCGAACGTGCGGCGGTGGCGCGCGTGGTGGAGGGCCTGGGCGAGCGCCATGCGCATCAGGCCCGACGAGCCGAGCATGCAGTCCAGGCGGGTCAGCATCACCATCTCGATGATCACCGGCACGCCCCGGCCTTCCTCGCCGATGCGCAGCGCCCAGGCATCGTCGAACTCGACCTCGCTGGAGGCGTTGGACCAGTCGCCAAGCTTGTCCTTCAGGCGCATCAGCCGCAGTCCGCTGCGGGTGCCGTCCGGGCGCCAGCGCGGCAGCAGGAAGCAGCCCAGGCCGCCGGGCGCCTGCGCCAGCACGAGGAATGCATCGGACATCGGCGCCGAGAAGAACCATTTGTGCCCGCTCAGGACGTACCCGCCATCGTCCCCCAGCGGGGTCGCGCGGGTGAGATTGGCGCGCACGTCGCTCCCGCCCTGCTTCTCGGTCATGCCCATGCCGATGGTGACGCCGCGCTTGCGCGCAATCGGCACGTCGGCCGGGTCGTAGACCGTGGCCGCGGCCTTGGTGGCCCACTCGGCCAACGCGGGCTCGCGGCGCAGCGCTGGCACCGCGGCATGGGTCATGGTCAAGGGGCAGCTGGTGCCGGATTCGGCCTGGTAGTGCAGGTAACTCAGGGCAGCGCGCGCCACATGCGCGCCGGGACGCCGGTCGTTCCAGGAGAGCGAAGTCACCCCGCCCGCGATCGCATGCCGCATCAGCTCGTGGTAGTGGGGATGGAACTCCACCCGGTCGATGCGCTCGCCAAACCTGTCGTGGGTACGCAGGCGCGGCCGGTCGCGGTTGGCGTCGAAGCCCAGGCTGTACAGTTCGTCGCCGGCCAGCGCACCGTAGGTGGCCAGGTGCGAGCAGAAGGCGGCCGCCCCCTCGCGCTCGACCGCCTCGCGCAGCGGCGCGTCCGTGGTCCACAGGTCGCGCGGTGCGAACTCCGGCGGCTGGTTCGAGGCAGTGCCGGCATGGCCGGGTGCGGATGCTTCCATGGTCCTGCTCCTGGCGGCTTCACCCCGATTCTGCATAAAAAAACCCCGCACGAATGCGGGGTTCGTCAATCTCGGGATTACGGAAGCCATCAGGCCACCGGCGACACCCCGGAGGCCTGGGCGCCCTTGGGGCCCTGGGTGACTTCGTAACTGACACGCTGGCCTTCCTGCAGGCTGCGGAAACCGGTTGCATCAATCGCGCTGTAATGGACGAACACGTCCGAACTTCCATCTTCGGGTGCGATGAAGCCGAATCCCTTCGCGTCGTTGAACCACTTCACTGTGCCGTATTGCATGAACTTCCACCTCGTCTGGATACGAATGCGCGTGCGCGTTTCCGCAGCACACGCATGCCGAGTATGCAAAGCAATGTTGCCAACTTGCAACGTTCTTATTGCCGGAGCATTTCCCGCAGGACGGCGGGAACCGCTGCGGAGGCCACTTCCACGTTGTCCAGCACCTCCTGCAGGGTGATCTGGGCCACGGCCCCGCCACAGCCCGCAGCCCAGTTGGCAACGATGGCGATGCAGGCGTACTCCAGCCCCAGTTCGCGCGCCAGCGCCGCCTCCGGCATCCCGGTCATGCCCACCAGGTCACAGCCGTCCTGGCGCATGCGTGCAATCTCGGCCCGGGTCTCCAGGCGCGGGCCCTGGGTGGCGCCATAGCAGCCGCCGTCCACCATCTCCACGCCGGCCGCGTGCGCCGCTTCCAACACCTGCGCGCGCAGCGCCGGCGTATACGGATCGCCGAAGTCCACGTGCAACACCTCGGTGCCCGGCTCCTCGCACAGCGTCGAGATCCGGCCCCAGGTGTAGTCGATGATCTGGTCGGGGCAGGCCAATACGCGCGGGCCGAACCGGTCGCCGATCCCGCCCACCGTGTTGAGCGCCAGCACCCGGCGCGCGCCCAGCTGCTGCAGTGCCGCCAGGTTGGCCCGGTAGTTGATGCGGTGCGGAGGAACCGAATGGCTTTCTCCATGACGGGCAAGGAATGCCACCCGACTGCCGTGCAGCAGGCCGATCCGCACCGGCCCGGAGGGCTCGCCATAGGGTGTGTCAGGCCTGTGGGCAACGGGATCCTCCAGCCCGGCCAGCCTGTAGAGGCCGGTGCCGCCGATCACCGCCAGGTCGATTCCCGCCCCTTCCACGCAATCAGTCCCTGAGCGCGTAGATCGCCGGCAGGTTGCGGCCCTGCTCGTGGTAATCCATGCCGAAACCGAACACATAGCGGTCCGGCACCTCGACCCCGCAGTAGTCCGCCTCGACGCCTTCGATGCGCCGCTCATGCACCTTCTCGGCCAGCACCGCGATGCGCACATCGGCCGCGTTCTGGTCCTCGCACCAGCGCTGCACGGCATGCAGGGTGTGGCCCTCGTCCAGGATGTCGTCCACGAGGATCACATTGCGCCCGCGCAGCGGCGTGGCCGGCCGGTGCAGCCAGGCCAGGCGCGACCCGGTGGTGCCGCCCTGGTAGCGGGTGGCGTGCAGGTACTCGAACTGCACGTCCATGCCACGCTCGCCCAGGGCAAAGGACAGTTGGGCCGCAAAGTGCAGCCCGCCATGCATCACCGTGATGAACAGCGGCGGCTCCGCGTCATCGGCGTAGTCGTCCACGATCGCGTCCGCCATGTCCTCGATGGCATCCTCGATCGCGTCCCAGTCATGGATGATCTCCGCATCGCGAAGCGCGTCTTCAAGCCGAGGCGTCATGCCATTCCCCTTCCGGGCGACGTCAGCGCCCCTTGTGCATCGCGGTATCGCGCGTCGGCGATCAGCGCGTCCCAGCCCAGCCCGCCGCGGCCGATCAGCCCGGTGAGCGCCATGGTGTTCAGCGGCCTTCCTTCCACGGCCGCGAGCGATTCGGGCACCAGCTCCGGGTGGCATACCAGCACCACGTCGCAGCCGGCATCCAGGTGCGCGTCCACGCGTGCCTTGATGCCGCCAGCGCCGTGGGCCGCGGCCATGCCGATGTCATCGGAGAAGACCACACCCCGGAAACCCATCTGCGTGCGCAGGATGTCGTTGATCCAGCGCGGCGAATAGCCGGCCGGCTCCGGCGCCACGCGCGGATACACCACGTGCGCCATCATCACGGCGTCCGCCCCGGCCTCGATGCCGGCGGCAAACGGCACCAGGTCCTCGCCCTGGATCACGTCCAGCGGCCGGTCGTCGATCGCATGGTCGAAATGGGTGTCCTCGCGCACCGAGCCGTGCCCCGGGAAATGCTTGAGCGTGGCCCCCATTCCGGCCGCGTGCATCCCTTCGACGTAGGCGCGCGTGAGCTCGGCGACCACCTCGGGCCGCGCGTGGAAGGCGCGGTCTCCGATGGCCAGGTTGCCGCGCCCCAGGTCCACCACCGGGGCGAAGCTCAGGTCGATGCCGGTCGCCAGGATTTCGCTGGCCATCAGCCAGGCATGTTCGCGCGCGCCTTCGATTGCCGCGCCCGGGTCCTGGTCGTAGAGCCGCCCGAACCCTTCAAGGGAGGGCAGCGCGCTGTACCCCTCGCGGAAGCGCTGGACGCGGCCGCCCTCCTGGTCCACGCATACCAGCTGGGGCCGCGGCGCGGCCTCGCGGATCGCCGCGGACAGCTCGGCCACCTGCGCGCGCGAGGCGAAATTGCGGGTGAACAGGATCACGCCCGCGCACGCATCGTGCTGCAGCCAGTCGCGCTCGGCAACGGTCAGTTCGGTGCCGGCAACGCCGATCACGAGCATCCAAAATCCTCCATCGATGCCATCGGCGGCATCGCTGCGCGCATTGTGGCAGATGTCATGTGGACGCCAGCCCGCCGGCCTGCCGCAGTGCCCCGGCGAACACCTCCGGCGGCTGCGCGCCGCGGACTGCCAGGCGTCCGTCGAGCACGAAGAACGGCACGGCGGTGATGCCGAGCTGGCGCGCCTGCCCCATGTCGGCCTGCACCGGCTGCGTCCCCTCGCTGCCGGCCAGCAGGGCCTCGACCGCGGCCTGGTCGAGCCCGCCGGCGGCACCGGCATCCACCAGCGTCGCCGCCTCGCCGAGGCTTCGCCCCTGCGCGAAGTGGGCGCTGAACAGTGCTTCGGCGACCGCGTCGACGTCGGCGCCGCGCTCGCGCGCCAGCCACATCAGGCGGTGGGCCGGCAGCGTGGAGACCCGCACCTGGCCACGGCTGAAATCGATCGGGAGGCCTGCGGCGCGGCCGGCCTGCTCGACCCGCTGGAACATTTCCCGCGCCTGCTGCTCACCGCCGAATTTGTTGGCATAGGCCTCGGCCAGCGGCACCGGCGTGGCGTCGGCTTCCGGATCGAGCATGAACGCCCGCCAGCGAAGCTCCACCGCCGGCGCAGCGTCGCCGAGCTCCTCCAGCCCGCGCCTGAAATTGGTGATGCCGATCCAACAGAACGGGCAGACCAGGTCGGACCACAGGTCAACGCGCATCGCCTTCCCCTCCATCCGGGCCCCGGCGCTCGGCCTCGCTCCATTCGCAAAAGGGCCGCGCCGACAGGGCGATGTTGTAATAGCGCTGAAAGTCGGTGACCTCCGGGCCCAGCCATTGGGGCCGCTCGAAGTCCTCCTCCAGCGCGGACAGCTCCACTTCCGCCACCACCAGTCCGGCGTTGGCGCCCTCGAACTCGTCCACTTCCCACAGGTGCGCGCCATGGCGGACGTAATGGCGCCGCTTCTCCACCCTGCCGCCGGTGCAAAGCTCCAGCAGCGCGCGCGCATCCTCCACCGGCAGCGGATAATCGAACTCCTGGCGGCTGCGCCCCGGCTCGCAGGACTTGATGTTCAGCGCCGCCCGCGGCCCCTCCAGGCGCACCCGCACGCTGGCCCGGTCCGCGCCCACCAGCCCGTCGATCCGGTTGAGGTATCCCTGCGCCATGGGCTCCGAGCGCTCCGCGGCGGCCCGCCAGCCGTCACCCCGGACCAGGAACTTCCGCTCGATCTCAGTCGCCATCGCGTTCTCCCCGGGCCGGCTCGAACAGTGCGATCGACTCCACGTGCGCGGTGTGCGGGAACATGTCCATCACCCCCGCGCTGCGCAGCTTCCACCCACGCTGGTTGACCAGGTATTCCGCATCGCGCGCGAGCGACACCGGATTGCAACTCACATAGACGATCTTCCGGAACTGCCCGAGCGGCAGCTGCTGCAGCACCTCAAGCGCCCCCGAGCGCGGAGGATCCAGCAGCAGCTTGTGGAAACCCTGCGCCATCCACGGCGCCTGGCGCTGGTCCAGGGTGAGGTCCGCGGCATGGAAGTGCGCGTTGCCGATCCCGTTGCGGCGCGCATTTTCGCGCGCCCGCTCCACCAGCCCCGGATCCCCCTCCACGCCCACCACCTCGCGCACCGTGCGCGCCAGCGGCAGGGTGAAATTGCCCAGCCCGCAGAACAGGTCCAGCACCCTGTCGCCCGGGCCAGCTTCCAGCAGTTCCAGCGCCCGCGCGATCATCTTTTCGTTGAGCCCCGCGTTGACCTGGATGAAATCCATCGGCTGGAAATCCAGCTCCACGTCCCACGGCGCCAGCCGCAGCGACAGCCGCGGCGGCTCCTTCGGCCACAGCGGATGCACCGAATCAAGACCGCCCGGCTGCAGGAAGATCGCCAGCCCGTGCGCCATGGAGAACGCAACCAGCTTCTCCCGGTCCGCCTCCACCAGCGGCTCCAGGTGCCGGATCACCAGTGCCACGGCCTCGTCACCGGCAATGAACTCGATCTGCGGGATCACCGCCCGCGCCTCCAGCCCGTCCACCAGCTCCGCCAGCGCACCGATCCGAGACCCGATCTCCGGCACCACCGTATGGCACTCGGAAAGATCCGCCACGAACCGCGGATCCGGCTCCCGGAATCCCACCAGCGTACGCCCCTTCTTCGCCACCCAGCGCACCGACAGCCGCCCCTTGCGCCGGTAGCCCCAGGCCGCATCCACCAGCGGCGCCAGCACCTCCGCTGGCTCCAGCCCACCCGCCTCGCGCAGCAGCCCAAGCAGCGTCTCCTGCTTCGCCGCAATCTGACTGCCCGGATCCAGATGCTGCAGCACGCACCCCCCGCAGCCCCCGTAATGCGGGCACCGCGGCGCCACCCGGTCCGGCGACGCCTCCAGCACCTCCAGCGTCACCGCCTGGTCGAAATCCCGCGACCGCCGCGTCCGCCGCGCCACCACCCGTTCCCCCGGCAGCGCCCCCCACACGAACACCGTCTTCCCACTCTCAAGCCGCCCCGCACCGCGACCATCGCGGGCAAGGTCGGTGATCGAAACTTCAAAAGGCGTCTGGTTCAAACGGGCCACGGGCACAACCACAGGATCGACGGCCGCCCATTGTCTCACCCTTGGCACGCCACCCCCCCATCCGAGCATCGGGGACATGGCCCACCTCTCACATCGCCGCACAGCGCCCAACATTCCACCCGGAGCCGAGCCCCGCCGCGGCCGGGAGGCCGTTTCGCGTAAGTAAAGGAGGAGGCCGCAGCGCAGCGAAGGCCGGGGGACATGAAGCGAAAAGGCCTCCCGGCCGCGGCGGGGCCCGTCAGGTCACCGCGTCATCAGTCACAAGATCCAGGCGCTCGTCACCGAGCTACTTCTGCCGCCAGCTTCCCGAAGAATCCTGGTACCACCACCCCGACTTCGACCGCTCGATCCACTGCCGCGCAAACACCTCCGCAATGCGTCCCTCCCACTGCGGATTCCCGTTCGCCACCGCGATCTCCCGGTACACCGCCCGCGCATCCCGGTTCTGCTCGGCCACCGCCTGGTTCACCGCCACCCGCGCCGACAGCGGGATCGCCCCCGCATCACGCACCTGCACCGACCCGTCGCGCCCGAACCCCAGCGCCCCGCTGTCGAAATGCGGCCGCAGCGTCCCTCGGAACCGCTCCCGCATCCGCGCCCGGATCCCGTCGATCGCCGGCGTGCTCACCGTGATGTCCGGACTCTGCGCATGCGCCGTCCCGATGCCCAGCAGCGCCCACGCATTAAAGCGGGCCTGCGCCGGCGCCAGCGCCATCCCACCGCCATCGAACAGGTCATCGGCTGGCGCATCGGCATCCGCCGGCCGGCCGATCACATCGTCAACGAACTCGCGCGCCGCCTCCCGCGCCTCCACCGCCGGGAAATGCACGTTGATCGTCACGCACGCCGTCAGCAGCACCATCGCCGCGAACATCGGTCCAAGCCAGCGCTTCATCATCCGCCTGCGTCCTCTTCCTCGGGCGGCCGGGGCCGCCGGTTCAATCCACCACCGGGGCCACCTCGCCGCCGATCGCCGCGCCGATCCGCTCCACCAGGGTCGGCCAGTCCACGTTGCGGTTGTGGCCGATCACCCGCAGGTGCGGGATACCGGCGCCTTCGACAATAGTAAAGGCGTTGCCCACTGAACGCAGGCCGCCCATCCGGCACACCTCGTTGGCCAGCCGGCAGGAGAGCCCGATCCGCGAATAGCCGAAATCATCGAAGAACCCGATCAGCCAGCCCTGCAGCCCCCCGATGTACATGCCCTCGCCCACGCTGGAGATGTTCTGGACGGCGCGCTGGCTGATCCGCTGACGCACGCCCCTGCGCGGCACCGTCGCCAACTGGGCATCAAACGACGACAGGCGCCAGTCCACCAGGCGGAGCCCATCGATGCTTCCCGACAGGCGCCCCGTGACGTCGCCGAAACCGAACACCCCGGTGATCGCATAGAGATCCAGCTCATGGATCTCCAGATCGGCCGACAGTGTTGGCAGCACCCCGAAGGGGCGGTCCATCGACAGCGAGCCGACGTCCACCCGGCCATCGAACACCTGCATCGACAGCCCGCCCTCCAGCACCAGCCGCTCGTCGGCGTAGCGCGCCGCGGGGATCCTGCCGCTGAGCGTGCCGCCGAACCGGGGCCAGCCGAACGCCTGGGAGAGCTGTTCCACCTGCACGCCATCCACCGACAGGCCCAGCTCCATGCCCAGCCCCAGGCCATCGGCGGGCAGTCGCACGGAGGCCTCGTCAAACAGCAGCCGACCGCCCAGGACGTCCACCGCAACCGGCTCGCGCAATCTCAGCTCGCCTGCGGCGCTGCGCAGCGGCAGGCGCGCCGGCCCGAACTCGATCCCGCCCACGGCGGCCTGGCGCCAGCCGAACGCGCTCTCGGCGGGCTGCGCCGAGGCCAGCAGCACTTCCCCATCCAGCCCTGCGAACCGGAACCGGTCATCCTGCCCGTGCAGGTCCAGGTCGCGCAGCCGCAGCCGGCCGTCCCGGACCGCGCCGCCACTCACTGCCAGGCGGCCATCCAGCCCCCCGCGCATGCGCAGATCCCGCATGCCCGCCACCGACAGCCAGCCGGACAGGTAGCGCGCCGGCAGCAGCGAGGCGTCGTCACTGGCCAGTTCGATGTGCAGCTCATCAATGCCACCGCCCGCGGACATCGCAGCGGACCCCTGGGCGGTCAACGCCGGCCCGTCGTGCCACTCGAAGCGGGGCAGGTGCCACGGCGCGTCAGGACCATCGCGCATCGCGTCCACGGCCAACGCGACCCGGGCATCGGCAAGATCCACGAAGGCATTGCCGAATAGCAGCGCGCCAGCCTCCACCGTGCCGTCCACCGCCACCATCGCGGTGCCGCCAGGCTGGCGGAACCGCACTTGCGCTTCGATGTCCAGCGCCTCCCCGGCCGCGCTTGCATCCACGGTTTCAAACGCGGCGTTGGCGAGTGAAAACGAGGCATCCACGGCCAACGGGGCATCGGTGCCCGAACGCAGCGCCAGCTGGCCATCGATCGTGCCCGCGCCCAGCCGCGCGGCGGGCCACGCCTGCGCCACCAGCGCCTGGGCCCAGGCCAGCGGCACCCGCGCCAGATCGATGTGGGTGATCCCGGGCTCCGCCGACGGCTGATGCAGGCCAAGCCGGGCCCCATCCTGCTCCAGCGTGGCACCCATCGTCTCCGGTCCAAGCTGCACCGCCAGCCGCATCGGCGCGGCGCCGCCGGCCCGCAGCTCGCCGCGGCAGTGCCAGGTTTCACCCTCCGCCGGGCGCCGCAGCGGGCAGGTCCACACCAGATCCTCGAAGCTGTAACCCAGGTCCGGAGCGTGGGCGCGCGATGCGGCAACCAGCAGGTCCCCATGCGGCGCACCGGGCACCCACTCCAGCCGCACCCGGACCTGGTGCAGCACGGCCACCGGGCTGTCGACCCGGTCGATGCGCGCCTGTGCAACGCGCGCCAGCGCCTGGCCAGGCAGCCCCAGTGCCGGGAGCACGACCATCAGTAGTAGGATGAAACGCACGATGCCGCGAGCATACCGAGGGAACGGGAGCAGGCAATGAAGCCAAGGCTGTTGTTACTGGAGGACGAGCCCACCAGCCGCATGTTCCTCGCGGCGGCGCTCGCGGACCTGGCGGTCGAGGTGGATCTGGCGGAGAACATCGCCCAGGGCCGGGAAGTCGCTGCGCGCGGTGGTCACGCGCTGTGGCTGTTTGACTCCAACCTTCCCGATGGCACCGGCAGCGCGCTGCTGGCGGCGCTGCGCAGCGAGGGTCTTTCCACGCCTGCCATCGTGCATACGGCCGCCGTGGGCGAGGAGGAGCGCGCGCGCCTGCTGGACGACGGCTTCGACGCGGTGGTGATCAAGCCGCTCCCGGCAGCGGCATGGCTGGCCGCGGTCCAGGCGGCGCTGGAGCGGGCGCCGGCGCAGCCGGTGGCCGAGGAGGCGGCCCACTACCCGATCGGTGATACCCCGGTATGGGACGACGGCGCCGCCGCCGCGGCCCTGGCCGGCAACCGTGACAACGTCCACGCCCTGCGCCAGTTGTTCCTGGCCGAACTGCCGGCCGCGCGCGATCACATCGTCGCTGCGGCCAGCTACGGCGACGAGGCCGGCGTGCGCGAGGGGCTGCACCGGCTGCGGGCGAGCTGCGGCTTCGTCGGCGCAGCGCGCCTGGACGCCGCGGGCCGCGCGCTGCGCGACGACCCGGGCAGCGCGGCGCGGCTGAAGGACTTCGTCGACGCGGCCAACGCCACCGCGGGCTAGGCGCCAACCGCTCAGCGCCGGGTGAACCGGCCCAGCTCGCCCATCAGCTCCCAGGACTTCAGCCCGCGCCCGCCCAGCTGGTGGCTGAGCGCCTCACGCAGCGCGCGGCGCAGGCCGGGCAGGTCTTCCGGCTCCGGGGTGGTATCGGCCGCGAGCGCCAGCAGGCCCCGGCCGGTCGCATCACCGCCCCGCTCCCCGGGACGCAGCTCGCGCACGCGGCGTGGGCCGTGGTCGGGCTCGATGCGGTAGCGCGCCGCCGGATCCAACGGCTCGCCGGCGCCGTCCACGCCGAAGTCGAAACCGACGCCAAGCGCCTCCAGCAGGTCGCGCTCGAACCGGCGCAGCGTCCAGGCCAGGGGTTCCCCAGCGCGCAGCCGATCGCGCGTGCGCCGGTACAGCGCGTACAGCCCCGGCTGCGGATCCTGCCGCGGCACCAGGCGCAGCAGCAGTTCACCCAGGTAGAAGCCGGCCAGGGTGGCCTCACCGGCCAGGACCGGCGCACTGTCGATCTGTTCGGCGCCGTCCAGCCAGGCCAGCTCCCCGCGCTGCACGGCCTCCAGCCGGATGTGCTGCAGCGGCTGCAGCGCGGCCCGCAGGGCGTGGCGCCTGGGCCCGGTCACGCCGCGGGCCACCAGGCCGATCCGGCCATGGTTCTGCGTCAGCACTTCCACCAGCAGGCTGGTTTCCCGCCAGCGCCGCGCATGCAGGACGAACGCGGGCTCGGCGTGGTAGCGCAATCAGCGGTCCTCGTAGCCGAACGCGCGCAGCGCCGCCTCGTCGTCCGACCAGCCCTCGCGCACGCGCACCCACGTCTGCAGGAACACCTTGGCTCCAAAGAGCTTCTCCATCTGCCCGCGCGCCTTGGTGCCGATCTCGCGAAGCCGGGCCCCGCCCTTGCCGATGACGATGGCCTTCTGCCCTTCCCGCTCCACCCAGACCACGGCCCCGATCCGCAGCAGCGAGCCCCCGCGTGGCGAGGGCTCCTCGGCAAAGGACTCGATCTCCACCGTGGTCGCATACGGGAGTTCGGCGCCCAGCTGGCGCATGAGCTGTTCGCGGACCAGCTCCGCGGCGAGGAAGCGCTGGCTGCGGTCGGTGATCTCGTCCTCGCCGTACAGCGGATCCTGCTCCGGCAGGAGCTTCAGCACATCCTCCACCAAGCCGTCCAGGCCCTTGCGCTTGAGCGCCGAGACCGGGTGCACGCTGGCGAAATTCCGGCCCTCGCTGACCTGGGCGAGATACGGCAGCAGCGTGGCCTTGTCCTGGATGCGGTCGACCTGGTTGACGACGAGCACGACCGGCACGCCGGCCTGTGCCAGGACCTCGTAGGCGGCCGTGTCCTCGTCTTCCCAGCGCCCGGCGTGGACGACGAGCATGGCGGCGTCCACCCCTTCCAGGGCCCCGCGGGCAGAGCGGTTCATCCACCGGTGCATCGCGGTGGCACTGGACTTGCCGTGGTCGCGGTGCAGGCCGGGGGTATCAACGAGGACCAGCTGGCCGGCCGGGAAGCTCGCGATGCCCAGCAGGCGGTGCCGGGTTGTCTGCGGGCGGTTGGAGACAATGCTGACCTTGGCCCCGACGAGGGCATTGACCAGGGTCGATTTGCCGACGTTGGGGCGGCCGAGGACGGCGACGTGGCCGGCGCGATGGGGGGTGGTTTGAGTCATGTCGCCATTGTAGGCGCCCGGGGCGCGCATGAGCGCGGCAGGGGCAAGCGACCGGGCGGCGGTCAGGCCTGGAGCAGGCCGAGGACGGCCTCGGCGGCCTGCTGCTCGGCGCCGCGCCGTGAGCTGCCCTCGCCTTCGGCGGAGACTTCGGGCACCGAGAGGACGCAGCGCACCTGGAAGGTCTTGTCGTGGTCGGAGCCGGATTCGCCCAGCAGTTCATAGGAGGGCAGCGGGTGCTGGCGGGCCTGGAGCCACTCCTGGAGGCGGGTCTTGGGGTCCTTCTCCACCTTGCCGACCACCAGCTGGTCGAGCTCCGGCTCGAACCAGGCCAGCACGACACTGCGGCAGGCGTCAGGGCCGGCGTCGAGGTAGACGGCGGCGATGATCGCCTCCAGGGCGTCGGCGAGGATGGAGTCGCGGCGGTGGCCGCCGGACTTCATTTCGCCCGGGCCGAGCTTGAGCCGCGGGCCCAGGTCCAGGCGCCGGGCAATGCGTGCGAGCGTGGATTCGCGCACCAGCTCGGCGCGCGCGCGGGTCAGGGCGCCCTCGTCGGCGCGCGGCCAGCGCTGGAACAGCACCTCGGCGACGATCATCCCCAGCAGGGCGTCGCCGAGGAACTCCAAGCGTTCGTTATGCGGCGCCCCGGCGCTGCGATGGGTCAGCGCCCGGGCCAGCAGGCCCGGGTCGGCAAAGCTGTGGCCGAAGGATTCAGTTGATGTCGCCGGCACGCGTGAGCATCTGGGTTGAATCGAACTTGCCGACCACGTCGAGGTTGCCGACCAGCGGCCTGCGCACCTCGTACTGCACCTGCATTTCCCAGCCGTTGTCGACCCGGCGCAGCTTCACGTGTTCCTTTTTCACGTTCTCGGAGTAATTGATGTACAGGCGGCGGAAGAACAGGTCCTGGATGCGGGCCGGATCCTGGGTGCCGATGCCCGGCTCCGCCGCGAGCCCCTTCATGGCCGAGCGCACGCTGTAATACTCCTGGTACATCGGGAACAGCCGCATGGCCACGTAGGCGAAAAAGCCCACCACCGCCAGCACGATCACGAACCCGAGCAGGGTCATGCCCCTCTCATTGCGCTTCATTGTCTTCTCCCCTGGATATCCCACCGCCGCACGCAGGCTACGGAATGCGCTTGCCGATCCGGTCGAAGCCAACTCCCCCGGCGCTGCCGTCCCAGTTCATCCACACCAGGAAGGCCTTTCCGCGCAGCTGGCTCTCGGGAAGCGTACCCCAGAAGCGGCTGTCATCGCTCCTGTCGCGGTTGTCGCCCATCACGAAATAGTGCCCTTCGGGGACGGTCCATTCGCCCTCGGCCGGATCGCGGATGGGAAGCTGGGTTTCCAGCACCTGGTGGGCGCGCTCGCGGCCCGGGATCAACTCGTCGAACAGCAGCGCGCCGCTCATCTCCTGGCCACGGCCCCGGCCCTCGTAGCGGCCGGCCGGTACGTACTGGAAGGGCTCGCCGTTGACGTACACCGTGTTGTCCTCATAGCGCACGGTGTCGCCCGGCACGCCGATCACGCGCTTGATCCAGTCCTGGTCGGGATACTGCGGCGGCCGGAACACCACCACGTCGCCGCGCTGCGGCTCGCCGATCGACACCACCTTCTTGTTGGTGATCGGCAGGCGCAGCCCGTAGGAGAACTTGTTGACGAGGATGAAGTCGCCGATCAGCAGCGTGGGCATCATCGAGCTGGAGGGGATGCGGAACGGCTCGGCGACGAAGCTGCGCAGCACCAGCACCACCGCCAGGATCGGGAAAAACGCCCGGGCGTAGTCGACGACGACCGGCTCCTTTTCCTCCAGCAGGCCTGCGCGCGCGGCGCGCCGCTTGGCGAATACAAGGCGGTCCAGCAGCCAGATGATCCCGGTCGCGAGGGTCAGGACGACCAGTCCGATTTCAAACCATTTCATCGATGCTCCTTTGGAGCCAGCCTGAGCTGCCTGCTAGTCCTTGCCGGTGTTCAAGACCGCCAGGAACGCTTCCTGCGGGATCTCGACACGACCCACCTGCTTCATCCGCTTCTTGCCTTCCTTCTGCTTTTCAAGAAGCTTCTTCTTGCGCGAAATGTCGCCACCATAGCACTTGGCCAGCACGTTCTTGCGCAGCGCCTTGACCGTGGTGCGGGCGATGATCTGCGAGCCGATCGCGGCCTGGATCGCGACATCGAACTGCTGGCGCGGGATCAGGTCCTTCATCTTCTCGGTCAGCTCGCGCCCGCGCCGGTCGGCGTGCATGCGGTGGACGATGATCGACAGGGCGTCGACCTTGTCGCCATTGATCAGGATGTCCACGCGCACGAACGGGCCGGCCTCGAAGCGCTCGAAATGGTAGTCCAGCGACGCATAGCCGCGGCTGACCGACTTCAGGCGATCGAAGAAATCCAGCACCACCTCGGCCATCGGCAGCTCGTAGCTCACCTGCACCTGGCTGCCCATGTACTGGATGCCGATCTGGCTGCCGCGCTTCTCCTCGCACAGCGTGATCACGCTGCCGACGTGGTCGGGCGGGGTCAGGATGTTGGCGCGGATGATCGGCTCGCGGATCTCCTCGATCTGGTTCACCGGCGGCAGGTCGGCCGGGTTGTCGAGCGGCACGACCTCGCCATCGGTCCGCACCACCTCGTACACCACCGTCGGCGCGGTGTTGATGAGGTTGAGGTCGTACTCGCGCTCCAGGCGCTCCTGCACGATCTCCATGTGCAGCATGCCCAGGAAGCCGCAGCGGAAGCCGAAGCCCATGGCCTCCGAACTCTCCGGCTCGAAGCGCAGGGCGGCATCGTTCAGGCGCAGCTTGTCCAGCGCCTCGCGCAGGTCGGGGTAGTCGTCGGCGTCCACCGGGAACAGGCCGGCGAACACCCGCGGCTGCATTTCCTGGAAGCCCGGCAGCGGCTTGGCCGCCGGATCGCCGGCGAGGGTCAGGGTGTCGCCCACCGGGGCGCCGTGGACGTCCTTGATGCTGGCCGTGACCCAGCCCACCTCGCCCGCGCCCAGCCTGCCGGTGACCTTGCGCTTGGGCGTGAACACGCCCACGCCGTCCACCTGGTGGGTGCGGCCGGTGGACATCACCAGCAGCTTGTCGCCGCTCTTGATCTCGCCCTGCACCACCCGCACCAGCGACACCACCCCGAGGTAGTTGTCGAACCAGGAATCGATGATCAGCGCCTGCAGCTTGTCGGTGTCGCCGCGCTGCGGGGGCGGGATGCGGGTGACGATGGCCTCCAGCACGTCCTGCATGTTGAGGCCGGTCTTGGCGCTTACCGCCAACGCATCCGAGGCGTCGATGCCGATCACCGCCTCGATCTCTTCCTTCACCCGATCCACGTCGGCGGTGGGCAGGTCGATCTTGTTCAGCACCGGCACCACTTCAAGGCCCTGCTCCACCGCGGTGTAGCAGTTGGCCACCGACTGCGCCTCCACGCCCTGGGCGGCGTCCACCACCAGCAGCGCGCCCTCGCAGGCGGCCAGCGAGCGGCTGACCTCGTAGCTGAAGTCGACGTGGCCGGGGGTGTCGATGAAGTTGAGGTGGTAGGTCTCGCCGTCCAGCGCCTTGTACTGGACCGACACCGAGTGCGACTTGATGGTGATGCCCCGCTCGCGCTCGATGGGGTTGTTGTCCAGCACCTGGGCTTCCATCTCACGCTCGGTGAGCCCGCCGCACATCTGGATGATGCGGTCGGCCAGGGTCGACTTGCCGTGGTCGACGTGGGCAATGATGGAAAAGTTGCGGATGTTCCGCATCGGGTCGCTCATGGGGCGGCGTCGCTATCGCATCGTGGCAGGAAAACGCGGCATTATCGCACAGCGCAGCGCCCGCCCCGCGGGACGGGCGCTGCCGCAAGCGGCCGCCGGGCGCGGCCCGGGAACGCTCAGTCGTTGGCTTCGAGGGTCACCGCGACGAACTCGGTGGCGCCGCCGCGATGGCGCAGCAGCATCACCGTCTGGCCCGGCTTGACGTCCCGCAGCAGGCGGTCAAGGTCTGCGGCGCTGCCCACCACCGAGCGCCCCACGCGTGAGATCACGTCGCCCGGGAAGATGCCCGCGTTGCGGGCCGCCTGGCCGTCGACGGCGGTGATGCGCACGCCCTCCCCGTCCGGCAGGCCGGCCTGCCGGCGCTGGGCATCGGTCAGGTCCTGCGCGGACAGCCCGAGCGGGTTGCTGGACTGTGCCTGGGCGGCCCCCCGGTCGCGGCCCGCGCCCGGGCGCGCGGGCTGGCTGGCCCCAGTGGCGCTGTCCAGGCTCGCCAGGGTGACGGTGAAGTTGCGGGTGCGGCCTTCGCGGAACACCTCGAGCTGCACGCGGGTGCCCGGGGCCATGTTGCCCACGATCGGCGGGAGGTCGCTGGCGCGCACGATGGGGGTGCCGTCCACCGCGCGGATGACGTCGCCGATCTCGATGCCGGCATCCTCGGCGGGGCTGCCCGGCTGGATGCCGTTGACCAGCGCTCCGCGCGTGTCCGGCAGATCGAAACCGGCCATGATCTCGCGCGTGACCGCGCCGACGGTGACGCCGATCAGGCCGCGCTGCACGCTGCCGGTGTCCTTGATCTGCTCGGCCACGTTCATGGCGATGTCGATGGGGATCGCGAAGCTCACGCCCTGGTAGCCACCGCTGTTGCTGAAGATCTGGGAGTTGATCCCGATCACCTCGCCGCGCGTGTTGAGCAGCGGGCCGCCGGAATTGCCGCGGTTGATGGCCACGTCGGTCTGGATGAAGGGCACGTACTGCTGCTGCGGCGAGTAACGGTTGGCACGCCCCACGGCGCTGACGATGCCCGCCGTCACCGACTGCTCCAGGCCAAAGGGCGACCCGATCGCCACCGCCCACTGCCCGGGGCGCACGTCGCTGGCATCGCCCGGCCGCAGCACGGTCAGGTCGTCGGCCTCGATCTTGAGCACGGCAACGTCGGACTGCTCGTCGCTGCCCACCACCTCCGCCTCGAACTGGCGGTGGTCATGCAGCCGCACCCGCACCTCCTCGGCGTTGGCCACCACGTGGTGGTTGGTGAGCAGGTAGCCGTCCTCGCTGATCAAAAACCCCGTGCCCATGGACATGCCGCGCGGCACCGGTGCGCCCGGGTCGCCAGGCTGGCCCCCGAACGGAAACCCCGGGCCGAAGAAGCGCCGGAAGATCTCGGGGAACATCTCCTCCGGCGGCGCCGAGCGCGGCCCGCGCTGGGCGGTGCGCATGGTGATCACCGCCTCGATGCTCACCACCCCGGGGCCGACCTGTTCAACCAGCCGGGTGAAGTCGGGCAGCCCCGTCACCAGCTCCGGCGCCGGCGCGGCGGTGGCGGGCGCGGTGGTGGCCTGCTGCGGCGCAGGCTCGGCGGTGGCAGAAGGCAGCATCACCGCAGCGGTGGCCGCGGCGGTAACCAACACGAGTGCAAGGGCGGGAATGGGTGCTTTCATCAGCGTGCAATCCTCGACAGTCCAATCCTGGTGAGTATGTGGGGCGGGCGGTGGCCCGCCGTGTGATCAGCGCGGGTCGGCCGCCGCGGCCGGCGCATCCGGGCCCTGGACGGGCACCGGGCGGGCGCCGATGGCGGTGGCGCCGGTCAGGCGCGGCGCCGGGCTGCCGGGCAGCCCAAACAGCTCAAGGGCGCCCGGGCGCATCGGGCCCAGGGGTTTCGCCCACGCTGGCGGCTCCTGGAACGCGCCGCCAAAGCCGACGCTGTAGCGCTCCCCGGCGCCTGCGGCCGCGCGCGGCCAGGGCCGGCTGGCCACGGTCATGGGCAGGGCCCGGAAGGGATCGGACCCGATGCCCTCACCGGCTGGGGGCGCCAACGCCGGCGCAGCGTCGGCCACCGCCCGTTCCATGGCAGGCGCGGCGTCGGCCACGACTGCCGGCGCATCGGCGGTCACCGCCACCAGCTGCGGCGCAGCTGGGCTTTGACTGGAGGCACGCGCGCCATCGGCAGGCACAGCGGCCCGGGTGGCGGCGCGCGCCCGGGAAATCCGGCGCGTCGCATCCGCGGCCGCCAGCGCGGTCACGGCCGGCGCGGCCGGCGTGGTCTCGGGCGCGGGTTCGACCGGGACGGGAACTGCGGCCTCCGGGACCGCCGCCTGGCCTCCTGCCGCCAGCGCAGGCAGGGCCTGGGGCGGCACCTGGCCGGGCTCCACCGTGCCCTGGCGTCCAACCAGCAGCGCGGCCATGGCCACCGATGCCGCGAGAGCGGCGCCACCGCCCCAGCGCAGCAGCCGCGGCGCGCCGTTGCGCGCGCGCGCCTGCACGGGGGACCGGTCGCCGGCGATGGCGGCGGACACGCGCCCGGCGAAATCCGGCGGCAGCAGCGCATGGTGGTGGCCGCGCAGCACGTCGCCGCAGACCTGCCAGCGCTCCCAGCAGCCGGCCAGGTCGGTGTCGTGCTGCAGGCGGCGCAGCATGAAGCGCGCCTGGTCCGGCGACAGCTCGCCATCGAGCATCGCCGAGAGCTGCTGGCGGTGGTACCGCTCGAGCTTGTCCGGGTCGGGCACGATCTGGAGGTTGTCGCTGTCTTCGCTCTGCATCATCGGGTCGCACGCTCCGCGCTTGTTTCCCCATCCATCAGGGGCTTGAGTTCCTGGTCGATCGCCTCGCGGGCGCGGAAGATGCGCGAGCGCACCGTTCCGACCGGGCAATCCATCCGTTGGGCAATCTCCTCGTAGCTCAGGCCGTCGACCTCCCGCAGGGTGATCGCGACCCGCAGCTCCTCGGGCAATCCTTCGACCGCGCGCAGCACCGTTTGTTCCATCTGCCGGCGCATCATTTCCCGCTCCGGGGTGTCGGTGTCGCGCAGGCGGATGCCCGAGTCGAACTGCTCGGCATCGGCGACATCGATGTCCGCGCCCGGCGGACGCCGGCCCATCGCCACCAGGTGGTTCTTGGCGGTGTTGACCGCGATCCGGTGCAGCCAGGTATAGAACTGGGCGTCCCCGCGGAAGTTCCCGATCGCGCGGTAGGCGCGGATGAATGTTTCCTGGGCAATGTCCTGGCACTCGCTCCAGTCATTGACGTAGCGCCCGATCAGCGCCGCGATGCGGTGCTGGTACTTGCGCACCAGCAGGTCGAACGCGGCGTCGTCGCCGCGCTGCACGCGCTTGACCAGTTCGTTGTCCAGCTGCTGCGGGTCGTTGTCGGCCACGGGCCGGGCTCCTTTCGTGCGCGTCGATACCCGGATCTGGGGGCGGGACCGGCTCCCGGCAAGCCCCGGCCGCCGCCGCGGAGGCCATGCGCGGGATTTGACGCAGGACGAACGACCTCTGGATGATAGGCGGCTTCCCGTACCCTAACGGATGGTGTCGCATGATTGCAGGCCTCGACGGACTGCGCTTCAGCCACTGGAAAGCCGACCTGCGCGAGGACGGCGTGCTGGTCCTGGCGTTCGATCGCCAGGGCGAGTCCGTCAACACGTTCTCCCAGGACGTGCTGATCGAGCTGGACGGCATGCTCGAGCGGCTGGCGCTCGATCCGCCCCGGGCCCTGGTGCTGCGCTCGGCCAAGCAGAAAGGCTTCATCGCCGGGGCGGACATCCGCGAATTCCGCGAGTTCGACGCCAAGGGCACGATCGGCGATTCCATCCGTCGCGGCCAGCAGGTGTTCCAGCGCCTGGCGGACCTGCCCTGCCCCACCGTGGCCGCGATCCACGGGTTCTGCATGGGCGGCGGCACCGAGATCGCGCTGGCCTGCGATTGGCGCGTGGCCAGCAGCGACGAGTCCACCCGCATCGGCCTGCCCGAGGTGAAACTCGGGATCTATCCGGGCTGGGGCGGGAGCGTGCGGCTGCCGCGCCTGGTCGGCGCGCCGGCCGCGTTCGACATGATGCTTACCGGCCGCGCCCTGTCAGCGAAGGCCGCGCGCAACATCGGCCTGGTGGACAAGGTGGCCGAGCCGGCGCTGCTGGAGGATGCGGCGGCGGCGCTTGCGCTCAAGGGCGCCACGCGTCCGTTCAAGCAGCGCTTCCTGGGCTGGGCCACCAACATCTGGCCGGTACGGCAGGTGCTGGCGCCCGTGCTGGTCAAGCAGGTGGCCCGCAAGGCGCGCAAGGACCATTACCCCGCACCTTACCTGCTGATCGAGACCTGGCGCCGCAGTGGCGGTGGCCTGCAATCACGCCTGGACGCCGAGCGCCGCTCGGTCGTCAAGCTGGCGGGCACGCCAACCGCGCGCAACCTGACCCGCGTGTACTTTTTGCAGGAGCGCCTGAAGTCCCTGGGCGGGCACGACCATGGCATCGGCAGGGTGCACGTGGTGGGTGCCGGGGTGATGGGCGGCGACATCGCCGCCTGGGCGGCCTACAGGGGTTTCGAGGTCACCGTGCAGGACCGCGAGCAGTCCTACATCGACCAGGCGCTCGAGCGCGCCCAGGCCCTGTTTGCGAAGAAGGTCAAGGACGAATCCAAACGCCCGGAGGTCGCGGCGCGCCTCAGGGGCGACCTGGAAGGCAAGGCGGTGGCCACGGCCGACCTGGTGATCGAGGCGATCATCGAGGACGCGGATGCCAAGCGCGGCCTGTATGCGCAGGTGGAGCCGGACCTGGGCGCGGACGCACTGCTGGCCACCAATACCTCATCGATCCCGCTGGACACGCTCGCGAGCGGCCTCCAGCGCCCGGCGCGCTTCGCTGGCCTGCACTACTTCAATCCGGTGGCGCTGATGCCGCTGGTGGAGATTGTCCGCCACGACGCCATGGCGCCTGAAACCCAGGAGCGGCTGGCCGGCTTCTGCCGTGCGATCGGCAAGCTGCCGGTGCCGGTGGCGGGCACGCCCGGCTTCCTGGTCAACCGGCTCCTGTTCCCGTACATGCTGGAAGCGGCGACCGCGTATGCGGAGGGCATCCCGGGGCCTGCGATCGACCGCGCAGCGGTGAAGTTCGGCATGCCGATGGGGCCGATCGAGCTGATCGACACCGTGGGCCTGGACGTGGCCGCGGGCGTGGCCGGCGAGCTCGCGCCGTTCCTGGGCCTGGAGATCCCGGCCGCCCTCGCCGAGCCGCCCGAACAGGGCAAGCGCGGCAAGAAGGACGGCCAGGGCCTGTATGCCTGGGAGGACGGCAAGCCGAAGAAGCCGGAACTGCCCAAGGACTACGTGGCTCCCGACGACCTTGAGGACCGGCTGGTGCTGGCCCTGCTCAACGAGGCCGTCGCGGCGCTGGCCGAGGGCGTGGTGGACGACGCCGACCTGCTGGATGCGGGCGTGATCTTCGGCACCGGGTTCGCGCCGTTCCGCGGCGGCCCGATCCAGCACATCCGCGACACCGGCGCCGACAAGCTGCTCGACAGGCTGAAGGCGCTGCAGGGCAAGTACGGCGAGCGCTTCGCCCCGCGCCCGGGCTGGGACCATCCGGCGCTGCGCTGACCCGGCAGCAGTGATGGCCCGCAAGTGCGGGCCCAGCGCTACATCGTGTGGGTCGGCTTGTCCGAATTGAGGGTGCCGGCCAGCAGGGTCTCGATCCTGCCCTTCACGGTTTCGCCCTCGTTGGTGTCGGCGAACTGCACGCCCACGCCGGCGGTGCGGTTGCCCTGCGCGCCCACGGGCGTGACCCACACCACCTTGCCGGCCACCGGCAGGCGATCCTTGGTCTCGGGCAAGGTGAGCAGCAGGAAGACCTCGTCGCCCAGGAAGTAGCGCTTGGGCGTGGGCACGAAGATGCCGCCGTGCTTGAGATACGGCATGTAGGCGTTGTAGAGCGCCGCCTTGTCCTTCACCGCCAGCGACAGGATCCCCTGTCTCGCGCCCGGTCCGGTTGCCCCCATGTCCTGCGTCCTCCTCGTCGTGTGGTTCAGCGCCCCGCCCCGGCCAGCTCGCGCCAGCGCAGGAGCAGCCCGGCCACCGCGAGATCGGCGCGCACCGTAGTGCGCAGCAGGTCGCGGGTGCGGTTGGCCTCGTCAAACCACCCGGCAAGCCTGCGGGTTCGCCCCGGGTCGGTCAAGCCTGCGGCCCTGGCTGCGGCCAGGTCCGCCGCATGGGCCAGGCGCTCTGAAGCCCGGGCGCCGTCGGCAGTCCAGCGCCGCGCGGCCTCGGATGGAGCGAGCTCGCCGCGCGCCAGCGCGCCCAGGTCCGCGGCCACCTCCTGCCGCAGCTCCATTCCGCCATCGCGCAGCCACGCCGCAGCCAGGCCGGGATGCCCGCGCGCTGCATCCAGGGCCTCGCCGGCCGCCCCCGGGTCATGGCCCTGCCCGCCCAGCCACGCCAGCGCTTCGTCACGCGCGGGCAGCCGGAATTCCAGCCGCTGGCAACGGCTGCGGATCGTCGCCGGCAGGCGCATCGGGCTGGCCGCCACCAGCCACATGTAGCGGCCCGGCTGCGGCTCCTCCAGGGTCTTGAGGAGCGCGTTGCAGGCGCTTTCGTTCATGGCCTCGGCCGGGTCGATGATTGCGACCTTGGCGCCGCCGTACTGTGCGGACTTGCCCAGCCGCTCGGAGAGCTCGCGCACCTGGTCAACGCCGATCTGGGTCATCTGGCGCGGCGGCGACGGGGTCATGCGCCAGGCGTAACCCACGAATACCGCGTCCGGGTGCATCGGATGCCCACCGGGATGGGCCGGGCTGCCGTCGGGCCGGAGTTCAAGCGGATCGCGCTGCGAGCGCGCCACGTAGAGCTCGCAGGAACGGCAGCTGCCGCAAGGCTGGCCCGAGGACGGGGATCTGCATAACAGGTATTGCGCCAGGCGCTCGGCCACGGCGCGCTTGCCCAGCCGCTCCGGGCCGGAGAGCAGCAGCGCATGGCCCATGCGCCCGGATTCCAGCGCCTGCACCGCCTGCGCATACATGCGCTCCTGCCAGGGGGCCGACAGCGTGGGCATGGCACTCATCGCGCGTCCCGCCATTGGCGCAGGGCCCCCAGGGCGGCAGCCGCCACCGCATCGGCCGGCTGCGAGGCATCGATCGTCCGGAAACGACCCGGCTCGGCGGCCGCGCGTTCGCGGAAGGTCGCCCGCACCCGTTCGAAGAAGCCGTCGCGTTCGCGCTCGATGCGATCGGGCACCAGGTCGCGGCCGCGCGTGCGCTCGCGGCCGGTGGCCACGTCCAGGTCCAGCAGGATGGTCAACCCGGGCCGGAGCCCGACGACGGCACGCTCCAGGGTCTGGATCAGCGCCATGTCCAGCCCGCGGCCCCCGCCCTGGTAGGCGTAGCTCGAATCGGTGAAGCGGTCGCACAGCACCCAGGCGCCGCGCGCGAGCGCGGGACGCACGGTCTCGCGCACATGCTGGGCGCGCGCGGCGAACATCAGCAGCAGCTCGGTTTCCGGCGCCGCCGGTTCGTGGGCGGGATCGAGCAGCAGGCCGCGGATGCTTTCGGCCAGCGGGGTGCCGCCCGGTTCACGCGTCACCACCACCTCGTCACCGGTGGCGGCCAGCTCCCGGCGCAAGGCGCCAAGCACGGTGGTCTTGCCGGCGCCTTCGCCGCCTTCCAGGCTGACGAAGCGCGGATGCATCGGCAGCGCGCTCATTCCCCACGCGCCCCCTGGCCAAAGCGCTGCCGGTAGCGCCGCACGTACTCGCGCACCGCGCTCTGGTGCTCGGAATACGTGCGCGAGAACACGTGGGCGCCGCTGCCATCACCAATGGCCACGAAATACAGCTCGTCGCCGTCGGCGGGCCGCGTGGCGGCGCGGATCGCCGCGGCCCCGGGCATCGCGATGGGCGTGGGCGGCAGGCCGTCGCGGGTGTAGGTGTTGTAGGGCGTATCGGCCTGCAGGTCCCGGCGGCGGATGTTGCCGTCGAAGCGGCTGCCCATGCCGTAGATCACCGTGGGGTCGGTCTGCAGGCGCATGCCCCGCTGCAGGCGGCGCGAGAACACCCCGGCGATGCGCTCGCGCTCGGACGCCAGGCCGGTCTCCTTCTCGATGATCGAGGCCAGGATCAGGGCTTCCTCGGGCGTCTCCAGTGGCAGGCCATCGGCGCGATTGTCCCAGGCCTCCTGCAGGGTCGCGTCCAGGGCGTCGGCAGCGCGCGCCAGCAGGTCCAGGTCGCTGTCGCCACGGGTGTAGAGATAGGTCTCGGGCAGGAACCGGCCTTCGGGATGGGTGCCGGTGCGGTCCAGCGCCGCCATCAGCGCGGCATCGTCCATGCCTGGGGTCTCCTGCAGCAGCGGGCTGGCCTGCGCCAGGGCAGCGCGCAGCTCGCGGATGTTCCAGCCCTCGACGATGGTGAAGCGGTGGCGGATGACGCGTCCCTCGCGCATCTTCACCAGCAGTTCGCTCGCGCTCATCCCCGGCTCGAGTTCGTACTCGCCCACCTGCAGGCGGCCGCCGGCATCCAGGCGCCGCGCCAGCAGCTGCCACTCGGTCCTGTGCCCGTCGGTGACCCCGGCCTCGCGCAGCTTTTCAAGCACGCGCAAGAACGAATCGCCCCGCTCCACCACCAGCGTCTCGCCCTCGTCGATGCCGGAAAGCGGCCCGTGGGCAAATCCCTGGTAGCGGTCCCACGCCAGCCAGGCCAACGCACCCGCGACCAGCGCGGTGACCACGAAGAACAGGCCGATGCCAAGCCTACGCCTGCTCATCGGTGGGCCCGCCGGTTTGAGGTGATCTGGGTCATCAGGTCAGGATACCTTGGCCTTCCTGTCGGGAGGGGGCGAGCGCCAGCAGCATGCCACGGGCCTTGGCGCGGGTTTCGGCCAGTTCGCGCGCGGGCCGGGAGTCGGAAACGATGCCGGCGCCGGTGCGGAACCGCAGCAGGTTGCCTTCCAGTTCCGCGCTGCGGATGAGGATGTTGAGATCCATGTCGCCGTCGCGGTTGAGCCAGCCCATTGCGCCGGTATAGGCGCCACGCCCGGTGCCCTCGAGCTCGGCGATGATCTGCATGCAGCGCACCTTGGGGCAGCCGGTGATGGTGCCGCCGGGGAAGACGGCGGCAATCACCTCCCCCGGAGTGGCCTGCGCATGCAGGCGCCCGCGGACGTTGCTGACGATGTGGTGCACCTGGGCGTAGCTCTCCACCGTCATCAGCTCGTCCACCTCCACGCTGCCCGGCGCGCACACGCGGCCAAGGTCGTTGCGCTCAAGGTCCACCAGCATCACGTGCTCGGCGCGCTCCTTGGGATCGCCGGACATCTCGCGGATGCGCTCGGCGTCATCGTCCCCGGGCAGCCGCGGCCGGGTGCCCGCGATGGGCCTCGTCTCCACGATGTCGCCGCGCACGCTGACCAGGCGCTCGGGGGAAGCGCTTGCGACCGCGCCGGCCTTGCAGGCGAACAGGCCCGAGAACGGCGCCGGGCTGGCTTCGCGCAAGCGCGCATACAGGGCGGCGGGCGCTGGCGCGGCTTCGAACCGCGCCCGCCACGCGCGCGACAGGTTGACCTGGAACACGTCGCCAGCGGCGAGGTACTCCAGGATCCGCCCGACCCCGGCGGTGAATTCCGCCGGGTCGTCCTCTTCAATGATCCCGGGGTCCGCCCAGGGCGGCATCGCGCCCACGGCGCGCCAGCGCCGGGCGTCATCGATCACCTGCCCGAGCAGCGCGTCATGGCCGGGCTCGGCCACCACCACGCACTCGCCGCTGGCCCGGTCGCGCAGCACCGCGGCCGGGCAGCGCAGCGCGATGGCCACCGGCAGGCTGCCGGGCGCGGGGGGAAGCTGCAGCACCGGCTCGACCTGCATGGCCAGCTCGTACCCCAGCAACAGCGCCCATCCGCCGCGGAACGGCCAGCGCGGCTCCTCACGCGGCAGCCGCAGCGCATGCCAGCGTGCATCCAGCAGGTGCAGGAAAGGCCCGTCCAGCGCCTTCCCCCGCCCGTCGCGGGCAATCCCGTCGGGCCCCAGCTCCAGCTCGACGCCCGCGGACACCAGCAGCAGGTCCCAGCGGCCCTGGGCGGTGCCATGAGCCACGGATTCGAGCAGGACCGGATAGCGCGCCGGGTCAAGCCGGTGCAGGTCCAGCAGGCCGGCCGGTTGCGGCAGCGGACGGGTGATCAGCACGGGCCCCCTCCCCGCGCGCAGCCTGCGGCCGCGCTCAGACGCGTGCGAAGACCAGCGTGCCGTTGGTGCCGCCGAAGCCGAAGGAGTTCGACAGCACCACGTCCACCCTGGCTTCGCGCGCGGCGTGCGGCACGTAGTCCAGGTCGCAGCCCTCGGACGGATTGTCGAGGTTGATGGTGGGCGGCAACACGCCCGAGTGGATCGCCATGGCCGAGAAGACGGCCTCCACGCCGCCTGCCGCGCCCAGCAGGTGGCCGGTCATGGACTTGGTGGAACTGACCGCCACGTTGTAGGCGTGCGCGCCCAGGACGGACTTGATCGCCATGGTCTCGGCCAGGTCCCCGGCCGGGGTGGAGGTGCCGTGGGCGTTGATGTAGCCGATCCGCGCAAGCTCCACGCCGGCGTCGGCGATCGCGGCCTTCATGCAGCGCGCCGCGCCGTCGCCGTTCTCGCTCGGCGCGGTCATGTGGTAGGCGTCGCCGCTCATCCCGAAGCCGGCCAGCTCGGCGTAGATGCGCGCGCCGCGCGCCTTCGCCCGCTCGTACTCCTCGAGGATGAGGATGCCGGCGCCATCGCCCATCACGAAGCCATCGCGGCCCTCGTCCCAGGGGCGGGAGGCCTTTTCCGGCTCCTCGTTGCGGGTCGAAAGCGCCTTCATCGAGCAGAACCCGCCCAGCGACGTGGGCGTGGTGGCGTACTCGGCCCCGCCGGCGATCATCGCATCGGCGTCGCCGTGCTGGATCATGCGCATGGCCAGACCGATGTTGTGGGTGGCGGTGGTGCAGGCCGTGACCGCGGCGATGTTCGGGCCCTTGGCCCCGGTCATGATCGAGACCTGGCCGGCGATCATGTTGATGATGGTGCTGGGCACGTAGAACGGCGAGATCTTGCGCGGGCCGCCTTCGCTGTAGCGGAGGGTGGTCTCCTCGATGCCCTTGAGTCCGCCGATGCCGGCGCCGATGGCCACGCCGATGCGCTCGGCATCCTCGCCCTCGATCGCCAGGCCGGCATCCTCGATCGCCATCATCGACGCGGCAACGCCGTAATGGACGAACGGGTCCATCTTCTTCATGTCCTTGGGCGCGATCCACTTCGAGGCATCGAAGCCCTTGACCTCGCCCGAGATCCGGGTGGGGAATGCGGAGGCATCGAAATGGGTGATCGGGCCAATGCCCGAGCGGCCGGCGGTGATGCCCTCCCAGCTCGAGGCCAGGTCATTGCCCAGCGGCGAAAGGATGCCCATACCGGTGATGACCACGCGACGCTTGGACATGGAATGCTCCTTCAATCAGTGGGATGCGGGCACGCCGGCATGCAGGCCCCCGAAATGAACGGGGCCGCATGCGCGGCCCCGTGTCCATCGGCGTGCCGCCCATGGACCAGCCCGGGGTGGCACGCGGTCGCGGACTGCGACGGCCAGAGGCCGACGCACCCCGCGCAACGGCATTACGACTTGACGTGCGCCTTGACGTAGTCGATGGCCTGCTGGACCGAGGTGATCTTCTCGGCTTCCTCGTCCGGGATCTCGCACTCGAACTCTTCCTCGAGGGCCATCACCAGCTCGACGGTGTCCAGCGAATCGGCGCCCAGGTCGTCGACGAAGGACGCGCTCGGGCTGACCTCCTCTTCCTTGACGCCCAGCTGCTCCACCACAATCTTCTTGACGCGTTCTTCGATGCTGCTCATGGGTTCTTTGCTCCGTGGGGCCGAAACTAGCGGCCCGATAGTTTAAGGGAAAGCCGGGCGCGGGGCTAAGTGCTCCGCCGCCCTTTCCTGTTCAGGGGCTTGCACCCCGGAATGGGGGTCACGGCATGTACATGCCGCCGTTGACGTGCAGGGTCTCGCCGGTGATGTAGGCGGCCGACGGGCCGGCCAGGAACGCCACGGCGCCGGCGATGTCGGCCGGTTCGCCCAGGCGGCCCAGTGCGATCTGCGCCTCCATGCCCTTCTTGGCATCCTCGGGCAGGTCGCGGGTCATGTCGGTGGCGATGAAGCCCGGGGCGACCACGTTGACGGTGACGCCGCGCGAGCCGATCTCGCGCGCCAGCGACTTGCTGAAGGCGATCACGCCGGCCTTGGCGGCGGCGTAGTTGGCCTGTCCGGCGTTGCCCATCACCCCGATCACCGAGGCGATGTTGATGATCCGGCCCTTGCGCGCCTTCATCATCCCGCGCATCACCGCCTTGCTGGTGCGGTACACGCTGGTGAGGTTGGTATCCAGGATCGCTTGCCAGTCCTCGTCCTTCATCCGCATCAGCAGGTTGTCGCGGGTGATGCCGGCGTTGTTGACCAGGATGGAGATGGGGCCGATCTCCTTGCCGATGGCGTCGATGAGGGTCGCGATGCCCGCCCCGTCCGCCACGTCCAGCACCCGGCCATGCCCGCCTTGCGCGGCAAGGCGTTCGCCCACGGCGTCCGCCCCGGCCTGGGTGGTGGCGGTGCCGATCACGGTGGCGCCGCGCGCCGCCAGTTCGTCGGCGATCGCCGCGCCGATGCCGCGGCTGGCGCCGGTGACGAGCGCAATCTCGCCCTTCAGGGATTCGGTCATGTCTTCAGTCCTCAGGAAGCAGGGGGTGCCGCGGGCTCAGCGTGTCCACTCCGCCAGCGCGGCGTCGAAGGCATCCGGGCTGCCAAGCGGGCGTGCGTCCAGGGAGCGGTCGATGCGCTTGACCAGACCGGCCAGCACCTTGCCCGGGCCGCACTCACCGATGCGGGTGGCGCCGCGGGCGGCCAGCGCCTGCACGCAGCCCGTCCACTGCACCGGCAGATAGAGCTGGCGGACCAGGGCATCGCGGATCGCGTTGGCGCCCTCATGGACTTCGGCGTCCACGTTCTGGACCACCGGCAGCGACGGCTCGCGCCACTCAATCCCGGCCATGGCGGTGGCCAGCCGGTTGGCGGCCTCGCGCATCAGCGGCGTGTGCGACGGCACGCTCACGGCAAGCTTGACCGCCTTGCGCACGCCGCGCGCCGCCAGCAGCTCCAGCGCGCGGTCCACGGCGTCCGCGTGCCCGCCGATGACGACCTGGCCGGGAGAGTTGAAGTTGGCCGGGACCACCACGGAATCGCCCGATGCCTGGGTGCAGACCTCCGCCACGACGGCGTCCTCCGCGCCCAGCACCGCGGCCATGGCGCCGGTGCCGGCCGGGGCCGCGTCCTGCATCAGCTGGCCGCGCAGGCGCACCAGGCGCGCCGCATCCTGCAGCGAGAGGACGCCGGCGGCCACCAGCGCCGCGTACTCGCCCAGGCTGTGGCCGGCCAGCAGGGCCGGGGTCGCGCCGCCGCGGGCAATCCAGAGTCGATACACCGCCACCCCGGCGGCCAGCAGCGCCGGCTGGGTGAATTCGGTGGCATTGAGGCGGTCTTCGGGCCCCTGCTGCGAGAGCTCCCACAGGTCCACGCCCGCGCCCTCGGATGCTTCGGCGAAATCGCGCACGATGGATGCGTGCACGGCAGCCAGCTCCGAGAGCATGCCCAGCGACTGGGAGCCCTGTCCGGGAAACACGAAAGCAAGCTGGGGATCGGTCACGCGCAGGTCCGGGATCGGGAAAACAACCGCCTATGATACGGGCCCGCGCACCGGGGCGTCTGTACCGCGGCGTATGTGCCGCCGCGGCAGGGAGCCCTGCAAGGCGGCGGGCGCTCAGTAGCGCAGCAGCGCCGAGCCCCAGGTGAAGCCGCCGCCAAAGGCCTCCAGCAGCACCAGCTGGCCGCGCTGGACGCGGCCGGAACGCACCGCCTCGTCAAGCGCCAGCGGCACCGAGCCGGACGAGGTGTTGCCGTGCCGGTCGACGGTGACGATGACCTGCTCCTCGGGCATCTCCAGCCGCTTGCGGGTCGCCTCGATGATCCGCAGGTTGGCCTGGTGGGGAATCAGCCAGTCCAGGTCGTGGCGGTCCAGGCCGTTGGCGGACAGGGCCTCGTCGACCACCGCATCCAGCGCCTTGACCGCGTGCTTGAACACTTCGCTGCCGGCCATGCTGATGCGCACGCCGGCGTTCTTCTCGTTTTCCTTGAAGCCGACCGACACCCCCACCGGGTTCCACAGCAGCTCCTTCTTGCCGCCGTCGGCGTGCATGTGGGTGCTGAGGATGCCGGTTTCGGTATCGGCCTTGAGCACCACCGCGCCGGCGCCGTCGCCGAACAGCACGCAGGTGGTGCGGTCTTCCCAGTCGACCATGCGGGTCAGGGTTTCCGAGCCCACCACCAGCACCGTCTTCGCATCGCCGGTGCGGATGAACTTGTCGGCCACCGAGAGCGCGTAGAGGAAGCCCGAGCAGGCGGCGTTGACGTCGAACGCGCCGCAGCCGTTGGCGCCCAGCCGGTCCTGCAGCAGGCAGGCGGTGGAGGGGAAGACCAGGTCGGGCGTGGTGGTGCCCAGGACGATCAGGTCGAGCTCGTAAGGCTCCACGCCGGCGGCTTCCAGCGCCCTCACCGAAGCGTGGTAGGCCAGGTCGCCGGTGGTCTCGCCTTCGGCGGCGATGTGGCGCTGGCGGATGCCGGTGCGCGCGGCGATCCACTCGTCGCTGGTATCGACGAACTTCGCCAGGTCGTCGTTGGTCAACACTTTCTCCGGCAGATAGCTGCCGGTGCCCGCGATGCGCGAATACACGCGCTGGGCATTCCCCGTCTGGTTCATCTGTACAACCGTCCTCGACCTGGTGCCTTGCACGCCTGCGGGCATGCTACACGGGCGTGACGGCTCGCGTTGCCCGCGGAGCCGCCGTCAGCGACGGCGGCGCGGATGATCAGTCTTCCTCGAAGACCGGGGTCCTGGGGGCAATCACCTGCTTGCCGCGGTAGTAGCCGTCGGCGGTGATGTGGTGGCGGATGTGGATCTCGCCGGTGGTCGGATCGGTCGACAGCTGCTTGGCGCTCAGCTTGTCATGCGCGCGGCGCTGGCCACGGCGGGAGGGGGAGACGCGGGATTTCTGCACAGCCATGGGAATTGCTCCAGCAGGGTTCGGTTGTTGCTACTTCTTCTTCAGTCCTGCCAACGCCGAAAACGGGTTGGCGCGTGTTTCTTCGTCCGCGGAGATCGGCCAGTCGCGCTCGACCGATTCCGAGCCCGGGCAGACCGGGATCAGCGGTACGGCGAGGATCAGTTCGTCCTCCGCCAGCGCCGCCGGCTCCACGCCGCCGCCCTCGTCCATGAGCAACGGCTCGTAACCTTCGGGAAGCGCGGCTTCGTCGTCCTCGCTGCGGATCATCCCGTAGCGCTGCCCGACGTCGACCGGATGCTCGAACCGCTGCAGCGTGCGCTGGCATTCCAGCGGCAGCCGCGCCTGCACCTTCACATCCACGTACGACACGCCCAGCTCGTCGCGCCCGAAGGCGGCCGACCACGTGGCCGAGCCCTCGGCGTCGAACAGCAGGTCGCGAAGACGCGCCATCCCGGCCAGCGGCAGCCGCCCTTCAAACACCCGACCCGTGGCGGCCATGCGCCACCCGTCGACCTTTCCGGGCACTTCCGCGGACATAAGAGGCGAAATGTTAGGCGCCGCCCCTGGCGCTGTCAAACCGGCCGCACCGGGCAAGCCACTGGTCCGGCGGGCAATTTGCCGCTTGCGCCGGTGCGCGGCAGACTGCCGGTCCACCCGCCTGCCCCGATGCCGTGATCACGTTCCTGACCCTCCTGCTCGCCGCAGCCGTGATTTTCGCACTGGCGTTCGTCGCCGCGCGGCGGCGCGCGGCAGGCCGCCGCCAGCAGGCGGTGTCGAACGTGCTTGATGCGGCCGACGCCCTGGAGGCGCGACTGCGCACGGCGCGCGCCGAGATCGAGGCCGTGGCCGGGGATCGCCAGAATCCCGTGCGCGATGCGATGCAGGAGATGCTGCGCCAGCGCCTGTGGCTGCAGCAGCATGGGGGCCAGGCCAGCCTCCAGGAGCTGCACACGGTCCGCGATTCGATCGAGCAGGCCAGCCGCCGCATCGACCACCAGCTGGTCCAGATCGAACGCGCACGGGCGCCGCTGCACTGACCGCGGGGACACGATGGCACGCCTGCTGCTGGCTTCCACCTCGCCCTACCGCCGCGAACTCCTGCAGCGGCTGCGCCTGCCCTTCGACAGCGCGAGCCCGGGAGTGGATGAAACGCCGCTGGCAGGGGAGCGTCCCGTTGAGCTTGTCCAGCGGCTGGCACGCGACAAGGCGGCGGCGGTGGCCGCCGGCGCGGCAGGGGCCTGGGTGATCGGCTCGGACCAGGTCGCCGAGCTGGACGGTGTGGCGCTGGGCAAGCCCGGCGCGCGCGAGGCGGCGCTGTCGCAGCTGGAAGCGATGTCGGGTCGCGAAGTGCGGTTCCATACCGCCGTCGCGCTGCTCCGGCACGACGGCACCGGGCATGCGGCGCTGGACCTCACGACGGTCCGGTTCCGGCGCCTGGAGCGGGCGGAAATCGAGCGCTACGTCGACGCCGAGCTGCCGTTCGATTGCGCCGGCAGCTTCAAGGCCGAGGGCCTGGGCATTGCCCTGTTCGATGCAATCGAGAGCCAAGACCCGACCGCCCTGGTGGGGCTGCCGCTGATCGCCACCGCCCGCCTGTTGCGCCAGGCGGGCTTCCCCGCCCCCTGACCGCGACGGCCGGCGCCCTCATTCGATGATGACGGGCTGCTCCCTCCACTCTTCCACGCTGCCGTCCTTGCCGTGCAGCCGCAGGCCCCGCCAGCGCCGCCCGGCCCCGGGCACATCCGCTGCTTCAATCGTGGCGCGGAAGCCGACCCGGGGATGCGAGGGATCGGTCGAGATCTCCCAATAGCCGGCCACGCCGGGGTTTTCCAGGCCGTACTCCGCCTCCGCGACCACCACGCCGTCCAGCAGCACCTCCACGCGTGACAGGCCCACGCCGTCCTTGAACGCCCAGCCCTCGACGTTGAACGGCAGCTCCACCGCGGCCCCGCTCACCGGCGTATCCACCCAGGCCATCGCAGGCGTCACGCACGGCGCATCCGCCGCCACGTCCCCATCCAGCGCAAACAACAGGAACCGCTGGCTGCCGTGGTCGACATTGAGGACCCGCGGTGGAGGCAGCGGACCAACCTGCGCGCACAGCTGGTGGTAGCGGCGCAGCAGCGAGTGGTAGGGAACATCGGTGGCACCCACCACCAGCAGGACGGGCCCGGCGCCCCAGTCGCGGCGGCCGGCGGTTTCCAGGCCCCACAGCTGCAGCTGCGGCGCGCGCCCGTGGAAGCGGTTGAGCGGATGATCCAGCACCGCAATGCGCGCATCGTCCATGCGGAAACCGAGCTCTGCGCCGATCTTGAAGTTGTCCGCCACCACGCGGGTGCCTTCGGGCAGCTCCGCCAGCTCTTCCCCGACCGCGTCTGCCAGCACGTCCCAGCCGGCGAAGTTCGACGGGTACCACTTCCAGGCCGCGCTGTGGGCCCGCAGCGAGGGAATCGATACCGCGATGTAATACGCGAACACCGCGGCCAACCCAGCGCCGGCGAGTATCCAGGTCACGCGCCGCAGCCAGCGCGGCCAGCCCGCCAGCACCGCCGGCACGAGGGCGATCAGGGCCAGGTACCCGGGCAGCGGCCAGTGGAAGCTCACGCGCTCGGTATCGGCAAAGAAGCCCAGCACGAAGAAGCCCAGCACCACCAGCCCGCCGAGCAGGCCGAACAGCCGCACCACCTCCGGGTTGCTCGGCCGCGACGCGCGCCAGCCCGCCACCACCAGCGCTGCGAACATGAGCGGGGTCACGAACAGCGCCTGCAGCGGGATGAAGCCCAGGCCGCTGGCGTGCAGCGACCAGGGATGGCGTTCGACAAGCTGGAACCGCAGCCCCGCCTCCGCGTTCTCCAGGTTCCAGGCCAGCAACGGCACCCAGGCGGCGGCGCCGAACGCGATCGCCACCCACACCCGCGGATCGCGCAGCGCGCGGCGCCCCGAGGGCAGCAGAGCCAGCGCGATCACGCCCACCCCGATCACGGCGATGAACCTGTAGTGGCTCAGGGCGCCGATCGCCAGGCCCAGCGCCAGCACCACTGCCGAGCCGTGGTCGACCCGGCGCAGCAGGCGCGTACCGGCATCGATGCACAGCACCGTGGCCAGCGCCATGGGCACGTCCGGCAGCGCCATGATGCCCAGCGTGCCCGCCAGCGGCAGCAGCAGCGTGGCCAGGCCCGCGAGCCAGGGCGCGCGGCCTTCGCCGAACTCGCGGCGCACGATGCCCACCATCATCCAGGGCAGCGCGGCGCCCATCAGCAGGAACGGCAGGCGCACCCCGAAGTGGTTGTTCCCGGCGATTTCCACGCCCAGGCGGATCAGCCATGCCGTGAGCCCCGGAAGGTCGGAATAGGCCCACGCCAGGTGCTGGCCTTCCTGCCAGTAGAACGCCTCGTCGACGAACAGTGGCAGCTGGGTGGCCACCACGATCTTGAGGATCGAAACAACCGCCCATGCGGCGATGAAGGTGCGTTGCGCTGGGGCAACCCGCACCCCGCCGTCACGCATGTCGATTGCATTCGGCATCCGTACAAGACCCCGTTACACTGGATTGGCGCCGGCCGGCGCAGCCATAACGCGCCTTCGAACCGGAGACGGCAGATGTCAGTATCCCCAGCGCCGGCGGACATGCTAACCGACGGAATGTTAAGCGCCATCGACGCGGCACAGGAGCAGGTCAACGGCCTGGTGCTGGGCAAGAGCGAGGCGGTGCGCCTGGTGTTCGTGGCGCTCGTGTCTGACGGCCACGTATTGATCGAGGACCTGCCCGGGCTGGGCAAGACAACGCTCGCGCACGCAATGGCGGCCACCCTGGGGCTGGACTTCCAGCGCATCCAGTTCACCTCCGACCTGCTGCCTTCGGACATCGTGGGCGTGTCGATCTACGACACCGGCACGCGCAGGTTCCAGTTCCACCAGGGCCCGGTGTTCACCCACGTGTTGCTGGCTGACGAGATCAACCGTGCGCCGCCGCGCACCCAGAGCGCGCTGCTGGAGGCGATGGCCGAACGCCAGGTGAGCATGGACGGGCACACCCACGTCCTGCCCGAGCCGTTCTTCGTCCTCGCCACCCAGAATCCGCTCGACCTGGCCGGCACCTATCCCCTGCCCGACTCCCAGCTCGACCGCTTCCTGCTGCGCCTGAGCCTGGGGTACCCCGACCACGACGCCGAACGTGCGCTGCTGGAGGGCCGGGATCGGCGCGACCTGATCAAGCACGCCTCCGCGCTGCTTGGCGCGGAGGATGTGCTGCGCCTGCGGGCGGCGGCGCAGAAGGTGCGCGCCAGCGAGGCGCTGCTGGATTACCTGCACGCCCTGGTCGCGCGCAGCCGCCACCACGACGGCGTGCGCGTGGGGCTCTCCCCGCGCGCGGGGATCGCGCTGTTGCGCGCAGCGCGTGCGTACGCGCTGATGTCGGGCCGCCAGCACGTGCTCCCTGACGACGTGCAGGCGCTGTTCGCCGCGGTCGCCGGGCATCGCCTGGTGCCGGAGACCGACGCCTCCGACGGCCGGGAGCTGGCCCGGTCGATCCTGCATGCGGTCCCCGTCGACTGAGGCGGGCCGGCGCGGCCTGGGCGCCAGGCTGCAGCTGCTCGCCCGGCCGCGCGCGCCCGAAACGCTCCCGGTCCAGTTCGACCGCCGCCGCATCTTCGTCCTGCCCACGTGGTTCGGGCTGTTCTTCCTGGTGCTGCTGCTCACCATGGGCGTGGGCGCGCTCAACTACAACAACAACCCGGCGCTGCTGCTGGCGCTGGTGCTCACGGGGACCGCGCTGGCCAGCCTGCTGGCGGCGCACCTGCAGCTCAGCGGACTGGTGGTGCACGCGGTGGGCGCGGAGCCGGTGGCCGCGGGCAAGCCGTTGCTGCTGCGCGTGCACGTGCGCGCCGATCCGCGGCGACCGCGGCGGGGCCTGCTGGTGGAATCCGGCGATGCCTCTGCGGTGCTGTCCCTGTACCGCGGCGCCGGCGAGGCCACGCTGGAACTGCCGACCACGGTCCGCGGCTGGCGCCACACCGGCCGCCTGCGCATCTCCACCACCCGTCCGCTGGGCCTGGCGCGCGCCTGGTCCTGGGTATGGCCGGAAAAACCGCAGCTGGTGTATCCCGCCCCCGAGCCGGGCGGCCCGCCGCTGCCGCTGGGCGCCGGCGACCATGCCCAGGCGCGGCTGCACCCGGCCGGCGACGACGTCCACCACCTGCGCACCTGGCGGCGCGGCGACAGCCGCCGCGCGATTGCCTGGAAGCCGTCGGCCAAGCGCGACTCGCTGCTGGTGCGCGAGTACGAGGAACCGCAGGGCGCCGACGTGGTGCTGGACTGGAACGCGCTCGGCGCACTGCCCCCGGAAGCGAAGATCCAGCGCCTCGCCCGCTGGGTGGACGAGGCCGAGCGCGAGCAGTGCCGCTACCGGCTGGTGCTGCCCGGCCAGCCGCCGCTGGGTCCCGGCAGCGGACCCGCCCATCGCCACGCCTGCCTGCGGGCGCTGGCACTGCTGCCCGGCGCGGGTGAGGCCTGATGGCCCGGCGCCGCAAGCGCTCCGCGCTCCTTGACGAACCCGGCAAGCGCTGGACGCTGGCCGCCGCCGGCGCGTGCCTGCTGCCGCTGCTGCTGCAGCTGCCCGGTCATGTCGCCCTTGGCGTGGGCGGCCTGGGGCTGCTTGGGGCCGTGGTATCGCTGCGGGTGAACTTGCCGGCGTGGCCGCGCCCGCTGCTGGCGCTGGCGCTGTTCGGGATGGTGCTGGCCAACTACGGCTTCCACTTCGGTCGCGACACCGGCTGCGCCCTGCTGGCGGCGATGCTGGCGATCAAGCCCATGGAACTGCGCGACCTGCGCGACGCACGGAGCCTGCTGGGCTTCGCCCTGTTCGCGCCGTTCGCCACCTTCCTGCTCGATCAGGGGCCGCTCTCGCTGCTGCTGGGCCTCGCCGGGGTGGTCCTCGCGCTGATGGCGATGCTGCGCGTCTCCGAGCTGGAATCGCAGGATCGCGGGCCCGGCTCGCCGGCGGCGCCGGAAGCCGGCAGTCGCGGCGCATGGCGCCGCATGCGCACGGTCGCGCGCCTGGTGGCGGTGGGGCTGCCACTGGCGCTGGCCGCGTTCTGGCTGTTCCCGCGCATGGCTTCGCCGATGTGGGGCGTGCCGGATCGGGCGGTCGCCCGCCCCGGGTTGTCGGACACCATGTCGCCCGGCGAGTGGCTCGACCTCATGAGCGACGACTCGCCGGCCGCGCGGGTGCAGTTCTCCGGCCCCGAGCCGCGGGCAAGCGAGATGTACTGGCGCGGGCCGGTGCTGCTGGACTTCGATGGGCGCACCTGGAAGCGCTCCGGCTGGCTGGCCAGCCTGCCCCCGGCGGAAGTGGCCCGGGGTGAGCCGGTATGGGATTACGAGATCGAGATCGAACCCACCGACCGGCGCCACGTGGTGGCCCTGGACCTTCCGCTGGCGGCCCCGGACGACGTGCGGATGTCGCGCGACCTGTCCATGACCGCGCCGCGTCCGCTGTCACAGCTGCAGCGCTTCCGGATCCGGTCCGCGCCGCCGCGGGCATTCGAGCCGGAGCTGCCGCAGATGTTGCGCCGCCTGGCCCTGCGCCTGCCCGAAGGCTTCAATCCGCGCACCCTGGAACTGGGGCTGGAATGGCGCGCCGAGGCGGGCGTCGGCCCGGCTGCGGACGAGGCCATCATCCGGCGCGCCCTGGACTGGGTGACCGACGAGTTCGCCTACACAATGGCCACCCCGCTTCCGGGGCGGCATGCGGTGGATGAATTCCTGTTCGACCAGCAGGCCGGGTTCTGCGAGCACTACAGCTCCGCCTTCGCGGTGCTGCTGCGGGCCACGGGCATCCCCACGCGGGTGGTGACGGGCTACGTCGGCGGCTATCGCAACCGCTTCGGCGACTACTGGATCGTGCGCCAGATGGATGCCCATGCGTGGGTGGAAGCGTGGCTGGAGGGACGCGGCTGGGTGCGGGTGGATCCGACCGCAGCGGTGGCCCCCGAGCGCATCTACGACACCCTGTACGACCGCCCGCAGGCCGGGTTCGAGGTCCTGGGCGACCTGTCGGCCGCACGCGACCTGGGCGACTGGCTGCGGCGCGGGTGGAACACCGCCTTCCTCGGGTTCGACGCCGCCCGGCAGCGCCAGCTGCTGGCTCCGCTGGGGGTGCACGATCTGGGCGTGTCGCAGCTGATCATCCTGTTCTCCGCCCTCGCCGGGCTGGCGCTCGCATGGATGCTGTGGCTGGTGGCGCGCGGCGAGCGCGAGCGCGACCCCGTCCTGCGGGCGTGGCAGCGCCTGGGTCGGCGCTACGCGGCGCTGGGCCTGGCGCCCGAGCCGCACGAGCCGGCGACCGGTTGGACCCGCCGGGTCCTGGCCACCCAGCCGGGCGCCGCCCGGGGACTGGAGGCGCTCAGCGCGCGTTTCACCCAATGGCGCTACGCTGGCGACAACGCCGACCCGGCCGATGCCCGAGCCCTGGCGCGCGATCTCGACGCGCACCGCCCGGACCGCCGGGCGCTACAGGAGGACGCGAAATGAACATCCGCAAGACGCTGGCCGCGCTGGCCTTCGCCCTGGCGCTGGCCGGCTGCGCCACCCACCCGGCGCCGCTCCAGGGCGAGTACCTGCCAATTACCCCGCAGCAGGCAAGCGCCGCGAACCACACCGGCGCGATGGTCCGCTGGGGCGGCCGCGTGATCGAGGTCGAGCCACGTGCGGACCGGACCTGCTTCACAATGCTGTCATTGCCGCTGGACGGCCAGGGACGCCCCTACCACGCCGACGACGGAAGCGGCGGACGCTTCCAGGCCTGCCGCCAGGGCTTCTATGACCCGGCGGTGTTCAGCGCGGACCGCGAGGTCACGTTCGCAGGCCGGATCAGCGGGCATGAGGATGCGCGCATTGGCGATTACGACTACCGCATGCCGCGGATCGACGCCGATGTGGTGTACCTGTGGCCCGAGCGGGACGAGACCCGGGTGATCATTCACCCGCATCCGCATCCCTACTTCTGGCACCCGTACGGGCTGTGGTGGTGGTAGCGCGGGCCGGAGGTCAGGCCGCGCCAAAACGCCCCAGCGGTGCGCCGGCGAGCAGGTGCAGGTGCATCTGGAACACGGTCTGGCCGCCGTCTTCGTTGCAGTTCATCACCACCCGGTAGCCCTTGTCGGCAAAGCCTTCCCTGCGGGCATACGCCGCAGCCGCGAGGGCCAGGCGGCCAAGCAGCGCGGCGTCCTCCTCAGCGGCCGCGTCCAGGCCGCGAATGGTCTTCTTCGGCACGAACAGCACGTGCACCGGGGCCTGGGGCGCAACATTGCGGAAAGCGATGATGTCCTCGTCCTCGTACACCACGTCGGCCGGGATCTCGCGGCGCATGATGCGGTGGAAAATCGTGTCCTCAGCCATCAGTCGTCCTCCATTTCCGGGTGACCGGTAGCCGCCCGCGGCAAGCGGAGGCCCCGGTCAAGGCACCTCGCTGCGGCTGCCAAACGCGTGTGACAGCGTGCCGCGATCCACGTATTCGAGCTCACCTCCCAGCGGCAAGCCGTGCGCCGGGCGGCTGGGCCGCACCTGGTGCTGGCGCGCGAGCTGGGCGAGGTAGTGCGCGGTGGCCTCGCCTTCCACCGTGGGATTGGTGGCAATGATCATTTCCTGCGCCTCACCGGCGGCCAGCCGGTCAGCGAGCCGGTCCAGGCCGAGCTCGCGCGGGCCAATCCCGTCGAGCGGGCTCAGCCGCCCGTGGAGCACGAAATACAGGCCGCGGAAGTCGGTTGCCTGCTCGATCGCCATGCGGTCGGCCGGCGTCTCCACCACGCAGAGCAGGTGCGCATCGCGCGAGGCACTGGCGCAGATCGGGCACACCCCGCTCTCGCTGAAATCGCGGCAGCGTTCGCAATGGCCAATGCGCTCGACCGCTTCGGCCAGCGCCCCGGCAAGCCGCTTGCCGCCCTCGCGGTTGCGTTCGAGCAGGTGGTAGGCCATGCGCTGTGCGCTTTTCTGGCCCACGCCCGGCAGCACCCGCAGGGCCTCGATCAATTGTTCAAGCAGGGGAGCAGACACGTCCGGCGGCGCTGGCTCAGAACGGCATCTTCATGCCGGGCGGCAGGTTCATGCCGGCGGTGGCAGCCGCCATCTTCTCCGCGGACTGGGCGTTGACCTTGTTGACCGCATCGTTGAACGCGGCGGCCAGCAGGTCCTCTGCCATCTCCGGGTCGGACAGGACGCTGGGGTCGATCCGCACCTTGCGGCACTCCATGCGCCCGGACAGGGTCACCTCGACCATGCCGCCGCCGGAGCTGCCGTTGACTTCAAGATTCGCCAGCTCTTCCTGGGCACGCTGCATGCCCTCCTGCATCTTCTGGGCCTGCTGCATCAGCTGGGCAATGTTTCCACGCATTGGGGGTCACCTCTGGGGATGGGAGTTCAGTTGTCGTCGAAGGGCCGGATCGAGTCCGGCACCACGCTGGCGCCGGGGCGCGACAGCAGCCGCTGGACGTCGGGGTCGGCCAGGAACGCGCTTTCGGCTTCGCGCTGGCGCGCGTCGCGCTTGCGCTCGTTGCGCTGGTGCAGGGTCTCGGCTTTCGCGGGCGCCGAAGCGGAGAAGCGGATCGTCGGCGCGGCGCCAAAATGGGAAGACAGCGCCTCGGCCAGCTGCTGGATCAGGAACGGCGCCTTCAGGTGATCGTCGGAAGGCGGCAGCGACAGCTCCAGCACGCCGTTGGCGTAGGCCACGAACGCGGTGTGCGCGGCCAGCTCGCGGACCGGGCCGCGCAACCCGAGGCCGGTGACGAGATCCGGCCAGCGCGCGGCATCGATGTCCGTTGCGCCCGCCGGCGCAGGCGCAGGCGCCGCAGCTGGTTCCGTGCCTGTCGCAGGCGACTGCGCCAGCCTGCCCGGAGCGGGGTCCCGTGGAGGCTGGCTGGAAACGTCCGGCGCCGGGCGGGCAACGGCCGGTTCCGGAGCCGGGACGCCCGGGACGTCGGCAGGAGGTGCACCTCGCGGAGTTCCGCCTTCCGCCCGGGGCGCAGGTGAAGCGCGCCGGCCTGGCGATGCGGCAACCGGGGCGCCACCTGCGCCGGATTCCAGTGCCGCCCGCGCGGCTTCCGCGGCCGAGCGTCCTCCGCCCCCGGCGCCCGCCGCTTCCACGGCGCCACCGCCCGCGGGCCGGAACGCCAGCATCCGCAGCACGCCCATCTCGAACCCCGCGCGGGCACTTGGCGCCAGCGGCAGGTCGCGGCGGGCCGTGAGCGCCATCTGGTACCAGAGCTGCACCAGCTCCGCCCGCACCGCCCGCGCCAACCCGTCAACGTCCACGCCATCGGGGTCGGCGTCCCGCGCCATGCCGGGCACCAGCTGCCGCACCTGGATCCGGTGCAGCGCCTCGGCCAGCGCGTCCAGCACGCTGCCCCAGTCCGGGGAGAAACCAGCCAGGGTCTCGACCTCCGCCAGCAGGCGCTCGCCATCGCCCGCCGCCAGCGCATCCAGCAGCGCGCCCACGCGGGTGCGATCGACCGTGCCCAGCATCGTTGCAACGCCCGCGTCGTCCAGCCTCCCGCCGGTATAGGCGATCGCCTGGTCCAGCAGCGACAGGCCATCGCGCAGGCTGCCGTCGGCGGCCTTGGCGAGCTGGCGGACGGCGCCGGGCTCGGACGGGATGCCCTCGGCCTCCAGGATCCTGGAGATCTGGCCCTCGATCTGGGCAAGGTCCAGGCGCTTGAGGTTGAACTGCAGGCAGCGCGAGAGCACCGTCACCGGCAGCTTCTGCGGGTCGGTGGTGGCCAGGAGGAATTTCACGTGCTCCGGCGGCTCCTCCAGGGTCTTGAGCAGCGCGTTGAACGCATTCCTGGTGAGCATGTGCACCTCGTCGATGAGGTACACCTTGATGCGCCCGCGCGACGGCATGTACTGGGCGTTGTCGATCAGCTCGCGCACATCGTCCACGCCCGTGTTGCTGGCCGCGTCGATCTCCAGCAGGTCGACGAAGCGGCCGGCGTCGATGTCGCGGCAGGCGCTGCACTCCCCGCACGGCTCCGCGGAGGTGCCATGCTCGCAGTTCAGGCTCTTGGCGAAGATCCGCGCAATGGTGGTCTTGCCCACGCCACGGGTGCCCGTGAACAGCAGCGCATGGTGCACGCGGCCGCTGTCGAGCGCGTTGCTGAGCGCGCGGACCACGTGTTCCTGGCCGACCAGTTCGGCAAAACGGCGGGGGCGCCACTTCCGGGCGAGGACGAGATAGGACATGGCGCCATTCTGCCATGCCGGCGGCGCCTGCCCGCCGGTTCAGGACATTCCTTGTTCCGCCCGTGGCCGGAGCGTAGAATTGCCGGCCCGGTGCGCTTCTCGGCCTGCCGGTCCAGGACGGAGAGGTGTCCGAGTGGTTGAAGGAGCACGCCTGGAAAGTGTGTAAGCGGTTTATAGCCGCTTCGCGGGTTCGAATCCCGCCCTCTCCGCCAATCCTGATTTGTCCATGGTGGCCCTGTCGGCCCCTCGCGACGCTAGGTCGAAAACCCCGCCAGGGCCGGAAGGCAGCAACGGTATCGATCGACGCGGGCGCCGAGGTCAGCCGGCAGGGCTGCCACCCTTCCGCCCCGTGGATGCGTCGCCGCCGGGCGCCCCTTCGTCGGGATGCAGCCAGCCGGCGTCGCCGTCGGCGTAACGCTCGTGCTTCCAGATCGGCACCCGCGCCTTGACCTCGTCGATGATCCAGCGGCAGGCGGAAAACGCCATGTCGCGGTGTCCCGCGGAGACGCCCACCCACACCGCAAGGTCGCCGATCTCCAGCTCGCCAATGCGGTGCACGCAGGCCGCCTCGCCCAGCGAGAACCGCTCGACCGCTTCGGCCAGGATCCGCTCGCCCTCCGACTCGGCCAGTTCCACGTAGGACTCGTAACGCAGCCCGTGCACCGGCCGGCCCTCGTTGTGGTTGCGCACCCAGCCCTCGAAGATGTTGCAGGCGCCGGCCTCGTCGCGCAGCAGGCGCTCGCGCAGGGGCGCGGTGTCGAACGGCTGGGCGGCAATGCGGAATCGCTTCATGGGCTCAGCCACCGCTGACCGGGGGGATGAACGCGACCTCCGAGCCATCGCGCAGCGCATCGTCCCAGCGCGCAAAGGCGCCGTCCACGGCCACCCGCAGCCGATCCGGCTCGAGCGCGAAGCCATGGCGGTCGCGCAGCTGCGCATACAGCCCGCGCAGATCCGCCGCATCGCTGCGGAGGCTTTCCCGCTCGTGGCCCGCGGCGTCGCGCAGGCTGGCGAAATACAGCACGGTCAAGCTGGTCACTCCTTCCCTCCGGCCACGGCGGCCTTGCCAAAGTCGCGCTTCCCGCCGCGCTTGCCGGCGAGCTTCGCCGGGCCGAGCACGATCGCGTGCGAGAGCGCCTTGCACATGTCGTAGATCGTCAGCGCTGCCACGGTGGCGCCGGTGAGCGCTTCCATCTCCACGCCGGTGCGGTGGGTGGTGCGCACGGTGCATTCCACCAGCAGCGCATTCTCCCCGCACCAGTCGATGCCAAGGCGCACGCCGTCGATTGGCAGCGGGTGGCAGAACGGGATCAGCTCATGGGTGCGCTTGACGGCCATGGTGCCGGCCACGATCGCGGTATCCACGATGCCGCCCTTGGCGCTGCGCAGCCCGCTCTCGCGCAGCTGCGCGGCAACTTCGGGCGGGAACTCCACCAGGCACTCGGCCACGGCCTCGCGGGCGGTCACCGCCTTGCCGGACACGTCGACCATGGTCGGCCGGCCGGAAGCATCGATATGGGTCAGCCCGGACGCGCCGGGCGCAGCACTGGACGTCATTCAACCACCAATCAGGAACATTTCGACCCGGCGGCCCGAGCCCCGGGCGCTGCCGCGCTCTTCACTGTAGCGGTCGGCGCGGCGCGACCACAGGTTGCCGACGTGTTCGGCCAGGGCCAGCTCCCCGCCGGCCAGGGCCGGCCTGAGGTCCGCGCCCCCCGCGGCGAACAGGCAGGTATACAGATGGCCATCGGCCGACACCCGGGCGCGGTTGCAGTCCGAACAGAACGGCGCGGTGACGGAGCTGACGAAACCGATCTCCCCGGCCCCGTCCTCGAACGCGTGGCGCTCGGCCACCTCGCCGCGCTGCAGCGGCTCGAGCGCGCGCAGCGGCCAGCGGGCGTGGATGCGCGCGTGCAGTTCCGACGACGGCACCACCCGCGAGCGATCCCAGCCGTTGCAGGTGCCCACGTCCATGTATTCGATGAAGCGCAGCACGTGCCCGGTGCCGCGGAAGTGCTCCGCCAGGGGCAGGGCCTGGTCATCGTTGATGCCGCGCTGGATGACGCAGTTGAACTTGATCGACCCGAACCCCGCGTCTTCGGCGGCGCGCACGCCCTCGAGCACCTTGTCGATGTCCCCACGGCCACCGCTGAGCCGGTGGAACACGGCAGGGTCCAGCGCATCCAGGCTGATGGTGAGCCGCTTCAGGCCGGCCTCGCGCAGCGCGCGTGCCTGGCGCGCAAGCAGGCCGCCGTTGGTGGTCAGCGCCAGGTCCTCGATGCCCGGCACTTCCACCAGCCGCGCCACCAGCTCGGGCAGGTTGCGGCGCAGCAGCGGCTCGCCGCCGGTGATGCGCAGCTTGCGGATGCCCACGCGGGCGAACCCGCGCACCAGCGTTTCGATCTCGTCGAAGGACAGGCGCGACGCCGAATCCAGCCCGTAGTCGTCGGGCACGCGGTCGGCCGGCATGCAGTAGTCGCAGCGGAAATTGCAGGCCTCGATCACCGACAGCCGCAGGTCGCGCAGCGGCCGGCCCAGACGGTCGAGCGGCAACGGGGTCCCGGCGGGGGCAGGGGCGGCACTCATGACCCGTCCATGATGCCCGATATGGGCTCGGGCAAGGTCAAGACCTCCCCCGGCAGGGCCACCCGGCGGCCGCGGCGGCGCATGGCCTCGCCCTCTTCCGGGCTGGCGTAGTGATAGAGGACGCAGCGTTCCAGCAGTTCGGGCGGGTATTCCCGCTCCAGCTCGTCCAGCCCCGCGTGGGAGGGGTTGCCCTGCAGCGCGCAATCGTGGGCGACGACCTCACCGGCATCCGCGTAGACCTTCAGCAGGTCGCCGATGGGCCGCGTGTCCCCGGTCCACACCAGGCTGCCCGGCAGGCGCAGCCCGAACGCCGTGCGCGGCCAGTGGTGGCGCACCGCGAAGGTTTCCAGCCGCACCCCCTGGTGCCAGAACCAGTCGCCGACGGGAATGAGCTGGAACGCTTCCCAGAAATTCACCCCGCCCTCGGCCAGCGCATTGGGGTAGTCGCCCACGCGCTGGTGCAGCAGCGGCACCACGCTCGCAGGCACGTAGACCGGCATGCGCCCGGGCACCTTGCGCTTGAAGTACTCATGCACGAACAGGCGTTCAAAGCCGCCCACGTGGTCCATGTGGGTGTGGGTGATGAACAGCGCGCGCGGGGGATGGCCGTAGTGCGCCAGGCAGGCGGTCAGGCCCTCGCTGCCGCAATCGATGGTGAGCCACGGCTCGCCGTCGCGCTCGATGGTTGCCATGGAGTTGCCGAGATCGACGGCGTAGGCGTTGCCCACCCCGTGGAAACGAAGCGACCAGGCCATGGCGTCAGTATCCCTTCGCCCAGCGGGCGTCGTAGGCCTCGCGCAGGCTGGCGAACTCCGCGCGCACGGTGTCCACCGGGCGGCGGCCGCGCAGCTTGAGCAGCGAGCGCTCCAGGCGGGCCAGGTTGCGCGAACGCCAGCCGGTCTCCGGCAGGCGCTTGCGGCAGCGGTCCAGGTCGATCACCCAGCCCTGCCCCTGGGCGTCGAACAGGATGTTGTGTGCGTTGAGGTCCACGTGGTCAAGGCCGCCGCGGTGACAGCGCGCGATCAGCTCGCCGGCCTCCCGCCACGGCGCGCCGCCGGCCTCCGCCAGCTCCGCCAGGCTGCGCACGTTGCACAGTCGCTCCACCAGGATGGCTGCACGATAGAAGGCGCCGCGACGCAGGTAGCAGGCAGCGACCGGTGCCGGGACCGGCAGGCCATCGCCGCGGAGCTCGCGCAGCAGGCGGAATTCCACGAAACTGCGCGCGCGGTCGCTGCCCCGCCACAGGTGCAGGTCGCGGCTGATCCGCGCCGCCAGCCCGCCGCGCAGGTAATGGCGCAGCACCGCGTGGCCAAACTGGCCGTCCACGAACCACGCCCCGCCGCGCCCGCCGCTGCCCACCGGCTGCGCGGCATCGCCCCAGTGCCGCGGGTCGAACCACTCATGCCCGACTTGCCGGGCGATCGCCGCATCGCAGAGAATCGAGCCATATCCGCCGCCTGCAACGCGGAATGGCGTCAGGCTTTCGCTGGCGTCGAACCGGACCATCCAGCGAGTCTAGCAAGCCGAATGGCCAATCCCACGCCCTCCCGAGCCGCCTCCCAGCCGGCGTCGATCTGCCTGTTGCGCCTGTCCGCGCTGGGCGATGTCACCCACGTGCTGCCGCTGGTGCATACCTTGCAGGACGCATGGCCCGACACCGCGCTGACCTGGGTGATCGGCAAGGCCGAACAGCGCCTGCTCGAGGGCCTGCCGGGCGTGGAGTTCATCGTCTACGACAAGAAGACGGGCCTGGGCGGGATGCGTGCCCTGCGCCGCAGCCTGGATGGCCGCCGCTTCGACGCGCTGCTGCAGCTGCAGGTGGCGGGCCGCGCCAACCTGCTCTCGGCGTTCATTCCCGCGCGCCGGCGCATCGGCTACGACCGAGCCCGTTCGAAGGACCTGCACGGGCTGTTCATCAACGAACGCATTGCCGACCGCCCCGGCATCCACGTGCTGGACGCAATCGGCAGCTTCTGCGAACCGCTCGGGCTGCTGCGCGGCAAGACCGTGTGGAACATGCCGGTGCCTGGCGAAGCGCACGATTGGGCGCGCGCCCAGTGGCCCGACGACGGCCTGCGCACCCTGGTGATCTCGCCCTGCTCCAGCCACGAGCGCCGCAACTGGTACGCGGACCGCTATGCCGCGGTGGCCGACCATGCAGCGTCAGCGGGCTGGCGGGTGGTGCTGTGCGGCGGGCGCAGCGAACTCGAGCGCCGCACCACCGACGCCATCATCGCCGGCATGCAGGCACCGGCGATCGACCTGGTGGGCAAGGACACGCTCAAGCAATTGCCCGCGCTGGCGGCCCGCGCCGACCTGGTGATGACCCCGGACTCGGGTCCCATGCACATCGCCAATGCCATGGGGACGAAGGTCCTGGGCCTGCACGCGGCCAGCAACCCCGAGCGCAGCGGCCCCTACTCCGACCGCCGCTACTGCGTGGACCGCTACGACGACGCCGCGCGCCGCTATCTCAGGCGCCCGGCCGCCGAGCTGAAATGGGGCACCAAGATCGAGTTCGACGGGGTGATGGAGCTGGTGACCGTGGAAGACGCGATCGCCGCCTTTGAGTGCTTCCGCGCCGACCACGGCTGACGCCGGTCAGGCACCCTCCGCGCCGCGGTAGTCCTCGTACGACTTCTCTTCGACGAACTCCGAGCCCAGCGCGAGGTTGATCTCCTTCTTGATCCGGGCGCGCTCATCGTTCTCGAAATAGACGCTGCGGGCGAGGCGCACGAACTCATCGTCGAACTCCCCGGCCTTTTCCTTGAGGCGGATATCGTCCTCGATCTCCCACAGCCGCTCATTCACGGCCTTGAGGTCGGCCCGCAGGCGGGCGACGTCCCGGCTGGCGGCCGGGTGCGCCATCCAGGTCTTCTCCAGGGCGCTCAGCTCGCGGCGGACATTGGCGAGCTTGGCCGGGTCCTGCATCCGTTCGGACTTGATCTGCAGGATGGCGAGCTTGTCGAGCAGTTCGCCAAAGGAGACGGGGACCTGGACTTCTGGCATGACGGGTTACCGGCTGTGAAAAGGCGCAGTTTACCCGCCGCCGCCTGCCTTGTAGCCCGCACGAGGGCGCCTTATCATTGCCGACTCGCTGCCCGACGGCGGCGGCCAGTCACCGGAGAGGTGGCAGAGTGGTTGAATGTACCTGACTCGAAATCAGGCAGGCGTTTATAGCGCCTCGGGGGTTCGAATCCCCCCCTCTCCGCCAGATACGCAAAACGCCCCCTCGCGGGGCGTTTTGCGTATCTGGACAGCCGAAGGCTTAAACTCGTCGCATGGTAAAAGAACAGACCCCGGACCCCTCCCCCGTCGCCGATTTCGAGAAGTCGCTGGAACAACTCGAGGCGCTTGTCGATGACATGGAACGCGGCGAGCTGAGCCTGGAGCAATCGCTGGCTGCGTACGAGCGCGGCGTGGGCCTGTACCGGCGCTGCCAGCAGGCGCTGGAGCAGGCCGAACTGCGGGTGAAGCTGCTGAGCGATCCGGAGAAACCCGACCAGGCCGAGCCGTTCCCGGAGCTGGGCGGGAATGACTGACGCTCCGGGGGCGGGCGGGACCGGCCCCCTGCTGGATGCCTGGCGGCGCCGTACCGATGCGGCGCTGGAAGCCGCGCTGGCACGGGCCAATGCGCCGGATCCCCGCCTGGCGGAGGGCATGCGCCACGCGGTGCTGCTCGGCGGCAAGCGCATGCGGCCGCTCCTGGTGCATGCGGCGGGACACGCGTGCGGGGCGGCGCCGGAAGCGGGCGACGCGCCAGCCGTGGCGATCGAACTGGTCCACGCCTACTCCCTGGTGCACGACGACCTGCCGGCGATGGACGATGACGCACTGCGGCGCGGTCAGCCCACGGTCCACGTGGCGTTCGGCGAGGCGACGGCGATCCTGGTCGGAGATGCGCTGCAATCGCTGGCGTTTGAGGTGCTCGCCTGCGCACCGGTGGACGACGCCCGCCGGGTGGCCATGCTTCGCGAACTGGCCTCGGCCGCGGGTGCCGGCGGGATGTGCGGGGGCCAGGCGCTGGACGTGGCGGCAACCGGCAACGGTGCGGCCTTCACCGTGGAGGCGCTTGAGCGCCTGCACGCGCTCAAGACCGGGGCCCTGATCCGGGCTGCGGTGCGCCTGGGAGCGCTGGCGGCGGGAGCCGACGAAGGCACCCGCGGGCGGCTGGACAGCTATGCCAATGCGCTTGGCCTTGCCTTCCAGATCCGCGACGACCTGCTGGATGTGGAAGGCGAAAGCGCGACCCTGGGCAAGACCGCGGGCAAGGACGCGGCCCAGGACAAGGCGACATTCCCCGCGCTGATCGGGGTGGAAGCCTCCCGCGCGCGGCTGCGGGAGCTCGCGGCAGCCATGGACGATGCGCTGGCGCCACTGGGCCCCCGGGCCGCGGCGCTCGCCCGCCTGGGCGAGCTGGCGATCAGCCGATCCTACTGATCCAGCGCGTCGCCGCCCGCGCCCTGCCCGGTGGGCGAGCGCGGGCTCTGCGAACGGATGGGACTACTTCACCAGGCGCAGGGTGAGCGGGTACCGGTAGGCAACGCCCTCGTTGGCCTTGATGCCGGCAATGATGGTCATCACCAGCCAGTAGATGCCGACCGCGAACGCGGCCAGGTAGAAGAGAAAACCGATCAGGATGACCAGCAGGATGGTGCCCACCACCCAAAGGATCACCGAGATCCCGAAGCAGGTGATGTTGAAGTTCAGCGCCTCCTTGCCCTGGTCGTCCACGAACGGCATGGTCTCGCGCTTCACCAGCCAGATGATCAGCGGACCAAGGACGGCGCCCAGGCCACCGGTCAACAGGCCTGAAAGGGCGGACAGGTGAGCAAACAGGGCCCACTGCCGCTGGTCGGCGCTGACGCCGCCTGCCGCTGGCCCGGAATCTGTCGGCGGCGGCGTGATTGGATCATGCTCGGACATTGTTCAAACTCCCCTCGGGACCGATTGCCCCTGCGGCAAGGATAACCCCTAGCCGCCGGCCACGGTCATGCCATCGAGCAGGATCGAACCCGTTCGCAGGTGCGAACGCGGGTCGATGTCGCTGCCCACCGCCTCGATGGCCTGGAACATCGAGCGCAGGTTGCCGGCGATGGTGATGCCCTCCACGGGCCAGGCAATCGCGCCGCCTTCGACCCAGAACCCCGACGCCCCGCGGGAGTAGTCGCCGGTCACCGGGTTGACGCCCTGCCCCATGAGATCGGTCACCAGCAGGCCGGTGCCCATGGTCCGCAGCAGCGCGTCCTGGCCGCCGGCGTTGGCAGCCACCTCCACGTTGCGCACGCCGCCGGCGTTGCCCGTGCTCTCCAGCCCCAGCCTGCGCGCGGAGTAACTCCCCAGCACATAGCGGCTGAGCACGCCGTCCTCCACCAGCGCCGAATCGCGGGTGGCCACGCCTTCGGCATCGAACCAGGCCGAGCGCAGGCCGCGCACCAGATGCGGTCGTTCCCGCACCCGGAACCATCCGGGGAACAGCCGCTCGCCCACGGCACCCAGGAGGAAACTCGCCTGCCGATATTGCGCGCCGCCGGAAACCGCGGCCAGCAGGTGTCCGATCAGCGTGCGCGCGACGGGCGCATCGAACAGCACCGGGTACCGGCCGGTGGACAGCGGCCGCGGATCGAGCCGGGCGACGGTGCGCGCAGCGGCCTTGCGGCCGACTGCGGCGGCCGGTTCCAGGTCGTCGGCGGCCAGCCCTGCCGTGTACCAGCCCTGCCGCTGCATCTGTTCACCGCGCCCTGCGATCAGCGCGCAGGAGATGCTGTGGACCGTATCGCGCGACGCCCCGACGAAGCCATGGCTGTTGGCATACACGCCCAGCGAGGCGCCGGTGCCGACCGAGGCGCCGTCGGAGTTGGCGATGCGCGGATCCGCATCGCGTCCCGCGGCCTCGCAGGCGAGCGCAAGCTCCACCGCGCGGTCGGCGTCCAGCTCCCAGGGATGCCAGGTATCCAGTTCCAGCGGATGCGTGGCCATGCGCGCGGCATCGGCCAGGCCGGCGGCGGGATCGGGGCTGGTGAAGCGTGCGATCGCACAGGCCTGCTCCACCGTTGCCGCCAGGCTGTCTTCGCGCAGGTCCGCGGTGCTGGCGCTGCCCTTGCACTGGCCGAAGTACACGGTGACGGCGATGCCGCGGTCGCGCGTGGCCTCCACGGTCTCGACCTCGCCCATGCGCACGCCCACGTTCAGGCCCCGCTCCTCCGAGCAGCTGACCTCGGCCTGGTCGGCACCGGCCTTGCTGCACAGCTCCAGCAGGCGGCTGGACAGCGCCGAAAGCGATTCCAGCCGCCGGCCGCTGTCATCGGCGCCGGTGTCGCAGTTGCGTGGGGTGATCTGGTTCAATCCAATGTCCTTGGGTTTGGGCGGAACGACGCGGGCAGCGCCCGCAAGGGTGCATTATCAGGGCCCATCCGCGAAAATCCGCGGCCCCTGGCATTACACGGACACCACGCCATGCGCGGCATCGACGAAGAAACCGGCGAATACCTTGGCCCGAGCCGGAGCCAGCAGCGACGCGACGCGCTGGAAGTCCGCGCCCTGGCCGAACAGCTGGTGGCGCTGCCACCGGGGCGGCTGGACAAGCTGCCGATCCCCGAGGACCTGCTGCCGCACATCCATGAGACGCGGCGCATTGATTCCCACATCGCGCGCAAGCGGCAGCTGCAGTACCTGGCCAAGCAGATGCGGCGCGAAGACGATGCCACCCTCGAGGCGATCCGCGATGCGCTGGATGCCGGCGGCGAGGCCGCGCGCCAGGAAACCGCGCTGCTGCACCGGGTTGAAGCATGGCGCGAGCGCCTGCTGGAAGAAGGCGACGCGGCGCTGGAGGAACTGCTGGCCGGACACCCCGGCGCGGACCGCCAGCAGCTCCGCCAGCTGGTGCGCAACGTCCACGCCGAGCGCAGGAAGGGCAAGCCACCGCACGCCTTCCGCGAGCTGTTCCGGGTGCTGCGCGAGCTGCACGCGGAGGCGGCCGCGGGCGACGCCCCGGACGGCGACTGAAGGCGATCCAAGTGCGCGGCGGCCCGGTGGTCAGTCCCGGGTGCCGCCAACGGTCAGCTGGTCGATCAGCAGCGAGGGCTGCCCAACGCCCACCGGCACGCTCTGGCCGTCCTTGCCGCAGGTACCCACCCCCTCGTCCAGGGCGAAGTCATCGCCAACCATGGTCACGCGCTGCATCGTCTCCGGCCCGCTGCCGATCAGGGTCGCGCCCTTGACCGGCGCGGTGATCCGCCCGTCCTCGATCAGGTAGGCCTCGGTGGCGGAGAACACGTACTTGCCGTTGGTGATGTCCACCTGCCCGCCGCCGAAGTTGACCGCGTACAGGCCCTTCTTCACCGAGCGGATCATTTCCTCCCGGGTGCGCGTGCCGGCCAGCATGTAAGTGTTGGTCATGCGCGGCATCACCAGGTGGGCGAACGACTCGCGGCGCCCGTTGCCGGTGGGTTCTGCGCCCATCAGCCGCGCGTTGTGGGTGTCCTGCATGTAGCCTACCAGCACGCCGTCCTCGATCAGCGTGGTGCTGCGCGTGGGCGTGCCCTCGTCATCGACGTTGAGCGAACCGCGCCGCCCGGCCAGCGTACCGTCATCGACGATCGTCACGCCGGGTGCCGCGACCCGCTGGCCGATGCGGCCGGCGTACGTGCTGGTGCCCTTGCGGTTGAAGTCGCCCTCCAGTCCGTGGCCCACCGCCTCGTGCAGGAGCACGCCCGGCCAGCCCGCCCCCAGCACCACCGGCATCACCCCGGCCGGCGCATCCACGGCCTCCAGGTTGACCAGCGCCTGGCGCAGGGCCTTGCGGGCGAACCGCTCCGGGCGGTCGCCGGCAAGCAATTCGGCGTAGGAATGGCGACCGCCAAAGCCCGCGTAGCCCGACTCCCGCCGGCCGCCCTGCTCCACGATCACCTGGATATTCATGCGCACCAGCGGGCGCACGTCGCCCGCCAGGACCCCGTCCGAGCGCGCCACCAGCACGGTATCGACGCCGCCGGAAAGGTTGACCATCACCTGCTTCACGCGCGGGTCGGCCGCCCGCAGCAGCGCGTCCACGCGCCCGAGCGCCTCGACCTTGGCCTGGCTGCCCAGGGCGTCGATGGGATCGTCAGGCGGGTACAGGACCGCGCCACTGCCGGCCACCAGCTGCCGGGGCGCCCGCGCGTCGCCGGCGCGGGCGATCGCGCGCGCCGAACCCGAAGCCGCCAGGAGCGCGGCCGGGTCGATCTCGTCGGAATAGGCGAAGCCGGTCTTCTCGCCGGAGATCGCGCGCACGCCCACGCCCTGCTCGATCGAATGCGCGCCGTCGCGGACGATCCCGTCCTCCATCGACCAGCTCTCACGCCGGGCGTGCTGGAAGTACAGGTCGCCGAAATCGATGCCCGGCCCCATCAACGCTCCAAACGCGCGCTCCAGTGCGCGCTCGTCGAGCCCGGCGGGGCGCAGCAGGCGTGCGCTGGCGATCTCCAATGGTTGCTCAGTCGTCATCTTGTCCTCTCTCGTTTCCGGCCGCGGGCGGCGGATCGCGGCGGACCACCTCCACCTGCGGTTCGTCCCACGGGCCGGTGATGCGGTAAACGGTGGCGCCCAGCCCGCTCAGCGGCTTGCGCAGCATGGCGTTGGCCACGGCGCCAACGGCCGCGCCCACCGGCCCCCCGGCGATCGCCCCCACCGCCGTCAGCACGTTGCCCGACTTGGGCAGGACTTCAACCGTCTGGTCATAGCTGCGCGCGCGCAGGTCGGTGTGCCCAGCCACGCGGATGATCGCCGCGGGCCCGTCCATCACCAGGCCTTCGCTGCGGGCGCGGCCGGCTTCCACCTCGATCTCCCCCTCGATTCCATTGAAGGCGAAGCCGCGCTCGAAAAAGTCGCGGAAATCCAGCGACAGCCGGCGCGGCAGTTCCGCCACGCTCAGCAGGCCAAGCAGGCGGCCGGCCCCGGGCTCGAGTTCCACCAGGTGGCCGTCCTGCACCGACAGCCGGAGGTTTCCTTCCAGCAGCTCGGCCCGGAACGCGGCCGGGCTGGCCGGCCAGGACGCGCTGAGTTCGAGGCGGCCGTCACCGCCGCGAAGATGCCCGTGGAAGCCGAGCCCCTCCAGCAACTGGCCGAAGTTGCCGCTTGCCACCCGCATGTCGGCGCGGGTCACCGCATCCGGGCCCCGCCCGGTCCATTGGCCACTGACCACCACGTGATGCAGCGGCGACTGCGCTTCCAGCTGCTCCACGCGCATGCCCCCCGGTATCCGCCGGGTGAGGAGCGTGGCGGTTCCAAGCCGGGCCTCGTCCACGCGCAGGTCGCCCACCGACAACCTGACGGGAGGGATCATCGCCGGATCCGGCCCGTCTGCCAGCGCAACAGGCGCCGCATCGGACGCTTCCCTGGCTCCCGCCGCCAGCTTTGGCCGCTGCCAGTGCAGCCGCTCGAAATGGCCGGTCAGGGCACCCCCGTTGCCCTGCGGCAGCGCCAGCGTGCCCGAGAGCGCCTCGCCGCTGAAACGCAGCTGGGTGGCGCCGTCGCCGTCTTCGCTGGCAAGGTGCACCGGGCCAAAGCCACCCCCGCCCAGCAGCAGCCGGTCCACCTGCACGTCGACATGCCGCAGGGCCAGTCCCGGGCCTGCGCCGGAGCCGGGATCGCCATGGGCATCGTCGGTCCCGCCGGCGGCCACCAGTCCGGCCCATTCCATCGCCGCCAGCTCCGTGGCGCGACCTTCGATCACCAGCCCCGCGTCCGGTTCCGCCGCATCCCCGGGCCCCAGCAGCACCCGGACCGCGGGCGGACCATCGCCGGCGCGTGCGCGCAGCGCCATCCGCTGCCCCAGCCGGACGCCGATGTCACCCTCCCCCAACGGCAGCGGGATGCGGATTCCGGCCTGCAGCGGGACCTGCGCCGGCTTCCTCAGCGGCTCGGGCAGGTCCAGGCGGGTCCCCACCAGGTCCGAGCGCAGCATCAGGCGCGCGTCATCACCCTCCCCCCGCGGCACATGGACACCCACGCTCCACGTCGAGCGGCCGTCCACGTGCGGCCCAAGCCAGTCCAGCTCCGGCGCGCGCTGCAGGAGCTCTCCGGCATCCAGGCTCGCGCGCAGTTCGCCTTCAAAGGTGTTTTCCTCCATGCGGACGTGGCCGCTGCCGGCCCGCAGGGACACCACCACCGGCTGCCCGCCCTGCGAAGCGTTCAGCCGCGGGGCATGGAAGCCGTCCTCATCGAAATCCAGGCCACCTCGCAGGCCCTGCAGCGAAAGATCCCACAGCGGCATGTCGGCATCCACGCCCGCCAGGCGCGCGGCGCCGGCAATGTCCGGGCCGGCGTCGCTGCCGTCCAGCGGCAATCGCATGGAAAAGCTGCCCTGCATCGGGCCGTCGAGGGCAAGCTCCGCCAGCGTCTCCACCGACAGCGGCGACTGCTGCAGCATGGACGCCACCTCGCGCGCACCCGACGTCGTCCGCGTGGACACCTGCAGCGTGGCGCGTCCGAAGTCCTCGATGCCGGCCTCCAGCGCGTCCGTGGCAACGCCCGCGATCCGCCCTTGGCCGCGGAAATCAAAACCGTTCCCGATGAAGCGCACCGTGCCCTGCAGCGCCTCGGCCGCCGGCCAGTCGGGCTGGAACTTCAAGGTGGCGTCCTCAAGGTCAGCCTGCGCATGGAACAGCCCGGTGCCGGGCGCCGATCCCGCGTCAAACGGCCAGTTATCCAGGTCGCCGGAGACCACCGCGCGACCGTTGGCCACGCGACCGCCCACCAGCGCGGCGTCCAGCCACCCGATCGCCTGTTCGGGCATCTGGTAGCGCACCCAGAACCCCTTGGCGACCGGCACCCTGGTCTCATCCAGCCGCGCCGCGATATCGATCCGCGGCCTGCTCCCGTCGCCCTGGAACAGGAGGCCGCCGCGCAGGTCCGCGCCGTAGCCCTCCCCCTCCAGCCGCAGCGCCGGCGTATCCACCTGCCAGCCGCCATCCTGCGGCCACGCGGCCACTTCCCCGCGCAAGGACACCTCGTGGACCACGCCGAATCCGCTCGGCCAATCAAACCGGATGGGCGCCTGCGGATCGAACTCGAACAGCACCCCGCTGCCGTCCACCAGCATCTCCCCGGCCAGCCCGTCCAGTCCGGGCCGATCGCCCACCGGGGCGAAGCGCACCGACTCGACCCGCGCCCGGCCCTGGACCGACCCCCCGGTCCGGCCGGCCAGCACCACCCCCGCGAGTACAACGTTGGCATCGGCGCGCGCGAGCCACTCGCGCAGCGCAGGCGGCAGCTGCGCACCCACGGCCAGCACGCGCAACAGGGGCGCGGCCTCCAGGCGGTCGGCAACCAGCGCCTGGTCCGGCCCGGCCTGCGCGGAAATCCCCTCGCTGCGCCACTGCTGACCCCCTCCGGCAGCCTCCAGCCCGGGAACATCCAGGCGCCAGCCGCCGCTGTTGCGCGCCCAGTCGAACCGCGTGGATACCCGGTCGAACTTCGCCAGCAGTGGCTTGCCTTCGCCGCCTTCAGCACCGCGCAGGACCACCTGTTGCAGATCAACGACGCCGGTGATGGCATCGATCCTGGCATCGCGCACTTCCGCCCACGCCTCTGCCTGCCCGCGCCCGTCCTGGACCGCCACGCCGGCGACCTGCAGCAGCGGCGCCCACGCATCGAGATCGCCGTCGTCCATGCCCACGTAGAGGCTGCCATCACTGCGCTCGCGGTCAAACCGGGCGCTCGCGCGCAGCGGTGCCCCGTCCGCGTCCATCCACGCCCTCGTCGCCGCGCGGACCTGGCCGCCATCCACCCGGAGCCGCACGTCGATCCGCGGCACGGTGGCCTGCAGCCCGAGGCCCGGCGCGTCGACGGTCAGCCGGCCACCCAGCACCTGCAGCTCGCCCAGGCGCTCGAGGGCGGCGAACGGATCGCCGCCGCTGTCCTGGCCGGGCAGCCCGCGCACGTGCCAGCGCCCGTCGTCCGCGCGCACCAGGGTGAGCTCGAGGTTGCGCAGGCGCAGCTCGGTCAGCGAGCGACCGGGCAGCAGCCCGGCGTACTGCGCAACCAGCACTTCCGCCTCGCCGATGGTCACCGCCTCGCTGCCTGTGCCGATGCGAAGCCCGTCCAGCCGCAGCAGCGGACCTCGCCGGGTCCAGCCCGTCTCGAGGCCGTCGAAGCGCACCGGATGGCCGGCGCGCTCGCTGAGCCAGGCCTGCACGCGCTCCGGGTGGCGTTCAAGCATGGGCAGCAGCTGGCTGGCCGCCACCGCCGCCAGCGCCATCAGGACCAGCGCCGCCGCCACGGCAAGCACGAGCGCCCTGCGCGTGGTGCGCAGGGCGCCGGGCGAAGCCTTCTCCATCAGCGCCCCGTCCCGGCGGCGCTTGCCTCAGAGCAGGACGACATCGAACTGCTCCTGGGGATACTGGTCGTCGGCCTGGAAGCGGATCGACTTGCCGAGGAACTCCTCCAGCTCGGCCACCGCCGCCGACTCCTCCTCCGTGATCAGGTTGACTACCGGCGGGGAGGCGATCACCAGCAGCTGCTCGGCGTCGAACTGGCGCACCGCCCGCGTGATCTCGCGGAACACCTCATAGGTCACCGTCTCGGCGGTCTTGAGCATGCCGCGGCCGCCGCAGGCACTGCAGGGCTCGCTGAGCTGGCGCTGCAGGCTTTCCACCGTGCGCTTGCGGGTCATCTCCACCAGGCCCAGCGGCGAGAAGTCGTAGACCGTGGTCTTGGCATGGTCGCGGGCGAGTGATTTCTCCAGCGTGCGGAGCACCTGGCGGCGGTGCTCGGGATCGGTCATGTCGATGAAATCGATGATGATGATCCCGCCCAGGTTGCGCAGCCTCAGCTGCCGCGCCACGGCCTGGGCCGCCTCCAGGTTGGTGCGGTAGACCGTTTCCTCCAGGTTGCGCTGGCCCAGGAACGAACCGGTGTTGACGTCGACGGTGGTCATCGCCTCGGTCTGGTCGATCACCAGGTAGCCGCCCGACTTGAGTGGCACTTCCTTGTCCAGCGCGCGGCTGATCTCGTCCTCGACCCCGTACAGGTCGAACACCGGGCGCTCGCCGGCGTAATGTTCGATCTTCTCCGCCAGGCCCGGCACGTACTGCGCGGCAAACGTGCGCAGCCGCTCCCAGGTCTCGCGCGAGTCCACCTTCACCTTTTCCACGTCGCGGCGCATCAGGTCGCGCACCGCGCGCATGGGCAGGGTCAGGTCCTCGTAGATGCAGCTGCCCACCCTGGCGTCGCGCGAACGCTGCTCCACCAGCGACCACACCCGGCCCAGGTAGCCGATGTCTTCCTGCAGCGCATCGGCAGGCTGGCCCTCGGCATTGGTGCGCACGATGTAACCGTGGCCGCTGCCGGCCGCTGACAGGCCCGCCACGATGCCCTTGAGCCGGTTGCGCTCGCCGTCGTCCTCGATCCGCGCCGAGATCCCGACCACCGTGGACTGGGGCAACAGCACCAGGTACCGCGACGGGATGCTGATCTGGGTGGTGACGCGGGCGCCCTTGGTGCCGATCGGCTCCTTGACCACCTGCACCACCACGTCCTGGCCATCGCGCAGCAGTTCGGCGATGGGGGGCACCGGGGCCGGCGCCTGGGCCTGCATGCCCGCCTCCTCGGCCTCCACTTCAGGCACCGGCAGCGGGCGCATCACGTCGTTGGCGTGCAGGAACGCCGCGCGGTCCAGGCCGATGTCGACGAAGGCCGCCTGCATGCCGGGCATCACCCGCTGCACCTTGCCCTTGTAGATGTTGCCCACCACGCCGCGGCTCCAGCCGCGCTCGATGTGCAGCTCCTGCAGCATGCCGTTCTCGACCACCGCCACGCGCGTCTCGCGGGGGGTGACGTTGATCAGGATCTCCTCGCTCACTGGCCGCCCCCTTTCCCTGCAGGGCCAGGCACCGGCGCACCCGGCCGCGGCGCGAGCCCGGCCTGCTCGAGCAACCGGGCGGTCTCGTGCAGCGGCAGGCCCATCACGCCCGAATAGCTCCCTTTCAGCCGCACCACGAACGCCTCCGCGGCGCCCTGGATGGCGTAGCCGCCGGCCTTGCCCATGGGCTCGCCGCTGTCGACATAGGCTGCGATTTCGTCCCGCGACAGGCGCGCGAACTCGACGTCGGATACCGAAAGCGCTTCCAGCGCACGCCCGCCGGCGCGCACCGCCACCGCCGAGAACACCTGGTGCGCGCGCCCGGACAGGCGCGCCAGCATGTCAGCGGCCTCGCTGGCATCGGCGGGCTTGCCGAACACCTCGCCATCAAGCACCACCTCGGTATCGGCGCCGATCACGACGGCCTGCTCCACCGGCCCGAGCTGCTCCAGGCCCGCGCCCGCCTTGTCCGCGGCCACCCGGGCGACGTAGGCCTGTGGGGACTCGTGGGCCCCGCGTACTTCCGGCACCTCCACGTCCAGGACAACGAACGGCACGCCCAGGCGGGCGAGCAGTTCGCGGCGGCGCGGCGATCTGGAGGCAAGGTGCAGCATCTTCGCAAGGATACCCGCAGCCCGGTCGCCGTCGCCTCCCGGGGTGCGCGCGCGGCCGCGCCGGCTCACCGCCCGTTCACGCGATCGCCGCGAACCTGAATGCCCCACTTTGGAGGAATGTCATGTCGCGCAGAGCATCCGTCCTTTTCCTCGCTGCCGCGCTGGCGCTGCCGGCAGCCGCTGCCCTTGCCCAGTCTCCCGCGCCGGTCGCGGCCCCTGTCGATGGCACCCTGCTCTCGGTATCGGCGACCGGCGAGGCGCGCCGGGTGCCGGATGTGGCGACCCTCTCGGCCGGGGTGGTGACCCAGGCCGCCGATGCAAACGCGGCGCTGCGCGCCAACGCCGAGCAGATGAACCGGCTGATGGAAGCGGTGCGCGAAGCCGGCATTGCCGAGCGCGACATCCGCACCAGCGACCTCGGGGTCTCGCCGCAATACCGGCGCCAGGAAGGCCAGGCGCGCGAAATCTCCGGCTATGAGGCCCGCAACACGGTCAACCTCACCGTCCGCGACATCTCCGCCCTGGGCGGCGTGATCGATGCGCTGGTGGCCGCGGGAGCGAACCAGGTGTATGGCCCCTCGTTCGAGATCGGCGATCCGGAGACCGCACAGGATGAAGCGCGCCGGTCTGCGCTGGAAGCCGCGCGCTCACGCGCCGGGCTCTACGCCGATGCACTGGGGCTGCGCGTGCGCCGCATCGTCAGCATCAGTGAGGGCGGCGGCTTCATGCCCCCGCGCCCGATGATGGCCATGCGAGCGATGGACGCGATGGAATCCAGCCCGGTTTCACCCGGCGAAAGCACCGTCTCGGTCAACCTTGATGTCGTCTTCGAACTTGGCCGCTGACGGCCCGACAACATGACTGGCAAGCACAAAAAGACCACGCCCGCCGGGCGCGACGATGACAACTCCGGCTACGCGGAGCGCGAACCCCGCGACGGGCACGATGCCCGGGACCTGGGCGAGCCGCCTGCTGGGGATCCCGACGAAGGCGGCCTGGAGCGCAAGCCGGAGGACGGCCGCGACCCGGCGGACGATTGAAGCGGGAGCGCGCCCGCCTTCAGGCGCGATGGTACGGGTGGTTGGCCAGCATGGCCGCGGCGCGATAGAGCTGTTCCGCCACCAGCAGCCGCACCAGCATGTGCGGCAGGGTCAGCGGGCCGAGCGACCAGCGCTCGTCGGCGCGGGCCAGCACCTCGTCGGCGTGGCCCTCGGGCCCGCCGATCAGGAACGCGAGGTCGCGGCCCTGTCCGCGCCAATGCTCGAGCCGGCGCGACAGCGCCTCGGAATCCCAGCCCCGGCCCGTGCCATCAAGGGCCACGACGTGGACATCGCGGGGCAGCGCGGCCAGCACCCGCTGGCCTTCATCATGGGTGGCGCGCGCCGTGTCGCGGCCCTTGCCGCGCACGCCCGGGGTGATCTCGACCAGCTCCAGCGGCAGCCAGTGCGACAGCCGTTTGCGGTACTCGCCAAAACCCTCGGTTACCCAGGCAGGCGCGCGCTCGCCAACCGCGACCAGTCGCGCCTTCAAGTGTCACGCCCCTGACCGCAGGCCGCTTCGCGGCCGGGAGGCTCAGCGCCCGGCGTCATCGCCTTCGGAGGAGGCCTCGCCCGGCGGCTCGTCGCCCACCGTCCACAGCCGCTCCAGCGCGTAGAACTCACGCACCCGCGGCAGCATCACGTGCACCACCACGTCGCCCAGGTCCACCAGCACCCACTCCGCCTCGCGCTCACCCTCCACGCCCAGCGGCTGCACGCCCAGGCGCTTGGCGTGCTTGACCACCTCATCGGCAATCGACTTCACGTGGCGGCTGGAGGTCCCCGAGGCGACCAGCATGTAATCGCAGACGCTGGTCTTGCCGCGCACGTCGATTTCCACGGTGTCCCTGGCCTTCAACTGCTCCAGCGCGGCGCGGACGTGGTCCAGCAATACGCCGGGCGCCGGCGGCGGGTCGGGAAGCTGGGTCTTGATGACTTGGGCAGGCTTGCTCAAAAGGATGGCTCGTGGAGGTTGGCGGGGATTATAGCCAAGACCCCGTATCGGCCGCGTCGCGGTACAGGCCCTGGTCCCGGATGTACCGGGCCACCGCCGCCGGGACGAGGTGACGCCACGGCTCGCCGCGGGCAATGCGGGCCCGCAGCCCGGTGGCCGAGACGTCGTGCAGGGGCTGGCGCAAGGCCAGGATCTTCCCCGATGGGCTTGCCGCCAGGCCGGCCGGATCCTCCGTCCAGCGGCCCGCCACGGCTGCAGCCAGGGGTCCCGGCAACGTGTCCGGCTGCCAGGCGTCGCCGGGACGATCGGCGACGACGAAATGGGCGAGCCCGAACAGCGCCTCCCACTCCCGCCAGGCGGGCAGGCCCAGAAAGCTGTCGGCCCCCACCAGCAGCGCCACCGGCGTGTCCGGCTCGGCTGCCCGCAACTCACGCAGCGTCTGCACGGTGTAGCTTGGGCCATCGCGCTGCATCTCGCGCCTGTCGACGCAAAGGAGGTCATCCCCCTCCACGGCCAGGTCGAGCATGCTGGCGCGCTGGTGCGCGCTGGCCCCGGGCGGAGGGCGATGCGGCGGATCCGCCGCGGGCATCAGCCGCACCCGGCAGCCCAGGGCCGTCGCGGCAGTCCGGGCGATCGCCAGGTGCCCGTTGTGAACCGGGTCGAACGTGCCGCCGTACAGGGCGATCAGCGTCCGGCCGGCCATCAGGCGAGCATGGCGACCGCGCGGCGCTCGGACACCGCCAGCAGCAGGCGTTCCAGCGCCTGCCACGCGTCTCCCGGGGCGCGGCCCTTGGCGATGCGGTCGATGCGCCCGGCTTCGGCCAGGAACTGTTCCCAGCGCCCGGCGCCGTGGCGCTGCAGCGCGCGCCGGAACACCGCCTGCTTGGATTCCCATATCCGCTGGGCGCGGAATTCACCGGCCAGGTTGCCACCACGCGCCTGCACATGGGCGAGCGCGACCGCCCGCTGCAGCTCCATCACCACCATGCCCATCAACGCGGGCACCGCCACGCCTTCGCCGCGGAGCCCGGCGAGCATCCGTGACACCTGTGCCGGCTGCCCGTTGAGCGCCGAATCCACCAGCCGGAACACGTCAAAGCGCGCGGCGTCGGCCACCAGCTCCTCCATCCGCGCGGCGTCCACGCGCTCGCCGCCCGCCAGCAGGGCCAGCTTGTCCACCTCCTGGGCGGCGGCCAGCAGGTTGCCCTCCACGCGGTCGCACAGCAGCTGGGCGGCGTCGCGGTCGGCCGAGACGCCGCGGCTGCGCAGGCGCTGTTCGATCCAGGCCGGCAGCTGGTCGGGCCGGAGGGCCCATGCGATCACCACGCAGCCGATCCGGTTGATGGCTTCGCTCCACTTGCCGGCGTGCTTCTTGCTCCATTCCCCACCGGTGACCAGCAGCAGCACGTCAGGCGGCGGATCGGCGCAGAAGGCGGAAAGCACGGCCGAACCCTCCTTGCCCGGCTTGGCGGTGGGCAGCCGGACCTCGATGATGCGGCGGGACGCAAACAGGCTGGGCGCGCCAATCGAGGACTCGAGGGCGGACCAGTCGAAGCTGCGGCCGTCGGCCTCGAACACCTCGCGCTCGGCAAAGCCCTGCGCCCGTGCCTGGGCGCGCACGGCATCGGCGGCCTCGAGCACCTGCAGGGTCTCCGGACCGGCGATGAGGTACGCCGGGTGGAGCGTGCCCGCCTCCAGCTGCCTGGCCAGCTGCTCCGGCCTCAGCTCCATGCCAGCGGGCCGGGACGGATCACGGGCGGCCGCGCGTTCAAGGCTGCCGCGAGGCGCCGTCGATGCGGCGCAGGATCGAGGCGACCATGTCGCGCTGCATTTCGCGGGTGAGCAGCTCGCGCTCGCTGTCGGCGCCGGTCAGGTCGGTGGGGCTCTGGATATAGTCCCGCGCCAGTTCCACCGCCTGCTGCGGCACCAGCTCTTCGCCGTCAGCGCGCAGCAGCTCGAACACCACCGCATAGCGGAGGGTGTATTCCTGCGCGCGCCCGCGGGCGTCGATGCTGATGGGCGTGCTGCCCCAGCGCTCCGAAAGGATCCGCAGCCGGGCCACCTCCTCCCCGCTTTCGCTGCCTTCCACCACGGTGGCCCCGGCGCGTCGCAGCGCCAGGGAAAGCGAGTCGGCCAGGGGGCTGTAGCGGCCCCTGCCCTCCACCTCGATCGGACCCAGGTCCGAGGGCAGGCTGAGCGCACTGCGCAACTGGAATCCGCAGCCGGCGAGGGCCAGGGCAAGGACGAGGGCAATCGCGGTTCGGATCATGGGCGCAGTCTGGGCCAGGGTGGCGGGAGCGGCAAGGTTAGCAACGGCGGGCGGCATCGCGTGTGCAGGCGGGGCGCCGGTTCAGGCAACCACCACGTTGACGATCTTGCCCGGCACCACGACCACCTTGCGCACCCGGCCATCGCCGATGAACTTCGCCACCTTTGGATCGGCCAGCGCCTGGCGCTCGATGTCCTCGCGGCTGGCATCGGCCGGCGCCTCGATGGTGGCGCGCAGCTTGCCATTGACCTGCACCGCCATGGTCACCGAATCGCGCGCCAATGCCTCCGGATCGGCGGCCGGGAACGGGACGTCCTCCAGCAGCGTCTCCGGATGCCCGAGGCGCTGCCACAGGGCGTGGCTGGCGTGCGGGGTGATCGGGTTGAGCAGCAGCACGATCGCCTCGAAGGCTTCCTGGCGCAGCGCATGCGCGTTGGGCGACGCGTCGTCGTACTTGCCGACGTGGTTGAGCAATTCCATCACCGAGGCGATCGCGGTGTTGAAGCTGTAGCGGCGGCCGTAGTCGTCGCCGACCTTCTGGATCGTGGCGTGCAGCTGGCGGCGCAGCTCGCGACCAGCGGGGTCCAGCGCGGCCTTGTCCAGCGCCGGGGCCGGGCCGGCCTGCGCGTGGCGCTCAACCTGGTTCCACAGCCGGCGCAGGAAGCGCGCCATGCCCTCCACCCCGGCCTCGTTCCACTCCAGCGAAAGCTCCGGCGGCGAGGCGAACATCGAGAACATGCGCACGGTGTCGGCGCCGTAGCGGTCGATCATCTGCTGCGGATCGACGCCGTTGTTCTTCGACTTGGACATCTTCTCCATGCCGCCGATGCCGACCGGCCGGCCGTCGGCCTTCAGCCGCGCGCCGGTGACCTTGCCCTTGTCATCGCGGGTGATTTCCACCTCCGAGGGATTGAACCACTCCTTCGACCCGTCCAGGTTCTCCCGGAAGTAGGTGTCGGCGATCACCATGCCCTGGGTGAGCAGGCGCAGCGCCGGCTCGTCGCTGTCCACGAGCCCCTGGTCGCGCAGCAGCTTGTGGTAGAAGCGGAAGTACAACAGGTGCAGGATCGCGTGCTCCACTCCCCCGATGTACTGGTCCACCGGGGTCCAGTAGTTGGCGCGCGCGTCCACCATGTCGTTGGCGCCGGGCGAGGTGTAGCGGGCGTAGTACCAGCTCGATTCCATGAAGGTGTCGAAGGTGTCGGTCTCGCGCTCGGCCGGGCCCTGGCACTCGGGGCAGGTGGTCCTGCGCCATTCCGGGTCGGTCTTGAGCGGGGACTTGACCACGCCGGCGGCGAACGCGCCCTCCACGTCCTCGGGCAGCACCACTGGCAGCTGGTCCTCGGGCACCGGCACTGCACCGCAGGCGTTGCAGTACACCACCGGGATCGGGCAGCCCCAGTAGCGCTGGCGGCTCACGCCCCAGTCGCGCAGCCGGAACCGGACGGTACGCCGGCCGATGCCCTCGCTTTCGAAGCGCTTCGCCAGCGCCTCGAACACGGCATCGAAATCCATGCCGTTGAACTCGCCGGAGTTGATCAGGTACCCGGGCTCGGTGAACGCGCCCTCCTGCTCCACCCGCTCCAGGTATTCGCGCACCACGGCCACCGCCGGCGCCGTGTCGTAGGCATCGACCCGGCCGCCGGTCAGCGCGGCCTGGAACGGATCGACGTCGGCTTCGACGTCATGCACCAGCTCGTTGAGCGCGTCGCGGACCGCGGCCGGCACCACCACCGGCCGGATCGGCAAACCGTAGCGGGTGGCGAACTCCCAGTCGCGCTGGTCGTGCGCGGGCACCGCCATCACTGCGCCGGTGCCGTAGCCCATCAGCACGAAGTTGGCGACGTAGATCGGGATGTCCTCGCCGGTGATGGGGTGGATCGCCCACTGGCCGGTGGCCATGCCTCGCTTCTCCTGGGTCTCCAGGTCGGCTTCGGACACGCCGCCATGGCGCAGCTCGTCGATGAATGCAGCCAGTTCGGGATTGTCCTGCGCCGCCTTGATCGCCAGCGGGTGCTCGGCGGCGATCGACAGGAACGTCACCCCCATCAGCGTGTCCGGGCGGGTGGTGTAGACCCGCAGCAGCTCGTCCTCGCCGTCCACCCGGAAGCCGAACTCCAGGCCCTCGCTGCGGCCGATCCAGTTGCGCTGCATGGTCTTGACCGATTCCGGCCAGCCATCGAGCGTGTCCAGGCCATCGAGCAGTTCCTGGGCGTAGTCGGTGATCCTCAGGAACCACTGCGGGATCTCGCGCTTCTCGACCTCCGCGCCGGAGCGCCAGCCCCTGCCGTCGATCACCTGCTCGTTGGCCAGCACGGTCTGGTCGACGGGATCCCAGTTGACCACCGCGTCCTTGCGGTAGGCCAGGCCCTTCTTCATCAGCCGCACGAACATGCGCTGCTCGTGGACGTAGTAGTCCGGCGAGCAGGTAGCGAACTCGCGGCTCCAGTCGATCGCGTAGCCCAGCGCCTTGAGCTGGCCGCGCATGTGCTCGATGTTCTGGTACGTCCACTTGGCCGGCGCGGTGCGGTTGCGGATGGCGGCGTTCTCGGCTGGCAGGCCGAACGCGTCCCAGCCCATCGGCTGCAGGACGTTCTTCCCGGTCATCCGCTGGTAGCGGCTGATGACGTCGCCGATGGTGTAGTTGCGCACGTGGCCCATGTGCAAGGCGCCGGAGGGGTACGGCAGCATCGACAGGCAATAGAACGATGGCTTCGCCGGATCCTCGACCACCTCGTAGGCGCGGGTCCGGTCCCAGAACGCCTGGGCGGCGGACTCGATCCTGGAGGGCTGGTAGGCGGGAGTTTCTGCTGCTGGCGATGGGCTCACGGTCGGACGGCTCGGGGGCTGCAGGGGACCGGAAAGCCTACCCGACCGGCCGCTGCCCCGCCATTGAGTGACGGCGCCGGACCACCGCCCGCTCCACCGCCAGCATGGCCAGCACGATGCCGACCCCAAGCAGGAACCAGGCAACCATCTGCCCAACCTGGCCGGACGGTGCCAGGAGCTCCCGGTCGGGTCCCTGCCACGGCCACAGCGCACGCATGGAACCGGCCATCAGCCCGGTCATCAGCGAGAGGGTGATGCGCCGGTGGCGGGCAAGCATCCAGCGCAGGATCTGCACGAACCCCGCCAGGCCCGCGACGGCACCGGCCACGAAGGTCCCGATGTAGACGAAGTCCAGCCGGTTGAGCGCCTCAAGGGAAGGCACGTAGAGGCCGAACAGCAAGAGCAGGAACGAGCCCGAGAGCCCGGGGAGCACCAGCGCCGTCACCGCCACCGCCGCGGCCATGGCCACCAGCCACAGGGGTGGCGCGCCGCCCTCGCCCGCCGGCACCGGCAGCCCGGTCAGCCAGAACGCGAGCGCGCCAGCGGCCACGGCCAGGATCCACTCCCTAGCCTGCCACGGGCCGCCCACCATGCGGTAGGGGACGCGCAGGGACACCAGGATCAGGCCGGCGAACAGGGCGCGGGCTGCCTGGGGATGCGCTTCAACCAGCGGCGCGACCACCCGGGCCGAGGCCACCAGCGCCAGCACCATGCCGATCCCCACCGGGATCACCACCTCCCACTGCACGCGTGCGAGGTGCGCGCGCGCCTGGGCGGTGCCGCGGCCGCGCAGCGGGCCGGCCACCAGCGCGACCGCGCCGTGCACGAACTCGCCGGCCGACTCGATCAGGGTTTCATACACGCCGATGATCAGGGCGATGGTGCCACCGCTCACGCCGGGGACGATCTCGACCACGCCGATCAGCGCGCCGCGCAGCAGGTCGAGGAAGGTGCGTGCTGGATTCAACGGGATGCTCGGTCGGATGCCTGCGGCGGGCGGGTGCGCAGATTACGCGGTTGCGTGCCGGAATGCAGCGCGCGGCCGCTGCGCCACCTGGCGCCAGCGTGGTTCAATGGGCGCGACCATCCGGGGACCTTTGCCACCATGCCCAGACTGTTGCCCGCCGCCCTCGCGGCACTTGCCGTCCTGCTCGCGCCCCAGGCCGCCCGGGCCACCGGACCCGTCGTGATCGAATGCGGCAGCCTGTTCGACAGCCGCAGCGGCCGCATGCTCGGTCCCCACGCGATCACGGTGCTGGAGGGGCGCATCCAGGCCGTTACGGCCGGCGCGGCGCCCCCCGCTTCCGGGGCGGAGCGGATCGACCTTGGTGGACACGCGTGCATGTCCGGCTGGACCGACCTGCACGTGCACCTGGGCAGCCAGTCCAGCCCGCAGAGCTATGCCGAAGGTTTCCGCCTGGACCCGGTGGATTACGCCTTCCGCGCGGTGGGGTATGCGGAAAAGACGCTGCTGGCGGGGTTCACCACCGTGCGCGACCTCGGGGGCGAGGTCTCGCCCCACCTGCGCGATGCGATCAACCAGGGGCTGGTGAAGGGACCCCGGATCTTCGCCGCCGGAAAATCAATCGCCACCACCGGCGGCCATGCCGACCCCAGCAACGGCTGGAACTCGATGCTCTCGCACCTGCTCGGCCCGCCCGGGCCGACCGAGGGGGTGATCAACTCCGTCGAAGACGCCCGCCAGGCGGTCCGGCAGCGGTACAAGGAAGGCAGCGACGTCATCAAGATCACCGCCACCGGGGGCGTGCTGAGCTATGCGCGCTCGGGCGATGCGCCGCAGTTCACCGTGGAAGAAATCCGCTCGGTGGTCGAGACCGCCCATGATTACGGTTACCGCGTGGCCGCACATGCACACGGCGAGGAAGGCATGCGCCGCGCGGTGGAGGCCGGGGTCACGAGCATCGAGCACGGGACCCACATGAGCGACGAGGTGATGGCGATGATGCGCGAACGCGGCACCTGGTACGTGCCCACCATCCACGCGGGCCGCTTCGTGGCCGACAAGGCCCGCGAGGACGGCTACTTCCCCGAGATCGTCCGGCCCAAGGCCGCGGCCATCGGCGCGAAGATCCAGGACACTTTCGCCCGCGCGTACCGCGCCGGCGTGCCGATCGCCTTCGGCACCGACATGGGGGTGGGCCCGCACGGTGACAACGCACGCGAGTTCATCTACATGGTCGAGGCCGGCATGCCCGCGGCCGAGGCGCTGCAGGCGGCCACCATCCATGCCGCGGAGGTCCTGGGCGTGGACGACCAGGGGCAGGTGGCGCCGGGCATGCGCGCCGACATCATCGCCTTGGCCGGCGACCCGCTGCAGGACATCCAGACGGTCATGGACGTGCGCTTCGTGATGAAGGACGGGGTCGTGTACAAGCGCCCGGAGGCGCGATGAGCATCGAGTGGCTCGGCTACGCCGCCGCGATCCTGACCACGCTGGCATTCGTGCCGCAGGCGATCAAGACCATCCGCAGCCGCGACACCAGCGGCATCTCGCTGGCGATGTACATCGTGTTCACCACCGGGATCGGCTTCTGGTTCCTGTACGGCCTGGCGGTGGGCTCATGGCCGATGATCCTGGCCAACATCACCACCTTCCTGCTGGCCGTGGTCATCCTGGGCCTCAAGATCCGCCACGGCTGAGCCGCCCGCGGCACCCTGCCAGGGCGCAAGCGCCAGCCAGGCCAGCCACGCGGCAAATGCGATCCGCTGCGCCAGGGCGGGTCCAACCCAGCCCTGGGGCGCCAGCATCATCGCCAGCATCAGCAGCACCACCGCCGCGGTCAGCCGGCGCACGGATGGCAGGCCGACGGCAAGCAGCGGGGCTCCTGCGACGAAGCCGATCCACCACACCAGCCAGGCGCTGGCATGCAGCCCGCTGCCCGGCCCGTCCAGGTCCTGCAGGTCGAGCGGGAACAGGGCCTGGGCGGCGAAGGCGAGCGCAGAAAGCAGCAGCATGTGCGCCCCGATCCGGGGCCACCATCCGGCCGACGCCGGCAACGGGCGGTAGCTCGCGAGCGCCACGACTGCTGCAAGCAATCCGGGCAGGACGAAACCCACCGCATTGAATGCACGCGCACCCGGCACGCCCTGGGCCCCCAGCAGCGCCAGCGGGTGATCCAGGTGCGAGAACCCTTCGAGCGTCACGCCCGCCATTCCAGCCGCGGCCAGGCAGGCGACGGCCGCACCCACGCCACTGAGCGCGCCGAGCCGCGCCGGGCCGTCCTTCAGCAAACCAACCATCCGCAATCGCAAGTCCGGGGGAACCGCCGGGCACTGTACGCGCGGCCGCGCGCGTGTAAAGCGCGGCGCGGCTTGGATTCCGCCGGGACCGGCACCATGCTTGGGGCATCTGAACAGGAATCTCCCACTGATGAGCAGCCAGCCCCCAGCCCACGTTTTTGACGCCACCGCCGCCAATTTCGAGTCCGACGTTCTCCAAAAGTCGACCACGACGCCCGTGCTGATCGACTTCTGGGCCGAATGGTGCGGCCCCTGCAAGACCCTGGGCCCGATCCTGGAAAAGCTCGCCGGCGAATACAACGGCGCGTTCGAGCTGGCCAAGGTCGACGTGGACAAGGAGCAGCAGCTGGCCGCGGCATTCCAGATCCGGTCGGTGCCCACCGTGTTCCTGCTGGTGAACGGCCAGCCGGTGGACGGGTTCCCGGGCGCGGTCACGGAAGGCGAACTGCGCGAGTTCCTGAAGCGCAACGGCATCGAGCCTGCGGCGCCGGCGCTGGAAGGCTTCGACGATCCGTCCGCCGGTGCGACGGCAGCGGCGCCCCCGCCGTCGGATCCGCACGCCGACGTGGCGCGGCTGCGCGCCCAGGTGCAGGCGGAGCCCGGGAAGGACGAGCTCAGGCTGGATCTGGCGCTTGCCCTGCTGCGCACCGGCGCAACCGACGAGGCGCGGGAGCTGCTCGACGGTCTGCCGGCCAACCTCGCCACCGACGATCGCACGGTGCAGGCCCGCGCCCACCTGGAGTTTGCCTCGGTGCTGGCCGGCGCGCCGGCGCCCGAAGCGCTGGAGCAGGCGATCGCCGATGACCCGGATGACCTGCGGTCGCGTCATCTGCTCGGGGTGCACCGGATCCTCGGCGGCGACCCGGAAGCCGGGCTGGACCAGTTCATCGAGATGCTGGCGCGCAACCGCGACTTCGAGGATGGCCTGCCGCGCCGGGCGCTGATCGACGCGTTCCAGGTGGTGGAGGATCCGGCGATCGTCGGCCGCTACCGCAGGAAGATGTCCTCGCTGCTGTTCTGAGCCGGGCCGGCCGCCGATGAAGCCATCGACGCTGCGCCACGCGATGAACCTGTGGCCGCCGTTCCTGTTCTCCGGCATCCACGTGTCCCGGATCGGGGACGACTGGCGCAGCGCGCGCGTGGAGATGCGCATGCGCCCCTGGAACCGCAATTACGTGGGCACCCACTTCGGCGGCAGCCTGTTTGCCATGACCGATCCTTTCTGGATGCTCCTGGTCAAGGAGCGGCTGGGGAACACCCACTACGTCTGGGACCAGGCGGGAGAAATCGAATTCCTCAAGCCGGGCCGCGGCACGGTGCACGCGGAATTCGAGCTGGACGACGCGACCGTGGACACCATCCGCGACGCGACGGCGGATGGCGCCAAGTACCTGCACTGGTTCCAGACCGAAGTGCTCGACGCGGGGGGCGACACCGTCGCCCGGGTCCGCAAGCAGGTCTACGCCCGGCGCAAGCCCGGCCGCTGAGCTCAGGGCGCCGCTGCGCCCTCGCCCTCCGGCCGCAGCGCGGGGGGCAGCGGGACGCTCCAGTGGGTCTGCCGCAGGTCGTCGAAAAGCTCGATACGCAGGCGACCGGTCGCCGGATCGATGTCCACGGCCCGCCCGGGAGCTTGCAGCTCTTCCGGCAGCTGGGCCAGAAGCGCTTCGGCCGCGCCGGTCCAACCTCCAGACGCCCGCGCCCGCATCCACTCCAGGATGCGCAGCAGCCGGATCCGGGCACGGACATCCTGCATGCGCAAACCGTAAGGCGCGTAAGCGGGCTGGGCAAGATCCATAAAAATGCATCCCGTCAGGTTGGCCACGCACTCAAAACGCAGGAGGCCCGCAGTGGATTCCGGTGGCCGCATCGGAAGGTCCATCGCCAGCGCCCGCGACGCCTCTTCTCCGCACGGCCAGGACAGGTTGGTGGCCGCCAGCGCCGCGGTTGCGTCGCGATCCAGCAGCAGTCCCCGTACAAACCCGGCAGCCCATCCGTCTTCGGGCGCGCCGTCAAGGAAGTCCATCGCCGACTGCCCATGCCTCCACTCTCCGCGCATCGCCTGGCACAGCCCCAGCTCATCGTCCCGGAGGGGCGCAATGGCTGCAGCGCAGGCGGCCGGCAAAGGATGGTCCGGCGGCAGCTCGGCAAGCATGTCCGCCATCAGGCCGGCGTGTCCTTCGATGCCGGCAGCCAGGTACATCGTCGCAAGCATCGTGTCTGAATTGCCTGCCAAGCGGCGCAGGCCGGTGAGGGCGCGACAGTTGTTGGCGAGCGCCAGGTCCGTTTCGCCGTCCAGGAACTGCAGCGCGTAACGGGTGGCCGCCAGCGGCAACAATTCGAGCCTTGGAGAAGGCATGTCGACCGCGAGCGGCAGCACGGTCCGGTAGTGGCCGTGAGCGGCGAGCACCGCTTCAACACGATCCACCAGCCGCTCCGCCTGCGCGAGGCGCCTTGCATGCGCATCGCGGTTGGCCCTCACATGCTCGATGCAGCCGCCTTCCCGCCAGCCGCAGCTGGCCGGTTCCCGGGCCAGGGCATCGCCCAGTCCGGGGTAACTTTCGACCGCAACGCTTTGGAACCCGCTGACTGCCGCGGCTCGCGCCGGATCGCCAGGCGGGGGAAGCGATCGGAAGCGCGCCGCGTCCCGCTCCGCGATCGCCGCCTGCGCCTGCTCAGGCACATCCCACTCCAGCAGCCAGAGTGCCGGGAAAGCGTTGCTGCCGGGCAGCTCCGGCTCGGCCTGCATCAATTCCAGCGCGTGGCGCTGTTCCGCGGAAGGCCCCCGCAGGCGCGACGCTCCCCAAAGCGCCGCCGCAAGCACGAACAGCCCCAGCAACACGATCCCCGACCGGACCAGCAGCCGCTTCATCACGCCCTTCCCCATCGCCATCCCTGCATCCACCCATAACGGTAGCGGCTTCACAGCACGTCGTCATCCGGCCGACGTATGCTTGTCCGGCTACAGGGGGGAAGTCCGGATGACGATGCATTCGTCTCGAAACGCGAGGCCGCCGCTGCCGCAGATCGCCGGCTACCGGCTGCTGCGGGTGATCGCGGAAGGAGCGACGTCGATCGTTTACCTGGCCGAGCAGGAATCGCTGGGCCGCGAGGTCGCGCTCAAGGTCATGCGCGCGGACGCATTCGGTGACGAGGTCAGCCGGCGGCGGTTCGAGAACGAGATCCGCACCATCGGCCGGCTCGACCATCCCAACATCGTCCGCATCCATCACCTGGGCCGCACCGCGGACGGCCTGCCCTACTACTCGATGCCCTACCTCGCCCATGGCCACCTGGGACAGCGCGACTTCCGCAATGACGAGGCGGGCGCGCGCCGGGTGCTGGGTGGCCTGCTCTCGGCGCTGGCCTACGCACACGGGCGCGGCGTGATCCACCGTGACGTGAAGGCCGAGAACGTGCTCTTCGACGAGTCCGGCCAGCCGCTGCTTGCCGACTTCGGGATCGCCCTGCGACGCGGCTACGGCAGCCGCGTCACCAGCGCCGGGCTGGCCGTGGGCAGTACCGCCTACATGGCCCCGGAGCAGGCGCGCGGCGAAGAGGTGGATCCGCGCGCGGACCTGTACAGCGTGGGCGTGCTGGCATGGGAAATGCTCACCGGCGAGCTGCCCTACCAGGCCGGCGACGCGCTGGCGATGGCGGTCAAGCATGCGCGCGACCCGATTCCCCGGCTCCCCCGCGGCCTGCGCCATTGGCAGCGCTTCATGGACCGGGCCCTGGCAAAGGGCCCGCTCAAGCGTTTCCATGACGCAGCGGACATGCAGCTTGCGCTCGAGCAGGTGCCGCAGCCCCGATCGCGGCGGAGCCTTCCGCCTTCGCAATGGGCGGCGGCATTGCGTTCGGCGCTGCGCCAGGTTCCCCGCTACGCATGGATCGCCGCAGGCCTGGTGCTGGCCGGGGTGCTGGGACTGGCGTTGCGCGAGACCGGGCCCGGACCCGGTGCGGAGCGCTTCTTCCGCGCCAGTGCCAGCGCCAGCCCGAACGGCGCCCAGGACCCGCAGGCGGCGGTACTGCCGGCGAACGGCGGGGATGCGATGGTGGAGGCTGCGGCGCCCCAATCGCAGGCCGGGGCCCTGCTGGAGGACGCGCGCCGGCAGATCGAAGCGCGTCGGCTCACCACGCCCGAAGGCGACAACGCCTGGGACAGCGTGACCGCCGCCCTCGAGATCGATCCCGGGCACCTTGAACTGCCCGCCGCCGCGCAGGCGCTGGTTGCAGCGCTGGGCCAGGACGGTGTCCGACGGCTCCGCGCCGCGGACCCGGAGGGCGCCGCCACCGCGCTGGGGCGCGCGTCACGGATGGCCGCAATGGTTGCGCCCGCGGCGGACGAGGCGCTTGCCGCCACCCGGCGCGAGGCCGCCGCGGCGATCCAGGATGCCATCGGCCGCGCCGCCGGCAGTTTCGAGCGCGACGCAGCCATGCGCAGCCTGGACGCGGCCCAGGCCGCCGGCATCGATGAGAAGGCCCGCGCACGGCTGCTGCAGCAGGCCCGGGCCATCCCGGCGGTGGGCGATGTGGTCACGGGCGACCCGGGCCGGATGACGGTGCGGGCCGCAGGCGACGGCGCCTATGCGCTGACCGCCCGCACGATCAGCAGGCAGGAGTACGCCCGCTTCGCCGAGGCGAGCGGTCGCGAGCCTGCCCGCTGCCGTGACCGTGCTTCATTGCTGCGTGTGCTCTCGCCACGTGACTGGACCTCGCCGGGATTCGAGCAGGGCGCCACCGATGGCGTGGTGTGCGTGTCCTGGGACGATGCGGATGCCTACGCACGCTGGCTGGGGCGGCGCAATGGCGCACGCTACCGTTTGCCCACCGCCAGCGAGGCGGCGGCGTTCCCGCCCGCGACCGGTGCCACCGCGCTGGCCGAGTGGCTGCTGGACTGCGAAGGCGACTGCCAATCCCGCGCCGTGGGCGGGAGCAGCTGGCGCCGGGAAGCGTCCGGCACCAGGCCGGCCGGACGCGGATACGACGACGTGGGGTTCCGCCTGGTGCGCGAACCCCAGCCCTGATTCAGGCGCTGCGCCGGCGGCGCCCGCCGCCGCGATGCTGCTTGGGCCCGGCATGGGTGGCCGCACCACGTGGCGCCGGCTTGCCATGGCCCCGGTTCCCCGCCTTGCGCTGGCCGCCGGGCTTCTGGCCGCCGCCACGGCCGCCGCGCCCCTGCACCGGCTTGGCATCCATGCGCAGCGGCTGGCTGGGCTCGAACCCCGTCACCGTTTCCATGGTGATGTCGGCCTTGAGCATGCGCTGGATGTCGCGCAGCAGCCCGCCTTCTTCCGGCGCCACCAGTGAAACCGCCTCGCCTTGCGCCCCGTTGCGTCCGGTCCGGCCGATGCGGTGCACGTAATCCTCCGCCACCATCGGCAGGTCGTGGTTGATCACCAGCGGCAGGTCGGGGATGTCGAGACCCCGCGCCGCCACGTCGGTGGCCACCAGGATGCGTGCGCGGCCGGCCTTGAACGCGTCCAGCGCCTTTTGCCGCTGTGCCTGGCTCTTGTTGCCGTGGATGGCCACGGAGGGGAGCCCGGCCTGCCCGAGCTGTTCGGCCAGGCGGTTGCAGCCGTGCTTGGTGCGCCCGAAGACCAGCACCCGGTCGCCATGGCGCGCGGCCAGGATGTCCACCAGCAGGTCACGCTTGCGCGCCGAGTCCACGGGATGGACCCGGTGCACGATGGTCTCGGCAATGGTGTTCTGGGCCGCCACCTGTACTTCCACCGGGCGGTCCAGCAACTCCATCGCCAGCGCGCGGATGCGCGGCTCGAAGGTGGCCGAGAACAGCATGGTCTGGCGCTGCTTCGGCACCCGTGCCAGCACCCGCTTGATCGACGGCAGGAAGCCCATGTCGAGCATGCGGTCGGCTTCGTCGAGCACCAGCAGCTCGATCGCGTCGAGCTTGGCGTGGCCCGAGTCGAGATGGTCGAGCAGGCGGCCCGGGCACGCGACCAGGATGTCGACGCCGCGGCGCAGGTTGTCGATCTGCGGCTGCATGCCGACGCCGCCGAAGATCATGGTCACGTTGAGGCGCAGGTGGCGGCCATATTCCTTCAGCGAATCGGCCACCTGCACCGCGAGTTCGCGGGTGGGCACCAGCACCAGGGCGCGCGGCTTGCGCGGGCCCCTGGGCGGGGTCTCCCGGGCCAGGCGCTGCAGCAGCGGCAGGCCGAAGGCGGCGGTCTTGCCGGTCCCGGTCTGGGCCGCGCCCAGGATGTCGCGGCCTTCCAGGCCGGCGGGGATCGACTGGGCCTGGATCGGCGTGGGGGTGGTGTAGCCGGTGTCCGCCAGGGCGCGCAGCAGCGCGGGCGAAAGCCCGAGGGTTTCAAACGTCATTGTGGGTGTCACTCCGAAAAGCGGCCGGGTACGGTGGCGGCCCACGCATGGCGTGGGACATGCCGGTATCGGCCGTGGTTTGCCCGGAGCTATCCAGAACCGCGCTGCGAGCAAGGGATGACGGCAACCGGATGTTTCCGGGCCGTGTCTGCGCGACGAAAAGGACGTGCGGGATAAGGAGCCGGGGCGTGGGCCGCGGCCGGCATACCAGGATCGTCACTGCTCGAAAGCAGGGGCAGCCGTGTTGCAGATGCGGCGATCTTACGGCAAAGCCCGGCCGCTGTCGCCTCCAGGCAAAGATGGCCCGCGGCAGCCCCGCCGGAGTCCGGCGGGGCGTAAAGTAAGCGGGTGGCCCCGCACGGGCCGTTATGAAGCCATTTCCCAGAAAAGCGCCCGGTTGCCGGGCAGAGGATTGCCATGAACGCCACCAAACCGCGCACCCTGCTGCTGAGCCTTTCCATCGCATTTGCCCTGGCCGCCTGCGGCGCCGGGCCCGACACCGCCGACGCCGACGTGACCCCTGCTGGTGGCGGGACCGCCGACGCGCCGCGCTACACGCTCGACGAGGGCCGGCTGCCGCCGGTGAACCGCTTCCAGGCCAGCGACCTGGATACCAGCGTCAACGCCTGCCACGACTTCAACGCCTACGCCAACGGCAAGTGGCTGGCTGCCAACGAGATCCCGGGCGACCGCACGTCGTGGGGGTCGTTCGAAATGCTCACCGAGCGCACGCTGGAGGCCCAGCGCCAGCTGGCCGAACAGGCCGCGGCCAACGAAAGCGCCACCGGAGTGGAGAAGATCGTCGGCGACTTCTGGGCCACCGGCATGGACCGCGAGTCCATCGATGCCCAGGGCATCGCCCCGATCCAGGACGTGATCGACGCCATCGAGGCCCTCGACAGCCCCGAAGCCCTCGCCGACTACCTGCGCAGCAGCGCCGCCGATGGGCGCAACGTCCTGTTCGGCTTTGGCGCCTCGCCCGACTTCAAGGACTCCGCCGTCAACATCGCCTATGCGTCGCAGGGCGGCCTGGGCCTGCCGGACAAGACCTACTACTTCGAGGAGAACCACGCCGACAAGCTGGCCGCCTACGAGCAGCACGTGGCCAGGGTGCTGGAGCTGTCGGGGATCGAGGCCGCGCAGGCGGCGAGCCTGGCCGCCGACGTGGTCGCCTTCGAGACCCGGCTCGCGGACAAGTCGCGCTCGCGCGTTGAAATGGCCCGCGACGCCGAGCTGTTCTACAACCCGGTGAGCATGGAGGAAGCCGACGCGCTCACCCCCAACTTCCCGTGGACGGCATTCTTCGAGTCCCAGGGAGTGGACACGCCGGAGATGTTCTCGCTGGCGATGCCCGAGTTCCACGGCGAGGTGGACGCCATGCTCACCGACGTGCCGGTGGAGACCTGGAAGGCCTACCTGCGCTTCCACAGCGTGGACGACGCCTCGCCGTACCTGTCCTCGGAGTTCGTCCAGGCCAGCTACGACTTCTATGACCGCACCCTGCGCGGCCAGCAGGAAATGGAACCGGAGTGGAAGCGCGTGCTGGGCACCATCAACCGCCAGGTGGGCGAGGCCCTGGGCCAGATGTACGTGGAGGTGGCCTTCTCGCCCGAGTCCAAGGAGCGGATGGAGGAGCTGGTGGACAACCTGTCCGAAGCGCTCAGGGACCGCATCGAGAACCTGGACTGGATGGGCGAGGAAACCAAGGCCAGGGCGATGGAGAAGTGGGAGACCTTCGACCCGAAGATCGGCTATCCGGACACCTGGCGCGACTGGAGCGGGCTGGAGACCAGCCGCGACAGCTACATCGGCAACGTGCTGGCGGCCAACGCCTACAACTACCGCTGGAACCTGGGCAAGATCGGCGAGCCGGTGGACCCGGACGAATGGTTCATGCCGCCGCAGATGGTGAACGCCTATTACAACCCGCAGCGCAACGAGATCGTGTTCCCGGCCGCGATCCTGCAGCCGCCGTTCTTCGACCCGGAGGCGGACGATGCGCTCAACTACGGCGGCATCGGCGCGGTGATCGGCCACGAGATGATCCACGGCTACGACGACCAGGGCAGCCGCTTCGATCCCAAGGGCAATTTCGAGAACTGGTGGTCGGAGGAAGACGCCGCCGGCTTCGGCGCGCTGACCGGCCAGCTGATCGACCAGTTCAACGCCTACGAGGCGGCGCCGGGCCAGTTTGTCGATGGCAAGCTGACCTTGGGCGAGAACATCGCCGACCTGGGCGGCCTGGCGGTGGCCCATGACGCCCTGCAGCGCGCGCGCGAGGGCGAGGAGGACCCGATGATCGACGGCCTCACCCAGGACCAGCGCTTCTTCCTCAACTGGGCCACGGTGTGGCGCCGCAACTTCACCGACGAGGAGCTGAAGGTGCGGCTGGCCACGGACTCCCACGCGCCGGCCTCGTTCCGCGCCGCCGGCGCGCCGTCCAACCTGCCGGCGTTCGCCGAAGCCTTCGACTGCAAGCCGGGCGACGCCATGGTCCGCGGCGAGGACGAGCGCATCGACATCTGGTGACGCTCCGGCGCCCCGGCAGGGATGCCGGGGTGCCTCCCCGCGCCGTGACCTCCGACACGTCCGCGCCCGGTGCGCGGCTGTCAGGATCGGGGCAACAACGGGGAGGCGGGGGAACGCGGCATGTTGAAGATCCAGGGGCTGTCCAAGACCTACGACAACGGCGTGCACGCGCTGCGCGACGTGAGCCTGGAGATCCCGGCCGGGATGTTCGGCCTGCTGGGCCCCAACGGGGCCGGCAAATCCACCCTGATGCGGACCATCGCCACCCTGCAGGCGCCTGACGCCGGCAGCATCCAGCTGGGTGAGCTGGACGTGCTCGCCGAACCGGTGCAGGCGCGCAGCCGGCTGGGGTACCTGCCCCAGGAATTCGGCGTCTACCCGAAGGTGAGCGCCGAGGCGATGCTGGACCACTTCGCCATCCTCAAGGGCGTGTCGCGCCGGGGCGAACGCAAGGAGCTGGTGGAGGCCCTGCTGCGCCAGGTGAACCTGTGGGAGGTGCGCAAGCGCAAGCTGGGCACCTTCTCCGGCGGCATGCGCCAGCGCTTCGGCATTGCCCAGGCGCTGATCGGCCAGCCCTCGCTGATCATCGTCGACGAGCCCACTGCGGGGCTGGACCCGGAGGAGCGCAACCGCTTCCTCAACCTGCTGGCCGGGATCGGCGAGGACACGGTGGTGATCCTGTCCACCCACATCGTCGAGGACGTGACCGACCTGTGCCCGCGCATGGCGATCATCGCCCAGGGCCAGGTGCGCCTGGCGGGCGAGCCGCGCGAGGCGATCCGGTCGCTGGAAGGCCGGGTATGGAAGAAGTCGGTGCCCAAGGAGGCGCTTGAACAGCACCTTGCCGACCACACGGTGCTGTCCACCCGCCTGGTGGCCGGCACGCCGGTCATCCACGTGCTCAGCGACTCGGCGCCGGGCGAAGGATTCAGTCCGGTGCCGCCGGACCTGGAGGACGTGTACTTCGGCGAGCTGCGGCGCGCCGCGGCCCCCGTCGCGCAGGAGGCCTGAACCATGCTCCGCCACCTGCTTGCCTTCGAGCGGCGCCTGCTGTTGCGCAACGGCCTGTTCTGGATCGTCGCGCTGGCCTTCGGCGCGATGGGCTTCATCTCCATCGCTTCGGAAGACGTCAGCTTCGGCGGCGGCGTGGGCAACATCCTGCGCAACGCCCCGGCCGTGGTCATCACCCTGCTCGGCGGCTTCAGCGTCCTCAGCGCGTTGCTGACGACGATCTTCGTCGCCGGGGCCGCGCTGCGTGATTTCGAAATGCGCTCGGCGGAGCTGTTCTTCGCCACGCCGATGAAAAAGCGCGATTACCTGCTCGGCCGTTTCGGCGGCGGGTTCCTGGCCAGCCTGGGGGTGATGCTGGCGCTGGCGCTGGGCATGTGGCTGGGCAGCCTCATGCCCTGGCTGGATCCCGCCCGCCTCGGCCCGACGCCCTGGGCGGCCTATGCCTGGTCGTTCGCGGTTCTCGTGGTGCCCAACCTGCTGTTCCTGTCCGCGCTGCTGTTCCTGCTGGCCACGCTCACCCGCTCCATGCTCCACACCTACATCGGGGTGATCGCCTTCATCGTGCTGTGGACGATGGCCGACGCCCTGGGCCAGGACCTGGACACCCGCTGGGTCGCGGCGCTGATCGATCCCTCCGGTGGCGCTGCGGTGATCGAACACATCCGCTACTGGTCAAGCGAGCAGTACAACACCCTGCTCCCACCGCTGGACGGGCTGCTCCTGGCCAACCGGGCCATCTGGCTGGGCGTGACCGCGCTGATGCTGCTGGCTGCGTTCACCCTGTTCCGCGCCGACCGCGAGGGGCTGAGGCTGCGTCGCCGCCGCAAGCCGGCGCCGGCGGCGGGCAGGCCCGTGCAAGCCTCTGGCACGATCCCCAGCGTCGACCTGCCTGCGGCGCGGCCGCGCACCGACGCCGCCACCCGCTGGGCGCAATACGCGAGCCAAAGCCACTTCCACCTGCGCCAGTCGCTGGGCGGCGCGCCCTTCATCATCCTGCTGCTGCTCGGCCTGCTGCTGATGTTCACCACGCTGCAGTTCAGCGGGATGATGTTCGGCACCGACCGGTATCCGGTGACCCGCACGATGCTCGGCGCGATCGATGCCAGCCTTTCGCTGTTCCTCGTGATCGTGCTGATCTTCTATGCCGGCGAGCTGGTGTGGCGCGAGCGCGGCCTGGGCGTGGCCGAAGCCACCGATGCCTATGCGACGCCGGACTGGATCCCGCTGGCTTCGCGGCTGACGGCGCTGGCCGGCATCGTGGCGGCCTTCATGATTGCCGGCGCGCTGTTCACCATCGGCTACCAGCTTGCGCTGGGCTACACCGCCATCGAACCCGGGCTGTACGCCCGGGGGCTGTTGCTGGCGGCGATCCCGCACCTGCTGATGGCCGCGCTCGCCCTGTTCCTGCAGGTCATCAGCGGCAACCGGTTCCTGGGCTACCTGCTGATGATCCTCTACCTGGTGGCCAGCTTTGCCATGGGCATGCTGGACCTGGACCACCCCCTGTACCGGTATCCCGCCGCCAGCGGCACTCCGTATTCGGACATGAACGGCTATGGGCACTTCCTCGGGCCCCACCTGTGGTTCCGCGGTTACTGGACTGCGATCGCGGTGGTGCTGCTGGCCGTGGCCGCGCTGTTCTGGCCGCGCGGCACCCAGCTGGGCTGGCGCGAGCGGGTCCGGCGGGCGCGATCGCGGCTGCGCCGCCCGCAGCAGGCCACCATCGCCGTGGCGCTGCTGGCCGCCATCGGCATCGGCGCGTGGATCTTCTACAACACCAATGTGCTCAACGAGTACGTGCCCGGCGACGAGGTCCGCGAGCGCCAGGCGGCGTACGAAAAGGCCTACCGTCAGTATCGGGACATGCCCAAGCCGCGCATTGCCGCCATCCGCACCGACGTGGACATCTTCCCGGATGAACGCTCCGTGGCCGTGCGCGGCAGCTACCGGCTGGAAAACCGCACCGGGGAGCCGATCGCGGAGCTGCACGTGAGCCTTGATCCGGACACCCGGGTCCAGCGCCTGGAATTCGGCCCCCACGATGTGGTGCAGGCGGATGAAGTGCACGGCTACACCATCTACCGGCTCGATGAGCCGCTGGCGCCAGGCGCCTCGATGGACTTCGCGTTTGAGCTGCTCTACCGGCCACGTGGCTTCACGATCAATGGCGGCGGCACCAGGGTGGTGGCCAACGGCAGCTTCTTCAACAATTACGATGTCCTGCCGCAGTTCGGCTACGACGAGCGCCGGCAGCTGCAGGACCGCAACGAGCGCCGCAAGCACGATCTGCCCGAGCTGCCGCGGATGACCCCCATCGACCATCCAGACGGACCCGGGGCCAACTACATCACCGACAGCGGTGACTGGGTGGATTTCGAAACCGTCGTATCCACCGCGGCAGACCAGATCGCGCTGGCCCCGGGCGACCTGCAGCGGGAATGGACCGAAGGCGGGAGGCGGTATTTCCACTACAGGGCCGAAGCGCAGGTGCTGCCCTTCTTCTCCTGGCTTTCGGCGGACTGGCAGGTCGAGCGCGACCGCTGGAACGACGTGGCGATCGAGGTGTACCACCATCCGGCACACCACTGGAACGTGGCGCGGATGATCGACGCGGCGAAGAAGTCCCTCGAGTATTTCAGCCGCGAATTCTCGCCTTACCAGTTCCGCCAGTTCCGGGTCCTGGAATTCCCTGCGTACCAGAGCTTCGCCCAGGCGTTCGCGGGGACCATCCCGTACTCGGAGGCCATCGGCTTCATCGCCGACCTGCGCGATGCCGAGGACATCGACTACGTGTTCTACGTGACCGCGCATGAAGCCGCGCACCAGTGGTGGGCGCACCAGGTGGTGGGCGCCAATGTGCAGGGCGCGACCATGCTGTCCGAGTCACTGGCGCAGTATTCGGCGCTGATGGTGATGGAGCAGGAGTACGGGGCACGGCAGATGCGCCGGTTCCTGCGCTACGAGCTCGACCAGTACCTCACCATGCGCTCGACCGAGCGCGTGGAGGAGCTGCCGCTTGCGCTCAACGAGAACCAGCAGTACATCCACTACAACAAGGGATCGCTGGTGTTCTACGCGCTGCGCGACGCCCTCGGTGAAGAGGCGCTCAACGCGGTGCTGGCACGGTTCCTTGACCAGTGGGCATTCCAGGGCCCGCCCTATCCCACCACCCGGGATTTCCTCGACCTGCTCTACGAGAGCACCGACCCCCGCCACCACGGCTTCATCGGCGACCTGTTCGAGCGCATCGTGTTCTGGGACCAGCGGGTGGTCTCGGCCGGGGCCGTGCAGCGCGAGGATGGCAAATACGTGGTCACCTTCACCGTCCACGCCGAGAAGCTGGTCACCGACGGCAAGGGCCGGGAATCCGCCGAGCCGGTCGACTACGAGGTGGACATCGGCGTGTTCGCCCGCGCACCGGGCGAACCCGAATCCGCCGAACGGGTCCTCCACCTGGGCAAGCACCGGATCACGGACACCGAGACGACGTTTGAATTCGTCGTCGACGAGGCGCCGTACGAGGTGGGCATCGATCCCTACAACAAGCTGATCGACCGCGCCTCCGGGGACAACCGCAAGCGCGTCACCCTGCAGTAGCCGTGTCGCGCCCGGGGCGGCCCCGGGCGCTCACCGCGGGCCCGGGGCGCTTGCTAAACTGCCGCGCTCCGCCCCCCGGTGAACCGCAACGGAGCTGTGATGCCGACCATCCCCTTCCCGCCCATCCGCCCCCTCGCCCTGGCCGCGGCCGCGGTCCTGCTGGCCGGCCTGTCCACCGGCGCCGGCGCGCAACAGGCCGCCGCCGAGCCCACCGCCTGCACCGACTTCCACGCCTTCGTCAACAAGGACTGGATGGCAGCCAACGCGCTGCCCGGGCCCGGCATTGCCACCGCGTCGGCCCTGCAGGAACTGCGCGAACTCACCAGCCGGCAGCAGCGCGAACTGCTGGACGCGGCCATGGCCGCACCGGGCAACGAGCGCCAGCAGGCGCTTGGCAATTTCTGGGCCAGCGGATTGGACGAGGCGGCGGTGGAAGCCGCCGGTGCGCAGCCCATCGCGCCACTGCTCTCGCGCATCGACGGCATCCGCCGCGCGCGCGACATCCCCGGCGTCATCGCCGAGGTGCACCAGGCGGGCATCCCGGTGGCCTTCGAGTTCAACGCCGGCCTGGACCTTGCCGACCCCACCCGCTACATCGGCTACTTCACCCAGGGCGGCCTTGGCCTGCCGGGACCGGAGTACTACAGCCGCCAGGACGCGGACACCGGCGCCCTGCTGGAACGCTACCGCGGGTACGTGCGCGCGATCCTCGGGCTCACCGGCGTGCCGGAGGCCGAGCTGGATGCCCAGACCGCGGCCGTGATCGACATGGAGCGCCACCTCGCCGCGCGCTGGCAGCCACTGGCGCAGATGCGTGATCCGCGCAACAACCACGCGCTGGTGGAGGCCTCCAGCCTGCGCAGCCAATTCCGCAACCTGCGCCTTGACCAGTTCCTCAAGGCGCTGGATGTCGGTGCCCCGCAGGTGTCACTGGCCAATCCGGACCTGTTCGCCACGCTTGATTACCTCGTGGCAAACAACCCGGTGGAGCAGTGGAAGCCGTACCTGCGCTTCCACGTGGCCAATGCGATGGCGCCCTATCTCTCGCAGCCGTTCCGCGACGCGGAGTTCGAGTTCCACGGCCGCGTGCTGCGTGGCGATGCGGCCCCGGCAGGCCGGCCGGAGCAGGTGCTCGCCGCGATCAACAATGCGGCCGGCCCGCTGCTGGCGCAGGAGTACGTGGCCGCCCACCTGCCCCAGGCCACCCGCGAGCGCGCGCAAACCGTTGCCTCGCAGGTCCGCGATGCCCTGGCGCAGGCGGTGGCCCGCAGCGAGTGGATGGATCCGGCCTCGCGGGCCGAAGCCGGCCGCAAGCTGGAGGCGCTGCAGATCGAGGTCGGCGCTCCGGAATGGCCGCAGGATACCGCGCTGCCCCGGATCGGCCGCGAGAGCTTCGGCGCCAACATGCTGGCCGCTTCGGCCTGGCGCCATGCGCGGGAGATGGACCGCATCGGCGCCGCCAGCGCCTCCCGCCGATGGGACGTGCTGCCGCAGGAGCCGGCCGTGGCCTATGACATGGCCCGCAACAAGCTGGTGGTGACGGCGGCGGTGCTGCAGCCGCCCGTGCTGGACATGTCCGCCAACCCGGCGGCCCACTACGGCAGCCTGGGGGCGCTGGTGGGGCACGAGCTCGGCCGCAGCGTGGACATCCTGGGCCGTCATGTGGATGCCGACGGCAACGTCCGCAACTGGTGGACCGCCGCCGACGAGACGGCCTGGAACGACCGCGCCCACGGCCTGGCCACCCAGTACCACGCCTATCCGTTCCCCGGATCGGCCGACGCGATGGTGGACGGGACCCGCCACCGCGATGCCAATGCGGCGGACCTGGCGGGCGTGGAGCTCGCGTGGGCGGCGCTGCAGCAGGCCGATCCCCAGCCCGCGCCGGAGTCGGCCCAGGCATTCTTCCGCGCCTGGGCCACGCTGTGGCGGCAGCAGATGTCGCCGGCCGCGGTCATCCGCGCCGCGGCCGACCAGGCGCGCACGCCCAACAAGTGGCGGGCCAATGGCCCGCTGGCCAACCTGCCCGCCTTTGGCGAAACCTTTGGCTGCGATGCCGGGACGCCGATGCGGCGCCCCGAAGCCGAGCAGGTCAGGATCTGGCGCTGAGCCTCAGAACCGGCGCACGTTGCCGCCGCCACCGCCGCGCGGCCGCCTGCTGAAAGGCGGCCGCCCGCGCCACTGCTGGATCAGCAACCAGCCAAACAGCATGCCGCCAAGGTGCGCGAAATGGGCCACGCCCGAGCGCGTCCCGCTGATACCGGCGATCAGCTCAATCACCCCCAGCGCGATCACCAGCGTGCGCGCTTTCATCGGGATCGGCGGGATCAGCAGCATCACCCGGTGGTTGGGGAACAGCATCCCGAAGGCAAGCAGCACCCCGAATACCCCGCCCGACGCGCCCAGCGTCGGATACGGCAGCCCGCCCTGGGCCAGCGACCATGACACCACCACCAGCTGGCACAGCCCGGCGCCGACCACGCACACCAGGAAATAGGTGAGGAACCGCCGCTGCCCCCAGGTGTATTCCAGCGGCGCGCCGAACATGTACAGCACCAGCATGTTGAACAGCAGGTGGAACATCCCGGCGTGCAGGAAGCCGTAGCTCACCAGCTGCCAGGGCATGAACGACATGCCGCCCGCCGACGCGCCGCCAAGCGGCCACAGCATGAAGGGGAAGAACAGCTGGCTCCCGAGCAGGAACTGCAGCAGGAAGACCACGCCGTTGATGATCAGCAGCGCTTTGGTGACGGGGGGAAGATTGGACAACGGCCCGGCTCCTGGAAAGTCGCTTCATGATAGCGGTACCGGCCTGGCCTGTCGGCGACGGCCTGGGATCAGGTCAGGCCCCGGGGCCCGGCCCCCACAGCAATGCATCCAGGCCTTCATCCGGTGCCTGCGCCGGCATGCGCACCCGTCCCGCGCTGACCTCCACGCCTTCGGCGCGCAGGCGCCGGCCCTGCTCGCGCCAGCCGGCGCTCCCCGCCGGCATCGCGATGCGCCCGTCGCTGCGCAGCACCCGGTGCCACGGCAGCGCGGGATCGTCGTTGCTGGAGAGGATGCGGGCCACCAGGCGCGCCCGGCCGGGCAAGCCGGCCCTGCGCGCGACCTCGCCATAACCGGCCACCCGGCCCCGCGGGATGGCGCGTACCGCGGCCAGGATTCGCTCGCGGGCGGTGTCGGCGTCCATGCCGGCAGGGTACCGGCCCCGGCCCGCTAGGCCCAGCCCATTGCCTGCAGCAAACGGAACAGCAGGTAGGCCATGCCGCCGGCCATCGGGATGGTCAGGATCCATGCCCACACCATCTTGTTCACCACGCCCCACTTGATGGCGTTGAACCGCTTGGCGGTGCCCACGCCCATGATCGCCGAGGAGATGTTGTGGGTGGTGGAGACCGGGATCCCGAGGGCCGATGCGCCCAGGATCACCGACGCCGCGCTGGTCTCGGCCGCAAAGCCGTGGATCGGGTGCAACTTCACCAGCTTGTGGCCGAGCGTCTTGATGATGCGCCAGCCGCCGGCGGCGGTGCCGGCCGCCATCACCAGCGCACAGGTGATCTTGATCCACAGGTCGATCCCGCCCTCGTTCAGGGCCTCGTCGGAGGGGTGCAGGAAGCCCAGAAATCCTGGCAGGTTGTCGAGCGTGCCCGCGGCCTCGGCGCTGATCAGGGTCAGGGCCACGATGCCCATGGTCTTCTGGGCGTCGTTCATGCCATGCGCAAAGCCCATGCTGGCGGCGGACACGATCTGGCTCTTGCCGAAGAACCCGTTGACCCAGCGCGGCCGGACCATGCGCGCGAACACCCCGCCGGCCCGGGCGAACATGGCGATGATGAAGAACAGCACGCCCATCATCAGGAAGCCGGCGCTGAAGCCGAGCACGGGCGAGCCCACCATCGGGATGATCACCTTCCACAGCACGCCGGCGCTGCGCCACACCGGCTCGGCCGGCTCGGACCAGATCACCACATCGAAATCCATCCCCGCCGCCGCCAGCGCGGCGCCGATCAGGCCGCCGATCAGCGCGTGCGAGGAAGAGGACGGCAGCCCGAACCACCAGGTGATCAGGTTCCAGATGATCCCGCCCAGCAGCGCGCACAGGATCAGCTGCGAGCCCACGTCCACCACCCCGGCATCGATGATGCCCGAGGCGATGGTCTGGGCCACCGCGGTGCCGGCCAGCGCGCCGAGCAGGTTCATGACGGCGGCCATGCCCACCGCCTGCATCGGTGAGAGCACCTTGGTCGCCACCACCGTGGCGATGGAGTTCGCGGTGTCGTGGAAACCGTTGATGTACTCGAACACCAGCGCGGTGAACACGACGACCAGCACGAGGGTCAGCATCGGCGCGCCCTCAGGAGTTCTTCAGCACGATTTCATAGGCGACCACGCCGGCCTCGCGGCAGCGGTCGATCGCCTTTTCCAGGATTTCGAAGAATTCCTTGAGCAGGAACATCTGCAGCGGCTCGTGCTTGCCCGAGTAGATGTCGCCGTAGACCTCGAGCATCAGCCGGTCGGCCTCGTTCTCGATCGCGCGCAGTTCGTCGTTGAGGGCCTTCATCGGCTCAAGCTTCATCTTCGGCAGCAGCCGCACCATCTTCACCACCACCCCGGCGGCCTGCTCGAGCATGGCCGCGCGCGGGGCGAAGTCGATGTGCTCCAGGTTCTGCATCGCCAGCGCATAGCGGTCGGCGAACTTCTCGATCTGCTTGGGGATCCGGTACAGCGCCGAGCCCAGGGCCTCGATGTCCTCGCGCTCCATGGGGGTGATGAAGCTGTCCACCAGCTCCTGGCTGATCTGGTTGGAGGTCTCGCGGGTGCGCAGGCGGGCCAGGCGGAACGCGTCCAGGGCCGGCTCGCGGTCGGGATCGCGCACCAGCTGGTGCAACGCCTTGGACGCGTCGTGGGCCGCCTCGGCAGCCTCTTCGAGCAGGGTGTAGAACTGCATGCCGCGGCCAAAAATGGTTTGCAGTGACAGCATCGTCGGGGGTCCTCGTAGGCCCGGGCGGGTGCCGAGCGTAAGCCGGCGGGAATTATGTCTGTTTTGCGACAATTCCGCCCGCCCGGGAGACGCCGCCCCGGCCCGCCGGAAACGATCCACCGCGGCGCGGCGGCTGCTATCATCCTTTTCCGCGCAATCGCGCCCCTCCGATCCCATGGACGACGACCCAAGACCGCCGCCCCGCACCGCCGGTTTCCGCGCCCCGACCCACCCTGACCTGCCCCGGGAATCCCGCTGATGCTGGAGTTCCTGGTCGTACTGGTGCTCATTGCCTGCAACGCGTTCTTCGCGCTGTCGGAAATGTCGGTGGTCACCTCCCGCAAGTCGCGCCTGAAGCAGCAGGCTTCCGACAGCCGCGGGGCGCGCAAGGCGCTGGAGCTGGCCAACGAGCCGGAGCGATTCCTGTCCACGGTGCAGGTGGGGATCACCCTGATCGGCATCCTCACCGGCATGTTCGGCGGCAAGGCGATCGGCGAGTCGATCGGCGCGCTGCTGCTGTCGGCCGCGCCGGCCCTGAGCGCCACGGTGCCGTTCATGCAGTCCAGCTGGGCGGCCACCATCGGGCTGGTGCTCGCGGTGAGCCTGATCACCTACCTGACGATCATCTTCGGCGAGCTGTTGCCCAAGCGGCTGGCGCTGCTGGCGCCCGAGCGGATCGCGGCGCTGGTGGCGCTGCCGATGCACGGCATTGCCCGGGTGGCCAAGCCGGCGGTAACGCTGCTCAGCTCCAGCGTGCAGGGGCTGCTGCGGATGCTGCGGCTGGCCGACACCGAGGCGGCGCAGGTGAGCGAAGAGGAAATCCGCCTGCTGGTGAGCGAAAGCCACGAGCAGGGGGTGATCGACGCCGAAGAACGCAACATGATGAACCGGGTGCTGCAGCTTGGCGACCGCAGCGCCGAAAGCCTGATGACCCCGCGGACCCGGATCGCCTGGCTCGACGCCAGCGCCGACTTCCAGGAGAACCTGGCCACGATGCGCGCCACGCCGTTCTCACGCTATCCCGTGTATCGAGGATCGGACGCCGACGTCATCGGGATCCTGGAAGTGAAATCCCTGCTGGACCGCATCGACCATGGCAGCTTCGACCTGTTCCGGAACCTGCGCGAACCGCTCTTCGTCTCCGAGTCCACGCCGGCGCTGAAACTGCTGGAGATATTCCGCGGGGAAAAGCAGTCGCTGGCCCTGGTTGTGGATGAATACGGCGACATCACCGGGCTGATCACGGTCAACGACCTGCTGGAGGCCGTCATCGGCCGCACCAGCAGCGGCGAGGGCGACGACGCCAAGCCGCTGGTGGTCACCCGCGACGACGGCTCGATGCTGGTGGACGGCAGCGTCACCATCGACACCATGCGGGAGCTGCTGGGCGGCATCCGGCTGCCGGACGAGGAGGAGCACGACTTCCACACCGCCGCCGGCATGGTGATCGCACACTTCGGCCGCATCCCCAACACCGGCGAATGGTTCGAGTGGGAGGGGTGGCGGATCGAGGTGGTGGACCTGGACGGCCCGCGGATCGACAAGCTGCTGCTGCAGAAGCTGCCCGAACCGGCCGGCGATGACGACTGACCCGGGCAACCCGGGGCCGGGGAGCGGCGAACGCACAGGCGGTGGCGCCGGCCCGGGCCGGGCGCGGGCCCGCCACGAGGCCGGCACGCGCGCCCTCCTGGCCGCCTTCACCGTGGGTGATCCGGACGAACTGCTGCCGCTCGAGCTGCTGCTGGCAGGCCTGGGCAAGCGGGTGTTCGGGATGCTGCTGGTGATCGCGGCGATCCCCGCCTTCATCCCCGTGCCGGGACTGGCCGGCGCGATCAGCGGCCCGCTGACGGTGATCGTCGGGCTGCAGCTGCTGCTGGGCATGCGCCGGCCGTGGCTGCCGCGATTCATGTCCCGGCGCGGCCCCTACCGCCACACCCTGATCGGCTTTGAACGCCGGATCTCCCCGCTGCTGGCACGCATCGAGCGCCACGTGCGGCCGCGCATGTCCAGCGTGCTCGACTACCGGCCCGCGGCCATGTTCACCGGGCTGCTGGTGGTGTTGCTGGGCATCCTGCTGGCGCTGCCGATCCCGTTCACCAACTACCTGTTCGGCGCGCTGATGCTTGCATTCGCGCTGGCCCTGCTCGAGCGCGACGGCGCGCTGATGCTGGCCTGCTGGGGCGCCGGGATCCTGGCCATCGCGGTGTTCGGCGTGGCCAGCGGCGCGCTTGCCGCCGCCACAGCGCACTGGGTGGGCCTGCTGCTGTAGCGCCGCTCAGCGCCCCGCCAGGCGCGCCATGCGCTGGGCGTCGGCAAGCACGCCCCGCAGCAGCCGCACCTCGCCCGCGCGCAGGTCGGTGCGCAGGAAGATCCGGCGCAGCTTGCGCATGGCCGCCTCCGGGTTGCGGCCCTTGTGGAAATCAATCTGGTCCAGGGTGTCATGCAGCTGGCCGAAGAACCCCTCCAGCTCCGCGTGGCTGGCGATCGCGTCGCCCTGCTCCCGGCCCACGCCTTCCACCTCGCCCGCCTCCAGCAGCGCCAGCCGCAGCTCGTAGGCCAGCACCTGCACCGCGGCACCGAGGTTGAGCGAACTGCATTCCGGATCCGACGGGATATGCACCGCGCAGTGGCACAGCTGGAGTTCGCGGTTGTCCAGGCCGGTCCGCTCGCGCCCGAAGACCAGCGCCACCTCGGCCCCGCCCGCCGCGTCCACCACCCGCGCCGCCGCCTCGCGCGGCGCCAGCTGCGGCAGCGCGATGCGGCGATCGCGGGCCGTACTGCCCAGCACCAGCCGGCAGTCCGCCACCGCCCCGGCAAGGTCCGCATGCACGCTCGCCCCCTCCAGCACATCGCCGGCGCTGGCGGCCATGGCGGCCGCCTCGGCATGGGGGAAATGGCGCGGCGCCACCAGCGCCAGCCGCCGCAGCCCCATCGTCTTCATCGCCCGCGCCGCCGCGCCGATGTTGCCCGGATGCTGGGTGCCCACCAGCACCACCCGGATGCGGTCCGCCGCGCTGCCCGCAGCCGCGGCCTGGGGGCTGTTTCCTGGATCGTCGCTCATGGGGTGGATGTTAAACTGTCGCCGCCAGCCGCAGCGCTGGCACGTTCTTTTTTCCCTGCCAGATCCCCTTCCCCGGAGCCCCGCCGATGCTGAAACCTGCCGTCAACGTCATGATCAAGGCGGCCCGCGCCGGCGGCAACGTCCTGGTGCGGCACATGCACCGGCTCGACGCCCTCAACGTCGTCGAAAAGGACCGCCACGACTACGCCAGCGAAGTCGACGGCCTGGCCGAAGCCGAGGTCATCAAGGAACTGCGCCGCGCCAACCCCGACTACGCCATCCTCGGCGAGGAAGGCGGCGCCATGAAGGGCAACCGCGGCGCCAGCCGCTACACCTGGGTCATCGACCCGCTCGACGGCACCAGCAACTACCTGCGCGGCCTGCCCCACTGGTGCGTTTCCATCGCCCTGGTCGAGGATGGCGAACCCCTGCACGGGGTCATCTTCGACCCGCTGCGCAACGAACTCTTCACCGCCACCCGTGGCAGCGGCGCCCAGCTCAACGAACGGCGCATCCGCATCGGTGAGCGCCGCGACCTCAACGGCGCCCTCATCGGCACCGGCTTCGCCCCGCGCGAGCGGGCCCGCGCCGGCGCCCAGCTCGAATGCATCCGCCAGCTGCTCCGGGACGCCGAAGACATCCGCCGCACCGGCTCCGCCGCCCTGGACCTCGCGTATGTCGCCTGCGGTCGCATGGACGCCTACTTCGAAGCCGGCGTAAAGCCCTGGGACATCGCCGCCGGTGCCCTCCTCGTCCGCGAAGCGGGCGGCCGCGTCGCCGACTTCAAGGGCGCCCCCACCGGCCGCATGGACACCCGCGGCACCGCCAGCCGCCAGCTTCTGGCCGGCAACGTCAACATCACCAACCCCCTGCAGAAGGCCATCGCCGACTCCGGCTACGCCGCAGCGTTCACAGGCATGGCCCAGGTCGCCAACGACTGAGCCTGCAAAGCACTAATGCATTGACATGACGCGGGGGGCCGGATGGGGGTGCCCTCCAGCCTCCATGTCCCCCGGCCTCCGCTGCGCTGCGGCCTCCTCCTTTACTTACGTCTGGAGGGCACCCCCACCCGGCACTCCTGATGACGTGGCAGTTTTCTGCGTTGGCCACGCATCGCCGACCTGCCGCAGACATCGACGCAACCCGCGGCCAAGTCCACCCGCCCCGATGGAAACCCGACCAACACCGCCCGGAGCCGAGCCCCGCCGTGGCCGGGAGGCCTTTTCGCGTAAGTAAAGGAGGAGGCCGGAGCCGCAGGCGGAGGCCGGGGGACATGGAGCGAAAAGGCCTCCCGGCCGCGGCGGGGCCCCCCAGTTCCCCACGAAACTCATCCACGCCCATATCCACCCCACCAACGAAAAAAGGCCGCGCACCGCGCGGCCTTATCCATGAAAGCGATTACATAGCCAGCATCAAGGTCGCCGCGCCAGCGCCGCCTCGTCCCGCGCCTTCGGCAGCAAGTCCTGCTTGGTCACCCTCAGGAACCCCACCGTCAGCATCGGACAGGCCAGCAGGATCGAAGACAGCGTCGCCACCACCGCACCGATCATCTGCGTCAGCGCCAACCCCTCCAGCGACCCACCGCCGTAGAAATACAGCGCCGACACCGACAGCAGGAACACCACCGAAGTGATGATCGTGCGCGACAGCGTCTGGTTGATCGAAGCGTTGAACACCTCCAGCGGATCCGCCCGCATGCTGCGGAAATTCTCGCGCACCCGGTCGAACACCACCACCGTATCGTTGATCGAGAAGCCCATCACCGCCAGCAGCCCTGCCAGCACCGTCAGGTCGAACTCCCGGCCGGTGGCGGCCCAGAAGCCCGCCACCACCAGCACGTCGAAGAACGTGGTTGCACTGGCCACCACCGCGAACTTCCACTCGAACCGGAACCCGATGTAGATCAGGAACCCCACCAGCACGAAGATGATCGCATTCACCGCCTTGCTGGCCAGCTCGGCCGACACCTGCGAGCCGATCGACTCGCTGCTGATCACCTCGGCCGGGTTGTCAGCCGTGGACACCGCGGCAACCACCTCCTCCACGAGCTGGGAGTTCTGGTCCACCGTCAGCTGCTCTTCCTCCGCGCGCAGGCGCACCAGCAGGTCCGCCCCGCTGCCGAAGGTCTGCACCTGCGCGTTGCCGTGGCCGGCCTGCGCGAGCCGCTCGCGCACATCGTCCACATCGGGCGGCTGCTGGAAGCGCAGCGTCACCGATGTGCCGCCGGTGAAGTCGAGAGCGAAATTGAAACCCTGGATGCCGATCGCGGCGACCGACGCGACGAGCAACAGCAGCCCCGCGCCCATCGTGACCCAGCGCATGCGCATGAAGTCGATGTTGGGCTTGGCCGGGATCAGGTTCAGCGGGAAAAGTGCCATGTCTTCGTTCTCCCGTCAGATGGCCAGGGTCTTGAGTTTCTTGCGGCGCGCATAGATCAGCGTCACAAGCCCGCGGGTGACCACCAGCGCTGTGAACATCGACGCGATGATGCCCACCACCAGGGTGATCGCGAACCCGCGCAGGGGCCCGGTGCCGAACGCATACAGGGCCACACCCGCCAGGATGCCGGTGATGTTGGCGTCCAGGATTGAACTGGAGGCCTTGTCGTAGCCGGCGGCGATCGCCGCCTTGGGCGGCATGCCGTTGCGCAGCTCTTCACGTATGCGCTCGTTGATCAGCACGTTGGCGTCCACCGACAGGCCGATGGACAACGCAAGCCCCGCGAAGCCCGGCAGGGTCATGGTGGCGCCGAAGATCGACATCACCGCCACCACCAGCACCAGGTTCAGCATCAGGGCCACGCTCGTGACCAGCCCGAACATGCGGTAGTACAGCATGAAGAAGAACAGGGTGAACAGGAACGCATAGCCCACCGCGGTCACGCCGCGGGCCACGTTCTCCGCGCCCAGGCTGGGGCCGACGATGCGCTCTTCGATGAAATCCATCGGCGCGGCCAGCGACCCCGAGCGCAGCATCCGCGCCAGTTCGTCGGCCTCCTGCTTCTCCAGGCCCGTGGTCCGGAACTCGCGGCTGAAGACGCCCTGGATGTTGGCGACGCTGATGATTTCCTCGCTGTCGCGGAACGAACGCACTTCCTCGCCATTGACGATGCGCACCTGCGGCACCCGCTCGATGTACACCACCGCCATCGGCTTGCCGACGTTCATGCTGGTGAAGTCGAACATGCGCTTGCCGGCCGCGGCGTTGAGGGTCACGCTCACTGCAGGCATCCCGTTCTCGTCATAGGTGGACTGCGCGTTCACCATCTCCTCGCCGGTGGCAATCACCCGACGGCTGAGCACGTAGGGGATCGGGTTGCCGTCCGGGCCCACGTCGCGGCTGTAGTACAGGCGCCCTTCCGGCGGCACCACGCCGGTGCGCGCGGCCTCGAAGGCGTCGGTGTCCAGCACCGCGTGGTAGGCCAGCGTGGCGGTGGCGCCGATCATGCGCTTGGCCTCGGCCGTGTCCTGCACGCCCGGCAGCTGCACCACCACGCGGTCATCGCCCTGGCGCTGGATCACCGGTTCGGCCACGCCCACCTCGTCCACGCGGTTGCGCAGGGTGGTGATGTTCTGGTCGATCGCGTCGATCGCGATCTGGTCGATCTCCGACTGCGGCAGGCTGGTGATGATGCGGTTGCCGCTCACCGAGCGGGTCAGCATGGGCTGGTCGGCCGCCATCAGCTGCATCGCCCGGCTCACGTCGGCCTCGTCGGCGAGCACGGTCTGGATGGTGTTGTCGGCGCGCCGCTCGACGGAGGTGTAGCGCACCCGGTTGTCGCGCAAGGTGGCGCGGATGCCCTCGGCGTAGGAGTCCAGCCGGCGCTCCAGCGCCGCCTTCTGGTCCACCTGCATCACGAAGTGCACGCCGCCCTGCAGGTCCAGGCCAAGCACCATCGGCTTGGCCCCGATCCGGGTCAGCCAGTCCGGCACGGTGGACGCCAGGTTCAGCGCCACCGTGTAGTCCTGGCCCAGGCTCTCGCGCAGCAGGTCGGCAGCCGCGGTCTGGGAATCCAGGTCCGGCAGGCGCACGATCATGTTGCCGTTTTCGGCGTCCACGTCGATCGCCTTGATCTGGATCCCGGCTCCTTCCAGCTGGGTGCGCACGCGGTCGCCCAGCGCCTGCGTGATCTCGTTGCCGCGGGTGGCGGTCACCTGGACCGACGGATCCTGCGGGTACAGGTTGGGCAGCGCGTACAGGATGCCCAGCAGGGCGACCAGTACGATCACGGCGTATTTCCAGCGTGGGAATTCCAGCATTGCGGGGCCCTGCGCGCCGGCGGTCCGGCCGGCGCCTGTCAGATGGAAAAGCGGAGGCCTGTAATCAGGCGGACTTGAAGGTGCCCTTGGGCAGCACGTTGCCGATCGCGCCCTTCTGCACCCGGATCTCGACCCGGTCGGCGATTTCAACGGTCACGAAGCTGTCGCCAATGGCGCGCACGGTACCGGCGATGCCGCCGCCGGTGATCACCTCGTCGCCCACCGAAAGCTTCTCGAGCATCGCCCGGTGCTCCTTGTTGCGCTTCATCTGCGGACGGATCAGCAGGAAGTACATGATCGCGATCAGCAGGATCGGGAACATCAGCGCCGAGAGCATGCTGCCTCCGGCGGGGGCCGCGGCGGCGGCGTGGGCGGGGGCGATCAGCAGGTCGATGGGATTCATCGCGGGGTCCGTGGATGGAAAACAGCCGGGAATTATGCCACGCGGCCCCCGGGTGGCGCTTGCGGGGCCGGGCGGCCCGGCACTACGGGGTGCGTTGCCGGTAGAAGGACTCCCGGAACGCGCCGAAGGTTCCCGCGGCGATCGCATCGCGCATGCCCGCCATCAGCCGCTGGTAGTGCCACAGGTTGTGCAGGGTGCCCAGGATCGGCCCCAGCATCTCGTTGCAGCGGACCAGGTGGCGCAGGTACGCGCGGGTATAGCCGCCGGCACAGGCCGGGCAGCCGCAGCCCTCCTCGATCGGGCGCAGGTCCCGCTCATACTTCGCGTTGCGGATGCGGACCACCCCGGTGGAAGTGAAGTAGTGGCCGTTGCGGGCGTTGCGGGTGGGCATGACGCAATCGAACATGTCCACGCCGCGGGCCACCGCCTCCACCAGGTCCTCCGGGCGCCCGACGCCCATCAGATAGCGGGGCCTGTCGCCCGGCAGCTGGGGGCAGGTATGGTCGAGCATGGCATTGCGCTCGTCCTCGGTTTCGCCCACGGCCAGGCCGCCGATGGCGTAGCCGTCGAAGCCGATGGACTTGAGCCCTTCGGCCGATCGCGTGCGCAGGTCGTGGTGCACCCCGCCCTGGACGATGCCGAACAGGGCCGCGTCATTGCCTTCATGCGCCCGCTTCGACCGCTCGGCCCAGCGCAGCGACAGCTCCATGGAGCGCTCGATCACCCGAGGATCCACCGGCTTGCCGTTTTCGTGCACCGGCGGGCACTCGTCGAAGATCATCACCACGTCCGAATCGAGCACCTTCTGGATGCGCATGCTCTCCTCGGGGCCGAGGAAGACGGTGCTGCCGTCGGTGGGTGCCTGGAAGGTCACGCCCTGCTCGGTGATCCTGCGCTTGTGCGCCAGCGAGAACACCTGGAAGCCGCCGGAGTCGGTGAGGATCGGCCCGTCCCAGCGCGCGAAGCCGTGCAGGCCGCCATGGTCGCCGATCACCTCCAGCCCCGGCCGCAGGTACAGGTGGAAGGTGTTGCCCAGGATCATCTGCGCGCCCAGCTCGCGCAGCTGGTCCGGGAGCATTCCCTTGACCGTCCCGTACGTTCCCACCGGCATGAACGCCGGAGTCTCGACCGTTCCGCGTGGGAACACCAGGCGGCCGCGGCGGGCGGCGCCATCGGTACCCAGCAGTTCGAATTGCATCCTCGACATCGTTGTTCCGCTCAGTCCGGGCCGGCGCCGGGGAACGCCAGCGGGGCGTCCACCAGCCGCAGCCCGATTTCCGACCCCACCGGGCCGGCATGTTCATCGCACAGGTCCACTTCCACCACCTGCCCGCCGGCCAGGCGCACGCTGGCCACGTGGTGCGGGCCGCGGAACCCGACGGCCACCAGCACCCCGCGAATCCCGCCGGCGGGATCGCAGGCCAGCGATTCGGGCCGCAGCAACACGTCGCCGCTTCCGGCCAGGCCGAGCGCGGTGGCCGGCACCAGGCTGCCGCGGCCGATGAAATCGGCCACGAAGCGGTCCACGGGGCGGCGGTACAGCGCCTGCGCGCTGTCCCACTGCAGGATCCTGCCCCGCTCCATCACTCCGATCCGGTCGGCCATGGCGAACGCCTCGGACTGGTCATGGGTGACCATCAGTACCGTGGTGCCTGCGGCCTTGAGCAGCTCGCGCAGTTCGCCGGCCAGGCGCTGGCGGGTGTCGATGTCGAGGTTGGAGAACGGCTCGTCCAGCAGCAGCAGCGCCGGGCCCGGGGCCAGCGCGCGCGCCAGGGCCACCCGCTGCTGCTGGCCTCCGGAGAGTTCGTGCGGGAACGCACCGGCGGAACGCCCGAGGCCCACCAGCTCCAGCATCTCCCGCACCCGCTCCCCGCGCTCGCCGCGCGGCACCCGGTTGAGCCCGAAGGCCACGTTGGCTTCCACATCCAGGTGGGGAAACAGCGCGTAATCCTGGAACATCATCCCCACCCGCCGCTTTTCCGGCGGCAAGCCGGCGCCGGCCCGGGCGATGACCTCGCCCAGCAACTGCACCTGGCCGGCCAGCAGCGGCTCGAAGCCTGCGATCGCCCGCAGCACCGTGGTCTTGCCGCAGCCCGATGCGCCAAGCAGGCAGCCGATCGCCCCCGGCTCCAGGTCCAGCGACAGGCCGTCGACGACCACGTTCATGCCCCCGCCCGGGGACGGATAGCCCACGCGGATGGCATCCAGCCGCAGCAGCGGATCCGCGCTCATGCCGTCCGCTCCCGTCCAAAGCGCTGTCCGGTGCGCGCCAGCAGCACCACCGGCAGCAGTCCCACCAGCACGATCATCAGCGCCGCCACGGCGCCCTCCTCATAGGTTCCCCGGGACGCCTCTGCGTAAAGCCAGGTTGCCAGGGTCTCGAAATTGAGCGGCCTCAGCAGCAGTGTGGCCGGCAGTTCCTTCATGGTATCCACGAACACCAAAAGCGCGGCCGCCGCGATCGCAGGGCCCAGCAGCGGCAGGTGCACGCGCCGCAGCGTCGCCGCGGGCGACTGCCCCAGGCTGGCGGCGGCCTGGTCGAGCGAGCGCGGGATCCGGGTCAGGCCGGCCTCGATGCCGCCCGCCGAGATGGCCAGGAAGCGCAGCATGTACGCAATCACCAGCGCCGTTGCCGAGCCCATGAGCACCATCCGCGGCGCGCCGCCGAAGGCCTGGATGACCACGTTGGCGCCGTCATCGAACCAGGCCAGCGGCACCAGCAGGCCGATCGCCAGCACGGTGCCCGGCACCGCATAGCCCAGGCTGGCCACCCGCAGGTTCAGGGCCGCGAGCCGCGCCTGCCGGCGCCCCTGTGCCAGCCGCAGCGCCCAGGCCACCGCCAGCCCCGCCGCCACCGTTGCCGCCGTGGCCGCCAGCGCCACCAGCAACGTGTTGCGGGCGCTCTCCAGCAACTGGCGCGAAACGCCGCCGTTGCCCAGCCGCTCCGCCGTCTCCCAGGCCAGGTAGGCGGCCGGCACCACGAACCCGATCAGCACCGGCGCAAAGGCCAGCGCCAGCGCCAGCCACGCCTGCGGCCCGGCCAGCCGGGCCGGGCGCATGGGGCGCGGCCTCTGCGTGGCCGAATAGCGCTGGCGGCGCCGGCTGTAGCGTTCGATACCGATCAGCACCACCACGATCGCCAGCATCGCCAGCGCGATCTGCGAGGCGCCCGGCAGGTCACTGCGGGTCACCCAGGTGGTGTAGACGGCAACCGTCATCGTCTGCACGCCGAGGAACTCGGAGGCGCCGATGTCGTTGAGCGTTTCCAGCAGCGCGAGCACCGCGCCGATCGCGATGGCTGGGCGCGCCATCGGCAGGGCCACCTGCAGGAACACCCGGGCCGGCGTTGCCCCCAGCGAGCGCGCGGCTTCCAGCAGGCTCGCTGCCTGGGTCATGAACATCGCGCGGGTGGTGAGGTAGACGTACGGGTACAGCACGAAACCCAGCAGCAGGATGCAGCCGGCGAGCGAGCGGATGTCCGGAAGCCTGAAATCGCGCGGGCTGTCGATGCCCAGCAGGGTCCTCAGCACGCCCTGCACCGGCCCCAGCGGATGCAGCAGGTCCAGGTACGCGAAGGCGACGATGTAGGTGGGCACGGCCAGCGGCAGCAGCAGCGCCCATGACGCGATCCGGCGGCCGGGGAACTCATACGCCGTCACCAGCCAGGCCGCGCCGGTGCCGATGGCCACCACCAGCGCGCCCACGCCAGCCAGCAGCAGCAGGGTGTTGAGCGCGGAGCGCGGCAGCACGTGCACCGCGATGTGCTGCCACAGGCCGTCGCTGCCCTGCAGCGCGCTCCAACCGAGCGCCAGCAGGGGCAGGAGCATGGCCACCGCCACCGCGGTGGCCATGACCCGCCATGGATCCGGGAGCAGGCGCAGCGCCGGCCCCCGGGCCACTGTTGCCGGCGTCACTCCGCCACCGCGCCGGGCCGGGCTGGCATCAGTTGTCGAAGCCGACCTTGTCGACAAGTTCGCTTGCCTGGCGGCGGTAGCGCGCAACCTCGGTCAGCGGCAGCGGATCGATCTTCATCTCGCCGAAGCTGGCCACCACCGGATCGAGCTCGACGCCCGCCTTGACCGGATACTCGTAGTTGGCGCGCGCGTACATGCTCTGCGCCTCGTCGGACACCAGGTATTCCAGCAGCGCCACGGCGTTCTCGCGGTTGGGTGCGTTGGCTGCGATCGCGGCGCCGGAGATGTTGACGTGGGTGCCCCCGTCCTCGGCACCGGCGAACACCGGCCGGATCACCTGGATCGCATCACCCCACTGGCGCTGCTCCGATCCCTCTTCGGCATTCTTCATCCGGCCCACGTAGTAGGCGTTGGCGATGCCGATGTCACAAATGCCGGCGAGGATGTCGCGGGCCACGTCGCGGTCGCCGCCGGCGGCCTTGCGCGCCAGGTTGTCCTTGACCCCGCGCAGCCACTCCTCGGTGGCCTCGGCGCCGTTGTGGGCGATCATCGCCGCGAACAGGCTGGTGTTGTACGGATGCTGGCCCGAGCGGATGCACACCCGGCCCTTCCACTGCGGATCGGCCAGGTCCTCGTAGGCAAAGCCGTCCAGCTCCAGGTCCTTGTCGGCGTAGAGCACGCGGTCGCGCAGCGACAGGGTGAACCAGTGCCCCTCCCCGCCGCGCAGGTGCGCCGGGATGGCCTCTTCCAGCACGTCGGAGTCAACCGCCTGGGTGTGGCCGGCATCCACCACGTCCAGCAGGTTGCCGGTGTCCACGGTCATCAGGACGTCGGCCGGGGAGCGCTCGCCCTCCGCGCCCAGGCGCTCCATCAGCCCGTCCTTGAGGAACACGGTGTTGACCTCGATCCCGGTGCTGTCGGTGAAGGCATCCAGCAGCGGCTGGATCAGGCCCGGCTCGCGGGTGGTGTACAGGTTGACCTCGCCGGAGGCCGCGGGCGCGGCATCCGCGCCATCGGAGCCCTGGGTCGTGGCGGCCGCGCCTCCGCTGGCGGCGGGCGCCTGCTGCTGGCCGCAGGCGGCGAAAAGGAGCGCGGCGCAGGCGGCGGAAAGCAGTCCGGCGACGCGAACGCCACCGTGGGAACGGCTGGTCGGATTCATCATGCGGTTTTCCTCGTGTGCTGGCGTCGGCTCTGGCTGTGCCCGACACGGGATGGCTTGAGCAAGATGGAAATTGTAATCATTTACCCGGGGAACAGCAGCATCGCGTCCCCGTAGGAGAAGAAGCGGTAGCGCTGGCCAATGGCGTGCGCGTACGCCTTGAACACCCGCTCCTTGCCCGCAAACGCCGACACCAGCATCAGCAACGTCGACTCGGGCAGGTGGAAATTGGTGAGCAACGCATCCACGCTGCGGATGCGGTAGCCGGGGAAGATGAAGATGCTGGTTTCGCCGGAGTACGGGTGCAGGCCGTCCTCGCGCATGGCGCTCTCCAGGGCCCGCACCACAGTGGTGCCCACGGCGATCACCCGCCCGCCGGCTTCGCGCGTGCGCCGGATCTGGGCGACGAGGCCGGCGCCGACGTTGAGCCATTCGCTGTGCATGCGGTGCTCGCGCAGCTGCTCCACCCGCATCGGCAGGAACGTGCCCGCGCCCACGTGCAGCGTGACGTGGCCGCACTCGACGCCGCGCTCGCGCAGCGCATCGAGCAGCGGCTGGTCGAAGTGCAGGCCGGCGGTGGGTGCGGCCACGGCCCCGGCCTCGCGCGCGAAGACGGTCTGGTAGCGCTCGGCGTCGCCGCGGCCGGGCGCGCGCGAGATGTAGGGCGGCAGCGGCAGGCGGCCGGCTTCAAGCAGCCAGGACTCCAGCGCCCCGGGCACGTCGAAGCGCAGGCGGTAGAAGCCGCCGTCGCGCTCGAGCACCTCGGCGCGGCCGCCGGCTTCCAGCTCGATCAGCGTGCCCGGCCTGGGCGCCTTGCTGGCGCCGATCTGCGCACGCGCATGGCTGTCGGGCAGCAGGCGCTCGATCAGGATCTCCACCCTGCCCCCGCTCTGCTTGTGGCCGAACAGCCGCGCCGGGATCACCCGGGTGTCGTTGAACACCAGCAGGTCGCCGGGCCGCAGCAGCCCCGGCAGGTCGCGCACGTGGCGATCCTCAAACGGCGCCCCACCGGGCGGGACCAGCAGCAGGCGACTGGCCGAGCGCTCGGGCAGCGGCTCCTGCGCAATCAGCTCCTGCGGCAGGTGGTAGTGGAAGTCCGACTTCTTCAAGCGTCACCGCGAAAACTTGGTGGACAAGATGATGGAGGAAGTGGTCCGCTCCACGCCATCGATCGCGCCGATGCGGTCCGTGAGCACGTCCATGTCCTCCACCGTCGGGGTGACCCCCAGCGCCACCAGGTCCGAGGCACCGCTGACCGAATGCAGCGTGCGCACCTCCGGCATCTCCCGCAGCGCCGCCACCACCGAGGCCATCTGGCGCGGCATCACCGCGATCAGGATGTGAGCCCGGATCTGCGCGCGCTCGTGCTCATCAGCCACCCGCACCGTGTAGCCCTCGATCACGCCCTGCCGCTCCAGCCGCTCGATCCGGCTGTGGACCGTGGTCCGGGACAGCCCCAGCCGGCGCGCGATCTCCGCCGTCGACAGGCGCGCGTTCTCGCGCAGCAGGGACAGCAGCTGCTCTTCGGCTTCAGTGGGTTTCATCCATCACCCCCGTTTTCGTCGGATCGATGAAATTACGCGCCAAAGCGATCAATTCATACCTTTCAAACGACGATTTATTTTCCCACAATAAAGGACATGCCTGCCCGGGGCCACGCCGCGGGCCGTCGAATGGGGCTGCTTCGGCGCCCTCCCCCTGTTTCCGCCATATGAGGACCACGCCATGTCCGTGACCGACAAGCTTTCCGCCCTCCGCGCCCATGCCGGCGCCCGCCGCACCACCGGGCTGGACGACGCCACCATCGAGCGCTTCGCCGCCGGCCACCCGGACCTGGTCGAGGCCATCGACGCGGCCGCCGAGGCCTACCAGGCCGTCCGCAAGGACCACGCCGACCTGCTGGACCTGGACGAAGACGCCCAGGTGCGCAAGGTGCAGGCCGGCTTCGTCAACTTCTATCCGCAGGACGGGGTGAACCCCTACGTGGCGCTGACCGCGCGCGGCGCCTGGATCGTGACCCTCAAGGGCGCGGTGCTCTATGACACCGGCGGCTACGGCATGCTCGGCTTCGGCCACGCGCCGGCGCCGGTGATCCAGGCCATGGCCCGGCCCCAGGCCATGGCCAACATCATGACCCCGAGCATTTCCCAGATGATGCTCGATCGCGCCCTGCGCGCGGAGATCGGCCACACCCGCGGCGGCTGCCCGTTCGAGGCGTTCATGTGCCTCAACTCGGGCTCGGAGTCGGTTTCGCTGGCCGCGCGCATCGCCGACACCAACGCCAAGACCATGACCGATCCGGGCGGCCGCCACGCCGGCCGCACCGTGAAGCGCCTGGTGGTCAAGGGCGGCTTCCACGGCCGCACCGAGGCCCCGGGCCTGTACTCCAACTCCACCCGCAAGACCTACGAGCAGGCGCTGGCCAGCTACCGCAACGAGGACAGCGTGCTGGTGATCGAGCCCTATGACGAGGCCGCGCTGAAGCAGGCCTTCGCCGACGCCGATGCCAACGGCTGGTTCATCGAGGCGATGTTCATGGAGCCGGTGATGGGCGAAGGCGACCCCGGCCGCAGCGTGCCGCCGCAGTTCTATGCGCTGGCCCGCGAGCTGACCAGGGCGCACGGCTCGATGCTGCTGGTGGACTCGATCCAGGCCGGCCTGCGCGCCACCGGCGCGCTGTCGATCGTCGACTACCCGGGCTTCGAAGGCCAGGAAGCGCCGGACCTGGAGACCTACTCCAAGGCCCTCAACGCCGGCCAGTTCCCGCTCTCGGTGCTGGCGCTGGGCGAGCGGGCCGCCGCGGCCTACAAGCGCGGCACCTATGGCAACACCATGACCGCCAACCCGCGCGCGGCCGACGTCGGTTCGGCGGTGCTGGGCATGGTCACGCCGCAGGTGCGCGAGAACATCCAGCAGCGTGGCCGCCAGGCGGTCGAGAAGCTGGAAGCGCTGAAGGATGAGCTGGGCGGCCTGATCACCAAGGTCCAGGGCACCGGCCTGCTGTTCTCCTGCGAGCTCGCGCCCCAGTTCAAGGGCTACGGCGAAGGCTCCACCGAGGAGTGGCTGCGCGAGAACGGCCTGGGCGTGATCCACGGCGGCGAGAACTCGCTGCGCTTCACCCCGCGCTTCGAGATGGGCGAGGACGAGCTCGACCTGGTGGTCGAGATGGTCCGCCGCTCGCTCACGGAAGGCCCCCGCAAGTCCTGACCGGGAAATACCGTCGGGCCGGGATGTTCCCCGGCCCGGCGGCTTTGATCAGCGCGGGCAGTCGCGCAGGCCCAGCGCGTTGGAAATCTCGCGCCAGCCCAGCGCCACCATCCCCTGGTCGTCATGCACGGCGTACAGCACGCCGCCGGGGAAGCGCGGGTTGGGCTCGTCGTGCAGCCAGATGCCGTCGGTGTTGGCCACCTGCAGGCCGGTCACCGCACCCACGTGTTCCAGGCTGTTGCGGTCGAACAGGTGGAAGGTGGTCAGGTCCTTGCCCTGGGCGGTGGTGATCCACCAGCCGTCGCCGTTGCGGCATGACTTGAGCATGATCCCTTCGGCCTGCGCCTCCAGCACGCCGGCCCCCAGCACCTGGCCGGTGAAGCTGCCTTCCAGGTCATACACCTTGAACTCGTTGGCGTAGGTCTCGTCTTCCTCTGCGATCAGCAGGCGGTTGTTGTCAGGATCGCCCCAGAGCGACTCCACCACCCGCAGCGCCCCTTCCGGGGTGGTGTCGCCGAACGCGCCCAGGTGGGTCGCCGCCGGCCCGCCGTCGCCGGCCGTGAATGAGAAACGGTGCACGCGGCGGTCGAGCTCCTCGAGCGGCGGCAGGATGTCCTCGCCGGCTTCGTCTTCGCCGGCCATGTAGGCGTCGGTCACGTACAGCTCGTAGTGCCCGCCGTGGGCGTTGACCCACAGGCCGTACGGCAGCTCCAGCACGTCGTCGCCGAACGTCGCCACGCTCTCCATCTCCGGCAGCTGCAGCACCTGCACGCGGCGGTTGTCACGCTCGACCACGAACGCGAGGTCGTCGGCGATGGCGATGCCGTTCGGGCGGTCGAACTCGCCGGCGCCGGTTCCGGGGCCGCCGACATGGCGGACGAACTCGCCGGTGAAGCCGTCATACACGACGAGCCGGTCGGTCGCCTTGGCGGTGGCGAGCACCAGCACCTGGCCGTCCGGCGAGGTCCAGCTGGCGACCGAGTCGATGTTGTCCTCTGGCGTCATGGGGCTGGCGAAGGCTTCGCGCACCAGCGCAGGGCCCAGCTCGGCGGCGTCCGCGTCGGCGGACTCGTCAGCGGCCGCAGGGGTCGCCTGGCTGCCGCAGCCGGCGAGCGCCAGCGCCAGCAGGCTTGCGGCAAGGCCGAAGCGCGCGGAGAGGCTGGAACCAGCCCGGACGGTGGGAGAGTTGGTCGAAGCGGGGGTGCTGCTGGAACGTTGCATGGACATCCTGACAGGGTTGGCAAGCCCACCATTTTCGCCCATCCGGATGTCCGATTGGTGACACGCGTTGCCTTCCGCCTGCTGTCACCGGACCGTCGCAATTCCGTCATCGCCGGGAAAAAAGCGTTGGCAAGCATAGGTGGCTGCATCGCCCGCACGGGCCGCGCATTCCCTTCTTGACCGGAATATCCATGAGCATCCAACGCACCCTGATCGCCGCCGCGATCGCCTCGGCGCTTGCCGTTTCCACCGCGCCTGCCGCCCACGCCGAGCCGCAGGCCGGCTTCGTGGCTGGCGAAGCCGTCTCCGCCGGCACCATCGTGGGCCGGGTCCGCGAAGCCAGCGTGGGCGCCTCGCTGGATGGCGCCGTGGTGTCCCTGGATGGCCGGGAAGTCGCCACCACCCGGCGCAACGGCGAGTTCCGCATCACCGGCGTCGCCCCCGGCACCTACCGGCTGAGCGTCGATTACCTGGGCTACCACAGTGCAGATACCAAAGTGGTGGTGCCGGCCGATGCCGGAGCGCGGGTGGAAGTGAGCCTGCTGAGCACCGCAAGCGCCGCCACCGCAACCGACCTGGATGCGGTGGAAGTGCGCGCAACCCGGGACGCCAATGCCCTGGCCCTGAACCAGCAGCGCGCGTCCACCAACTACATCAACGTGGTCTCGGCCGACCTGCTGGGCCAGTTCCCCGACAACAACATCGCCGAGTCGACCCAGCGGATCCCGGGCATCTCGATCGAGCGCGACCAGGGCGAAGGCCGCTACGTGACCGTGCGCGGCGCGCCGAAGGAATTCACCACGGTGTCCATCGACGGCGTGCAGCTGGCCAACCCCGATGCCGAAAGCCGCGGCGTCGAGCTGGACACGATCCCGGCCGACGTCATCGCGGCGCTGGAAGTGACCAAGGCGCTGACCCCGGACATGGACGCCGACGCCATCGCCGGCAACATCAACATCCGCACCCAGAGCGCGCTCGACCGCGACGGCCTGACCCTGCGCGCCTCGGCCGCCAGGGGCGAGTTCGAGCTGGGCAGCGGCGACAACGAGCGCTACAACGCCACCATCGGCAAGCGCTTCGGGCCCGAGGGCAACATCGGCGTGCTGTTCGCGGCCTCGCGCAGCGAGCAGGAGCGCTTCACCGACAACGTCGAAGCGGTGTTCGACGATTTCGACGGCACCGTGATGCCGGCCGAGGTCGAGGTCAAGGATTACGAAGGCACCCGCACCCGCACGGGCTTGACCGGCCGGTTCGACTTCCGGATCGACCCCGACAACCTGGTGTACCTGATCGCCTCGGACTCCAGCTTCAAGGACCGCGAGTTCCGCGATGCGCTGGCGATCGAGCTGGAGGACCATGAGGCCGGCTCGGGCGAAGTCACGGGCGTGGCGGGCCGCGCGACGTTCGACAAGGAACTGCGCGAGCGGACCTACGACAAGTCGATCCGCACCTGGAACCTGGGCGGCGAGCACTGGGTGGGCAACGACTGGAGGCTGGACTGGCAGGCCGCGCACAGCAAGGCCGACAAGGTGACCAGCCCGCGGATGCAGTACATCTTCCGCTCACAGGTCCGTCCGCGCATGGCGTATGACTACGCCAACCCGGACTTCCCCGTCTGGACCATCCTCGATGAGCCCGGCGCGCCCGCCACCGGCGTCAACCTGCCCGAGGACTGGTACGCGTTCCGGCGCCTGGACGACCGCTACGAGTACAGCGAGGAAGAAGAGAACAGCTTCCGGCTGGATCTGGGCCGCGAACAGAACTTCCTGGGCGAGACCGGCGACATCAAGTTCGGCCTGCGGGCGCGCCAGCGCGACAAGCTGTTCGACAACGAGCGCCACCGCAACAGCTCGGCAGCGGACTTCGATGCGATGGGCGTGGGCTACTCCGACCTGCTGTGCGACAGCTGGTCGAACAACTTCGACTACTTCCTCACCGGGCGCCGTTTCTGCCGCGACGTGTTCACCAGCCACGCCGGACCGCTGATCGGCAGCGACAACCATGGACGCCTGGTGGAAGATTCGATCACGGCCGATTACACCGCCTCGGAAGACGTTTACGCCGGCTATGTGCGGGTGGATGCGAACTGGGGCGACCTGACCATGATCGCCGGCGCCCGCTACGAGCGCACGGAGCTGGAGGGCGCCGCAAGCGAGTTCAACGCGGAGACGGAGGAGTTCATCCCCCAGACCGCCAGCCGCAGCTATGGGCACTTCCTGCCCAGCCTGCACCTGCGCTACGAGCTTGATCCCGACACGATCCTGCGCGCGTCGTACTCGACCGGCCTGAACCGCCCGGACTTCATGCACACGGCGCCCTACCGCATCCGCGGCGAGCGCGACTGGGACGACGTTGCTGTGGGCAATCCGAATGCGAAGGCGGCCTATGCGCACAATCTGGACGTGTCGTTCGAGCGCTACCTGCGGCCGCTGGGGCTGGTGTCGGCGGCGGCGTTCTACAAGCGGATCAACGATCCGCTGTTCGTGGCCAACAGCACGGTGGTGTGGCAGGACGTGGTGATGGACGACGGCGAGGTGCGCGACGTCCGGCAGACCGTGACGCGTCCGGAGAACGGCGACAAGGGCAGCGTGTACGGGCTGGAGCTGGCCTGGCAGCAGTCGTTCGACATGCTGCCGGGGGCGTGGAGCGGGCTCGGGGTGTATGCGAACTACACGTGGGCGAAGTCGAAGGCGGAGCTGCCGTTCGGGCTGGGCGAGACGGAGCTGCCGGGGACGTCGCGGCACAATTACAACCTGGCGCTGACGTACGAGAAGGCGGGCTTCAATGCGCGGCTTGCGTACAACTACCGGTCGGAGTTCATCGACGAGTTCAACATCACGAATCCGGATCTGAACATTTACTGGGATGGTCGTTCGAGCCTGGATTTCACGACCAGCTACCGGTTCGGGAACGGGGTGAGCCTGTTCGGCGAGGTGAACAACATCAACGATACGCGGCAGGTCCGCTACCAGGGGGCGCGCAACCGGGTGCTGGAGATGGAGCAGTTCGGGCGGTCCTGGCTGGTGGGGATCCGGTACGACTATTGATCCTGGGCAAAACCTGTTTTGAAACGGGGCCGGTCGATCCGGCCCCTTCTTTTTGGGGTGTGTTCAAAAATGGGGGGGGTGCGATCCTTTGCGCCAGTTCGCGGAGGGCTGATGGGCCCCGTCGCGGCCGGGAGGCCTTTTCGCTCCATGTCCCCCGGCCTCCGCCTGCGGCTCCGGCCTCCTCCTTTACTTACGCGAAAAGGCCTCCCGGCCACGACGGGGCTCGGCTCCGGGAAGTGGCGGTATGCTCCCGGGGGTCTCAACTTCATCTGCGCCAATGAAAATCATCGAAGTCCGCCATCCCCTCGTCCAGCACAAGCTTGGGCTGATGCGCCGTGCCGACAACAGCACCAAGACGTTCCGCGAGCTTTCGGCGGAGGTGGCGACGCTGCTGACGTACGAGGCGACGGCGGACCTGGAGATGGAGGAGGCGGAGGTCGAGGGCTGGGCCGGGCCGGTGAAGGTGCGGCGGATCAAGGGGCGGAAGGTGACGCTGGTGCCGATCCTGCGGGCCGGGATCGGGATGTTGCCGGGCGTGCTGGAGTTGATCCCGGCGGCGAAGGTGAGCGTGGTGGGACTGGCGCGGGACGAGGATACGCTGGCGGCGCATACGTATTACGAGAAGCTGGTGGACAACATGGAGGACCGGCTGGCGTTGATCCTGGATCCGATGCTGGCGACTGGCGGAACGCTGGTTGCGACGATCGATATGTTGAAGGCGGCGGGGGCGCGGAAGATCAGGGGGTTGTTCCTGGTGGCGGCGCCGGAGGGGCTGCGGGCGGTGGAGGCGGCGCATCCGGATGTGGAGGTGTATACGGCTTCGATCGATGAGCGGCTGGATGAGCGGGGTTACATCCTGCCGGGGTTGGGGGATGCGGGGGACAAGATCTTCGGGACGCCGGGTGGGCGTGGACCCTGAGTGGCACCTCGCTTCAGAGCGCGATTGGCCCGTGCCGGAGCCGACGGGGCATGCCAGTCCGGGACACGCCGTAAACCCCGCTTCGTGGTCCGGCCCTCCGGCATAGCCTCCGGGCGTTCGCCAGCGCGCGAAGCAGTGCTTCGCGAACGCGCTGGCTCACCCATGGCGGCTTGTCCGCGCCGTCCATGGCGCGGACAGTCCCGGACTGGCATGCCCCGCCGGCCTCATTGTTTTCGCTGCGACCGCTGGATGACGGGCGCTGCGCTGAAGCGCCTCAGGCCAGCACGCGACCCGATAATTTTTCAGTCTCGTTGACCGGCTCGTAGCGCCCGCGCTCGTTGCGGCTGAGGCCGACCAGGGCGATGTCGGGGTCGTGGGTGAGGAAGAGGCTGACGTTGCGTTCGAGCTTGTCGGCGAGGAAGGCGGTTTTCTCGTCGATCAGGAGCTCGGGGCTGCGGTCGTAGCCCATGGTGATGGGGAGGTGGACCCAGGGGCGGCCGGGGACGAGGTCGGCGCAGAAGACGACGCCGCCGTGAGGCTTGCCGTCCGGGCCGGGCGGGCCGTGGATTTCGGCGAGCATCATGCCGGGGGTGTGGCCGTCGCTGTAGGCGAACCTGACGGCGTCGCCAAGGATGTCCGAACGGCCGCCGTCGACGAACTGGAGGCGGCCGCTGGCTTCCAACAGGCCCGGGAGCTCGGGGATGAAGCTGGCGCGGTCGCGGGCGTGCGGGTGGTTGGCGCGCTCCCAGTGGGGGCGGCTGGTGAGGAAGATGGCGTTGGGGAAGAGGAGTTCGGGCGGCTGGCCTTCGCGGTATTCGCGCAGCAGGCCGCCGGCGTGGTCGAAGTGCAGGTGCGAGAGGACGACGACGTCGATGTCCTCGTGCGAAAAGCCGGCCTCGGCGAGCGAGTCGAGCAGGACGTGGCGCTCTTCAACCACACCGTAACGGTCGCGCATTTTGGGGTCGAAGAAGGCGCCGACGCCGGTGTCGAACAGCACGGTCTTGCCGTTGACCGGCTGCACCAGCAGGGCGCGGCAGGCGAGCGGGATGCGGTTGAGCTCGTCGGGCTGCATCCAGCGGGTCCACATGGCCCGGGGGGCGTTGCCGAACATGGCGCCGCCGTCGAGTTTCTGGGTGTTGCCTTCGATCGACCAGATCTTCATCGCCAGTACTCCTTGGGTCTCGGGCCCCTGCTAGTGGCCCTCCTCCAGCTCCACTTCGGCCGAGCCGACGGGGTTGCGCGGGTCGGTGCCGCCTTCCAGGGTGTTGTCGCGCAGGTTCCAGGCCACGGTCTGCAGGTTGCCCCAGCTGTGGCTGGAGGTGCGGCCCTGGGCGCGGCGCATTTCGTCTTCCTCGTCGGGCGAGTCCACGTCGTGGCCCATCGCGCGCAGTTCGGTGATGACCTGCGGGCTGAAGGCGCCGCCCTCGGCGGAAATGCGGTCCGGCAGCCACTGGTGGTGGAAGCGCGGCAGCGCGGCCACCGCCTGGGCGTCCAGGCCGGCGTCATAGCCGAGGATCCCCAGCAGCACCATGGTGATGATGCGGGTGCCGCCCGGGGTGCCGAGCACGGCGATGCGGTCGTCGGAGACCATGAAGGTCGGGGTCATCGAGCTGAGCATGCGCTTGCCCGGCTCGGGCGCGTTGGCTTCAAAGCCCATCACGCCGAACGCGTTGGGCTCGCCCGGGACGAGGGCGAAGTCGTCCATCTCGTTGTTGAGCAGCACTCCGGTGCCCGGCGGCACCAGGCCCGAGCCGTAGAGCAGGTTCACGGTCTGGGTGGCGGCCACGCGGTTGCCCTCGGCGTCGATGATCGAGAAGTGGGTGGTCTCCTCGTCCTCGAGCGGGGTCGGCACGCCCGAGAGCAGGTCGCTGGGGGTGGCGCGGGTCGGGTGGATGGTGGCGCGCAGGCCGGCGGCGTAGTCGCGGCTGGTGAGGGTGCGCAGCGGAATGTCGACGAAATCCGGATCGCCCAGGTAGAAGGTGCGGTCACGGAACGCGCGGCGCATGGATTCCACGATCAGGTGGGCGCGCTGCGCGGGCTCGAGTTCCTCGAGGTTCCAGCCGCTGAGGATCTGCAGCATCTGCGCCAGCGCCACGCCACCGGAAGAAGGCGGCGGCGCGGTCACGATCTCCCACTCGTGGTAGTCCAGCCGCAGCGGCTCGCGCTCGACCACCTTGTAAGCGGCCAGGTCCTCGGCCGTCCATTCGCCGCCCTCGGCGCGCACGCCCTCCACCAGCAGCTTGGCGGTCTCGCCGCGATAGAAGCCGTCGAAGCCGTCATCGGCCAGGCGCTGCAACGTGCGCGCAAGATCCGGCTGGCGGAAGGTGTCGCCCTCGCGCATGGCGCGGCCGTCGATGAGGAAGGTCTCGCGCGTGCCCGGGTAGCGCTCCATCACCTCGGCGCGGCGCTCGTAGCCGCGGACCATGCGCCCGTAGACCGGGAAGCCCTCCTCCGCCAGGCGGATCGCGGGCGCGAGCGAGCGCGCCAGCGGCAGCTCTCCGTATTCGGCGGCCAGGTGCACGAAGGCGGCGGGAAGCCCGGGGATGCCGGCCGCCCACGGTCCGTTGGTGGCGCGGTCGCGGTTGAACTCGCCGTCCTCGGTCAGGTAGTGCTCGGGGCGCACCGCGGCCGGCGAGGTTTCGCGCGCATCAAGGAAGACGTCGCGGCCGGTGTCGGCCTCGTGCAGCAGGAAGAACCCGCCGCCGCCGATGCCGGAGCTGATCGGCTCCACCACCGACAGCGCCGCCGACACCGCGATCGCGGCATCAAACGCGTTGCCGCCTTCGCGGATGATCTCCAGCCCGGCTTCGGTGGCCAGCGAATGCGCCGATGCGATGGCAACGCCCGGCGGCGTGCCGTGCGCCGCCGATTGACGCTCGGCGGGCTGGGCGGGGTTGGCCACCGCGGTGCGATCGCAGGCGGGTGCGGCCACCAGGGCCGCGACGAGGACCAGGACGTGCCAGGATTTCATGCCGACTCCAATGCTGCGGATTGGTTGAACATCAGGCCGCTTCATTGCGCGGCGCCGCCCCCTGCTGCTGCAGGCGGCGCAGCTTGGCCAGCAGCTCGGGTTCGGACTCGGGGTTGTCAGGATCCGGATCGATGCATTCGACCGGGCACACCATCACGCACTGGGGCTCGTCGAAGTGCCCCACGCACTCGGTGCACAGCGCCGGGTTGATCTCGTAGATCGTCTCGCCCTGCGAAATCGCGGTGTTCGGGCAGGCCGGCTCGCAGACGTCGCAGTTGATGCACAGCTCGTTGATTTTCAGCGACATAAGGGCTCGATGTGGCGAACGGCGCCACCGTGCCGGCCGCGGACGCTGCCGCGCCCGGGGTTGCCGGCGGGCCCGGGCAATGCCCGGGCCGCCTGCTGGGCGTTGACCGCCCCAGCTTACTTCTGGATGAAGATGTATTCGACGCCCGCGGGGGCAACAGCCTGTTGCACGCGCTCGTTGTCGGCCTCATCGCCGATGAACAGCACGCGCACGCCTTCCATGGTGGCCTCCGGCACGTCTTCGAACGCGCGCACCACCAGGTCCGCGGTGCGGGCGGAATCGGCGCCGGCGTAGGCCAGCAGGTTGCCGCGCACGATGCCGCGCGCCACGTCCATTTCAGCGCGCTCGGCCAGGCGCTGGTACTCGGCGTCCGACTCGTTGACGGCGTCCACCAGCTCCGGCCCGGTGGTTTCGCCGGTTTCGCCGGCATCCACCTGCTCGGCGGCGTCCGCGCCCTCGGCGTCCTCAACGGCCACTTCAGCCGCATCCTCGCGCCTGGGCGGCACCAGATACACGTAAGGCTGGTTGTAGATGCCTTCCATGTGGCGGCCGACCACATCGTTGAGGTAGGCGCGCCATGCGTTGCGGTCCTCCGTCTGCGGCGCCGTCAGCGGCGCGGCCTCGGTGGTTTCCTGCACTTCCTCTTCCTGCTGGCACGCGGCCAGCGGGAGGGCGAGGCAGGCGCACAGCAGCAGGCGGTTGATGGTCTTCATAAGTGTTGGTCCCCTTGGGATGCGTCAGTCTGGTTGTCAGGGTGATGCGTGGTTGCGCTGCGCTTCGGCCTGCAGCGCCTCGGCCACCGCCGCCGGTACGAAGGCGGAAACGTCGCCGCCCAGGCGCGCGATCTCACGCACCAGCGACGAGGATATGAAACCGTATTGCTCGGCCGGGGTCAGGAACAGGGTTTCCACTTCCGGGATCAGGTGCCTGTTCATGCTGGCCATCTGGAACTCGTATTCGAAATCCGACACCGCGCGCAGGCCGCGCAGCAGCACGCCGCCGCCCACCTGCCGGACGAAGTCCGCCAGCAGGCAATCAAAAGCCTGCACTTCCACGTTGTCGTGCCCGTGCAGCGCCATCCGGGCCAGGTCCAGGCGCAGGCCCAGGTCCAGCGTGGGCCCCTTGCCCGGGCTCTCGGCGATGCCCACCACGATCCGCTCGAACAGCGGCGCAGCACGGTGGATCAGGTCGATGTGACCATTGGTGATCGGGTCGAAGGTGCCCGGATAGACCGCGATGCGGTTGCGCGCCACGCTCATGTCGCAGAAGCCTTTCACGTTTCGACCGGATGGGACGGCTGCAAGTGTATCAGCGTCATCCGCGGCCCGGACCTGCGCAGCTCCACCGGTAAAGCGCATGGCGCGCATCACGGGTGTGCATCTCGCGGTGTGGCTGCCAGCCGGCGGGCGGCTCGACGCCGGCCGCGGGCGGGGATTCCAGGTAAAGCCACGCATCGGTGGAAAGCCAGGGCCCCAGTGCCTCCAGCACCGGTTTCCAGAGCCCGGCATCAAACGGCGGATCCACGAACACGATGTCGAACCGCCCGTGCGCGGGCAGGCGCAGGAACTCGAGCGCATCGGCGCGCACCACGCGCGCCGGCGCATCGGCATCCAGGCGACGCAGGCTGTCCTCGATCATCCGGGCGAGCGCAGGCTCGCGTTCCACCAGCAGCACATCGGCGGCACCTCGCGAGAGCGCCTCGATCCCGAGCACTCCGCTTCCGGCGAACAGGTCCAGCACCCGCGCGCCCGGCAACACCGGCTGCAGCCAGTTGAAGAGCGTCTCCCGGGCGCGGTCGGATGTGGGCCGCAGGCCGGGGGAATCACCGACCGGAAGGCGCGTGCCGCGCCATCGGCCGCCGATGACACGGACCTTGCCAGGCGCCCGCTTCATGGGTGTTGCCTGCGGCATGGGGGCGACAATGCGGGTGGTAACATTCGGCCATTCTCCCCCATTTCCAGGATTCCACGGCGGTATGGCCAGCTGGTTCCGACGCGACAAACAAGAACCGGAGGGTCCGCCCGGCAGGCGCCGCCTCAGCATCGAGGAACTGGCGGCTGCGTTTCCGGACAGTCACCAGGCCGCCGCGCCCGAGGCCGATGCTGCCCAGGCCGACTCGGCGCAAGCGGAAGTGCCGACCCCGCAGCCGGAGCCGCAGGCCCCGCCCGCTCCCGCGGCCACGCCGCCGGACGCTGCATCACCTGCGCCTCCGCCCGCCGGCACGCCTGAGGCGCCGGAAGCACGGGCACCTGCCGCTCATGCGCAGTCCGTGCCACCGGCGCCGGCGCCCTCGCGCCCGGAACCCCCGCCGGTGGCGCCGACACCCGCCGAGCCGTCCCAGCCGCCCGCGGCCGCGCCCGGCAAGAAGGGCTGGCGCGAACGGCTGGGTGTCAGCGGCTTTGCACGCAACCTGGGCGGGCTGTTCTCCGGCAACCCGCGCCTGGACGACGACCTGCTTGACGAGATCGAAACCGCGCTGCTGGTGGCGGACGTGGGCGTCTCCGCCACCACCGGGCTGGTGGAGACCATGCGCAAGCGCATGAAGGCCCGCGAGTTCGCCGATGCCAATGCCCTGCTGAAGGGGCTGCGCGATGAGATGGTCGCGCTGCTGCGGCCGGTGGCCCAGCCGCTGGTGATCGATACCGCCGCCAGGCCCTTCGTGATCCTCACCGTGGGCGTCAATGGCGTAGGCAAGACCACCACCATCGGCAAGCTCGCACGGCGCTACAAGGAAGAGGGGCACGGCCTGATGCTTGCGGCCGGCGATACCTTCCGCGCCGCCGCAGTGGCCCAGCTGCAGGCTTGGGGCGAGCGCAATGGCGTGCCGGTGGTTGCCCAGGGCCAGAACGCGGACGCTGCGTCGGTGGCCTTCGATGCGCTGCAGTCGGCCAAGTCGCGCGGCACCGGCGTGCTGATCGCCGACACCGCCGGCCGCCTGCATACCCAGCAGGGGCTGATGGCCGAGCTGGGCAAGATCCGCCGGGTGCTGGGCAAGGTGGACCCGGCGGCACCGCACGAGGTGCTGATGGTGGTGGATGGCACCACCGGCCAGAACGCGGTCTCGCAGGTGCGCCAGTTCAAGGCCGCCGTCGATGTCACGGGCCTGGTGGTGACCAAGCTGGACGGCACTGCAAAGGGGGGCGTGGTGTTCGCGCTGGCGCGCGAGTTCGGCATCCCGATCCGCTACGCCGGGATCGGCGAGCGGTCCGAGGACCTGCGGGTGTTCGACGCCGAGGCCTTTGTCGACGCGCTGCTGCCGGAGGCGCTGGGCGGGTGAAGCGGCGCCCCGCGATCGCGTTGATCGTGGTCGTGGTGTTCCTCCTGGCCACCGCGCTTGCGGTGCGCTGGGCCATGCGGCCGCAGGTGCTCGGCCCGCAGGTGCTGGCCATGGCCGGGCGTGCCCTGGGGCTGGACATCTCCGCGCGCGAATTTGATTACCGCCTGCGCGGCCATCCCGAAATCGTGGCCCATGGCGTCAGCGCGCGCGTACCCGGCGCGGATACGCCGCTGGTGGAAGCCGACAGGGTCCTGGTATCAGTCCCGTGGTCAACACTCCGCTCGCGCGGCACGGACCTGCGGGTCCAGCGGGTCGAGCTGGATGCGCCCCGGCTGGCGCTGGAGCCGTTCATGGCGTGGTGGTCGCAGCGCCCGCCCGGGGATGGCCGGATGCCGGAACTGGAGGATGGCCTGCACGTGGAGCGTGGCACCGTTGCGGGCGACGGATGGCTGTTGCGTGATCTGCGCTTGCACCTTCCCCGGTTTTCGCCCGATGCCCGCCTGCGCGCCGCCGTGTCCGGCTCGTGGAGCAACCGCTCGGTCGAGGTGCCGTTCAACCTGCAGCTGGCGATGACGCGCTCGGCCATGGGGGCGGGAATCGGCGCGGCCGGCACTGTGGCTCCGGCCGCCGGGGAGTGGCGGCTGCTCAACCGGGTCACGCTCTCCACGCGCCTGGATGATTCCATTGCCCGGGCCGGGCTGCAGCTGCAGCGGATCCGCCTGTCCTCTGCAGCGCGATATGAGTCAGGGGGATCCACCCAGGATTTCGGCCTTGGCCTGGCCGCGAACGGAGACTACGCGGGCGGCGCGCTGACGCTCGCGCCCGCGGCGCTGTCGGTTCGCGGGCAGGGACTGGTTCCCGACCTGGATGGCCTGGGCGGCATGTCATTCGGCGAGCAGCTGGCGTTTGAGGTGGCCGGCAGCATGCGGCAATGGCCGGCCACCTGGCCGGCGCTGCCGCCCCCGGTCGGCGGGTCCGGTGCGCCGCTGCCGTTCCGGCTGGCCTACTCCGGGCCGGCCGACCTGTCCGATCAACTGCAGCTTGTACTTGCGCACGGCGACGCCCGCTTCCAGGGCCGGCTGCGCGCCCCGGATGTCATCTCCTGGCTCGGCGCGCTCGAAGGCGATACACCCCTGCCGCCGCTGGAGGGCCGGCTGGACGTGCCGCGCATCGACATGGGCGGGGCCACCCTGCATGGGGTCGAGATCACTGTCGACGAGGGCGATCCTGGAACGGGGACGGGGCCATGAAGCAGGACGCCACGGAGGCCTTCGCCGGCCGGCTCCTGCGCTGGTTCGACGCCAATGGCCGCCACGACCTGCCCTGGCAGCATCCGCGCACCCCGTACCGCGTATGGCTGTCGGAAATCATGCTGCAGCAGACCCAGGTGCAGGTGGTGATCCCGTACTTCGAACGCTTCGTCGCCGCCCTGCCCGATCTTCCGGCACTGGCTCGCGCGCCGCTGGACGAGGTGCTCGCACTGTGGTCGGGCCTGGGCTACTACGCCCGCGCCCGCAACCTGCACGCGGCAGCGCGCCTGTGCGTGCAGCAGCATGGCGGTGACCTGCCGCGCGACCTTGCAGCGCTGATGGCATTGCCCGGCATCGGCCGCAGCACCGCCGGTGCGGTCCTCGCCCAGGCATGGGGCGACCGCCACCCGATCCTGGACGGCAACGTGAAGCGGGTGCTTGCGCGCCTGCACGCAGTGGAGGGATGGCCCGGCGCTTCCCGGGTCGAACGCCGGCTGTGGGAGCTCGCCGGCTCCCACCTGCCGCACGCGCGCATGGCGGACTACGTGCAGGCGCAGATGGACCTGGGCGCCACCGTGTGCACGCGGCACGCTCCCGCCTGCCTGCTGTGCCCGGTGAGCGCAAGTTGCCAGGCACTTGCGCAGGGCCGCGTCGCCGAGCTGCCCACGCCGCGGCCAGGCAGGCCGCTGCCCCGGCGGGAGGCGACGGTGCTGCTGGCGTGGGACGCGCGCGGGCATGTGCTCCTGCAGCGGCGCCCGCCCGCCGGCATCTGGGCGTCGCTTTGGTCGTTGCCGGAAGCCGAGGACGAGGCTGGCGCGCGCGCCCTGTTCGAGGCCCGGCTGCGCGGCAACTGGGACGAGGGCGCTGCCCTGGAGCCGGTCGACCACGCCTTTTCCCACTACCAGCTCACCATCCGGCCGCGGCAGTGGCTGGGGGTTGCAAGCCGCCCCGGGGTCCTGGACGACGACAGCTTGCGCTGGGTGGCGCCCGGGGAGCTTGGAAGTCTTGGCATCCCCGCGCCGATCCGGCGGCTGCTGGAGCGTTCGCAGGAAGGGTGCTGACGCTGCCGGCCGCGGCGCCGCCGCGCGCCGCCCTACAATGGCCCATTCCCTTGCAGCGAGGTGACGCCGTGCGAAAAGTGTTCTGCCAGTACCAGCAGGCCGAGGCCGAAGGCCTGGATTTCGCCCCATGGCCGGGCGAGCTTGGCAAGCGCATCTACGACAACATCGGCAAGCAGGCCTGGTCGGAGTGGCTGGCCCACCAGACCATGCTGATCAACGAAAACCGGCTTTCTCCGCTCGACCCCAAGCACCGTGCCTTCCTGGAAGGCGAGATGAAGAAGTTCCTTTTCGAGGGCGGTGCCGAGAAGCCGGCCGGCTACGTCCCCGAATCCGGCGACTGATCCTCCCGGGGCTCATCCAGCACCTCCCCGCCTTCGCGCATGTCGCGCTCCGCCGCGCGGATCGCGGTCACGTCCAGCGGGCGGATCTGGCGGATGTGGCAGGGAACGGTCATCGACGGCGAGGTGCCGGTGATCGGCCGGACCTTGTCGAAGTTGACGTGCACGGTGTTCATGCTGCTGGTGACGGCGATCGCGTGGCTGAACGCCAGGTCGGGGCAGGCGCCCGACAGGTCCAGCAGCCAGGCCTCGCGTGGCCGGGTCCAGACCACCACCGCATCGTCTCCAAGGGCCGTCCAGCTGTGGAGGCGGCCGAAGAACCGGAAGCTGCGCACCGGCTCGCCGGCGTTGGCCTCGTACAGGGCGGCCTTCTGGCCATCACTCATCCCCGTGGTCGCGCACGCGGCCAGCAGCAGGGATGCCAACAGCGCGGGAATGGACTTCATCATCGTTCGGACTCCTTGCCGGGCGCGGCAGTCGGGCGTGTTGTCGATGATGCTCCCACTTGCGTGACCGGCCGACAACAAAAAGCCCGCTCGGAAGCGGGCTTCGGGAACCTGATGGTGGCCAGGGAGGGAATCGAACCCCCGACACGGGGATTTTCAATCCCCTGCTCTACCAACTGAGCTACCTGGCCGGAACGCTGCACGGCCAAGCCGTCAGGAGCGGGAATGATACGGATGACGGCCGCGCCCGGCAAGCATCGGGCATTGCCTTCACACGGCAAGGGCCGGAGGCACCCTCCCCGTTGCGGGGGTGCTTGTCCCCGCCCCGCCCGCCCCTTAAACTATGCGGCCGCCGCGGGCTCCGGCCCGCGGACAGCAACACAAGGGCGGTTAGCTCAGCGGTAGAGCATTGCCTTCACACGGCAAGGGTCAGTGGTTCGATCCCACTACCGCCCACCAGACAGCAGAAAAGGCCACCCCCGGGTGGCCTTTTCCGTTTGCGTCATCCCGCGGGCGCGCCGACGCCGGGCACTGCTGTTCAGAAGAACCTGTACTCCACCAGCAAGCTGTAGGCGCGCCCGCGCGGGTCGGCGATCCTTGGTTCCCAGGCCGCCCCGGCGGCGAAGTCGTTCTGGTGCGCGGTGAAGGGCGGATCCTCGTCAAGGAGGTTGCGCACGCCGAAGGTCAGCTTCACGTCCTCGATCCCGGTCCAGCTCACGCTGTAGTTGTAGGTGGTGTAGCTGGAGACCCGCGGATCCCAGGCCGGTGGCACGTAGGTGCCGTTGCGCACGCTCACGGGCAGCTCGTCGTTGTAGCCGTGGCGGTAGACCTGGGTCAGGCTGTGGCTCCAGTCGCCGCGGAACCAGCTGAAGTTGAGCGTGTGCTTCCACTTGATCGGCAGGTTGTAGTAGCGCACGTAGTCGCCGACCAGGTTGTCGGTGTACGGAAGCGCCTCGATGCCCTTGGTGCGGAACGAATCGATGTAGCTGCCGTTGAGGCCCAGGCGCCAGGTGCCGCCGGCGAGGTCGCCGAACACGTTGGCGTCCAGCTCAACGCCCGACATCTTGCTGCCGCCCGAGTTGATGTAGCGCCGGTCGATGGCGACCACGTCACCGCTGGCGTCGCGGATCCAGTTGCCCGAGAACAGGTCGTAGTACTCGATCAGGAGCTCGCGTGGCGCCGAGCGGATCGTGTTGATGCGCTCGATCTCCCACCAGTCCAGGGTCAGGTTGAACCAGTCCACCGGTGCGATCACCACGCCCAGGCTCTTCTGCTTCGACTCCTCCGGCTCCAGGTCCTGCTTGCCGCCGAACAGCTCGTCCGGGCGGATCGATTCGCAGCCGGGCACGGCATCGTTGGCCACCCCGCCCGGGCAACTCGCCGGATCCGCGAGGTCCAGGCCGGTGTACTGCAGCTCGGAGACCCCGTTGAACAGCTGGTTGAAGGACGGCACCTTGAAGCCGGTGCTGTACGCACCCCGGAACGCCAGCGCGTCGATGGGCTGGTACTTGAACGAGACCTTCGGGTTGGTGGTGCTGCCGAAGCCGTCATAGTGGTCGTAGCGCCCCGCCAGGGTGACTTCGAGGCTCTCGAACAGCGGCAGGTAGAGTTCGGCGAACACCGCCTTGATGTCACGGCTGACGTCGTCGAGGATGTTGGCCTGGTCGAACGGCGCGTTGAACACCACGCGCGGGTCCGTCCTCTGGTCGCCGTCGAACTTGAACTCCTCGCGGCGCAGGTCGAAGCCCGCCGCCGCGTAGATGGCGCCGCCCGGCAGCGAAAGGCCGATGTCTCCGGACACGATGCCGTCGACCTGGGTGACCACCGATTCGCCGCCATACAGGACCACGCCCGTGGCCGAGGCCGCCTGCAGGCCGGCAAGCGCCTCGGGCGACTGCGACTGCCCGGGCATCAGGAACGGATTGAGCAGTCCGCTGCCGAACAGCTCCTGCAGGGCATCGGTGTAGTGGTAACCCCCGTTGAGGGTGGACTTCGACTCGCTCGACGCCCGCGACACGCCGAAGCTGTAATCCCAGTCGCCGAGCATGCCCTCGAACCCGAGCAGCACCCGGTAGGCGCGGGTATTGGTCAGGATCTGGCGGGGCCCGCAGTCCATGCAGCGCCAGCGGTAGGCGATGCGCTCACCGTATTGCAGCTGGTCGGCGCCGAAGTAATCCGCCAGCGCGTCGTAGACCATGTCATACGAATCGCCCGTGCTCGGGTACCAGGTGTCGGGATTGAAGGCCGCGGTGGCCGAGGTGCTGGAGGAGATCTGGTTGGGCTCGAAGGTCTTCTCCACGTCCACGTCGGAGCCCACGAATTCGAAGAAGGCCTCGTGGGCATCGGCAAGCCGGAAGGTGGCCCGGCCGATGAAGTCCACGCTCTCCTGCGGCTGCTGGATCACCGCGGCCGCCGGGTAGTCCCAGGCACAGGCATAGCGCGAGGCGGGAACGTTCCACAGCTGGTAGCCGTACGGCCCCATCATCTCCCCGCCCGCCTCGCAGCCGGGCGCACCCGGCAGGTTGAGCGTGTTGAAGGCGGTCTGGAGGGAGCCGTCGACCGGATCGACCAGGCCACCGTCAGCCAGCGAGCCGGCCAGCCCGAACACGGTGGCGAACGGCGTGCCGCGGGTATCCGGGGAGAGGCCCCGCGCCGGCTGGAAGGTATTGGAGAAGTCCCGGTCGTCTCCGCGCAGGATGGTGTTCTTTTTGACGCTCAGCGTGCCGAACACGTTCCAGCCGTCGTCATCCAGGCTGCCGCCACCCAGCAGCAGGTTGGCGCGATAGATGTCCGCGCCGCCGGCCTCGGTCATGTCGGCGAACACCGACGCCTCGCCACCCTCGAAGTCGCGCCGGGTGATGAAGTTGATCACCCCGCCGATGGCATCCGTGCCGTAGACGGCGGAGGCCCCATCGCGCAGCACCTCGACCCGGTCGATGGCGGCGAAGGGGATCGAGTTGAGGTCCACTGCCCGGCCCTTGAGCCCGTGGGTGGCCACGCGCCGGCCGTTGAGCAGTACCAGGGTGGCATCGGCGCCCTGCCCGCGCAGGTTGGCGCCGGAGACGCCGTTGTTGCCGCGCTGTTCCTCGTGGACGATGCCGGCGTTGCTGGCCAGGTTGTCCGAGGAGTTGCCGGCGATGTTCATGTACATCAGCAGCTGCTCGGCCGAGGTGATGCCCTGCGCCTCGATGTCGGCCCGCTGGAACACCGTGATCGGAAGCTGGGTCTCGGCGTCGGTGCGCCGGATGTGGCTGCCGGTGACCCGGACCGTATCGAGCGTGCGCGCCTGGCGCTGCTCCTCCTGCTCCGTCGGCCTGTCCTGCTGGGCTGCAGCGATGCCCGGCATGGCCAGGGCGAACAACACGGCCACGGCAAGGTGCCCCGGCTTCCTGCAAAGCGGAACTGCATGCATGCGTGCTCTCCCCGATTGTCCCCTCCAGCGTATGTAGCACGCGGGCGCCGGAAGTCAAAGCAGGGCGGCCCGGGGAGGGCCGCCCGTCTTCCTATCGCATCGGGCAGTCCCCGGTTCGCGCGAACGACAGGTCTTCGTAGTCGTAGCTGAAGTCCGCCTCCGGATCGACCTTGGCCATGGTCAGGCGTGCCGGCCCATCCGCGCTTGCGACACTGAACTCCAGCCATGCGTCCGCGTCGGCGCCCAGGGTGTCGAAGTCCACCAGCAGGCGTCCGGCGGCAGCAAGCACCGGGCCGGCGAGCCGCGGCGACCTGGCCGATTCAAAACGCACCCCGTCACCGGCGGGGCACACGGTCACGTCCCCGAACCACGGGTCGCGCCAGGTGCCAAGGAAGGGCTCGAGGTCGGCCATTGAAGCGGGCGCGCGCGGCGCCCTCGCATCCGCCGGCAGGCCGGCGGTGCCCGCTTCCAGCGCGGCTTCCCGCTCGCGGGCAAGGGCATCGATGTAATGCGCGACGGTATGCCCGGCGTCCGGGGCACTGAAGTGCTTGGCCAGGGTCTGCTCCAGCACCGTGCGCGCCTGGCCGGCGTTGGAGTGGATCAGGATCACGAAGCCCACGTCGAGCTCGGGCAGCAGCGTCACCGCCGAGTACATGCCCGACAGCGTGCCGGTGTGCGACACCTTCGCGGTCCCGTCCACGTCCGTGAGCCGCCAGCCATAGCCGTACGCGGAGAAGTGGCTGTTGTTCCACTCCCGCATGCGCCTGGTCAGTGGCATCGGGGTGTGTGCGGTCCACACCGCCTCGCGCTGCTCGCCGGACAGCCAGCCCTCGACCTCCTCCGGGGACAGCCACGCCTGCACCCAGCGCATCATGTCGGCAAGCCCGCAGCGCACGCCGCCCGCGGCCGCCATCGGCATGTCCGCCACCACTTCGCCGTCGGGCCGCGCCACCCACCCGCCATTGCTGCGTCCGTGCGGGGCGGCCACGCTGCCTGCCTCGTCCAGGCGCCATTCCCCGATGCGGCAGCCGTCCATGCCCAGCGGCTCGAACACCTCGCGCCGGAGCAGCACGTCGAACGGCGCGCCTCCTGCGGCCGCGGCGACTTCACCAGCCACGATGTAGAGGTTGTTGTCATACGCGTAGCGCGAGCGGAAGCTCCACAGCGGCTTGAGGTGGGCGATGCCGGCGATCACCTCCTCACGGGTGAAGGAATTCGGCTCGGGCCACAGCATCAGGTCGCCGGCCCCGGGCCCGAGCCCACTGTTGTGGATGAGCAGGTCGCGCACCTGGATCTCGCGCGTCACCCAGTCCTCATGCATGCGGAAATCCGGCAGGTGCTCGATCACCGGGTCGTCCCAGGCCAGCAGCCCGGCATCGACCTGGCGCGCCAGCAGCGCGGCGGTCATGGCCTTGGTGTTGGAGGCCACCTTGAACAGCGTGTCCCGGCCGATGGGCACCCCGCCGCCCGCCTCGACCTCGCCGCGCAGTTCCACCTGGACCACGCGGCCATCGGCCACCACCCCAACGGCGATGCCGGGCAGGTCGTAGCGCTCCATGGCCTCGTCCACCGCCGCCCTGACCGCGGCGGGTGAGTAGCCGCTGGCGGCGGAGGCCGGCGCAAAAAAAATCGCGGCCGTCAGGCTGGCCGCGAGGAGGAAAGAGATACGGCTCACGATTGCAATCGCTCCCTTGCCGAAGCGGCCCCGCCGCCGGCGATTGCCGGCGACGGGTCGCCCCACCCGGAGAACCGGTCAGAAGTTCCAGGTCACCACGAGCTGCGCGTAGCGCGGCGACTGCCAGCGGGTGCCGGTGCCGTGCAGGCCGCGCGACACGCCCGGGCCCATCTCGTAGCGCTGGCGCACGTTGATCACCTCGTCGTTGTTGAGCAGGTTGTACACCGAGAACCTGGCCTTGAGGTCGATGCCGTCCACCGGCAACGTCCAGGTGACGTTGGCACCCAGGTTGTAGGTCCAGGGCGTGCGGCCACCGGCACCCCGGCCGGCATATTCGTACACCCGCTCGCTCCAGTCGCCGGAGCAGTTGGCCACGCAGTGCCAGAACGTGCCACCGCCGGAACCCTCGGTCACGAAGCTCGCGCCGCCGACGCTGTCGTTGGGCCAGGTCACGCCGAACATGTTGATGGGGGCACCGGACATGGCCGTGAACATGGCGCCAAACGACCACTGGTCGCTGAGCGCATAGCTGCCGCGCAGCTTGATCTGGTGCCGGCGGTCGTTGAACAGCGGGCCGTAGTCCTCGTTGTTGGCCGGATGGTCCCAGTGCTGGACCATGCCGGTGTCGCCGTAGTTGGTATCCGAGTTGACCGGACCCTCGTGGTTGCCGCTCAGCTTCGACCAGATGTAGGAGGCGTTGAACGCCCAGACGCCATCCCAGGCGCGGTCGATCTGCAGCTCGATGGATTTGTACGTGCGCTTGGGCTCGGAGTAGCCGACCACCTCGCCGCTGCCGCCCTTGATGTAACCGTCGCGGGAGGTATCGATGGTGATCCAGCCCTCGGTGTCGCAGCCGATGCTGGCATCGCCCCAGATGGTCAGCGGCTTGCCCGGGTTGGCGATCGGCCACAGGTTGTAGCCCACCGGCCCGCAGGGGGTGTGGTTGATGCGCACGTCGTCCAGCGCGTTCTTCATCCGGCGGTAGGTGGCATTGACACCCCACGACCAGGCCTGGCTGAGCATGGCCTGGTAGCCGAGGATCGCTTCGTCCTGGTACACGGCGTCCAGGTCCGCGTCGACGCTCTGGCGCAGGTCGCCCACTTCGACGTTGTAATTGGTGTCGACCGGCCCGATCTGGCTGCCGATGATCGGCTCCATGTACGAACCGCCGGTCACCGGGTTGGTCCGCTCGGCCCAGCCGTCAAGCACGTAGAAGGTGCGCTCGTCGGTCAGGCCACCGGCGAAGGTGTAGTTGATGTTGTTGGTGACCGGCAGGTAGTAGCGGCCCAGGTTGCCGAACAGCTTGCTGGTGCCGTCGCCCTGCATGTCCCAGGAGAAGCCAAAGCGCGGCGACACCAGGTTGTCCATCTTGATGAAGCTGCCACCGGCCGCGGTCTTGTTGTTGAAGCTGTCCACCCGGACGCCCAGGTTGAGCAGGAAGTTCGGCGTGACGCTCCAGGTGTCCTCGAGGTAGTACGCGCTGGCGGTGGTCTCGAACACGCCGCCATCCAGGCGCCTGCGCGCCATCAGCACCTCGGTGATCCCGTCGGGGACCACGGCACCGTTGTCCAGCACCGAACCGGGCGCCATCTCGTACGCGGTGTACTGCATGCCGGTGGGACCGGGATAGAACGTGGTCCGGTCCGTGGTCATGATCTCGTGGTCGATGCCGAAGCGGAGCTGGTGGTCGCCCAGCGTCCACTCGAAGTCCAGCCTGCCCACCTCGCGCTCGTCCTCGTGGGCAACGATCGAGCTGCCCGTGGGGTGGCAACCCAGGGTCGGGTTGCCCATGGCGTTGTAGATATCGCTGTAGCTGGCGTTGACGAACACGCCTTCGCAAAGGCCATCGGCCGGGGACGAGGTGAATGCCTGGCTCCGGTTGATGCCGTACATCGCCTTGGCGATGAAGCTCTGGCCGAAATAGCCGGTATAGGTGATGGAACCGCTCTTGCCACCGCTTTCGCTGTTGCTGGTGCCGGTGGCATCGGTACGCTCGTTGGTATCCCAGTTGTAGCCGTAGGTGGTGAGGTCGCTGTCGCCCTCGTCCGAGAACGCGAGCAGTTCGAGCATGTGGTCGTCGTTGATGCGCCAATCCATCTTGGCGCCCCAGAACCCGTTGTCGGACTCGCTCTCGTACCAGGTCGCACCGGTGTTGCTGGTGTACTTCGAATCGCTGTCACGCTGCTCGTACATGGCGAACAGGAACAGGCGGTCGCGGATCAGCGGGCCGGATGCCCACACGTTGGCCTTGGTGAAGCTGCTGCGATCACGGCTGGCGCGGTAGATCGCGGTGGAGGTGGTGCCGTCCGAGTTCTCGCCGGTGATGATCCGGTCCCGCCCGCTTGCCTTCCAGGCATCCGGCTCGAACGTGACCTCGACGCCGCCCCTCAATTCGTTGCTGCCGGAGCGCGTCACCGCGTTGATCACGCCGCCGGTGGCGCGGCCGAACTCGACCGAGTAACCGCCGGTCTTGACCTGGTACTCCTGGAAGAACGCGAACGGCGCGGTGGAGAAGCTTTGCCGGCGGTAGAAATCGGTAACGTTGAGGCCGTTGATGAAGATCGAGTTCTCGGCCACCGAGGAGCCGCCGAAGGAAATGCCGCCGAAGCTCGAGTTGCCGGTCACCACGCCCGGCGCCAGCAGCGCCACCGAGCTCAGGCTCTGCGCCACCGGCAGGCGCGCCCACTCCTCGCGGGTGATGTTGGTGGCCGACTCGGTGGAGTGCACGTCGACGCGGTTGACCACGCGGGTGCCGACCACCTGCACGGCGGCCATGTCCGCGATGCCACCCTGGGATCCCAGGTTGACGGTCGTGGTGCCGCCCAGGGAAACGGTGACCTCCAGCGGCTCACCAACCGGCTGCCCATCGCGCGTCACCTGCAGGTTGTAGGTGCCCACCGGCAGCTGGCCCAGGCGGTAGCTGCCATCGGCGTTGACGGTGGCCGAACGGGTCAGGCCCGTGGCCGGGTTGTTCACCACCACCTGGTCGCCCGCGGTGGCGCGGCCGGCGACTGCACCGGTGACCTGCTGCGCAACCGCCACGGGCGCCAGGGTGGTCAGGCAGGCCCCGAGGGCGATGCACAGGGCTGCGCGGCGCATCTTGGTTTGTCTGGGCTTCATTGCGGTTCTCTCCGGTACAGAAAATCAGGGGTTGGTTGAGGTAGAACGGGCGACTCCATCCGCGCCCCGGGAAACGAGCTCCCACTCGAATCCGTAGTTCCATTGGTCGAAATACAGGTTGCCGCCCCGCCACTCGGCTTCGCCGCGCTGCAGGTCGACGGTTTCCGATCGCGGGTGCTGCTTGGCCGGCGTGAACTCGCGCGACCAGTCGTCGTTGAAGGCGATCCGGTAGGCATCGAGCCCACCGAGGTAGAAGCCGGCCAGGCCGGGATCGGAATGCGGGAGGTCGCCGAAGGTCACGTCCATCGGCACCCAGCCGTAGGGATCCAGGTACAGCCAGCCCCAGTCGTGCATGTTGTTGTATGTGCCGTCGGAGAAGATCCATCCCGACTGCCAGCGCGCCGGGATGCCGTTCATCCGCAGCAGGGTGATGAGCAACATGGTCTGCTGGCCGCAGTCGGCGTGGCCCTGCTCCAGCGCGTGCTGGCCGAGGTTGGTGATGGTCGAGTATTCGCGCGCGCCGGCCCAGGGGATGGAATCCACGGCGGCGAACAGCTTTCGGGCGATGTGGTAGGGGTTGGTTTCTCCACCCACCACCTGCGCCGACTTCAGCCGCATCGCATCGGTGAACACCACGTGCGGCGGGCGCTCGGCCACGAACGGCTCCAGCTCCGGGGTGATTTCCGCAGCGACCACCCGGGCCGGGTCGATGTCCGCGTACTGGCCGTAGACAGTGAGTTCGTAGGTCACCGAGAACGGGGTGGGTTCACCGGCAACCGCGGGTGTCTCCATGTAGACGGTGCGCTGCAGGCTCGATTCCGGAGCCAGCAGGTGATCACCCGGACTGGTGGAAATGACCCGGATGTCCTCCTGCTGCCCGGGGATCGCACGCGGGAACGGCACCCAGGCCCGGATGGTCTCGCCGGCCGGCACGGCGTCCGGCTTTACCGTCAGCGACTGGGTCACGCGTACCCGGTGCGGTACCACCGACAGGCTCCCGCTGGCCACCGCCTCCTCGCGCACCTGCTCGTGGTGCGGCAGGACCTCCAGCTCCAGCGGGCTGTCGTAGAAGTTGAGCGGGGTCGCACGGCGCTCCCGGGCCTCGGCGCTGATGCGGAAGAGGTTGGAAGGCCCGCGGTTGAACCAGCGCCGCTCGCCGTCGATCACCCGCGCCTCGATCAGGCCGGCGTCGTCCCAGCGCGCGAATTCATCATCGGTGAGGTCCGGGATGTGCCGGCGCAGCCGCTCCTTCGCGCCGACTTCATCAAGGCTGAAATCCATCAGGATCCGGCGCATGCGCTCGCGCTGGAACTCCAGCGCCACGCGGCGCTCCTGATGGATGGAGGGATCAGCCAGCGCTTCGGCAATGGCCGCCTCGGCACCCGCGAAATCCCCGGCGTCCACCAGCTCCACAATGTGGGTTGGCGCCGCCAGCCGCTGGCCCACATCGACGCCGCTCCCAGGGCCCGGGCCGGCGGCGGCCACGGGCACGGCGGCCACGGCCAGCCCGGCCATCAGGCCCGCCAGCAGGCCAGCCACCCGCAGTCCCCGGCGTGGCCGGTGGAGTACAGGCGTAACAGGGCGGGCGCAGGGATTGCGCACTTTCAGCTCTCTCCTCCCCAGGGATGCTGTGACGGCTGTGTAACATGCATGTCGACAAGCCGTCAATAATTTATTCTTTCTGGTTGCAATATTCGAATGATGTATTCCATGATGTCCGGCCAGTTCAAACTGTTCCAAGGGGATCGCATGCGCCTGCCAATAATGCTTCTGGGACTGGTGCTTGCGTTGCCCGGCCCCCTCTCCGCCCGCGCGCCGGCCACCGAAGCCCCGCCGCTGGCGGTCCCCGGATTGCTCGAAGAGCACCTGGCGCCGGAATTCTGGATCCAGGCCCGGCCGGCGCCGGACCAGGTGATCCTCACGCCGGAACAGATCGAACAGCAAAACGCGCGCATGGTGGCAGAAGACGAGTCGATCTTCGACCTGCATGCGCTGCCTGCGCGCCTGGAAGGCACCCAGGTGCGGGCCTGGATCGAAGGCCTCGCCAGCATGCCCAGCCGGGAGCTGTTCGACGCCGAGGGGCAGCCGGTGGAGGCATCGCGGCTGGCGCGGATCCAGGACAACGTCGCCATCGACGCCGTTCCTGCGACCCAGGACACCCGCTTCGGGATGGTGGTGCACCGCGCCGACCTGCGCGCCTTCCCCACCGCGCTGCGGGTGTTCCATTCGCCCGACAACAGCGACATCGACCGCTTCCAGGAGAGCACGCTGTTCCCCGGCGACCCGGTGGTGATCACGCATGAGAGCGCCGACGGCGAGTGGTATTTCGTGGTCAGCGACCGCTACGCCGCGTGGATCGAAAAGCAGTACGTTGCCCAGGGCGAGCGCGATCGCATCCTGGCCCGAGCCAGCGCCGAACCCTTCCTGGTCGTGACCGGCGCCACCGCGAGCACCGTCTACACGCCGGAGAACCCGCGCGTGTCCAACGTGCAGCTGGAGATGGGCGTGCGGGTGCCGGTGCTCGCCGACTGGCCGGCCACCCGGGCCATCAACGGCCAGATCCCCGCCGCCCACTGGGTGATCGAACTGCCGGTGCGCGGCGACGACGGCGCGCTGTCGTTCGAGCCGGCACTGCTGCCGCGCTCGGCCGACGTGGCCGACGACTACCTGCCACTCACCGAGGCCAACATCATCCGCCAGGCCTTCAAGTTCCTGGGCGAGCGCTACGGCTGGGGGCACTCCTACAACGCGCGCGACTGCAGCGGCTTCCTGTCGGAGATCTTCCGCAGCTTCAACGTGCTGATCCCGCGCAATACCAGCCGGCAGTCGATCAGCCCCGCGCTCGACCGCCTGGGCTTCGACGAGAACGACAGCTGGGACGATCGCGTGGCGGCGCTGGCCGAAGCGCGCCCGGGCGACATGATCTACTTCCCCGGCCACGTGATGATGATGCTGGGCCACGTGGACGGCGAGCCGTTCGTGATCCACGACACCTCCGGCATGAGCTGGCTCCCGGATCCGGAAGGCGAGCTGGTCCGGCTGCGCCTCAATGGCGTGGTGGTGACCCCGGTGCTGCCAATGATGTCCAACCGCACCACCCCCACCGTCAACCGCATCACCAGCATCCAGCGCCTGCGGCCCTGAGCGCACGAGCCCACGCATCATGAAAATCACCGACGTCCGGCTCGGCATGCTCCGGGTCCCCCTCAAGACCCCGTTCAAGACAGCGCTGCGCACCGTGGAAGCGGTGGAAGACATCGTGGTCAGCGTGCACACCGACACCGGCAACGTCGGCTATGGCGAGGCCGCGGCCACCGCCGTGATCACCGGCGACACCCACGGCTCGATCATCGAGGTGATCCGCAAGTTGATCGGGCCGCGCCTGGTGGGCATGGAGGTGGCCGACCTCAACCGCATCCTGCAGGTGATCCACGGCTCGGCCGAGCGCAACACCAGCGCCAAGGCGGCGGTGGAGATCGCGGTGTACGACCTGTGGGCCCAGCTCTACGGCGCGCCCCTGTACCGCATGCTCGGCGGCGGCGTTCCCTCGATCACCACCGACATCACCATCAGCGTGGACTACATCGACAAGATGGTGGCCGACTCGCTCTCGGCGGTGGACCGCGGCTTTGAATCGCTCAAGATCAAGGTGGGCAAGGAGATCGGCGTCGACCTGGAGCGGGTGAAGGCGATCTACGCCGCGGTGGAGGGACGCGCCCTGCTGCGCCTGGACGCCAACCAGGGCTGGACCGCCAAGCAGGCGGTGTATGCCATCCGCACCCTGGAGGATGCCGGCGTGCAGCTGGAGCTGGTGGAACAGCCGGTCAAGGCGCGCGACATCGCCGGCCTCAAGTACGTCACCGAGCGTGTGCACACGCCGGTGATGGCCGACGAGAGCGTGTTCGGCCCGTCCGAGGTGATCGAACTGCTGCGCGACCAGGCGGCCGACATCATCAACATCAAGCTGATGAAGACCGGCGGCATCTCCAACGCGATCAGGGTGGCCGACATCGCCGCCCTGTACGGCGTGGAATGCATGATCGGCTGCATGATCGAAACCAGCATCAGCGTGGCCGCCGCGGTGCACCTGGCCGTGGCCAAGTCCGACATCATCCGCAAGGTGGACCTGGACGGCCCTTCGCTGTGCGAGTTCGATCCCGTCGACGGCGGGGTTGATTTCAACGAATCGGAGATTTCCATCGGCGACGCGCCGGGGCTGGGCATCCGCGAGATCCGCGGGCTCGAGCCGCTGGCAACCTGACGGAGCCTGCCAATGTCCTCGCTGCTCAGGATCAGTGCACAGCGCGACAGGATGTCGGCGATCGAGCGGCGGATCGCGGACTTCATCCTCGACAACGCGCACCTGCTGCGCGACTACTCCTCGCAGCAGCTGGCCAACGCCCTGGAGGTGAGCCAGTCGAGCGTGGTGAAGTTCAGCCAGAAGCTCGGCTTCAAGGGCTACCCGGACCTGAAGTACGCCATCGGCGAGGACCTGGTGCGCCAGGACGGCAACGGCCTCCCGGCCGAGGAATCATTGCCCGGCAGCGATGTGCTGACTCCAGGCGAACTCCTGTGGCAGGCGAAATCCGACGCGGTGCGCGAAACCCGGTTGCTCAATCCACCCGAGCGGATCGAGGCGGTGGTGGAGGCCCTGCGCGCGGCGCGCACGGTGTTCGTGATCGGGCTGGGCCAGGACGGCATCGTGGCGCGCGCGTTCACCCTGCGGCTGGCGCAGCTGGGCATCCTTGCCGTCTATCACTTCGACCCGGTGCTCATGCCCACCAGCCTGGCCAATGCCGGGCGCGAGGATGTGATGCTGGTGTTCTCCGAGCACGGCCGGCGCACCGTGCTTTCCGAGCTCAGCCGCCTGTTCCGCACCCGCGTGGGCACTGTGGTCAGCGTGACCCGCAACACGCCCAATCCGCTGCGCGCCCAGGCGGACCTGGCGCTGGTGGTGTCCGGCCACGACGACCGCCCGCACGTGGAGCCGCTGCTCTACCACGCGGCGCTGCAGCAGCTGCTGGACCTGGTGTTCGTGCTGCTGTGCGAACATGGGGAGGAACGTTTGCAGCTGCTCGACCAGGACGCCGCGCGCATCCGGCAGCTGCTTGAATCCTGAGGACGCCATGACCGGATACGTGCTGTACCACAACCCCCGCTGCTCGAAGTCGCGCGGAGCGCTGGAACTGCTGCAGGAGAACGGGATCGAGCCGGAGATCGTGCGCTACCTGGACGCGCCGCTGGATGCTGACGCGCTGCGGGGGCTGGTGCGCAAGCTCGGCATCCGCCCCCGCGACCTGCTGCGCACGAAGGAAGAGGAATACCGCAACCTCAACCTGGCCGACGAAACGCTGGACGACGATGCGATCATCGACGCCATGGTCGCGCACCCCCGCCTGATCGAACGCCCGATCCTGGTGCGCGGCGAGCGCGCGGTGATCGGCCGGCCGCCTGATCGGGTGCTCGAACTCCTCGACTGAAGCCCCCTGCAGCGGGCGGCGGCAGTCAGCAGGACTTGCTCTCGCGCAGCCTGCGCATGCGCTCGGGCGGCTCGAACGAATCGCTGCGCGCATCCGCCCAGAACGCCTTGAACACCGTGTGCTCCGGGGCGCCGTGGAGCAGTTCGCCCGGCTCCAGGAACCGGTACATCGCCGCCAGGGAACGGATCTTGGTCGGCGACTCGCGGCGCAGGATGTGCTCGGGCCCAAGCTGCTGCGGATGCACCAGGCCGGCCGCGCCGATCAGGTCGCGCAGGGCAAGCAGGGTGTTCTCGTGGAAGCGCTGCACGCGCAGCGCCTTGTCGGCCACGTCCAGGTGGCGCCAGCGCGATGGATCCTGGGTGGCCACGCCGGTCGGGCATTTGTCGTTGTGGCAGGTCTGGGCCTGGATGCAGCCCAGCGAGAACATGAATCCGCGGCCCGCGTTGCACCAGTCCGCCCCCAGCGCCATGGTGCGTGCCTGGTCGAAGGCGCTGGTGATCTTGCCGGCCGCGCCGATCCTCACCTTCTCACGCAGCTCCAGCCCGACCAGCGTGTTGTGGACCAGCATGAGGGCTTCCTGCATCGGCACGCCCACGTGGTCGATGAACTCCGCCGGGGCGGCCCCGGTGCCTCCTTCCGAGCCGTCGACCACGATGAAGTCCGGCAGCAGCCCGGTCTCGTGCATGGCCTTGGCGATCCCGAACCACTCCCACGGATGCCCGATCGCGAGCTTGAAGCCCACCGGCTTGCCGCCGGACAACTCGCGCAGGCGGGCCAGGAACTCCATCATTTCCACTGGCGTGGAAAACGCCGAATGCCGAGGTGGCGAAATGCAATCCACGCCTATCGGGATCCCGCGCGCGGCGGCGATCTCCGCGGTGACCTTCTCCCCCGGCAGCAGCCCGCCCTTGCCCGGCTTGGCGCCCTGGGAGAGCTTGAGCTCGATCATCTTCACCTGCGGGTCGGTGGCATTGGCGACGAAGCGCTCCTCGCTGAAGCTGCCCCGCTCATCGCGGCAGCCGAAGTAGCCCGAGCCGATCTCCCACACCAGGTCCCCGCCGTGCTGGCGGTGGTAGCTCGAGATCGAGCCTTCCCCGGTGTCGTGGAAGAAGCCCCCCGCCTTCGCACCCGCGTTGAGCGCCAGGATGGCGTTGGGCGAGAGTGACCCGAAGCTCATGGCCGAGATGTTGAACACGCTGGCCGAATATGGCTGCGCGCAGTCGGGACCGATGACGATGCGGAAATCATGCGATTCGATCTCCACCGAGGCCAGCGAATGGTTGAGCCACTCGAAATCAGGCGCGTAGGCATCGTGCTGGGTGCCGAAGGGACGCACGTCGCTCACCGACTTGGAGCGCTGGTACACCAGCGCGCGCTGCTGGCGCGAGAAAGGCACCTCGGCGGTGTCGCCCTCAATCAGGTACTGGCGCATCTCCGGGCCGATCGATTCCAGGCCGTAGCGGAAGTGCGCCAGCAGCGGGTAGTTGCGGCGCAGGGTGCTGCGCCGCTGCAACAGGTCCACCAGGCCGGTCAGCGCGAGGGCGCCGAACACGGCCACGCCCCACCACCAACCCGGCCACCACAGCGACAGGACCAGCGATACCAGCGCCAGGCCGATGCTTGCCCACCAGGCGAAATAGCGGCTCATCCACGTTCCACGAGGTCGATTCCAACGCCCGAGTTTACAGCCGCCCCCGATCCGGCCGGCGCCGCCGCTATGCTGGTGCCGGGAACACCGGGGAAGCGAATTGGAACTGACCTGCTACGGCGCGGCCGGCGAAGTGACCGGCTCATGCCATCTCCTGCAATGCGGAAGACACCGGCTGCTGCTTGACTGCGGCCTGTTCCAGGGCTCGCGCGAGGACGAGGCGCGCAATGCCAGGCCGCTGCCGTTCGACCCCGTCTCGATCGACGCGGTCGTGCTCAGCCACGCCCACCTCGACCACTGCGGCCGCCTGCCCCTGCTGGTGCGCGGGGGATTCCGGGGGCCGATCCACACCCATGCCGTCAGCATCGACCTGGTGCGGATCCTGCTGCGCGATGCCGCCTGGCTGGAGGCGGCCGACGTGGAGCGCGAAAACCGGCGCCGCGCCATGCGCGGCAAGCCACCGGTGCAGCCGCTGTTCGGCCAGGCCGACGTCGACGCCGTGATGCGGCAGATGCGCCCGCTGCGCTTTGGCGAGGCGGAGGAGATCCTGCCCGGCGTCACGGTGCGGCCCAGCCCGGCCGGCCACATCCTCGGTGCGGCGAGCATCCTGCTGGATCTGCGTGACAACGGCGTCCGGCGACGGCTGGTCTACAGCGGGGACCTGGGCCCGCGCGACACCGCGCTGATCCCCGCTCCCGAACCGCCGGCTGACGCCGACCTGGTGCTGATGGAAAGCACCTACGGCGATCGCGACCACCGTCCACGGGAGGAGACGCTGGCTGAAATCGGCCAGGTGCTGGAGGACGCCTGGTCCGATGGCGGCAACCTGCTGGTGCCCTCGTTCGCCATCGGCCGCACCCAGGAGATGCTGGTGCTGATGGCGCAGAACTTCGAGCGCTGGGACATCGGGCGCTGGAAGATCTTCCTCGACAGCCCGATGGCAATCGAGGCGACCGCGGTTCACGACCGCCACGCCGACCAGTTCCACGCCGGCGCGCGCAGGATGCTAGGCACCCGCCGGCTGCACGATGTGCTCCCCAACCTCCACGAGACCCCGGACACCGCACAGTCGATCCGCCTCAACAGCGTGCGCTCGGGCGCGATCATCATCGCCGGCAGCGGCATGTGCACGGGCGGACGGATCCTGCACCACCTCGCCCACAACCTGCCCCGCAGCCAGACCGACGTCATGATCATCGGTTACCAGGGCCACGGCACCCTTGGCCGGCGCCTGGTGGATGGGGCCGAGCGCGTCACCATCCACGGGCATGACGTCCGGGTGCAGGCCCGGATCCACACGATCGGCGGGCTGTCCGCGCACGCCGGGCAGTCGGAACTTGCCTGCTGGTACGGCGCCATCGGGGGACGGCCGCCGGTCCACCTGGTGCACGGCGAGGCCCGCGGGCGCGAAGGGCTGGCGGCCCGGCTGAAGGCCGACTACGGTATCGATGCCGGCCTCCCGCGCCATGGCGAGGCCATCACCCTGTAGCAGCCGCTGCGCGCCGCGCGTGCGTGCCGCTGGACGTTCTCCATGAGTTCCGCAATCGCGACCCTCTTCGGCGGCATCGGGCTGTTCCTGCTGGGAATGCGCCTGATGACCGACGGGCTGACCGCATCGGCGGGCGGCGGCCTGCGCACCATCCTGGCCGGCGCCACCCGCAGCCGCGCGCGCGCGCTCGGTTCCGGCCTGCTCATCACCACCGGCGTGCAATCCTCCAGCGCGGTGATCTTCGCCACCATCGGCTTCGTCAACGCCGGCCTGCTCAGCCTGGGCCAGGCGATCGGCCTGGTGTACGGCGCCAACCTCGGCACCACCCTCACCTCCTGGCTGGTGGCCATCACCGGGTTCGACATCAACCTGCGGGCATTGGCGCTGCCGGCCATCGGGCTGGGCGCGATGGCATGGGCGATTTCCCGCGCATCCCGCTGGGGTGCCCTGGGCCAGGCAGCGGCGGGCTTCGGGCTGTTCTTCCTGGGCATCGACGTGCTGCGCGAAGCCTTCGACGGGCTCGGCGGCATGTTCCCCATCGAAGGCCAGGACGCGGAAGGCATCACGGGGATTGCCGTGTTCGTGCTCTCGGGAATCGCGATCACGCTGCTGACCCAGTCCTCCAGCGCGACCCTGGCCATCACCCTGACCGCCGCCGCCGGCGGACTGGTGCCGGCGCAGGCCGCAGCGGCCATGATCATCGGCGCCAACGTCGGCACCACCTCCACCGCGGTGTTCGCTGCGGTTGGCGCCACCTCGCCCGCGCGGCGGGTGGCGGCGGCGCACGTGCTGTTCAACGTGGTGACCGCGGTGGCGGCACTGGCGCTGCTGCCGGCACTGCTCTGGATGGCGCAGCGGCTGGCGTCAATGGCCGGCGCGGGCGGCGACGTGGCGCTGGCGCTGGCTGTGTTCCACACGCTGACCAAGCTGCTGGGGGTGGCGGTGATGTGGCCGCTGACCCCGCGCGTGGTGGCCGGCCTGGAGCGTCGCTTCCGCAGCCCGGACGAGGATCACGCACGGCCCCGCCACCTGGACGCCAACCTGCTCGCCACTCCCGCGCTGGCACTGGACGCGCTGGGCATGGAGCTGCGGCGGATGGGCAAGATCGCAACCTCGCAGTGCATCGCCGTGCTGCAGGACACCCGCGCCAGGCCAGCGGCAATGGAAAGCGGCCACCGGGTGATGGAGACGCTGCAGGAGGCGATTGGAGAGTATGCGGCGCGGCTCCACCACCTGTTCGACGACAGCGCCCAGGATGCCCGGCTGCCCAATGCGCTGCGGGTGGCCCAGTACCACGTCAACATGACCGAGATGTCGATGGAACTGGCCCGGCTGGTGCCACCGGCACAAGGGGTGGAAGGCGCGGTGGCGACCCTGCTGCGCGGCATCCGCGACCAGGCGGCGGTCCTGCTCGAAGCGACCGGGGTGCCCGCCGGCGAGCGCGGGGCGGTGGACCCGGGACGCATCCTCGACCAGTTCGAGCACACCTACCAGGAGTTCAAGGCGACGGTGCTGCAGGCCGGCTCGGCGGGCGAAATGGTGCCCAGGCGGATGGCCGCGGTGCTCGAATATGGCAGCGCCCTGCGGCGCATGTGCCAGCAGGCGGGCAAGGCGGCCGCGTATCTGGACCGCTACCTGGATTCCGACGGGTAGGATTTTTCCTACGGCCAGGCGCGGATCGCGCCGACTGTACCCGCCGGGCGGCCGGCGCATCATGAGCCTGCCCCGGTAGCACGGTCCTGCATTTGGCAATGGATGCCGCTCAGCAATGGACAACGGCCGCGACCTTGAGCAAGTCATATGCTGGGCCGGGGCGCCCTCTATCGCATGGAGCGCGCCCATGAACACGGCAACGCTGCAACTGGTGAAGTCGTATGGCGGCTGGCAGCTTCTGGATGCCGGCAACCCGGTTTTCTGGTTCCCCGAGCGGGACAAGGGCCTGGAGATCGCAACGATCATGGCCGACGCCCGCAGCCTCTACCACGGCCAGCCGGCCAGCGTGGAAGCAGAAAACGAAGACGGTGTGTTCGAGGTCGTCGCCACCTTCGGCTGACCGGCGGACACCACAGCCAATGCCCAAGCCCGCAAACCTGCCGGCGCGGGCCTGCATCAAATGAGGAATGGTGCCCGGAGCCGGGATCGAACCGGCACGGTGTTGCCACCGAGGGATTTTAAGTCCCTTGCGTCTACCAGTTTCGCCATCCGGGCGCGGCCGTTGCGTGCAACGGAAATGGAGGCCTGGGTCGGAATCGAACCGGCGTACGCGGATTTGCAGTCCGCTGCATAACCACTCTGCCACCAGGCCGGTGACGCGCCCCATCAGGCTGGCGCATGCGCCTTCGGGATTCAAGATCCCGACACTAAAAAACCCCGCGTACGGGGTTCCTTCGACGCAAAACTGGAGCGGGAAACGAGACTCGAACTCGCGACCTCAACCTTGGCAAGGTTGCGCTCTACCAACTGAGCTATTCCCGCGTCGTGAGACCGGAGATTTTACCGTTCGCGTCGGTTGTGTCAACTGTCTCGCGCTCCCCGGCGCGCAGCACCGGCCACGCCGCGCGCAGGTACATGAGCCCCGACCAGAGGGTCAGCAGCGCAGCCGCGGCCAGCATCCAGTCGCCGACCACGAACACGATGTCGTTCCACCACGGCACCAGCCCCGGCGGCCGCCCCTGGGGGCTGACGGAATACAGCAGGCACAGGATCGCCACCATCTGCACCACGGTCTTGAACTTGCCCACCGCCGCCACCCGCACGGTGGCGCGCTGGCCCAGCTCGGCCATCCATTCGCGCAGCGCCGAGACCGCGATCTCGCGGCCCACGATCACCGCCGCCCAGATCGCCATCCACGGCGTGGGGTGCGCCTGCACGATCAGGAACAGGGCCACGGCCACCATCAGCTTGTCGGCCACCGGATCCAGGAAAGCGCCAAACGCCGAGTACTGGTGGTAGCGGCGCGCGACCCAGCCGTCCAGCCAGTCCGTCACCGCGGCCAGCGCGAAGATCCCGGCCGCGGCGATATTCGTCCACGAGAACGGGAGGTAGAACACCAGCACCAGCAGCGGGATCATCACGATCCGGCCGAGGGTGAGCCAGGTGGGAATGGTCAGCTGCATTTGCACAGGGCCATTCTACGGTGAGCGCATTGCAGATGTCGCCGCGGCTCAGGGCTGCGTGTCGATTCCGTGCAGGCTGGCGTAGATGCGCTCTGCAAGCGCCTTGCTGATGCCTTCGACCTGGGCGATCTCCTCGGCGCCGGCGGCCTTGAGCCCGGCCAGGCCGCCGAAGTGGCGCAGCAGGTTCCCCCGACGGCGCGGCCCGATGCCGGGAATGTCCTCCAGCCTGCTGACGCTGCGCGCCTTCTGGCGGCGCCCGCGGTGGCCGGTGATGGCGAAGCGGTGGGCTTCATCGCGCACCTGCTGGACGAGTTGGAGGCTGGGCGATCCCGCGCCCGGGCGCACCTCGCGGCCGTCCGGCAGCAGCAGCGATTCCTCGCCCGCGCGACGCTCGGGGCCCTTGGCCACGCCGACGATGGCCACATCGGCGATCCCAGCCTCGGCCAGCACCTCGCGTGCCTGCCGGACCTGGCCGGCGCCGCCGTCGATCAGCAGCACGTCCGGCACCACTCCGCCCTCCTCCGCCGCCCGGCGGAAGCGGCGCATGAGCGCCTGACCCATCGCCGCATAATCGTCGCCCGGCGTGACGCCGGTGATGTTGTAGCGGCGGTACTGGCTGCGCACCGGGCCCTCCGCATCGAAGACCACGCACGAAGCCACCGTGGCCTCGCCCATGGTGTGGCTGATGTCGAAGCACTCGACTCGCTGCGGCGCCTCGTCCATGCCCAGCAGTTCCTGCAGCGCTTCCAGCCGCGCGCGCTGGGCGGACTGGCTGTCCACCCGCGACGCCAGGGCCAGGGCCGCATTGCGCCGGGCCAGGTCCAGGTAGCCGGCGCGGTCGCCGCGCACGCTGTGGCGCAGGCGCACCCGCTTGCCGGCGGTCTCGGTCAACGCCTGCTCCAGCAGCGGCGCATCCTCGATGGCCCGGTCGAGCACGATCTCCGGCGGCGGCGGCTGCTCGGCGTAGTACTGGGACACGAACGCGCTGAGGACCTCGGCCGGATCCTCGTTGCCGCGGGTCTGCGGGAAGAACGCGCGCGTGCCCAGGTTGCGGCCGTCGCGGAACGCCAGCAGCAGCACGCAGGCATCGCTGCCCTGCATGGCGCAGGCCAGCACGTCCAGATCCGCCACCCGGCCATCGACGTACTGGCGCGCCTGCAGGCTGCGGATGGAGGCGATCTGATCGCGCAGGCGGGCAGCCTGTTCGAACTCGAGCTCTTGGCTGGCGCGCTCCATCGCCGCGCCGAGCTCGTCGGTCAGCTCGTCGCTGCGGCCATCCAGGAACAGGCACACCCGGCGCACGGCATCGTCGTACTCCTCCCTGGACACCAGCCCCACGCAGGGGGCGCTGCAGCGGCCGATCTGGTACTGCAGGCAGGGCCGCGAGCGGTTGCGGAACACGCTGTCCTCGCAGCTGCGCAGGCGGAACAGCTTGTGCAGCAGATTGAGCGTCTCGCGCACGGTGCCGGCGTTTGGATAGGGACCGAAGTAACGGCCGGGGATCGAGCGCGGCCCGCGGTGGAAACCCAGCCGTGGCCACTCCTGCTCGGTGAGCAGCACGTACGGGTAGCTCTTGTCGTCGCGCAGCATCACGTTGTAGCGCGGCTTGAGCGACTTGATCAGCTGGTTTTCAAGCAGCAGCGCCTCGACTTCGGTACGGGTGACCGTGACCTCCATCGAAGCGACCTGCGAGAGCATCGACATGATGCGTGCCGGCTTGGGCGAGGCGCTGAAATAGCTGGCCACGCGCTTTCGCAGCGAGCCCGCCTTGCCCACGTAAAGCGCGCTGCCGTCGGCGGCCAGCATCCGGTAGACGCCAGGCGCGTTGGGCAGGCCGGCGACGAACTCCTTGCCGTCGAATGCTTCGGGCGCCGGGCCCTGTGCTGGGTCCTGCCCGGCGTTCATTCGCCCAGCGGGATGTGGTGCAAATCCCCGTTGGCCAGGTCCAGGCGCAGCACCGCATGCGCGTCCGTGTCGGCGATCCAGGCCACGCCCGGCGCCATCGCCAGGCCGGCGGGCCCGTGCAGCGGTCGCGGCAGCTCGAAGGTGGAGACCTCGCCCCCGCCCAGGCGCAGCACGCGCAGGCGATCATTGCCGCTGTCGGCGATCCACAGCCGGGGCGATTCCGGGTCCAGCCCCAGCGCCAGCGGCTGCTGCAGGCTGGCCGCGCTGCGCGCCCCGTCCTCGGCCCCGAACTCCCACGGGCCGCGCCCCACCAGCGTCTGCACGGCGCCGGTGCGCGCATTGACCGCGCGGATCGCGGAACCGGCCGCCTCGCACACGTACACCATCTGCTGTACCGCCGCCACGTCCACCGGCTGCGCGAACGATGCCTCCGCGCCAACGCCGTCAGCCACCTCCAGGCGCCCGGACCCGGCCAGGCAGCGCAGCGAGTGATCGCCCAGGTCGAAGGACCAGACGCGGTTGTCGCCTGCCGTGGCGACGTACAGCTTGCCGGCCGCGAGCGCCAGGCCCGTGGGGGAATCCATCGTCACCGAACGCGGATCCACCACCCGGACGTCCCCGGAGGTCCCCGGGCGCCCTGCCCCGAACACCGTATCGATATCGCCGCTGCGCAGCTGGATGCGGCGCACCGCGTGGTTGCCTGTGTCCGCCACGTAGAGCAGGTCGCGCTCCACCGCCAGCCCGCGCGGGCGGTTGAAGGCCGCCAGCTCCATCGGGCCATCGATGAAGCCGACGCCGCCGCTGCCGAACTGGCGCAGGATGCGTCCGCCCTGGTCGCACTCCAGGACCCGGTTGTGCCCGGTATCGGCCACGTAGAGATAGTTGCCCGAAACGGCCAGGCCGACCGGGAAGCGCAGCGGCAGCTCGGGCTCACCGCTGCGGCGCAGCTCGATCGGCTGCGGGTTGAGCGACTGCGGCACCAGCGCGCGCACCAGGTCGCCGACCTGGGCATCGAGCTCGCGCAGCGGCCCATCACCCACCAGCCGCCCGGCCACCCTGCCCTCGCCGTCCAGCAGCACCACGGTGGGCCAGGCCTCCACCCCGTAGTGCTGCCAGAGGGTCCAGTTGGGATCGTGGCCCAGGGGGAGCTGGAAGCCGTGCCCGCGCAGGCGCTTGAGCGCACGCCGCGGATCGCGCTCGTGGTCAAAGCGCGGCACGTGCACCGCCACCACGTTGAGCCGCTCGCGATGGCGGCCCAGCAGCGTCACCAGGTCATGCAGCCGCTGCATCGACCAGGCCGAACCGGCATTGACGAAGGCCAGCGCGCACACCTTGCCGCGCAGCTGCGCCATGCGCAGCGGCTGGGCGAGGTTCAGCCATTCAATCGAGTCCGGGAACTCGGGTGCGACCTGTGCGTCCATTGGCCTTGCGGAATGGGGCGGTCGGCGGATTATGCGTCAATCGGCCGGCGAAGGCGCGCGACCGCCGCGCTGGCCACTTCATCCACCATCCGCCACACGTGCTCGAAATCCTCGCGGTCGCCGGTGTACGGGTCGGGGATCGCGCCCTCGCCGACGTCGGCGGGGACGCCGGCCCAGCGCGTGAGCAGATCGATCCGGGCGCTGGCGCCGTCTGGCTTGCGGGCCTGCACGTCGCGCAGGTTCTGCAGGTCGGCCGCCAGCATCCAGTCGAAGCGGCGGTAGTCGTCCGCCTGCAGCTGGCGGGCGCGCAGGCCGGAGATGTCGACGCCATGACGGGCGGCGGTGGCGATGGCGCGGCTGTCGGGCGGGTTGCCAACGTGCCAATCGCCGGTGCCGGCGGAATCCACGCGCACGTGGCCAAGGCCGGCCTCTTCCAGGCGCGCGCGCAGGGCGCCTTCGGCCATGGGCGAGCGGCAGATGTTGCCAAGGCAGACGATCAACAGGCTGGTTTCGCGGCTCATGCGCGTTCCTCCATGCGCGCACGGGCGCGTTCCAGGTCTTCGGGGGTGTCCACGCCCGGCGGGAATGGCTCGGGCGCAAGGCGCACGGCAATCCGGTGCCCGGCTTCAAGCACGCGCAGCTGCTCGAGCGCTTCGATCTGCTCGAGCCTGCCCGGCGGCATGGCGGCGAAGCGGCGCAGGAAGCCGGCGCGATAGGCGTAGATGCCGATGTGGCGCAGCCATGGGCCGCCCGGCGGCAGCTCCGAGCGGTTGCCGGCAAAGGCATCCCGCGCCCACGGCACCGGCGCGCGGCTGAAGTACAGCGCGTCGCCGCTGGCGGCACGGACGATCTTGACGGCATTGGGATCGAACAGCAGCGTGGGATCTTCAATGGGTTCGGCGAGGGTGGCGACCGCGGCGCCGGACTCCACCAGGGCAGCGGCGACGGCGCGGATGCCGGCGGCCGGCGCGAAAGGTTCGTCGCCCTGCAGGTTCACGACCACGGTGTCGTCATCCCAGCCGGCGATATCGGCGCACTCGGCCAGGCGGTCGGTGCCGGAGGCATGGTCCGCGGCGGTCATGGCCACCTGGATTCCGGTGCCGTCCAGCGCCCGCGCGATCCGCGCGTCATCGGTGGCCACGCGCACCTCGCGCGCGCCGGCGGCAAGGGCGCGGCGGGCCACGTGGACGATCATCGGATCGCCGCCGATCAGCTGCAGCGGCTTGCCGGGCAGGCGGGTGGACGCATAGCGGGCGGGAATGGCGACGACGAAGCCGATGGGTGCGGTCACGGATTCGCCCCCCGCGTTCCCAGCCGGTCCAGCAACGAGATCCAGAATGCCTCCGGCAGGTGCGCCGTGACCGGGACGCTGAAATGCCGCTCGCCCGCGAGCGCCTGGCACTTCACCGCATCCTTCTCGGTCATCAGCACCGGCAGGTCGCTGCCGAACCGCAGGTCCTGCGCGGTGTAGCGGTGATGGTCCGGGAACGCATGCGGGACCACGGCGATGCCATGCCCACGAAGGGTGGCGAAGAAACGCTCGGGATCGCCGATGCCCGCGACCGCATGGACGCGGCGATCAGCAAACGCCTGCAGCGGCAGCGGGCGGCCGCCGAGCAGCGGCAGCGCCGAGCCGGTATCCAGGCGCATCGGCCACTCACCAAAGCCGGGTTCGGCGACTGGCTCGCTGCCGCCGTTGACGACTCGGAAGTGGCACAGCCCGCTGCGGGCCGGCGGCTCACGCAGGGGGCCGGCGGGGATCAGGCGGCCGTTGCCGTAGCGGCGGCGGCCGTCGATGACTTCGATCTCGATGTCGCGGCGCAGGCGGTAGTGCTGGAGGCCGTCGTCACACACGATGACGTTGCAGCCGGCATCGGCGAGCGCCCTGGCGGCGGCGGCACGGTCGCGGTCCACGCGCACGGGCACGCCGGTGCGATGGGCGATGAGGACCGGCTCGTCCCCGCCCTGGCGCGGGTCGGTCCCGGCCTCGACCCACACGGCCTGCTTGTCCTGTTCGCGGCCATAGCCCCGGCTGGCCACGCCCGGGGACCAGCCTTCGGCGCGCAGCCGTTCCACCAGGGCGATGGCAAGCGGCGTCTTGCCGCTGCCGCCCGCGATCAGGTTGCCAACGACGATGACCGGCACGCCCACGCCCCGGCTGCGCTTGAGGCCCTTGCCGTAGAGCCATCGGCGCGTGGACACGGCGGCGCGATACGCCTGCGAAAGGGCCCGGGCAGTGATCGGGACCCGTCCGCCTTCGAACCACCAGGAGGGAGGCCTGCGCGCCATGCCGGCTACTCCGGAGACTCGCGGAACTGCATGTTGTGCAGGTGCGCGTACAGCCCGCCGCGCTCCAGCAGCTCGGCGTGGGTGCCCCGCTCCACCAGCCGGCCTTCATCGAGCACCAGCACCTGGTCGGCGTGCTCGATGGTGGACAGGCGGTGGGCGATGACCAGGGTGGTGCGGTCGGGCATCAGGCGGGTGAGCGCGTCCTGCACCAGGCGCTCGGATTCGGTGTCCAGGGCCGCGGTGGCTTCGTCCAGGATCAGGATCGGCGCGTCGCGCAGGATCGCGCGCGCGATCGCCAGGCGCTGGCGCTGGCCGCCGGAGAGCAGCGAGCCGTTCTCCCCGATGGGGGTATCCATGCCCTGGGGCAGCTTGTCGATGAACTCCAGCGCGTTGGCATCGGCGGCGGCCTGCCGCAGGGCCTGTTCGTCGGCGTCGGCTGCGTAGGCGATGTTGGCGGCCACGCTGTCGTCGAACAGCATCACCCGCTGGCCCACCAGGGCGATCTGGCGGCGCAGGTCGGCCAGCCGGTAATCCTCCAGCGGGCGGCCATCCAGGGTGATGCGGCCGGAACTGGGCTCGTAGAAGCGCGGCACCAGCCGCACCAGGCTGGTCTTGCCGCTGCCCGAGCGGCCGACGATGGCGGTGACCGTGCCGGGGCTGGCAGTGAAGCTGATGCCCTCCAGTGCCATGCCCGGTTCGTCGTCGCCGTCGCGGCTGTAGCGCAGGCTGACGTCCTCGAACACCAGCTCGCCGCGCGCGCGCCCGATCGCGACCTTTCCGCGATCCCGCTCTTCCTCGCTGTCGAGCACCTGGAAGAGGCGCTCGGCCGCAGCCACGCCGCGCCCGATCACGCTCTGCACGTTGGTGATCCGCCGCAGCGACGGGATGATGCCCATCATCGCGGTCATCAGCTTGACGAATTCGCCCGGGTTGAGCTGTCCCACCAGCGCCTCGCGGGTGGCCACCCAGACGATCGCCGCCAGCGCGATCGCGGCCAGGATCTGCACCATCGCCGAGGCCATCGCGCGGGTGGACTCGACCTTCATGTTCAGGCGCAGGATGCGGTTGGCCAGGCCCGAATAGCGGGTCTTCTCGAAATCCTGGGCGCCATACACCTTGACGTCCTGCTGCGCCGCCAGCGACTGCTCCGCGGCCTGGGCCAGGTCGCCCATGCCGGTCTGGATCCCGCCGCTGATGCGCCGGTAGCGCTTGCCCACGTACCAGACCAGCACCCCGATCAGCGGCGCGATCACGATCATGGCCAGGGTCACCTTGACGCTGGTGATGAACATGATCGCCAGCAGCAGCAGGATGGTCAGCCCGTCGGCAACGATCACCTTCAGCGCATCGGCGCTGGCCTGGGTGACCTGCTCGGTGTCGAAGTTGAGGCGGCTGACCATCACCGGCACCGACTCGCGATCGAAGCTGGCGCTGGGCAGGCGCAGGTACTTGGCCAGCACCAGCTCGCGCAGGTCGCGCACCACGCTGCGGCCGGCGCGGGCCATGCCGTAGTCGGTGGCGAAGGTGGCGATGCCGCGCAGCACGAACAGGCCCACGATCGCCAGCGGCAGCAGCACCGCCATGCGCGGCTGCGGATCGACGAAGCCGTCGTTGACCAGCGGGTCCATCAGCTGCACGAAGGCGGCGCCGGCGATGGCCTCGATGGTCATGCCCACCAGCGCCACCAGCAGCAGTGGCCAGTAGCGCCAGGCGTGGCCGAGCAGGCGCCGGTAGATCGGCCAGGCCGCCTGCTGGGGCTGTTGCGCGGCAGCCATCAGGCCGGCCGCCTCACTGCGCGCCCGCCGCGGCCTGCTCGGGCGCGGTGGCGATCGAGATCTGGCGGAAACCGAGCTGGCCGAGCGCGTCCATGGCCGTCACCACCGCCTGGTGCGGGGTGCGGGCATCGGCGCGCAGCAGCACCGGACGTTGGCGGTCATCGCCGGCCACTTCGATGATGGTGCGCTTGAGCGACTCCACATCGGTGCGCAGCGCTTCGTGCTCGTCGATGAAATAACGCCCTTCCGCGTTGACCAGCACGCTGAGCGCATGCTCTGGCGCCTCGGACTGCTCGGCGCTGGCCTGGGGCAGCTCCAGCTTGAGCGCAGAGTTCAGGTCGAAGGTGGTGGTGATCACGAAGAAGATGATCAGCACCAGGATCACGTCGATCAGCGGCACGAGGTTGATCTCGGGCTCGGAATCGGCGCGGCGGCTGCGAATCTGCACGGCGGCTCAGCCCTGCACGGGGAGCGGCTCGCCGGCCGGGGCGTCGCCGGCGGCGGGCGTGGCGACCGCGGCGCGGCGGGTGCGCGGATCCAGCGCGTCCATCAGCAGGATGGCTTCCTGCTCCATCTCCACGATGAAGCCGTCCACGCGGCCGCGGAACCAGCGGTGGAACATCAGCGCGGGCACCGCCACGATCATGCCGGTGGCCGCGCACACCAGCGCCTTGCCGATGCCGCCGGCCAGCTGGTTCACGTCGCCCACGCCAACCTCCATCACCCCCAGGAACATCTGGATCATGCCCACCACGGTGCCGAACAGGCCCAGCAGCGGCCCGGCGGCGGCCACGCTGCCCAGGGTATTGAGGTAGCGCTCCATCCCGTGCGCCAGGTGGCGGCCGGTGACCTCGATGCGCTCGCGGATCTCGTCGCGCGGGCGGTGGCGCACGTCCAGCGCGGCGGCCAGCAGCGCACCGAGCTGCGAGGTGCTGCGCAGGGAATCGATGTGCGCCGGATCCAGGCGCCCGCGCGCGGCCCAGGCGCGTACTTCCGCGCCCAGCCCCGCAGGCATCACCGCCTTGCGCCGCAGCGCCCACAGGCGCTCGACAATGATTGCCAGGCCCACCGCCGAGAGCATCAGCAGCGGGATCATCGGCCAGCCGCCGGCCTTGACCAGTTCCAGCACGCAAATCCCCATGGCCCCGAGGGCCGGACGAAACCGGCCGATAGGATAGCGTAGCGCCGGCCTCGGCCCGCCACGGGGCGCACCAATCCGTGACGTAACGCCAACCTGCAGCGCGGGTCCCGATCCGCCGGGCCGCGCCTGAGGCGCGAATGGCGGGGCAAGTTCCGCGCTAGGGCGCCGGATCGGAAAGCCGCCGCTGGGCGTCCCACAGCCGCGGATGCGCCAGCCGCCGCTGCTCCACCGCCGTACCGCCCCCGCCCATCCTGACCCGCAGCGCGCCGCCGGTGGCGGTGGAAAGCACCTGCGCGCCGGCCCGGGTCCACCGGTATTCCACCTGCTCGTGCGGATGGCCGAAGCGGTTGCCATAACCCGCCGAGATGAGCGCGTGGCCGGCACCGGTGGCACTCACGAACGTGGGATCCGACGAAGTGCGGCTGCCGTGGTGCCCGGCCACCACCACGTCGGCCGGGATCGAACCGGGATCGCGCCGCATCATCTCGCGTTCGATGATCTCGCCCACGTCGCCCATGAGCAGCACAGCACCGTGCTCCGACTCCATCCGCAGCACGCAGCTGGCTTCGTTGCGTAGATAGGGAAAGTGCATGGTGGGATGCAGGAAGCGGAACGTCACCCCATCCACCTCCCAGCCGGTGCCGGCCAGGCACGGCGCAACACCGTCGACGCCTGAGCCGTGCGGCGCGAACCGTGCGGGAGCCGGGAACCGCCGCATCACCGCGCCAAACCCGCCGGCATGGTCGGCATCCGAATGGCTCACGATCGCCCCGTGCAGCCGCCGCACCCCCAGCGCCAGGAGCGCCGGCACCACCACCCGCTCACCGGCGTCGTAGCCATCCGGCACGGCTGGGCCCATGTCGTACAGGTAGGCGTGGCGGGCGGTGCGCACCAGCACGGATAGCCCCTGCCCTACGTCCAGCAGCACCAGTTCGGCCTCGCCGTGGCGCGGCAGTTCCCGGTCGGGCCACAGCAGCGGCAGCCAGAGCAGCGCTGCCAGCCATTTGCCGGGCACCCCGCGCGGCAGGAGCAGCCAGAACGCACCCAGCAGCGCCAGCGGCAACGCGTACCAGCGTGCCTCCGGCAGCCACCACAGCGAGAACCGGCTTTCCGCCAGCCAGCCGAACAGCGGCCAGCTGACATCGAAGCACCACGCCGCCAGCCGCCATGCCCAGCCGCCCCACCCGGCCTGCACGGCTTCCAGCCCCGTGCCCAGCAATGCCAGCGGCACCACCACCAGGCTCCACCACGGAATTGCCACCAGGTTGGCAAGCGGCCCGGCCAGCGAAGCCTGGCCGAAGAGCACCGCCGTCAGCGGCAGCAGCCCGAGCGTTGCCACCCACTGCGCCGTCAGGAAGCCGGGCACCAGCCGCTGCTCGTCCACCCGCGGCAGGCACCACACCAGCCAGGCGACACCGGCAAAGCTGAGCCAGAACCCCGCCGTGAGCAGGGACAGCGGATCGACCAGCGTGACCGCCACCGCCGCCAGCGCCAGCGAATCGGCCACCCGCAGCGACCGCCGCGCCAGCCGCGCCACGACCACCACACCGATCATCAGCACCGTGCGCACCGTGGGCAGCTCCCAGCCTGCCACCGCCGCGTAAAACAGCGCGCCCGCCAGGGCGACGATCGCAGCTGCCTGCGGCCGCGGCAGCCAGCGGCCCAACCCGGGGAGCAATCGCCAGATTCCCGCGCCAAGCAGTGCGAAGAAGCCCGCTACCAGCCCCACGTGGAAGCCGGAGATCGCGATCAGGTGGGTCAGCCCGGTGGCACGCAACGCTTCCCAGTCCGTCTCGGCCAGCTGGCGCGTGTCGCCCAGCGCCAGGGCCCGGACGTAGCGGGACGATTCGCTGGCAACCGATGCGTCGATGCGGTCCGCCATCCTGTCGCGCCAGGCATCCATGCCCCGCGCGTCGCCGATCCGTTCGACCGGTTCCGCATCGCGGATGTAGCCGATGGCGGCGATCCGACGCGCCAGCGATTGCTTCTCGCCATCGAACCACCCCGGATTGCGCAGGCTGCGCGGCGCGCGGATCCGGGCGGTGAAACTCCACCCGCTCCCGGCTTCTATTTCTCCGCGCCGGGAGCCGCTGTCCCCCCAGCCGTCATACCAGGCCAGCCGCAGCTTGCGTCCGCGCAGGTACTCCGGGTTGGCCTCGGAACGGGCCACGCGGAACAGGAAACGGGTGCGGTCGTCGTCATGCTCCGGCAGCGCCACCACCCTGCCCGTGATCACCACATCCGAACGCTCGTGCTCCACCGGCAATTGCAGCGACAGCACCCACGCCGCGTGCAGCGCGCACACCGTGAAGCCCGCAAGCAGCGCGCCGGGCACCCGCGCCGCCATCCGCCGCCCGAACAGCCAGCCCAAAGCCCCGAGCACCAGCCCTGCCACGAGCCATCCCGCCGCAGGGAGCAACGGAAGCCGCAGCGCCAGCGTGGCCCCCGCCACCAGCGCAGCCGCCAGCGGCAGCGCAAATGGGGAAGTGCGGCGTGGGCGCACCGCTGACTCGGGCGCGCTCACAGATCCAGCGGACTGCGCACCGCCAGCCCGCCCCGGTTCAACACATGTGTATAGATCTGCGTGGTGGCCAGGTCCTTGTGCCCCAGCAGCTCCTGGATGGTGCGGATGTCATAGCCGGATTCGAGCAGATGGGTGGCAAACGAATGCCGCAGCGTGTGGCAGGTGGCCGGCTTGGTGATCCCGGCCCGCTGCCGTGCGGCGCGAACCGCCCGCTGCAACACGCTTTCATCCAGGTGATGCCGCCGCACCGCCCCCGTGCGCGGATCAGCAGCGAGCTTCGGCGACGGGAACAGGTACTGCCAGCCCAGCTCCCACCCGGCATTGGGATACTTGCGCTCAAGCGCGGCCGGCAGCCAGACCTCGCCGTAGCCCGCCGCCACGTCGGCCTCGTGGACCACCTTGACCCGCTCGATCGTGGCCAGCAGCGCCTCGCGCAGGCTCTCGGGCAACGGCACATGCCGATCCTTTCCACCCTTGCCACCGCGCACGGTGATCTGGTTGCGTGCGAAGTCCACGTCCTGCACCCGCAGGCGCAGGCACTCCATCAACCGGATGCCCGTGCCATACAGCAGCGCCGCCATGGGCCACGCACGCTCGTCGATGGCCGCAAGCAGCCGGCGGACCTCCGCCTGCGACAGCACTACCGGCAGACGCCGCGGCCGCTTGGCCCGCACCACCGACTCCATCCACGGCAAATCGACCCGGAGCACCTCCCTGTACAGAAACAGCAATGCCGCCAAGGCCTGGTTCTGCGTACCCGCCGCGACCCGCCCGCGCGTGGCCAAGGCGGTCAGGAAAGCCTCGACTTCCGCTCCGCCGAGCTCGCGCGGATGACGCTTGCCGTTGGCAAGGATGAAACGGCGGATCCAGGCCACATATGCCTGCTCCGTACGCAGACTGTAGTGTTTGACCCGCAGGCGGCCACGCACCTGGTCCAGCAACCTGGGCTCCCGCGCACCGCAATCGCCCTCATTCGCTGCAGCCCTTACACCATCGTTTCGGCCGTCTAAACCCATGGCGCCTCCTTGCGCCGGATAACGCGGTCAGATTGCCGCACCGACGACGCCGCGACAGTCGTCCAAAGCATTGAGCCAGCGTAGGATTTCCCCTATTGGACAGCGCGAAGCGAGAAGCCATACTGCGTGCAACGCCCCACTTCAGGGGTCGAATAGTTGTTAGGCCGCAATCAGAACTTATGACCGCTCCGGTGCTACCCGCAGTTCTTTTCGTCGCCCTGCTAGGCATGGTGATCACGTGGTTCGTGCTCATCAGGAAACTTTACGCTCGACTTGAGCGGGCGCATCCGGGGAAGTACGAAGCAATGGGCAGGCCATCCCTGGTCCTCCGCAATAACATCGCAACCAACTGGGCAACTCTCAAGTTCCTAGTCGGCCGAGAGCATCGGGCGCTTGGCGACAGCGGTTTGTCCAAGCTGTCGGACGCTATGCTTGGCTTCTTCGCGATCTACTTAGTTGTATTTTTCTGGCTGGTCTTTTTTCTCGTAGGGCAAGCCTCTGCGGCCTAACAGTTCGTTCAAGCCGAGCCCGCTTCGTTCTTCCAATCGAGTTGGTCGATTGCTGGTACGCTTTCGGCTATCAACCGGCGCCGCAGCGGGCCGGCTTAACTCAAGGTGTTAGGCCCCTATGAAGATGTACGTTCTCATTGCACTTCTCGTAGTCGGGCTGGCCCTTTGGGGCTACGGGCTGTGGCGCCGCGGCTTCTTTGGACCCGAAACACTGCCTGTCGAGCGCTATGCATATGCTGCACGTAACGCTCTATGGTTTGTTTCTATCCTCATTGTGTCTTGGCCTCTCCAGTTCTACAGGCCATCCATTGGCAGCACGGTATACGTCGTGATAGCCGTTGTTGTTCTTGCAGTGTTCTTTCTCTTGGGTTTACTAGCTCAGAAGATCATCTTCAAACGCTTCCAGACTAGGCAGGGCGGGGCCTAACAATGCGTTCAAGCCGACACCGCATCGGGGCGCAAACCACATGGCAGGTGCAGCTTGCCATGTGCTTCACGCCCCGCCGCGGCGCGGCTTAACTTAGGTGTTAGGCCGCTGGGGAGCTACATGGCCAGTACAAACAACAAATTTCTGGTAGTCGGCGCCGCCCTTAGCGGAGTCGCAGCGCTGATGCATCTGGCGTGCCTTGTTGTGGGCGCCCCGCTGTTTCGGCTCCTCGGTGCAGGAGAGCAAATGGCACAACTACACTCAGCCGGCCACTGGTATCCCACCGTAATTACATTGGTCATTGCCAGCGTTCTCGCTGGGTGGAGTGCTTACGCTCTTTCCGGTGCCGGTGTAATTCGCAAGCTGCCGTTGCAACGTACCATCCTCGCCGCAATCACGATCATCTACATTGTTCGGGGCGTCGCATTCGTGCCGGTCATGGCGTACTTCCCGGGAAATAGCGTGACGTTCTGGCTTGTAAGTTCTTGCATCTGCTTACTGATCGGCCTCGTCCATCTTGTGGGCCTTCGGCAGTCTTGGGGCAGGCTTTCTGGCGGTGCGGCCTAACAATGCGTTCAAGCCGACACCGCATCGGGGCGCAAACCACATGGCAGGTAGAGCTTGCCATGTGCTTCACGCCCCGCTGCGGCGCGGCTTAACTTAGGTGTTATGCCCTCATGGAACCAATCACTACAGCCGCAGCTTTCGCGTCGATAGTCGGCCTGCTGTCTGACTTTGTTTCCCATCGAGACACCAGCGACGCGAAGGGTTTCGACGACTTCATGGCGTGGCTATCGGAGAACAGGCATGAGGAGCTTCGGAATTTACTGCAATCCAACACAACGACGACCTTAAGCATTAAGGCGCTATTCAACGAGTCAAGACAGGAGATAATTGATCGGCTGTCGTCATTGGATAAGTCGCTTGCCTCAGTAGCTTCTGGGATCGATCTATATCGTGGGCTTGCCGCATCCATTCACCCGGAAGCCTTGCTTTCAGAGCAAGCAATGTCCGTCCTTGGTCAGTTCTACGATTCGGGTGCAAGCAAGCTCCTGGAGGGGAAGATGATGTCGGGAGTTATCTTGCTCTTCATAGATGGAAAGAACGGCACAGTCGAGTTTCCTGAGCCCCGTTTCATTGAGGATGACCTTGATACCTTGCTCTCGCTCGGGCTTCTGGGCCTTACTCACAACGGCAAGGGAGAAAGGGTCTTCAAGTTCACCCGTGCTGCCGCCGTTCTTGTGGAGCAGTCGCGTGGGGCATAACAGTTCATTCAAGCCGAAGCCGCTTCGCGGCTCGGCTTAACTCAAGTGTTAGGGGGCAATGGCTAGATCTTTCGCAATTCAAGAGGGCGATAAGCTCTGGCTGCCGTTCTTCGCGACGGTAGCCTTGGCGTCATCCGCAGCAGTGCTCGCCTTCTCAAGTACGCACCGACTTCACCTATTTGCCATGCTTCTTGCCGCTGCGGCACTGGTGCAGCTAGTCACACAGCTTTGTACCGGCTACGCTCTCCGTGCGTGCCTTATCGCAAGTTACTGCCGGCAAACTCATCCTCGGCTGTACTGGTTTCATGTCACCATTGCAGCTAGCTGTTTAGGAGTCTTTGCATATGCTGCGCTCTCGCTGGTTTAGACAGACAGGCTTGCCCCCTAACAATGCGTTCAAGCCGACACCGCTTCGCTCCACAAACCACATGGCAGGTTCAGCTTGCCATGTGGTTTGCTCCGCTACGCGGCGCGGCTTAACTTAGGTGTTAGGCCCCATGTTGAGAAAATTCGCCAGCGTTGTAGATCACAAGCCAATCCGGGGTGTGCTCGTAGCCACCCTGATCGTTGCATGGGTTCTGCTAGGACCATTGTCAGTTGCTGCTATCGCATTCGGCGCTAGAGAGCCTGCACTTGTAGCTCTGGGGATCGGCGGCCTTATCGGACTTGTGTCTGCTAGCGTTCGTCTTTGGCTCGGCCTGCGCTTCTTTGCCATTCCTCGTTGGCTGAGAGTTGCCTTGGCGTGCTGTCTTGCGCTCGGTTCGGGCGCCGCGTTCATCGCTGCATTTGCTCTTCCGTGGCATGTTTACCTGGCCACAGTCATGCCGCTTGTTGGGTTACTAGGCTTGGTTCTTCTTGCAGGCTCCATCAGGCCGGGGCCTAACGATTCATTCAAGCCGACGCCGCTTCGCGGCGCGGCTTAATTCTGGTGTTAGGGGGCAATGGTGAGATCGCTGCAGCTCGTAACCTTCTTTCTCGCATTGGCCGCGACCACTCCGAGCATTGCGGCTGAGCGCTGTGCGGTTCTCTTTGAGACGTCCGAGGGCAAGATCGAGCACCAGACCTTGCCGTTGCTCTCCGTGGCCGGGTTGGCTTCAGAGCAAGCTTTCGTCTTGCCGGTTGACGCTCCGCCAGAGGTCAGATCAATTCAGTGCGGAAGAGAGGCCATTGTGCCGGGGATCAATGACCACAAGCCTTTGCAGGCGGGTTACCCGCTCTCGATCGTTGCTGCCGGGCGAGTTGGAGTTCTGGAGGCGATCAATGGTCAGCTCCGTTTCCGCATGCTGGAAGGCGAAATGACTGAAGTGGAGTCCGAGCTTGTACAGCAGGCGATCAATGCGGCCCAAGAACGCTTTGATAAGCAACCGGCAGTTTCCCCCTAACAATGCGTTCAAGCCGACACCGCATCGGGGCGCAAACCACATGGCAGGAAGAGCTTGCCATGTGCTTCACGCCCCGCTGCGGCGCGGCTTAACTTAGGTGTTAGACGTCACAGGAGAGAACAATGCAGCCGTACAGAACATTCCTTCTCATGATCTTGGCTGCTTCTGCCCTGATGTTCTGCCTCATGTACCTCAACACCTACCAGGCCGACCATGTCTGGTTCAGCCAAACCCGCATGTTCATGACCTTCATCATGGCTGGATCAATGGCCTTGGTGATGCTCTTCTTCATGCGGCATATGTACAAGAACAAGACTGCCAATCTGGCCATTGTCATTGGCAGCGTCGGCTTGATGACTCTAGGCCTCTGGCTCGTTCGCAGCCAGTCGACGGTGGGAGACATCGCCTGGATGAAGGCCATGATCCCGCACCATTCCATTGCAATCCTCACAAGTGAGCGGGCCCGGATCTCGGACCCTCGAGTGAGAACCCTGGCGGATGAGATCATTGAGGCTCAACGCCGTGAGATTGGCGAGATGGAGTCATTGATCAGTGACCTGCAAGATCAATCGACCGAAAGGGCGCAGGAGTGACGTCTAACAATTCGTTCAAGGGGATGCCGCTTCGCGGCACCCCTTAACTCAGGCGTTAGGGCGCACATGCAGCTAATCGCAATCTTGCTTGTCTTGGTCGGAGCCGTCATCACGCCCTTCTACTTCCATGCGCTGTGGCGGTTCAGAGGCGTTCTCCTAGCGGAGCGTCCGGACCTGGTCGACCGGCGCGGAGCGTTAAGTTTCTTCTATACGGGCATGCCACGCGTGGCCGATCCAAATGTGAGCATGCTGGTCATTCGCACAGCCTTTGGCCCCGTGCCGCAACAACTCAGCAGCCCAGAAGCCGTACGGTATGCTCGCCGCATTCGACTCAGCCTTCTCATTGCGGTGCCGGCATATCTTGTAGCGTTCACTATCCTGCTTGCGGGAGCGCCCTAACAATTCATTCAAGCCGACGCCGCTTCGCGGCGCGGCTTAATTCTGGTGTTAGGCGGCCATAGAAAGAACAATGATTGCTCTAGTACTTACAGTTGTCGCTCTCAGCACCCTTTTCGCTTCGTATGCGGTTCGTGTGTGGATCTTTCGTGATATAGATTTTGACCGTGTGGCCACACCCCTGCTCAAAGATACGTTCATCTCATCTTTTGCTGACGCATTGTGGATTCACCTGTATCGCGAGAAGGATAGAGTTGACGCAAAGTTCAGACCAAAGATAGTGGCGTACTTCTGGCTTTCTATAGCCGGGATTCTTCTTGTGGTGGCGTCCGTTGCAGCGCATGTGCTGGCCGCCTAACAATTCATTCAACCCGACGCCGTTTCACGGCGCGGGTTAATTCAGGCGTTAGGCATTGGATTGCAGATGATCGAGACCGTTAGTGTTTTACTCGCACTTATCAGCATCATCTTTGCGTTCGAGACGCCACGCCGTAAGTTCCTAGCTATCTTCCGTCGCACTGATAGCAAGCCTGCTCAACCGCCGCCCCAGAACCTGCCTCAGCGAGTCACGCCCCTCGCGCCTATTTACGGAGCCACACAGTCAGGTCGTCATCCATTCTTCATTCGCGAGCCACACAGCACAATCCCTGATGCTGTGCACGAGGCTAGGCAAGCTGGAAAGCCAGTTTTCTTGATCATCTACGATCAAGACCACCCTTCGCAGAGCAAGCTCTACTACTCATTAGGGTGCTTCATGGACTACTTCACAACAAAGAAGCTGGTGGACGACCACTTTGTTGTCGCATTGGTTCCAGCGTCCGCGACAGGAGCTAGAGATCTAGTGCCCCAAGATGATCCGCTTGAGAATTCCCTGTGGGTTGTATTGGACACAGACGGAAAAATCGTCCGGCGAGAGGGCGTTTATGCAAACGCAGATGAGGGACTAAAGCGCGTGCGGGCGGTTGTTGGGGGCATGACCAATGCCTAACAATTCATTCAAGCCGACGCCACTTCGTGGCGCGGCTTAATTCAGGTGTTAGGGGGCTTGGATGCAGCAGTGGCAATGGAGAGTTCTAGGTGTTCTGGCATTGGGGGGCAGCTTTACGGGTTTGACCATCGGGATTAGCCTGCTCATCGCCTCCAGCAGCATCTTGGCAAAGGCATTCACTCTGCCTTTTTTGGCCTTGTATGTTTGGGGGTTGTTCTGTGGCCTTTGGCTGCTTGAGAGACGTGAAGAATCCTTAAGGCAAAACCTGTACTTTTGGCTGACGCAAGTTCCATTGCTCATGTCATCGATTGCGGGATACTCCTTCTCAAGCGGCGTTTCTATCTACTTCAAATTCCAGCCGGACATATCAAGGTGGGACTTCTCTGCGCATCTTGGCAGCCAGTTTGAGTATTCCCTACTCCAAGGAAAGCCTTTTGTGCTCGGAATCAATCTCTTTGCAGTCGCTGTATGCGTGTATCTCTTTTTCATGCTGCGTCGTGCGCCCCCTAACAATTCATTCAAGCCGACGCCGCTTCGCGGCGCGGCTTAATTCAGGCGTTAGGCGCAATCGAGGACGAGCCATGATCACCCAAGGGGATCAAGCATGGCTGAACAGCATCAAAGCACCTCATATCCATCAACAGCAGCGAAGGGGAAATCGAATGTCTATCGTTTATCGGCTACTTCTTGCATTATGTTTGTACGGAATCCTTTCTCACCACGCTGCGCATGCACAGTCAAGCTTACCTACCGATCCAATATTTGAGATCTGTGATTGGTGCTCATCTAATCAGGATTTTCGAAACTTCGCAGAAGCAAAATCTGCCACGAGGCCGCCAGGCTCAAACGAGTACTTCATTGGAAACCCTTTCAGTGAAACTTTGGTACGGGTTATGGTAGTTGCACACCCGAATCAACCGCCACTGTCATTCGTTAGTTCCGCACCAATCGCCTTGACCCAAGACTTTGAAGCAGTTTCCCACCTTGCAAAGGAAGAAATTATAGTTGTGATGCCGCCTAACGCATGCGCTCATTGTGGCAGTTATTCGGACTCCATTGGCGAGCCAGATTTTTATGGTTGGCTTTATCAGAATCATGCAGAAGAAATTATCAGCAGCCTGAAGACTCGAAACACCCCCATAGTTTATCTCGTTAAGTCATTCTTCTTCGGAAAACACGCGACCCTTGTCGTCGTATATCCGAATGGGGACACGGTGAAAGTTGATATCATCAGCAAAATTTTGACTCCCGGCGCGCTCTCAATACAAGAGGGTTCTGCCGTCGACGCAGACGGTAATGCACTGAACGGTACTGGAGATACGGGTCACTATGGCGGCGGAGGCGCGCTACCAGGCTTCTTTAACTTGAGGATTGAGCGACCAATTGGCTGGACCACTCGAGTTCAGTGGTACGCCTGTGGTCCTGACGGCGAGGGCGGTTATGTTTGTGAAAAAATCCCCCCGCCCGGCGACGACAATTTTCCGTCCAATTAGCTAGAAGCAGTGAATATTGTGCCACCTCAAGCTAAGGGATACTGAGAATATGAAGATCCTCGAGAGAATTATATGGGCTACTCTTCTGGCGCTCACACTCATTGCGCTTGGAGTTTCTATCAAATCACACAACAGCCTCCATAACGTTTTTGATCGAGAGCAGTATTTTTATCTGATGAGCACTGCTCGCATGGTGCAGTCCATGGAAGCGAATGATCTGGAACAAGCGATCAAGACCGGACGCATTCGTTTGACCACCTACACAAGATCCTATGTCGCGCGACATGATGAAGGAGTGTTGCATGTAAGCGATCAAGAGCATGCTAAATTGATGAAGCTAATACAGAGGGAGTTCCCAGAACTGCTGGCTCCTATCGATCCAGACACGTCTACGACATTGAATTAAAACAGTCGAATCGTCGCGATCCCGGTGGCATTCTTGAGCGCCTAACAATTCGTTCAAGCCGAACTTGCTTCGCTACACCAACAACATGGCAGGAAAAGCTTGCCATGTTGTTGCCTTCGCTACGCAAGTCGGCTTAACTCAAGCGTTAGATGCCATATCAGGTCTGGGGGATTCGTGAACTTTCCGACATACTGAATCGCCCCGTGTTTCGTAGGCACCTTGCAGCCATAATCCACGGCAGCAGCAGGAGTGTCCATGAGCAGCAAGCGATACACGGAAGAGTTCAAGGTTGAGGCGGTCAAGCAGGTGACGGACCGCGGCCACTCGGTGGCCGACGTCGCCGCCCGGCTGGGGGTGTCGATCCATAGCCTCTACACATGGCGCAAGCAGTACGGCAGGTCCGGACCGGCGCAGGTGGCGGCGGATCAGACGGAAGAGATGCGCCGTCTCAAGTCGGAGCTTCGCCGGGTCACGGAGGAGCGCGACATCCTAAAAAAAGCCGCGGCGTACTTTGCCAAGCAGTCCGGGTGAGGTACGCCTTCATGCGCAGCCATGAGCAGGAGTTCCGCGTGCGCAGCATGTGCCGGGTGCTGGGCGTACATCCCGGCGGCGACTACGCATGGCGTCGTGCGCCGATGTCGGCGCGGGCGAAGGAAGACCAGCGTGTCCTTGGCCTGATCAAGCAGTCCTGGCTGGAGAGCGGCAGCGTCTACGGCTACCGCAAGGTCACCCGGGACCTGCGCGATCTGGGCGAGCGCTGCGGCAAGCACCGGGTCGCCCGGCTGATGCGCGATGAAGGCCTGCGGGCGCAGGTTGGCTACGGCCGTCGTCCCGGCATGCGCGGCGGCAAGCCGGCCGTGGTGGCCGACAACCATCTGGCGCGGCAATTTGATCCCGACGCCGCCAATCGCGCCTGGGTCACCGACATCACCTACATCCGCACGCACGAAGGCTGGCTGTACCTGGCGGCCGTGCTGGACCTGTTCTCCCGCAAGATCGTCGGGTGGTCGATGGGATCGACGATGCACACCGACCTGGTGTTGCAGGCGTTGATGATGGCGGTGTGGCGGCGTAAGCCACTGGCCGGCTTGCTCGTGCACTCCGATCAGGGAACGCAGTTCACCGGTCATGACTGGCAGGACTTCCTGAAGACGCACGGCCTGGTCAGCAGCATGAGCCGGCGCGGCAACTGCCATGACAATGCCGTCGCCGAGAGCTTCTTCCAACTCCTCAAGCGCGAGCGCATCAAGCGCCGAATCTACCCGACCCGCGACGAGGCCAAGACCGACGTCTTCGACTACATCGAGATGTTCTACAACCCGCGCAGGCAGCACGGACACAACGACGGACTGTCTCCGGTAGAGTTCGAAAAGCAGCAAGCGCTATGAGGCTGCCGGGTGTCTACAGAAGCCGGGGCGATTCAACTTGAAGGACCACCGCCCCATGACCGGCGCTACCGTGACCATAGAGCGGTGAGGACCTTGGCGGCGGCCCAACAATTCGTTCAAGCTGCTGCCGCTTGGCGGCCCGGCTCAACCGATCCTTGGCAATGCAGCCTGCGGCTTCGCCGCGGGTGAGCCGTTTCGTCATCCGTCAGATATAGGGTTCGCAGATGAAGTTTATGTTCAACGCGCTGGTCATCCTCGCAGTTACCCCGCTCGCCGCCGCCACCGCCGAGCCATCGTCTCCGTACGCTGGGCAGGAGACGCGTGAGATCAAGGCACTTTCCCCGGCACACATCGAGGGCCTGCTCGCCGGCAAGGGGCTGGGATACGGCAAGTCCGCCGAACTCAATCGCTATCCGGGCCCGGCCCACGTGCTCGAACTGGCAGGCGAACTCGATCTCTCCGAGAGCCAGCTCAGGGCAACGCGTGCGGTGCATGCGCGCATGGAAGAGCAAGCCAGGGAGTTGGGCGCAAGGCTGGTGGCCGCCGAGGCCGAACTTGAGCGCAGCTTTCGGGACGATACTGCGACGGAAAGCAGCCTGAGATCGGCCCTCGCACAGATCGGGCAGCTGCAGGGCGAACTGCGCGCTGTGCATTTGCTTGCGCACCTGGAACAGCGGCGGCTGCTCTCTCCGGACCAGATCAACCGCTACGTGCATTTGCGCGGCTACCACGGGAGCCACCAGGCGGGTGAGTCAGGCCGGTAACTGCGGCCCATCGACCAGCCGCTCGCCGTGGGTGTACACGGCATGCCCGTCCGGCCGGGCGAACCCGATCAGGGTGAGGTTGGCGCGGTCGGCAAGCGAGATGGCCAGTGCGGTGGGCGCGGAGACTGCCGCCATCAGACCGATGCCGACGCTGGCGGCCTTCATGGCCATTTCGTAGCTGGCGCGGCTGGTGACCACGAGGAAGCCTGCCGCAGGATCGTGGCCGGCGGCGTGCATGGCGCCGATCAGCTTGTCCAGCGCGTTGTGGCGGCCCACGTCCTCGCGAGCCAGCTGGAGCCCGCCATCCAGGGAGGCCCAGCCGGCGGCGTGGGTGGCCCCGGTGCGGGCGTTGATGGCCTGTGCGGATTTGAGCTCGCCCAGGGCGCGGCGCAGCGCCTTCACGGTAACGCGGGGATCGGCCCGCACCGGCGCGGGCCAGCGCATCGCGCCTTCGAGCAGTTCGCTGCCGCACACGCCGCAGCCGCTTCGCCCGCTCATGCTGCGGCGCCGGTTCTCCAGCGCCTTCGCACGGGCCTGAGGAATCCGCAGCCGGACCTGGATGCCTTCGATCAGCTGGTCAATGCCTTCGATGGCGACATCGCCGGCGGCCTCCACGATGCCTTCGCTGAGCGCAAATCCGATGGCGAAATCTCCAAGGTCCGCCGGCGTCGCCATCATTACTGCAAACGGCTGGTCGTTATAGATGAACGCGACCGGGACTTCCTCGGCGATGTGGTCGTCGAGGACCCGTTCGCTGGTGCCGCGCAAGCGACGCACGGGGCGGACGACGCTGCCCGGGTCTTGGGGATCGCCAGGTGCTGGGGGCAGTGAAACAGACATGCCGCCAGCATGCCGCAACCATCGATTCGCTGCAGCGCTGGATGCCCCGGGCTTTTCCCCACGGTCGGCTGCGGGCATCATGCTGGCCTCGCCCAGATCGGAGTTCCCGATGCGCCCGCTGTTACTGCCCCTGCTGCTCGTCGCCCTCGCCGGCTGCGCGCTGCAGCCCTCCGGCCTGCGGGAACTGCAGGCGCAGGAAGGCGCGCAGGAGTTGCAAACCACGTTCATCGTCGTCCGCCATGCGGAAAAGCTCGCCGGGGGCGCGGAGGATCCGCCGCTCGACGGCGATGGGCAGGCGCGCGCACAGGCGCTGGCGCAGACGCTGGCCGAGGTGCCGCTGCAGGCGGTTTATTCCACGCCCACCCGGCGTACCCGGGAAACCGCAGCCCCGGTGGCCGCGGCCATGGGCCTGGAGGTCCGCGATTACGATCCCGGACTGGCGCCCAGCGAACTGGCCACGATGCTCCATATCCGCCACGCCGGCGACACGGTGCTGCTGGTGGGCCACAGCAATACCGTGCCCGGGATCGTGACGGCCCTGTGCGCATGCCCGGTGGATCCGCTGACGGAAGAGGACTACGGGGACCTGTACCTGGTCCGGCTCTCGGCCGACGGCGAGGCCACCATGGAGCGCGGGCGCTTCTAGCCCTCTCGTCGGTGCAGCGCGCGCAGACGATCATTTTTGCGCCAATGGCGTGACCTGCGTCACAATTTGCGATGCCCTGGACGGGTATGGTCGTTCAAGGGTGGCTCGCGGGAGGCCGGTTGGCACGGGCCGCCCGACGTGTTCAAAGGGGGACGCATGATGAATCTGCTTTTACGAGGACCGTTGCTGGCTGCCGCGTGCGCGCTGGGCATGGTCACCGCCGCCCATGCGCAGTCGCCGTCGTGCCCGCAGCTGCCTGCGGGCTCCGGCCTGAGCTGGGAACAGCGTGGCAACGACGCCTTCCTGATCTGCAGCGCCGTGGACGGGACGGGCCGGGAAGTGTTCGGCCTGGCGCTTTCGGCGGACTCGGCGTTCCAGCCGAGGCGTGGCAACCGCGAGGAACGCGGGGTGGTCGCCGGCCAGGAGATCCGCTGGTACCGGGCCGAGGTGGCCAACCAGCCCGATCTGCTGGTGCGGGAGACGCTGGTGGAACTGGACCGCGACCGGGTGGCGCACATCTGGGTGCGCAGGCAGTCCGAGGACGAACTGGTGGAAGGGCTCGGGCTGGTGGAACGGCTCGACTTCGACGCGCCGCGCCTGAGCAGAAACTAGCCGTTGCCGGGCGCGCCTGCAGCCGCGGGCTGCAGGCGCCACGCCCGGTGGATGCGCTGATTGCGCGCAAAATCCCGCGGGATCGTGGCCGGGCTGATTTCCTCGTAGCGGGCAAACTCCGCCACGGCCGCCTCATCCAGGCGGAAGCGCCGGAAATTGTTGCTGAAATACAGCACGCCCCCGGGCGCCAGCCGCGCCACGGCCGCGCGCAGCAGGCGCACGTGCTCCTTCTGCACGTCGAAGTCACCCGCGCGGGCGGAGTTGGAGAACGTGGGCGGATCGCAGAAGACCAGGTCGTAGCGCCCGCGCTCAGCCTCCAGCCAAGCCACGGCATCGGCCTGCACCAGCTGGTGGCCGCTTCCGCCCAGGCCGTTCTCACGCAGGTTTTCGGCGAGCCACTGCAGGTAGGTGGCGGAGAGGTCCACGCTCGTGGTGCTGGCCGCGCCGCCCATCGCGGCCTGCACGGTGGCGGCGCCGGTATAGCAGAACAGGTTGAGGAACCGCTTGCCCTCCGCCTCGGCGGCGATGCGGGCGCGCAGCGGGCGGTGGTCGAGGAACAGGCCGGTATCCAGGTAGTCGAACAGGTTCACGCGCAGCCGCGCCGCGCCCTCGCGCACCAGGATGAACTCGCCGCGGGCGTCCATGCGCCCGTACTTGCTGCCGCCCTTGCCGCGGGCGCGGGTCTTGACCGCGATGCGCTCCTGCGGGAGTTCGAACACTTCGCGCGCAGCGGCCAGCAGGTCGCCCAGGCGGCGGCGCGCGGTTGGCTCGGGGACGCTGGCGGGTGGCGCGTATTCCTGCACGTGCAGCCAGTGCCGGCCGGGCGCATCGGCGTCGGTGTAGACGTCGATGGCGGCCGCGTATTCGGGCAGGTCGGCGTCGTAGGCACGGAAGCAGTCCACGCCCTCGCGCTCACGCCAGGACTTGAGGCTGCGCAGGTTCTTGCGCAGGCGGTTGGCCACCATCTGGGCACCTTCGCCAAGCGCACGCGGCTCGGCCGGCGCGCGCCGCTCGGTGCGCACCGGGTCGCTGACGATCAGGCTGCACTCCAGCGCCCCGTTGAACACCCGGTAGCGCTTGCGCGCACGCAGGCCGGTGGCAAAGGCAAGGTCTTCGTCGCCGCATAACAGGCTGGCCCGCCAGGCAGGGACGGCTTCCACCAGCGCGTCGCCCAGGGCGCGGTAGAGCGCCGGGTCGGCCGCAAGGCGCGCATCGTAGGGCGGGTTGCAGACCGCAAGGCCGGGAGCCGGCGTGGCGGCGAGCGCGGGGAACGTGCTGGCCAGCTGCTGCACCGGCACAACGCGCAGGCTGATGGATTCGGCCAGGCCGGCCGCGGTGGCGTTGGCGATGGCGGCGTCGATGGCACGCCGGTCCATGTCGCTGCCGTGGAAAACCGGGCGCAGGGCGGCGCGCCCGGCGCGGTCGCGCTGCCGGGCCTCGCCCCACAGCTCCGCCCACCGCTCCAGGTCAAAACCCAGCCACCGCGTGGGCGTCGGCACCGCATCCCCGGCGCCGCCGCCCACCGCGCCGCCGATGCGCTGCAGGCCCGGGGCGACGTCGGCGGCCATCAGGGCGCCTTCCACCAGCAGCGTGCCGCTGCCGCACATGGGATCAAGCAGTGCCCCGCCTTCGGCATAGCGTTCGGGCCACTGCCCGCGCAGCAGCACGCCGGCGGCCAGGTTCTCCTTGAGCGGCGCCTCGCCCTGGGCGCGGCGCCATCCCCGGCGATGCAGGGGGCCGCCGCCCAGGTCCACCGACAGCAGCGCCCTGCCCTTGCGCACCACCAGGTTCAGGCGCACATCCGGCGCATCCAGGTCCACGTCGGGCCGCTGGCCGTCGTGCTCGCGCAGGGCATCCACCACCGCGTCCTTGGTGCGCTGGGCGGCATAGCGGGCGTGGGTGATGGCGCTGCCGGACACGTGCGCATCCACCGCCAGGGTCAGGCCTGCATGCAGGTGGTCGGACCAGTCCAGGGCGCGGGCGCCGGCATAGAGGGCCTCTTCGTCCGGGCAGTCCCAGCTGGCGATTGGCCAAAGCACGCGGCTGGCGGTGCGTGACCAGAGCACCGCACGCTGGGCATCCGCCAGGGCGCCGCTGGCGTTGACGCCGGCCACGGTGGCGGTGGCCCTGGAGCAGCCCAGGGCGGTGAGCTCATCGGCGAGCAGGTATTCAAGGCCCTTGGCGCAGGAAACGAAGAAGTCCATGGGAATCAGGGTAGCGTGCGGGACGGGCCGCCGGATGCGGGCGCGGCGCAGGGTGGCGGCAGGCCGGCCTACAGGCCGGACAGCAGCTGGGCAAACGCTTCCGCGGAGGCGTCGACGTGTTTTTCCAGGCGGTGGGCGTCGTCCACCAGCAGCAGGCGGGCGCTGCGCCCGCGCGCCCACGCGACGACGTTGGCCGGATCGATGAGCTCGTCGTGCCAGCCGTGGACGATGGACACCGGGATGCCCTCGCCCGCCTCCAGCGGCGGGGCCTCGCCCATGCGTACCGGTGGGGCCATCAGGAACAGCCCGGCAACCGGCACCTGCAGCGAGACCCGCCCCGAGATCCACGCCCCCAGGCTTGATCCGGCCAGGACCAGCGGGCCACGCGCGGCAGCACCGCGGGCGCGCTTGAGCAGGCGCTGGACGCGGGTGGGCACGTCGCCCAGTTCGCTGATCTCCTGGCGGGCATCCAGGTCCGTGTAGTCCGGGCGCTCGTGGGTCCAGCCCAGGCGCTCGCACACCTCGGCCAGCGCGGTCACCTTGGTGGCGTCGGGGCCGCTTTCGAAGCCGTGGGAGAGGATGCAGTGGCCGCGGGCGGTCATCGCGGCAATCGGAGCGTATTCATGCGGGAATGCTAGTGCATTTCAGGCGCGGCGCCGATCGCTGCGGTTTCGCGGGGCAAATCGCCTAGCATTCCCGCATGGACCACGCCCCGGACATCCACATCCAGCACCTGCCCTACGTTGAGCGCCTGGGCCCGCGCGACCCCGCCGATATCGATCTGGTGGTGATCCACTGCACCGAGCTGCCGGACATGCCGATGGCGCGCGAATACGGCGAGCGCATCCTCTATCCCGAGGCCGGCACCGGCGCCGCCGGCCACTGGTACGTGGACCGCGACGGCACGCTGACCGAATACGTGCCCGCAGGCCGCATCGCCCACCACGTGCGCGGCTGGAACCCGCGCTCGGTGGGCATCGAGCTGGTGAACACCGGGCGCTACCCGCACTGGTACGACAGCCGCCACCAGGCCATGACCGAGCCTTATCCCCAGCCGCAGGTGGATGCGCTGGTCCGGCTGCTGCAGCACCTGTGCGCGAGCCTGCCGGGGCTGCGGCACATCACCGGCCACGAGGAGCTCGACACGGAGCGGGTGCAGGCCAGCGATGACCCGTTGCTGACGGTTGCCCGCAAGGTGGATCCCGGGCCGCTGTTCCCCTGGGACGAGGTGCTGGCGCGGGTGCCGCTGCAAAGACTCGTGCTGTAGGGGGCAAGTACAATCTGCGGCCCGTTCCGCGTGGCTCCCCCATGACATCGCCTGTGTCCGAACTGATCGACCTGCTCTCGCTCGAGCGGCTGGAGCACAACCTGTTCCGCGGCCAGAGCCGCGACATCGGCACCCGCTTCGTCTTTGGTGGCCAGGTGCTGGGCCAGGCCCTCTCGGCGGCGCAGGCCACCCTGGGCGGTCCGCGCCCGGCCCATTCGCTGCACGCCTTCTTCCTGCGCGCCGGCGACGTGGACCATCCGATCGTGTACGAGGTGGACCGCACCCGCGACGGCGGCTCGTTCTCCGTGCGCCGGGTGAGCGCGATCCAGCACGGCAAGGTGATCTTCTTCTGCGCGGCCTCGTTCCAGCAGCCGGAGGCCGGGGTGGAGCACCAGCTGCCCATGCCCACGGTGCCCCGGCCCGAGGACATCGAGCCGGCGCCGCCCCTGCCCGCGCACGTGCTCGAGAAGCTGCCAACCAAGGTCCAGCGCTGGCTGGACCGGACGGGGCCGTTCGAATTCCGCCATGTGTACCCGCGCGACGAGCTCAACCCGCCCAAGCGCCCGCCCTTCCAGCAGGTGTGGTTCCGTCTGTCCGAGCGCGTGGGCGATGCGCCCGAGCTGCACCGCGCCCTGCTGGCCTACGCGTCGGACTTCCACCTGCTGGGCACCGCCACCTTCCCGCACGGGTTCAGCTACTACCAGCCCAATGTGCAGATGGCCTCGCTCGACCACGCGCTGTGGTTCCACCGCCCGTTCCGCGCCGACGAGTGGCTGCTGTACTCCACCGACAGCCCGAGCGCCGGCGGCTCACGCGGCCTGGCGCGGGGCATGATCTACGATGTGGAGGGCAAGCTGGTGGCAAGCACCGCGCAGGAAGGCCTGATCCGCACCGCGCTGGGCGCGGACAAGGGCGGCACGCCGCCGGGACAGTGATGCAATGAGACAGATCTTCAGCAGCCAACGGGTCGAGAACGTCGAGCAGGTCGCCGCGCTGATGCGCGAGCACGGCATCGAGGTGCAGATCACCAACGGCCGCGGCTACATGAGCGGGCGTCGGCGCACCTTCAGCTATCGCGACAGCGCCAACCGCCGCAACATGCCGGCGGTGTGGGTGGTGCGCGCCGACGACCAGGTGCGCGCGCGCGAGCTGATGAAGGAGCTGGGCATGCCCGACCGGCCCACCACGCGCCCGGTCACCGACAGCTACCTGGCCAGTTCCAGCGTGCCCGGGCTGGCGCCGGAGGCGCCGGTGGTGCCCCCCGCCCGCCAGCGGATCATGCGCTACCGGCGGATCCTGCTGGTGGTGATCGCGATCCTCGCGGCCCTCGTGCTCGTACGCACGTTCAGCGCAGGCTGACCGGCACCGTCGCGGCGGCTGCGACCGCGGGCAGTATGCTTGTCGCCCATGGGTGATTCCGAACCGCTGCGGCTGTTCCATACCGGCCTGCATCCGTGCGGATACTGGCCCGAGCGCACCGCGCGCGACCTGGTGCTGGACCCGGGCGACCCGCGGCTGGCGGGGTTCTACCCCCAGGCGCTGTCGTGGGGCTTCCGCCGCTCCGGCGACATCGTTTACCGGCCGCACTGCCAGGGCTGCCGCGCCTGCGTGGCGGTGCGCATCCCGGTGCAGGCGTTCAGGCCCAACCGCAGCCAGCGCCGCTGCCTGGCCCGCAACCGGGACGTGCAGACCCGGGTGCTTCCGGCGGGCCGCAACGAAGAGCGCCTGGAGCTGTACCGGCGCTACCTGCGCGCCCGCCACCCGCAGGGCGGGATGGACGGGCACGGCGCGGCCGAGTTCGACCAGTTCCTGGTGGGCAGCTGGACCCACGGCAGGTTCCTGGAGCTGCGCGCGGGCGGGCGCCTGCTCGCGGTGGCGGCGACGGATGTGGTGGATGACGCGCTGTCGGCGGTGTACACGTTCTTCGATCCGGACGAAGCCGGCCGGGGCCTGGGCACGCTGGCCATCCTGCACCAGCTGCGCTGGGCCGCCCGCGACGGGCTCGGCCACCTGTATCTGGGCTACTGGATCGACGGCCACGCCAAAATGGACTACAAGCGCCGCTTCCGCCCGCTGGAGGCCTTCGATGGCCGACGTTGGCGACCGCTCGAGGAGCCCCCATCAAGATGACCAGCCGTTTCCTGCGTTTGCTTCCCCTGCTGTTCGCCGTCGCGGCGCTGGCCGCCTGCGTGCGCGTCAACGTGTATGGCGATCCCGACCACGCCCAAGCCGCCATGCCCGATACCCTCCGCGTCGCCACCTACAACGTGTCCCTGTACTCGGAAGAGGCCGGGGGCTTGGCGCGGCGGCTGGAAGCCGGCGATGACGGCGCCCGGCGGGTGGCGGCGGTGCTGCAGCGCGTGCGGCCGGACATCGTGCTGGTCAACGAGTTCGACTATGTCGCCGACGGAAGCGCGGCGGACCTGTTCCAGCAGCGCTATCTCGAAACCGCGCAGCCGGGCGGCGGGCGGCCGCTGCGCTATCCCTACCGGTACCTGGCGCCGGTGAATACCGGAGTGCCCAGCGGGCTGGACCTGGACCGCGATGGCAACGTTGGCGGCGAGGGCCGCGCGCGCGGCAACGACGCCTGGGGCTACGGCCTGCACCCGGGCCAGTACGGCATGCTGGTGCTCTCGCGCCACCCGATCGACGCCCAGGCGGTGCGCACGTTCCAGCTGTTCAAGTGGAAGGACCTGCCAGGCGCGCGCCGCCCGATGGACCCGGAGACCGGCGCGCCCTGGTATCCCGACGCGGTGTGGGAGCAGCTGCGGCTGTCATCCAAATCGCACTGGGACGTGCCGGTCCGCACGCCTGCGGGCACGGTGCACCTGCTGGCTTCCCACCCCACCCCGCCGGTGTTCGACGGGCCGGAGCGGCGCAACCGGGCGCGCAACGCCGACGAGATCCGGTTCTGGCAGGAGTACATCTCCGGCGGGGAACTGGCCTGGCTGTGCGACGACGCCGGGCGCTGCGGCGGGCTGCGCGACGGGGCGCGATTCGTGATCGCGGGCGACCTCAACAACGACCCGCACGACGGCGACGGCGTGAGCGAGGCCATTGCCGGACTGCTCGAACACCCGCGGGTGCTGCGCCATCCGGCGCCGCGCAGCCCGGGCGCGGTGCACGCGGCGCTGGATGCCGGCGGCGCCAACCTCTCCCACGCCGGCCCGCACGCGCATGACACCTCGGACTTCGGCCCCCAGTCGGGCAACCTGCGGGTGGATTACGTGCTGCCGTCCACCGGCTTCGAATACCTGGGCGGCCGGGTGTACTGGCCGGCGCCGGACGATCCCAGCGCGCCGATCGTGGAAGGAAGCGACCACCGCCTGGTCTGGGCCGACCTGCGGATTCCCTGACGCCCACCCGCAAATATGTTGATAGGGTGATATCACTTCGATATCACTATCTCCCATCAACCATGAGGGGAGTGCGCGTCTGATGAAAGAGAACCCGATCCGGTCCCTGCCCGGGATCCCGGTGCTGCTGGCCACGCTGGCCGTGATGGCCGCCTGCGCAATTGCGATCATCCTGTCCTTCAGCGCCCTCACCTCCGGCAGCGCCGGGAGCATCGTTTCGTCGGTGGCGATGCTGGTGACAGGCGTTGTCGTCGGCGCACTGGCGGTGTTCATCCTGATCGGGCTCTACATGGTCGAGCCGAACCAGTCGGCGGTGGTGAGCCTGTTCGGCAAGTACGTGGGCACCGTGAAGGAGAACGGGCTGCGCTGGAACAACCCATTCTTCAGCAAGCGCAAGGTTTCCCTGCGCATCCGCAACTTCGAGAGCGGCAAGCTCAAGGTCAACGAGCTTGAGGGCAGTCCGATCGAGATCGCCGCGGTGATCGTGTGGAAGGTCACTGATTCGGCCGAGGCGGTGTTCAACGTCGACGATTACGAGAGCTTCGTGCATATCCAGTCCGAGGCGGCGCTGCGGGCCATGGCCACCAGCTATCCGTACGACCAGCACGAGGAAGGCCAGATGTCGCTGCGCAGCCATCCGGTGGCGATCTCCGGCGAGCTCAAGAAGCACCTTGACGAGCGCCTGGCCTCGGCCGGCGTCGAGGTCCTGGAGGCGAGGATCAGCCACCTGGCCTACGCGTCCGAGATCGCCCACGCGATGTTGCAGCGCCAGCAGGCCAACGCCGTGGTGGCGGCGCGGGCCCGGATCGTGGCCGGCGCCTGTGGCATGGTCGAGATGGCGCTGGAGGAGCTGCAGAAGAGCGGCGTGGTGCACCTGGACGAGGAGCGCAAGGCGGCGATGGTGAGCAACCTGCTGGTGGTGCTGTGCGGTGACCGCTCGGCCCAGCCGGTGCTCAATACCGGGACGCTGTACTGACATGGAAAGCGAACTGCTGATCCCGCTGATCGTGGCCGCCAGCAGCGTGCCGGCCTTCCTGGCTGCCCGCGCGTTCGCCCATGACCGGAAGCGGCTGGCCACCCTGATGCGCCTGGTCGGCATCGCGATACTCGCCGGGGCGGTGGGGCTGGCCTGGGCCGGCGGCGACCCGTCGCGCACTTTGGCGGTGGTGATTGCGGTGGCACTGGCAGTCAACGGGCTGGGGCTGGTGGTGCTGTGGGACGTCCTGCGCCGGCGCCGGGGGAACGGGCGCGGGTGAGCCCGAAGAAGAGCTATCCGCTGCGCATCAATGCCGAAGTGCTGGCGGCGATGCAGCGGTGGTCGGACGATGAGCTGCGCAGCCTCAATGCGCAGATCGAATACGTGCTGCGCGATGCGCTGCGCAAGGCCGGAAGGCTGCCCTCCCCGGGCCAGCCGCCCGCGGACCCGCAGCGGGGAGGGGAATCATGAGCAGGTGGAGTTACCAGGTGGTGGAACTGGCCACCGGGATGTTGGGCGGCGTGAAGCAGGCGGCCGCGCAGGAGCAGCTGGCCAAGCTCGGCCTGCAGGGCTGGGAGCTGGTATCGGTTGTACACCAGGGGACGGGATACCCCATCCTCGCCTTTCTCAAGAAGGAGACGTGAGATGAAAAAGACCCTGATTCGCTTCGGCGTTGCCCTGTTCGCGGCGCTGGCGGCCTCCGCGGCCTGGGCGCAGGAGCCGGCCGAGCGCGCGGTCCAGGTGCTCGACCAGCTCGATGCCGGGCAATACGAGGAAGTGGCGGCCACGTTCGACGCGCAGATGGCAGCCGCCATGGACGCGGCCACGCTCGGCCAGGTGTGGGAATCGCTGCCCCAGCAGCTGGGCGCCCTGCAATCGCGCGGCGAGCCGGTGGCGAGCCGGCAGGATGGCCATGACGTGGTGGTGGTGCCGGTGCAATACGAGCGGGCGGCCGCCAATGTCTCCGTCGCCTTCAACGACGAGGGCCAGCTCGCCGGCCTGTTCGTGCAGCCGGCGCAGGCGCCCGCGGCGCCGCCGGCTGAGCCGGATGCGGATTGACGTGGCAGGCCCAACCGCCGGGCCGGGCCGATCCTGACATGCGGCGGCAGCCGGGCGACCTGATCAATACGGCGGAAGTGGAACTGTGGCCGGGCGGGCTGCTGCGCGCGCACGGCAACCATCATGCGCGCGCGCTCGCCCGGGCCACGCGGGTGCTGCGGCGCAAGCGCGACGGCCGTTACCTGGCCGCGCGGGTGCCGGAGGGCTTCGTCTCCCTGCTGCCGGGCTGGCAGGACGAGCCTGGCGTGGACCAGGCGCTGGAATCGATTCAAGCGGCCGAATCAGCACCACCACGCCGGCTGCGCTCCACGGGCTGCCTGCCGCTGCACGGGCTGACCGAAAGGCTCCGGCAGCTCGGGATCGACGCGGACGGATACGCCCGGCGCACCGGACTGGCGCTGGTTGCCGAGCCGGCCCGGCTGGAATTCGCCGGGTTCGACCGCTATCGGCGCGCCCTGTGGCTGCGCGCGGGAGCGGCCAACGGCTGGCGGCAAATGCAGCTGGCGGCACGGCGCGACGGGGTCGTCCTCGAGGCGATCTCGGGTTACCGCAGCCACGATTACCAGCTGGGGATCTTCGAGCGCAAGCTGGCACGCGGCCAGCAGGTCGCGCAGATCCTCCAGGTCAATGCGGCGCCCGGCTACAGCGAGCACCATTCGGGGCTGGCGCTGGACATCGGCACCCCGGGCGAGCCGCCGGCGGAGGAATCCTTCGAGCACACGGCGGCGTTCGGCTGGCTCCAGGCCAACGCCGCAGCCCACGGCTTTTTGATGAGCTACCCGCGCGACAACCCGCACGGCATCGTCTACGAGCCCTGGCACTGGCGCTACCAGCCCGGGCCGGGCCTGTAGCCTGCCCTACTCCTGCGAGCGCCTGGTGGGCGCTTTCGCTCCGGAAGCGGCATCCGCGATACGCCACAGGTAGAGGCTGGCGGTGGTCCGCCACGGGGCCCAGGGCTGGCCCCGCTCGAGGACCTGCTTTGGCGTTGGCAGGGCCTCCAGTCCATCCACCACCTGCACCCCCTTGCGGATGCCCAGGTCGTCGGCGGGCAGCACGTCGGGGCGACCGAGGCGGAACATCAGCATCATCTGCACGGTCCAGCGGCCGATCCCGCGGACCTGCACCAGGGCCGAGATGATCTCGTCCTCGTGCATGTGGGACATCCTGCGCAGGGACGGGATCCCGCCGGCCTCCTCGCGCCTGGCCAGGTCGCGCAGCGCCAGGGCCTTGTTGCCCGAAACGCCGCAGGCCCGCAGCGCGGCATCATCGATCCGGCCGAGGGTATCGGCGTGCAGCCGGCTGCTTCCGATCGCCTGCTCCACCCGCCCGACGATGGTGGCGGCCGCCTTGCCGCTCAGCTGCTGATAGAGGATGGCCCGGGCCAGCGCGTCAACCGGATCGAACGGGCGGCGCCAGCGCGGGTCCGGATCCAGCGGTCCGATCCTGCGGATCCAGCTCCCCAGCCGCCGGTCTGCCCGCGCGAGGTGGGCGTCGGCAACCGATGTGTCGTATCCGCGACGGTAGCGGGCCACCCGCTCAGCCCCGCGCCAGGTCGATCGCCAGCAGCAGCCAGCCCAGCATCATGAGGCTGCCGCCAAACGGGGCGAGCGCGGTGGGCCAGGCCAGCAGCGCCGCCCCGGCCAGGCTGCCGGAGAACAGCAGCATCCCCACCAACAGCAGCGCCATGGCCAGCAGCCTCAGCGCCCGCGCCGGCAGGGCGGACAACAGGGCCACGGCCGCGCCGTGCCCAAACGCGAACAGGGCCGCCGTCTGCAGCCAGGAGGCGGCCTGCCCGGTCACCCCGTGCGATGCGTAGGCGGCCATGGCCACCCCCGTCCCTGCGCACAGCGCGCCGCCAGCGCCTGCCAGGCGCCCGAAAAGCGACACGCCGCGCTTTGAAGGCGCGGCGTGTTGTGGTTCCAGCATGGCCAGGGCCTGTGCGGCTTACTGCTGCCGCAGGGTCCAGTAGACCTCGTACTGGCCGTCCGCGGTGAACGAGTCGTCGATGCCGGACTTGTAGAACTCGTACGGGCGGCCGGTGACCTCGTAGCCCTGGGTCATCGCCCAGGCGCGGATGGCGTTGCGTACGTTCTCCAGCTCGGCCATGAAGCCGGTGTAGTCGCCAGCGGCGGCCATGGTCGGCTCGGTGCGCACGTATTCCACCGGACCCAGCAGCTCGAGCTCGCCTAGCTCGCCTTCGTCCACCACCGGGGCGTCGGCCACGGCCTGATCGGCACTGTCGGCGCTGTCGCCATTCTCACCGTTCCCGCCGCTTTCGGCCTCGTCGCCGTTTTCTTCGGCATCCGGACCGGTGCCGGCGGTGCGCACCGGCAGCGCCACGTCGAAGTTGTAGACCTCGCGGCCCAGCTCGGTGGTGATGATGCGCATCGGGCCGGCGGCCTCCAGGTCGTTGGCCTCCAGCGTGCGGTTGATCCACTCCATGTTGCTGTGCATGGAGGCCTGGATCTCGTTGGTGCGGCGCTCGATGCCGCCGGCGCGCACGACCAGCAGGTTCTCGGCCGGGCGCTCGACGATCCGCAGGTTCTCCAGGGTGCTGCCCTCGACGGCGTAATCCACGTTCGGCACCGAGGCGAGCATGTTGCTCAGGCGGTTCAGGCCCAGCGCCATGGCATCGCCCACGCTGCGCGAGACATACAGGCCGGAGTAGCGCCCAAACAGGTTCCAGCCGTACTCGACGTTGTAGGTCTGGGTGATTTCCATGTTGCGCCCGCCGCGGCCGGTCGGGCGGATCCTGAACTCCGTGCGCTTGTTGGTGCCCTGGCTGTCATCCTCGATTGCGATCGCAATCCGGCTGCGGGGCTCGGATTCGACGATGGTCCAGCTGCCGCTGGGCACGGAACGCACGTCGGATTCAAACTGCAGGGTGGCGCCCACGCCTTCTTCCGGGCCCGAACGGTTGAGCTCGATGGCCGGATCGTAGAGCACCATCGGATGCCACTCGTGGAAGCGGCGGAAGCTGTTGAGGGTGTCGAACACGATCGTCTGGCGCCTGTTGGTCTCCACCTGCTCGACAAGCGTGCGTTCGGAGGGCAGCAGAACGCCGACCACCACGAAGAGCACGGCGACGATCAAAAGGGAAATCAATACTTCGAGCAAACGGGTCATTCAGGGTTCTCCAGACCAATATCCGGCTGTGCCGGCTCGCAGCGGGCAATCCTAACAAGTTGAGGGGGCGCGGGCGAGAACCGGAAGCGAATTTTTTCCGGCTCCCCGCGGTTCAAAACGTCACACAAGTTTGAGTTCAAAAGCCTTCAGGACGGCCCGGGTGCGGTCGCGCACGCCGAGCTTGCTGAGGATGTTGGATACGTGGTTCTTGATCGTGCCCTCGGCCACGCCCAGCGAGTTGGCGATCTCCTTGTTGGAGAACCCGCCAGCCATCAGCCTCAGGATTTCGGTTTCGCGGTCGGTCAGCGGGTCCGGGCGGTCCAGGCTGACGAACTCGTTGCGCATGTGCTCCAGGCCCGAGAGCAGGCGCTGGGTCATGGCCGGCTGCACCAGCGAGCCGCCTTCGGCCACCGTGCGGATGGCGCCCACCAGCTGCTCCAGCGAGACGTCCTTGAGCAGGTAGCCCTTGGCGCCGGCGCGCAGCCCCGCCAGCACCAGCTGGTCGTCATCAAAGGTGGTGAGGATGATGGTGGGCGGCAGGCGGTCGTCGCGGGAGAGGACCTGCAGCGCCTCCAGGCCCGACATCACCGGCATGCGCATGTCCATCAGCACCACGTCGGGGGCCACCTTGGGGATGATCTCGACCGCCTGGCGGCCGTCCGCGGCCTCGGCCACGACCTCGATGCCGTCGTCCAGGGCGAGCAGCGAGCGGATGCCCTGCCGGACCAGGGTCTGGTCGTCCACCAGGCAAACTCGGATCATCGGTTTCTCCTCGGATCGGCTCATGATAAGGCCTCAGGCACCGGGCGCGCCCGGGATGGCGTGCAGCTGGTCGGGCGCTTCCTCCAGCGGCAGGACGATGTCCAGGGCGAACCCCTCCCCCGGGGCGGTCCGGATCTCCATGCTGCCGCCGTAGGCACCCAACCGCTCGCGCATGCCGCGCAGGCCATTGCCGAAGCGGCCCGGATCGGCACCGCGGCCGTCGTCGCGGGCGCTGAGCAGCACCCGGCCATCGGCGAGGCGGTAGTCCAGCTCCAGCCGCGAGGCCTGGGCGTGGCGCACGGTATTGGTGATGATTTCCTGGGTGCAGCGCAGCAACACGTGGGCGCGCTCGGCATCGTCGAGCAGGAACGGCTCGGGCATGTGCATGTCCACCTGCAGCGCGGGCATGTGCTCGGCAAGCGGACGCAGGGTGGCCACCATGTCGATGGCATCGTCTTCGCGGATCCGGCTGACCGCCTCGCGCACGTCGCTCAGCAGCAGCTTGGCCAGGGTATGGGCCTGGCTGACGTGCTCCTGGGCGGCGCCGGAGGTCAGGTGGTTGGCCACTTCCAGGTTCAGGCTCAGGGCGGTCAGGTGGTGCCCGAGCAGGTCATGCAGCTCGCGGGCGATGCGGGTGCGCTCGTTCACCCGGACGCTCTCGGCCAGGAGTGCCCGGGTGGCGCGCAGCTCGGCGTTCAGCCGGCGCTGCTCGTCTCGGGCCTGCGCCTGGCGGCGGGCGACCAGCGCGGTGGTGAACACGAAGCTGGAAAAGCCCATGTATCCCAGCGCCTGCAGCACCCCCATCACCAGCGGGAAGCCGAGCGGGCCGATGTAGATCGGCAGCACCGCCAGGTTGCCGACGATGAGCCACAGCACCCCGACCCGGAGCGGCAGGATCCACGGCAGCAGCCCCGCGACCACCATCAGCAGGATGCTGCCCAGCGCAGTACCGGAGAAATAGCTCACGCCAATGGCGCACAGGGTCAGCAGCAGCAGTCCGGTGTGGTCCCAGATCCCGGGCTTGCGGTCCCCCAGCGCGCGGGTGATGCGCCAATACGCGATCCCGAACAGCAGGTACACCACCAGCCAGCGCACGAGCTGCCACAGGGGCTCGCCGTGTTCGAGCGGCAGGGCCTGCGGGTCGATCAGGAAGATGATCAGCCACAGCCCGACCGCCGCCCATGTGAACAGGCCGGCGTAGCGCAGCATCTGGCTGTTTCCGGGTTGGACCAAGCCGTCTTCCGTCGCGGATCGCAAGGGGTGAGCAGGGTTATCCGAGGCCACCCTCCAGTGCAAGGGCGGAAGGGCACGGTGGCCTCCGGCCGGCCGCGCCTGGAGCGCGCGAAAGCGGCCCGCGCATGGCTCCGCCGGCTCGCTGCGCGGTCGCGCCTGTGCGATAATCCGGGTTGCTGCCACGCAGCTGCTTCCCCAAGCGGGGCGGAAATCCCGGAGCCTTGAATGTCGACGCTGATCCGCGACGTGTACGAACACGAGCTGGATTCAATCCTTGCCCTCAACAACGCCGCCGGGCCAGCGATCCTGCCGCTGGATGCTGCCCGCCTGCGCCGCATTTTCGACACCGCGGATTATTTCCGCGTGGCCGAACGCGACGGCAACATGGCCGGGTTCCTGGTGGGATTCGGCCCGGATTCGGACCATGACAGCAGCAACTTCGCGTGGTTCCGCGAGCGCCACGAGTCGTTCTTCTACATCGACCGCATCGTGGTGGCCAGCCGCCGCCGGGGTGGTGGCGTGGGCCGCGCGTTCTACGCCGACGTGCAGAGCTTTGCCGAGGTCCGCTGGCCGCTGCTGGCCTGCGAGGTGCTGATCGAGCACGACAACGACCCGGCGCGCCTGTTCCACGGCAGCTTCGGCTTCCAGGAGGAAGGCCAGCACGTGATGCCCGAAACCGGCGTGCGCGCCTCCATGCTGGCCAAGCCCATGTGCAGCTACCCGTGGGTGCGCGAGCGCTACCGCGGTCAGCTGCCCAACGTCCCCTGGCTGCTGCAGCCGCGCCAGCGCGGCGGTGGCGGGCCCCAGCGAGCGACGGGGACCTGAGCGTGGCGGCAGCGGATTTCGAGCCGGCCGGCGAACTGAAGTTCGGCCAGGTCGGCATTGCCAACCTGCGCGTGCGCACCCTGGACGTGGCCCGGCTGGCCGCGGAAATGCGCGAGCGGGTGCAGCGCGCGCCCAAGCTGTTCGACCGCGCTGCGCTCGTGATCGACTTCGGCGGCCTCCCCGCGCTGCCGGATGAATCCAGCGCGCGGGCCCTGATGGACGCCCTGCGTGACGCCGGCGCCCTGCCGGTGGCGCTGGCCTGGGGCAGCAGCGACAACGAGGCCCTGGCCGTTCGCCTGGGCCTGCCGGTGCTCGCGCGCTTCCGCGCCCAGTACGAGCGCGCCGGCGGCGCAGCGCCCGAGCCGCCCCCGCCGGCCCCGGCCCCGGCCCCGGCCCCGGAGCCGGCCGCCGCGCCGGCGCCCGCCCCGCAGCCCGCCAGCGGCCAGCCCGGCCTGATCCAGCAGGTCCCGGTGCGTTCGGGCCAGCAGGTCTATGCCGACAACCGCGACCTGACGGTGCTGGGCGCCGTCAGCCCGGGCGCGGAGGTGCTGGCCGACGGCTCGATCCACATCTACGGCCCCCTGCGCGGCCGCGCCCTGGCCGGCGCCCAGGGCAACGACAAGGCGAGGATTTTCTGCCGCGCCTTCCACGCCGAACTGGTGGCGGTGGCCGGGCAGTACAAAGTGCTGGAAGATATCCCCCGCGAGCTCCACGGCAAGGCCGCCCAGGTCTGGCTGGATGGAGACGAATTGCGGATCGCCGCGCTCGACTGAGCCGCGCTCCGCGAACCATCAGAAGAACAATACGGAGAGCACGACATTGGCCGAGATCATCGTAGTCACCTCCGGCAAGGGCGGCGTTGGCAAGACCACCACCAGCGCCAGCATTGCCAGCGGACTGGCCCGGCGCGGCAAGAAGACCGCGGTGATCGATTTCGACGTTGGCCTGCGCAACCTCGACCTGATCATGGGCTGCGAGCGCCGGGTGGTGTACGACTTCGTCAACGTGGTGCAGGGCGAGGCTTCGCTCAAGCAGGCGCTGATCAAGGACAAGCGCTTCGACAACCTGTTCATCCTGGCCGCCTCGCAGACCCGCGACAAGGACGCGCTGACCCGCGAGGGCGTGGAACGGGTGCTCAAGGAGCTGGCCGACGATGGCTTTGAATACATCGTCGCCGACTCCCCCGCCGGCATCGAGAAGGGCGCGTTCCTGGCCATGTACTTCGCCGACAAGGCGATCGTGGTGGTCAACCCGGAAGTTTCTTCGGTGCGCGACTCCGACCGCATCATCGGCCTGCTGCAGTCCAAGACCCGCCGCGCCGAGGCCGGCGAGCGCGTGGACGAATACCTCCTGCTCACCCGCTACAGCCCCGCGCGCGTGGAAACCGGGGAAATGCTCTCGGTCGCGGACGTGGAGGAAGTGCTGGGCCTGAAGACCATCGGCGTGATCCCCGAGTCGACCGACGTGCTCAACGCCTCCAACAAGGGCGAGCCGGTGATCCTGGCGCAGGATTCGGGCGCCGGGCAGGCGTACGAGGACGCGGTCGCGCGGCTGCTGGGCGAGGAGCGGCCCATGCGGTTCACCCAGCTGGAGAAGAAGGGGTTCTTCAGCAAGCTGTTCGGGGGTTGAGGCAATGGGACTGTTCGACTTCCTGAAGACCAAGAAGAACACGGCGTCGATCGCCAAGGAGCGATTGCGGATCATCGTGGCCCAGGAGCGCAGCAGCCGCGGCGCCCCGGACTACCTGCCGCTGCTGCAGCGCGAACTGCTGGAAGTGATCCGCAAGTACGTGAGCATCGACGCCGAGGCGGTCAAGGTGGACCTGGTGAAGGAGGGCGAGCACGACGTGCTCGACATCTCCGTGGCGCTGCCCGACGAGCGTTCGGGCACCGCCTGAGCGGCCCGCATGGTCACCCGCCCGGCGCTGGCCGCCGAGCCCGGCACGCCGGAGGCGGAAGCCAGCGTCCTGTGCCTGCGCGACATCCAGGCCGCTGACGGGGCCCGCGTGCTTGCCCACCACGGGCTGACGCTGACACTGGTCGACGAGGGCGCGCCGATCCCCGGCAGCTACTGGGGCGAGCCCGAGGCCGGGATCATCGCCAGCGAAGTGTTCGTGCGCCCCGATACGCCGGTGCACTCGATGCTGCACGAGGCCTGCCATCTGATCGTTCTGCCGCCCGAGCAACGGGCCCGGGTGCATACCGACGCCACCGATTCGGTGGCCGAGGAAGACGCCACCTGCTACCTGCAGATCCTGCTGGCCGACCACATCCCCGGCGTGGGCCGGGACCGCCTGATGGCGGACATGGACAGCTGGGGCTACAGCTTCCGGCTGGGCAGCACCCGCGCCTGGTTCGAGCGCGACGCCGAGGACGCCCGCGCGTGGCTGGACGAGCGCGGCCTGCTGCCACCCGCGCCGGAGGGCTGGCAGCCGCGCTCATGAGCGGCGACGCGGACGCGCGCTGGCAGGGGATGCGGGTCATCGCCCGCGGCGCCAACCGCGTATGCGTCCTGGATCCGGACCTGCCGGGGCACTGCCTGAAATACGAGCTGCGGCCGCAGCCCGGCATGCGCCGTTACTGGCGCCGCCGCGTGCGCCATGCGCTCTCCCGCCGGTTCCCCCGGTTCGGTTTGAACGCGACCGAACTGCTGGCATGGCGCCGCCTGCATGCGCGCATGGGCGATGACCTGCTTGGGCGCGTGGCGCCCTGCATCGGGATCGTGCAGACCGGCGCGGGGACGGCGTTGCGGGCTCGCCTGGCCGCCGATGCCAGTGGCCGGCCGGCGCCGAGCATCGCCTCCCTGCTCGGGCGTGGGCCCGGCGGCTTCGACCCCACCGCGCTGGTCCTCGCCCTGGACGGATTCGAGGCCTGGCTGCTGGCCAACCGCATCCCGCTGTCGGACCTCAACGCCGGCAACCTGGTGGTCGTGGAGCGGGACGGCGGCCTGGGGCTGGTCTGCGTGGACCTCAAATCCACCGTTTCCGGGCGCGAACTGGTGCCACTCTCGCGCTGGGCGTGGCCGCTGATGCGCGCCAAGATCCAGCGGCGCTGCCAGCGCCTGCGCGAGCGGATCCGGGCCGCCGCCGGCGTCGGAACACTTGCGGACCCGCCGGGGCTCACCTAGCCTGCGCGCTTCCACCACTGCCGCGGCTTACGTCGCAACAGGATCTGACCGTGAACCTCCGCCGCCTGAGCTGCCTCCTGGCCATTTCCGTCTGCCTGGCCCTGCCCGCCTGTGAGCGCGATGCCACCCAGGCGCCTCCGGTTGCCGGGGTGCCCGAAGACGAGACCGCGGACCAGTTCGTGGCGCGCGTCAACGACGAAATGCGCGCGATGTACCGCGAGATGACCGCGTCCCAGTGGATTTCTTCGACCTATATCAACCAGGACAGCCAGCTGCTGGCGGCCAAGGGCAACGAGCGCTGGCTGACTGCCCTCAACGGCTGGATCGAGCAGGCGCGCCGCTTCGAAGGCCAGGAGATGTCGCCGGAGACGGCGCGGGCGATCCGCCTGCTCAAGCTCAACACCGCCATGCCCGCCCCGCGTGATCCCGAGCGCCTGGCCGAGCTGACCACCATCGCCACCCGCATGGAAGGCATGTACGGCGCAGGCGCCTACTGTGTGGAAGGCGATCCGGACAACTGCCGCCAGCTGGGGCAACTTGAGGAAGTGCTGCGCACCAGCCGCGACTACGACGAGCAGCTGGACGCGTGGCAGGGCTGGCATTCGATTGCCCAGCCGATGCGCGATGACTATGCGCGCTTCGTGGAGCTGGTGAACGAGGGCGCGCGCGAGATGGGCTACGCCGACGCCGGCGAGATGTGGCGCTCGGGCTACGACATGAGCCCGGTGGAGATCGCAGCCGAGGCCGACCGCCTGTGGGGCCAGGTCAAGCCGCTTTACGAGCAGCTGCACTGCTATGCCCGCAACCGGCTGGAGGCGCGCTACCCGGACCAGGGCTCGGTGGACGGGCTGCTGCCGGCGCACCTGATGGGCAACATGTGGCAGCAGGACTGGAGCAACCTGTGGGACATCCTGGAGCCCTACCCCAACGCCGGCAGCCTGGATGTGACCGGCGCGCTTGAGGCGCAGTACCAGGCCGTGCTCGACAACCGGGCGGCTGCCACGGGCACGCTGCCGACCGTGGCCGAGCGGGTCGAGATCGAGCGCCAGGCCCAGCACGACATGGCGGTGCGGATGACCCGCCGCGCGGAGGAGTTCTACACGTCGCTGGGGATGCCGGAGCTGCCCGACCCGTTCTGGGCCAACAGCCAGTTCACCAAGCCGCGCGACCGTGACGTGGTGTGCCACGCCAGCGCCTGGCCGATGGACATGGACGAGGACGTGCGCATCAAGATGTGCATCGAGCCGAACGAGGAAAACTTCACCACGATCTACCACGAGCTTGGCCACATCTATTACTTCCTGGCCTACAAGGACCAGCCGCCGCTGTTCCAGGCCGGCGCGCACGACGGCTTCCACGAGGCGATCGGGGACGTGATCGTGCTGTCGATGACGCCCGAGTACCTGGCCTCGATCGGGCTGGTGGAGGAACAGGCGCAGGGCCAGGCGGCGCTGATCAATTCGCAGATGCGGATGGCGCTGTCGAAGGTGGCGTTCCTGCCGTTCGGGCTGATGATCGACCGCTGGCGCTGGGGGGTGTTCGACGGCTCGATCACGCCGGAGAACTACAACCAGGCATGGTGGGAGCTGAAGGCACGTTACCAGGGTGTCGCGCCCGCGGAGCCGCGCGGCGAGGAGTTCTTTGATCCGGGCGCGAAGTACCACGTACCGGGGAACACGCCTTATACGCGCTATTTCCTGTCACACGTGCTGCAGTTCCAGTTCTACAAGGCGCTGTGCAGTGCGAGCGGGTATGACGGGCCGCTGCACGAGTGCAATTTCCACGGCAGCGAGGCGGCCGGCGAGCGGTTCTGGACGATGCTCAGCCGCGGTGCGGGGCAGACGTGGCAGGAGACGATGCGCGAGATCAGCGGCGGCGAGCAGATGGATGCGTCGGCGGTGCTGGAGTATTTCGCGCCGCTGCAGTCGTGGCTGGAGGCGCAGAACGAAGGGCTGGCCTGCGGGTGGCCGGGCGGTAGCTGACCATCCAGTGATCTGGAACGGGCCTTCGGTTGGACACCGTGCCCTGCCGGCGGGGGTGTCGCTTTTCGCGCGGCAGGGCGTCCTCCCCTGACGCGCGCGCTACATCCTTGTATTGCTTGACGCGACACCCCCGCCGGCAGGTCACGGCTCATCCCAACGGTGAATTCTGCCGCTTCGTTATAAGCGGCACCCTACAGATGATCCGTCGGCTCCAACGCCGCGGGCTCGGCCGGCACCTTGGGGCGGACGCGGCCGGTGCGGGTTTCCCAGCGCCAGAAGATCCATCCAATCACCAGGAAGGACGCCGCGAGGCTGGCGAGGCCGAAGCCGGTGGCGCTGACCAGGGGTGAGAGGACCCCGGCGATGACGGCGTTGAGGAGCAGGCCGGTGAAGGCCTGGAGGGAGGCGGCGGCGCCGCGCTGGGCGGGGAACATGTCCAGGATCGCCAGGGTGACGATCGGAAAGACCAGGGCGATGCCGAAGGCGTTGAGGACGAGGGGGAGGACGGCCCAGGGGATGGAGGGGTCGTCGACGAGCAGGTAGTAGAGGATGTTGCCGGCAATGGCGACGGCGCTGCAGGCGAAGCCGATGTTGGCCAGGGTGATGCCCTCGATGCGGCCCGCGGTGCGCCCCGACACCCAGGCCCCGGTCATCATCCCGCTGATCATGGGGACGAAGAACCAGCCGAACTGGCCTTCGTCCAGGCCCAGGATGTCCATGACGAAGGCCGGGGCCGAGGCGATGAACAGGAACAGGGCGGCGAAGTTGAAGGCGCTGGCGGCGGCCAGGCGGCCGAAGCGGGCGTTGCGGAAGATCCCCAGGTAGTCGCGCAGGAGGTGGCGCGGGGCCAGCGAGCGACGCTGGGGCGGAGGCAACGTCTCGGGCAGCCAGCGCCAGGTGGCCAGCAGCAGGGCCAGGGAGAACAGCACCAGGAACCAGAAGATCGCCGGCCACCGGGCCCAGCCGAGGATCCAGCCGCCGATGATGGGGGCGATGGCGGGCGCGATGCCGAAGATCATGGAGACCTGGCTGAGCAGGCGCTGGGCGTTGGGGCCGTCGTAGAGGTCGCGGATCACCGCCCTGCCCACCACCACGCCCACGCCTGCCGACAGGCCCTGCAGCGCGCGGAACACCAGCAGGGTAGCCATGTCATCGGCAATGGCGCAGCCGGCCGAGGCCAGGGTGAACACCACCAGCCCGCCCAGGATCACGCGCCTGCGGCCGATGGCGTCGGACAGCGGGCCATGCACCACGCTCATCAGGGCGTAGGCGAACAGGTAGACGCTGATCGTCTGCTGCATCGCCAGTTTGTCGGCGCGCAGGTCCTCGCCCATCTGCACGAAGGCGGGGAAGATGGTGTCGATCGTGAACGGGCCGAACATGGCCAGCCCGGCCAGCAGCCAGGGCAGGCCGCGCGGCCACGCGGGCCCGGCTTCGGGCCGGGGACTGCTGTGGGTCATGGGGGCTCGTGGGGAGGAGCGAACGCGCTAGTTTAACGCGGTGCGACGGGCCGGCAGGCTATAATCACGGGCTATCCGTGGTGGGAGAAGCCGGCTTCCCCGGCTGCCGAAGGCGCAACGCCCGTAATCGCTCAGGCCAGATACCACCCAGGCAGCACAACTCTGGAGAGACCGGCTTCGGGCCGGCGCCGAAGGGGCACGAGGAGCAGCACCTGCGCCTCCAAACTCTCAGGCAAAAGGACAGAGGGGCAAACCGGACCGGCCGGTCCGGCCGCCATCGCGGCCAGGATCCCGCCGGACACCCGCCCCCATTGCCCGCCGGATGCCCGCCATGACCACCAGCCCCAAGCACTCCCTTCGCGACCTCGAGCAGCACGACGCCTTCGTCGGTCGCCACATAGGCCCGGACGACGAGGAAATCGCCCGCATGCTCGAAGTGGTCGGCGCCGAATCGCTCGAAGCGCTGACCGACGCCGTGGTGCCGCCCTCGATCCGCAACGATGGCCTGGACCTGCCCGATCCGATGACCGAGGAAGAGGCGCTGGCGAAGATCCGCGCGATCGCCGACAGGAACAAGGTCTACCGCAGCTTCATCGGCCAAGGCTACTACGGCACCCACGTGCCGCAGGTGATCCTGCGCAACATCCTCGAGAACCCGGCCTGGTACACCGCCTACACCCCCTACCAGGCGGAGATCTCGCAGGGCCGGATGGAAGCGCTGATCAACTTCCAGACCATGTGCGCCGACTTGACCGGCATGGACATCGCCAACGCCTCGCTGCTGGACGAGGCCACCGCCGCCGCGGAGGCGATGACCCTGGCCAAGCGCGCGGGCCGCTCGAAGTCGAACGTGTACTACGTGTCCGAGCGCGTGCATCCGCAGACGCTGGAAGTGCTGCGCACCCGCGCCGCGGGCCTGGGCATCGAGCTTGAGGTCGGCCCGGAAGAAAAGGCCGCCGAGGTGGATTGCTATGCGGTGCTGCTGCAGTACCCGGACACCTTTGGCACCGTGCGCGATTACCGCGAGCTGACGAAGAAGATCCACGAGCGCGGCGGTTTGGTGACGGTCAGCGTCGACCTGCTTGCCCTGGCGCTCATCGCCTCGCCGGGCGACTGGGACGCGGACATCGTGGTCGGCAACACCCAGCGCTTCGGCGTGCCGTTCGGATTCGGCGGCCCGCACGCAGCGTTCCTGGCCTGCCGCGACGCGTACAAGCGCAACATGCCGGGCCGACTGATCGGGGTGTCGATCGACACCGAGGGCAACCCCGCCTACCGTCTCACCCTGCAGACCCGCGAGCAGCACATCCGCCGCGAGAAGGCCACCAGCAATATCTGCACCGCGCAGGTGCTGCTGGCGGTGATGGCCGGCATGTACGCCGTGTACCACGGCCCGGACGGCCTCAAGCGCATCGCCGCGCGCACCCACCGCTTCACCGCGATCCTGGCCGCCGCGCTGGGCAAGGCCGGCGTGTCCGTGGGCGGTGATTTCTTCGACACCCTGCACATCACCGGCGTTGACGCCAACGCGGTGATCGGCAAGGCGCTGGACGCGGGCATCAACCTGCGCCGTATCGATGACGGCAGCATCGGCATCAGCCTGGACGAGACCACCACCCGGGCGGACGTGATCGAGCTGGCCGGCCTGTTCGGCGCGAAGATCGACGACATCGACGCGCTGGATGCGGTAACGCCGGACGCCCTGCCCGCTGCGCTGCGCCGCGAGTCGGAGTTCATGCAGCACCCGGTGTTCAATACCCACCACAGCGAGCACGAGCTGCTGCGCTACATGCGCCAGCTGGCCGACAAGGACCTGGCGCTGGACCGCACCATGATCCCGCTCGGCTCGTGCACCATGAAGCTCAACGCGACCGCGGAGATGGTGCCGATCACCTGGCCGGAGTTCGCCAACATCCATCCGCTGGCGCCGGCCGAGCAGGCCGAGGGCTACAGGGAGCTGATCGACGGCCTGGAGAAGATGCTGGCCGAGATCACCGGCTACGACGCGGTGAGCTTCCAGCCCAACTCGGGCGCCCAGGGCGAGTTCGCCGGGCTGATGGCGATCCAGGCCTACCACGCCTCGCGCGGCGAGGGGCAGCGCGACGTGTGCCTGATCCCCGAGTCCGCGCACGGCACCAACCCCGCTTCGGCGCAGATGGCCGGGATGCGGGTGGTGGTGGTGAAGTGCGACGAGAACGGCAACGTCGACGTCGAGGACCTGCGCGCCAAGGCCGAGAAGCACAAGGACAAGCTGTCCGCGATCATGATCACCTACCCCTCCACGCACGGCGTGTTCGAGAAGGCGATCGTGGAGATCTGCGAGATCGTGCATGCCAACGGCGGCCAGGTGTACACCGACGGCGCCAACCTCAACGCCATGGTGGGCCTGGCCAAGCCGGGCGCTTGGGGTTCGGACGTGTCGCATCTCAACCTGCACAAGACCTTCTGCATCCCGCACGGGGGCGGCGGCCCGGGCGTCGGCCCGTGCGCGGTGAAGTCGCACCTGGCGCCGTTCCTGCCCAAGGCGTTCGGCAACGGCGGCGAGGCCAAGGGCGGGATGGTGTCGGCGGCGACGTTCGGTTCGGCCAGCATCCTGCCGATCAGCTGGATGTACATCGTGATGATGGGCGCCTCGGGCCTGCGCAAGGCCAGCCAGGTGGCGCTGCTCAACGCGAACTACGTTTCAAAGCGCCTGGCCGACCATTACGAGACGCTGTACGCGGGCCGCGGCGGGCTGGTGGCGCACGAGTGCATCCTGGACCTGCGCCCGCTCAAGGACTCCAGCGGCGTCAGCGCCGAGGACGTGACCAAGCGGTTGATCGACTTCGGCTTCCACGCGCCCACCCTGAGCTTCCCGGTGGCGGGCACGCTGATGGTGGAGCCGACCGAGAGCGAGTCGATGGCGGAGCTTGACCGGTTCATCGACGCGATGATCGAGATCCGCGAGGAGATCCGCGCGATTGAGGACGGTCGCCTGGAGCGCGACGACAACCCGCTGGTGCATGCACCGCACACGGCGGCCCAGGTCAGCGCCAGCGAGTGGATGCGGAGCTATCCGCGCGAGCTGGCGGCGTTCCCGCTCAAGTCGCTGTACCAGAACAAGTACTGGCCGCCGGTGGCGCGGGTGGACAACGTGCACGGGGACAAGAATGTCATGTGCTCGTGCCTGCCGATCGACGCGTACAGGGACGACGAGGAAGAGGCGGAGGCCTGATTCTTCCGGGCGAGTTCGGTCACGGTTGTTTACTTTCGCGGGCGGTCCGGCGGGGCAGCCCTTTGCGGGACACGCCGTGAATACGTCCATGTAGGCTTGTCCGCGACGTCCATGTCGCGGACAGTCCCGCAAAGGGCTGCCCCGCCGGACCCTCGACTTGCACGGTGTTCCGGGAGTCTCGCGGCTTCGCGCGTAAGACGCGCTCCTACAGGGGAAGACTGCGTTCGGCGAGGTTGACGAAGTGCTCGAGCAGGCCGGTGAGGCTGCGCAGGTCCTGGGCGTTGTGGTGGCCCACGCGGCGCAGCTTCTCGGCGCTGCCGCCGCGAAGGTACGAGAGCCAGGCGGCGGGGGCCTCGCTGCCGGGCAGGTCGTCCTCGCGCACCACGCCCAGCACCTGGCGTTCGATGGTGGCCAGGCGGCAGTTCTCCCATACGCCGCGCCAGCGGCGGCGGGCGGGGTGCAGGAGGTCGATGTGGGCGCGGCCGATCACCGGATCCGGCAGCCGCGCCAGGGTGTAGCGGGTGGAGAGCAGCGGGCGGTCGTAGGACTTGCCGTTGTAGGACAGCAGCACCGTATCGTCTGACAGCCAGCGCGCGAACTCGGCCAGCATCGCGCGCTCGGCGCCGAGCGTGGTCATCAGCAGCTGGCGGATGCGCAGGCTGCCGTCGTGCCAGTCGGCGGCGCCGATCATGAAGGCGCGGGTGCCGGTGCCACCGGCCAGGCCGGTGGTTTCGGTGTCGAAGGCGAGGATTCGCGAGGCTTCAGTGGGCTCGTGCCGCAGTTCGGAGAGATCCAGCACGTCGGCGGGCGGCTGCGCCGGTTGGCGGATCTCGATCCGGCGCAGGCCGGGTGCGATCTCCTCCCCGTCCAGGGTGCGGTCGCGGCTGGGCGCCTGCCAGTCCCTGGCTCCGGGGCGCAGGCCCATCAGCTTGCGCAGCTGGGCCACCTGGCGGGCATGGCGCTCCGCGGCCCCGGGCGCCGGGTCAGGCGCACGCTCCCATATGGGAGCCGGGGCCTCTTCGATCCGCCCGGAAGGGCTGCGCTCTGCTCCAGCTGCGGGACGGATGGGCTGCGCGCCAGGCCGTACCGGCGTTTCCACCGGCTGCGGGCTCAAACGATGTACGGAACCAGCGGAAGGAGCAGCACCGCCGGCCTGCTGCTTCAACCGCGCCAGCTTGTGTGCCAGTGCCGTCACGCCGGCTCTCCGAGCAGCTCGAGGACGGTGAGCGCCGCGGCCTTGGCGGTGGTGCCGTCGTCGACTTCAGCCGAAGCCAGCACCGGCCCCACGCAGCCGGGGCAGCCGGCCTTGCAGGCGCAGCCGCGGACCAGGCCAAGCGCATGCTGGCGCAGCTCCTCGCGGCGCTCGAACAGCGGCAGCGAGAGCCCCACCCCGCCGGGATGATTGTCGTAGAGGAAGATGGTGGGGGTGAAGCCGCGCACTTCATCCGGGGCCACGCTGCCATCCTCGGCCGAGCGCAGCTGCCCGCGGCCCCCCAGGTCGGCAGCCACGAACCAGGCGCCGTCTCCGCTGCCCACCGCCTTCTGCAGGTCCCGGCCCTCGGCCATCACCGACACCATCGCCACCAGGTGCAGCGCGTAGGCGGCGCCGAGGAATCCGTCGAGCGCGTCCTCGCGGCTGTCGAAGCAGCGGTCCAGCACCCGCTGCGGCAGCTGCCACCACACGGCGGTGGTGTGCAGCTCCTGGTCGGGCAGGTTCACCGGCCCGTAGCCGATGTTCTCGTGGGTGTGGAAGCGGATCTTCTTGTAGCCGGAAACGCGGCGCACCACGTGCACCTCGCCATGGTGGGTGCTGCCCTGCCCGCCCGGCGCGCCGTCGGCCTCGTCCAGCACCTTGAGCTTGGTGTAGTCGATGGCATCGGTGTAGTAGTCCACATGGGTGCGGCGCACGTAGGCCTTGCGGCCCTCCCAGTCCAGGCGCTCGACCTGGAACGGCTCGGACTGGACCATGTGGATCGCGCCTTCATACAGAGTCAGCGCGGCGGCGGAGTAGTCCACCTCGGCGATGATGGTCTGGCGGCCGTCGGTGCGGTCGACCACCACGAAGTTGCCGTCGGCCACTGCCCGCAGGTTCACCGCCTGGGCCGGATAGCTGTCGGCGATCCATTCCCAGCGCCCGCCCTCCTGGTGCAGCACGCCGCTCTCGGCCAGCACCTCCAGCCACGGGCCCGCATCCACCGGGCCGAAGCCCTCGCCCTCCAGGAACGGCAGCTCGAAGGCGGCGCAGCGGATGTGGTCCATCAGCACCAGCGGCTGGTCGGGTTCGATCCGCGCCTGCTCGGGCGTGGCATCTGCAAAGAACTCCGGGTGCCGCACCACGTACTGGTCCAGCGGCTGGCTGCTGGCCACCAGCACCCCGATCGAAGGCTGCTGCCGCCGCCCCGCGCGCCCGAAGCGCTGCCAGGTCTGGGCGATCGAGCCCGGGTAGCCGTTGAGCACCACCACGTCCAGGCTGCCGATGTCCACGCCCAGCTCCAGCGCCGAGGTGCTGACGATGCCGTCCACCCGCCCCGAGCGCATCTCCCGCTCCACCTCGCGCCGCTCGGTGGGGATGTAGCCCCCGCGGTAGGCGCGGATGCGCCGCGGCTTGCGCGGGTCGTTGTCGAACACCTCCTTCAGGTACTTGGTGAGCACCTCCACCATCAGCCGGGTCTGGCAGAACACCAGGGTTTTGAGCCCGGAGCGGATCGCCAGCCGCGCGATGCGGTTGGACTGCGAGCGCGCGGAGGCGCGCAGGCCCAGGTCCGGGTTCACCACCGGCGGGTTCCAGAGCAGGATGTGCTTGGCGCCGCTCGGTGCGCCGCTTTCGCTGATGGCCTCCAGCTCGTCCTCGATCAGCGCCTGGCCATGTTCGGCCGCGTTGCCGATGGTGGCCGAGCACAGGATGAACTGCGGGCGCACGCCGTAGAACGCGCACACCCGCTTGAGCCGCCTGATCACGTTGGCCACGTGGGCGCCGAACACGCCGCGGTAGGTGTGGATCTCGTCGATCACCACGTAGCGCAGGTTCTCGAAGAACTGCGCCCACTTGGTGTGGTGCGGCAGGATCGCCTGGTGGAGCATGTCGGGGTTGCTGACCACGATGTCGCCGTTGATGCGGATCGCCTGGCGCGCATCGCCCGGGGTGTCACCGTCGAAGGTGGCCGCGCGCAGGCCAAGGCTGCCGGCGGCATTGAGCTCAAGCAGCTCGGCCACCTGGTCCTGGGCCAGGGCCTTGGTCGGGAACAGGTACAGCGCCTTGGCGCCCTGCTCCATCGCGCCGGCCACCACCGGCAGCGTGTAGCACAGCGATTTTCCGGAGGCGGTGGGCGTGGCCACCACCAGGTGGCGGCCGGCCCGGGCCGCTTTCCACGCTTCGGCTTGGTGCGAATAGAGCGACTTGATGCCGCGGCTGCGCAGGGCGTCGGCCAGGGCGGGCGGCAGGTCCTGCGGCAGGGGGCGGATGTCGGCGGGATGGGCGGGGATGGTGAAGTGGCCGGTGATGCGGTCGCCATAGCGGTCGGCCAGGCGCTGGGCCAAGCGGGTACCGGAGGGGGCGGGTGTTGGAAGGGGGCGTTCGTGGACGATGGCGTTCATGCGGTGGCGGCGGGCGGATGGGGGCTGGAGTGTCGGATTTGCGTGACTCAGGAGTTGAGACTGCACGGGTGCGGCCTGAGCTGAGGGGCCCCGCCGCGGCCGGGAGGCCTTTTCGCTCCATGTCCCCCGGCCTCCGCTGCGCTACGGCCTCCTCCTTTACTTACGCGAAAAGGCCTCCCGGCCACGGCGGGGCTCGGCTTCGGAGGGTTGGGGCATCGGTTGGGTCGCGGGGTGCGGCAGGTCGGCTCTACGCTCGACGCGGGAGAAGCCCGGGCCGGCGCGCGGGACGTCGGTTCCATGGCAAACGCTGGACGCCGGGGGCGTAGTGCCGACCCCCGCGCCTCCCGGGACTTGATGCTGCCCGGGTACGGAAACTGGAGCGTCGGGTGGGGGTGGCCTCCAGTCGTAAGTAAAGGAGGAGGCCGCAGCGCAGCGGAGGCCGGGGGACATGGAGACTGGAGGCCACCCCCGCCCGGCGCCCCGACGCAGTATCGGCCGCGCTGTCCCCGACAACCGGAGCATCCAGATACAGCGTTGCCCTGAGTTTTGGTTCACGAGGGAATGACGAAACCGGGTGCATGGTCGGGGCTCCCTGCCCCGAAGGTGCTTTTCGATGTCTGACGACAAGAACAAGACCGGCTCCCCCGACCGCGACCGCATTGACGTCAACACCGACTACGAGCGGCAGTACTGGACCAGGGCGCTGGGCGTGTCCGAGCAGCAGCTGCGCGATGCGGTGGACCAGGTGGGCACCTCGGCCGATGCGGTGCGCCGCCACCTGGGCAAGTAAGCCCGCCGCGCCATGAGCCTGGCGGACTACCGGCGCAAGCGCAGCTTCGACAGGACCCGCGAGCCGGAGCCGGGCAAGGTACCGCCGAAAGGCAAGCGGCCGATCTTCGTGGTGCAGCTGCACCACGCCAGCCGCCGCCATTACGACTTCCGCCTGCAGGTGGGCGATGCGCTCAAGAGCTGGGCGGTTCCCAAGGGGCCGAGCTACGACCCGCAGGTGAAGCGGATGGCGGTGGAGGTGGAAGACCACCCGCTGGATTACGCGGGTTTCGAAGGCGAGATCCCCAGGGACCAGTACGGCGGGGGACACGTGGCGCAGTTCGACCACGGTATCTGGGCCACCGAGGGCGATCCGGAGGCGCAACTGGCCAAGGGCCACCTGCGCTTCGAGCTGTTCGGGCGGAAGCTCAAGGGCGGCTGGCACCTTGTGCGTTCGGGCAAGCCGGCGCGGCAGCCGCAGTGGCTGCTGTTCAAGCACAGGGATGACTACGCGGGCGAGCTGGAGGCCGACGACCTGCTCGCGGACGTCACCCCTCCCCCGGCCGAAGATGCCAGGCGCGCGGGGACCGGCAAGGCCAAGCGGCACAGGCTGAAGTCCGTGCCGGCCGCGCGGCCCAGGCGCCGGCAGTGGAAGAAGAAGGCGCTGGCGCGGGACGGGGCCCAGGAGGCCGAAGCGCCCACCGGGCCGTTCGAGCCGCAGCTCGCCAAGCTGGGGGAAAGCCCGCCGCGCGGCGACCAGTGGCTGCACGAACTCAAGTGGGACGGCTACCGGATCCTGGCCACGGTGGCCGATGGCAAGGCGCGGCTGTGGTCGCGCAATGCGCTGGAGTGGACCGACCGGCTGCCGGACATCCGCGCGGGCATCGAGGCGCTGGGCCTGAAATCCGCTGCGCTCGACGGCGAGCTGATTGCCGGCGCGGGCGCCACCAGCGACTTCAACCTGCTGCAGTCCACCCTCTCCGGGGAGCGCCAGGGCGTGCTGTCGCTGGTGCTGTTCGACCTGCTGCACATCGACGGCGTGGACATCACCCGGGCGGCGCTCACCGACCGCAAGGCGCTGCTGCAGGAGTTGCTGGAAGATGCGCCGAAGCAGCTGGCGTACAGCTCCCATATCAAGGCTGACGGCGACGCCGCCTACCAGCTTGCCGGCGACCAGCACTTCGAGGGCATCATTTCCAAGCGCGGCGACCGGGCCTACCACGGCGGCCGCGGCAACGACTGGCGCAAGACCAAGCGCCTGGCCAGCGACGAGTTCGCGGTGGTGGGTTATACCGCGCCCAAGGGCAGCCGCAAGGGCTTCGGCTCGCTGCTCCTGGCCAGGCCCGATCCGGACCACGGTTGGCTGTACGTGGGCCGCGTGGGCACCGGATTCAGCGACGAGCTGATGCGCGAGGTAACGAAGAAGCTCGGCAATGGCGGCGGGAAGAAGCCGACCGCGCACGTGGGCCCCACCGACACCGACCTGCGCACGGCGACCTGGTTTGCGCCGAAGTTCGTGGTGGAGGTGTTCTTCCGCGGCATCGGCCGCCAGCAACTGCTGCGCCAGCCCTCGCTCAAGGCGGTGCGCTGGGACAAGGACGTGGACGATCTGGCGGATTCGGACCGCGGCAGCCGCGCGAAGGCGCCCGATCTTGCCAAAGCGCGATCCAGGGGAGCGGGTGCCGGCAAGGCGCCGAAAGCCAAACCGGCCGATACAGCCGGCCGCGACCTGCCCAAGCTCTCCAGCCCCAACAAGGTGCTGTTCCCCGAAGACGGGATCAGCAAGCGCCAGGTCTGGGACTACTACGCTGCGGTGCTCGACCACCTGCTGCCGGAAATCGCCGGGCGGCCGCTGTCGATCATCCGCTGCCCCAGCGGCGTGGCCAAGCCGTGCTTTTTCCAGAAGCACCACACCGCCGGGCTGGAGCTGGTGTCCTCGGTGAAGCTGAAGGAGGAAAGCGGGGCCAACGCCTTCTACCTGGTGGTGGAGGATGCGGCGGCGCTGATGGAGCTGGTGCAGTTCAACGCGCTGGAGTTCCACCCGTGGGGGTCGCATGCCGCCAACCCTGACGTAGCCGACCGGGTGGTGTTCGACCTGGACCCGGGGCCGGACGTGCCGTTTGCCGAGGTCAAGCGCGCGGCCAATGACATCCGCCGGCTGCTGGCCGGGCTGGAGCTGGAATCGTTCCTGCGCGTGTCCGGCGGCAAGGGCCTGCACGTGGTGGTGCCGCTCAATCCGGGCTGCGATTGGGACCTGACCAAGCGCTTCGCCCACGGTTTTGCCGACGCGCTGGCGCAGTCGGAGCCGCACCGGTTCCTGGCCAGCGCCAGCAAGCGCCTGCGCAACAAGCGCATCTTCGTGGACTACCTGCGCAACGGGCGCGGCGCCACCGCGGTGGCGTCGTACTCGCTGCGCGCCCGCCCCGGTGCGCCGGTGGCGATGCCGCTGGGCTGGGGCGCGCTTTCAAAACTCAAGCGCGCCAACGCCTTCACCCTGGACGAGGTGCCCGCCATGCTGCGCCGCCGGCGCAAGGATCCGTGGGAGGGCATCGACCGGATCGAGCAGGATCTCTCCCACTGGGCCGAGGACTGAAGCCGTTCATACCCGTGCTGCCGGGCGCGGACGCGTGGCAGCACGGCAACCTCATCCAGATCGAGGACCCGATTGGCGCGGCGCACGGGGACGGCGCGGCGGACGCACCGACACGTGGTCGTGGTCCGGAACGTGCCAGCGCCACGGGAACTCCTTCGCCCGGCTGATCCCGATCCGCGGCCCGACCACCGGCTCGGTCGGCGGCGGCAACCCGTCGGTGACGATGATGACGCCACGATCCGCCGCCACCAGGTCGGCGCCGTCCAGCTCACCGGTGATGCCCATGGCCTGCGACAGCTTGCCCGGGCCACTGCCGATGTCGCGGTCGCGCCTGGCCTTGGGCCGCAGCGGCCGCATCAGCTCGATGCCGCGGATCGGCTCGATTGCCCGCAGCAGCACCCCGGTACCCTCGCCCACTTCACCGCACACCGCGTTCGAGCCCCAGTGGATGCCATAGGTGAAGTACACGTACAGGTGGCCCGGCTCGCCGAACATGGTGGCGTTGCGCGCGGTCTTGCCGCGGTAGGAATGCGCGGCGGGATCGTCCGCGCCGCCATAGGCCTCGACTTCCACGATCCGCCCGGCGCGGCCGTCGTCGCGCACCAGGATCATGTTCAGCAGCTCGGGCGCCACCTCCACCGGATGGCGCCGGTAGAAGTCGCGCGGGAGTACCTGCCAACCATCGGGAAGCGTTTCCAGCACGTTCCAGGGTTCTCCATCCGGATGCAGACGATATCATCGGGGATTCCCTGCCCGAACCCGATCCCCCGCCGAGACCTGCTTGAACGACCGCACCGCCAGACCTGCCCCCGAACACACGCCGCTGATGAAGCAGTACTTCGCCAACAAGGCGGAGCATCCGGATGAACTGCTGTTCTTCCGCATGGGCGACTTCTACGAGCTGTTCTACGACGATGCGCGCAAGGCGGCGAAGCTGCTGGACATCACCCTGACCCAGCGCGGCAACTCCGCCGGCCAGCCGATCCCGATGGCCGGCGTGCCCTACCACGCCGCCGAGGGTTACCTGGCGCGGCTGGTGGCGCTGGGCGAGTCGGTGGCGATCTGCGAGCAGATCGGTGATCCGGCTGCCAGCAAGGGGCTGGTGGAACGCAAGGTGGTGCGGATCGTCACCCCGGGCACGGTCACCGACGAGGCCCTGCTCAACGAGCGCCGTGACACCCTGCTGCTGGCGGTGGCCCGCGGCAAGCGCGGCTACGGGCTGGCCTGGGCGGACCTGGCCGGCGGCCGATTCCTGGCCAACGAGGTGGAGAACGAGGACCAGCTGGAGGCCGAACTGGCGCGGCTGGACCCCGCCGAGATCCTGGTGCCCGACGAGGAAGGCTGGCCCGGTTTCCTGGGCGAGCGCAGCGGCCTGCGCGCCCGCCCGCCGTGGCTGTTCGATCCCGACAGCGGACGCCGCCAGCTGCTGAAGTTCTTCAAGCTGCATGATTTGACCGGCTTCGGCATCGAGGACCGGCCGCTGGCGATCGCCGCGGCCGGCGCGCTGCTCGGCTACGTGGAAGAAACCCAGAAGCAGCAGCTGCCGCACCTGACCTCGATCGCGGTGGAAACCGGCGATGGCGCGATCGCCATGAACGCCGCCACGCGCCGCCACCTCGAGCTCGACACGCGCGTGGATGGCGACACCCGCAATACCCTGCTGGGCGTGCTCGATTCCACGGTGACCCCGATGGGCGGGCGCCTGCTGCGGCGCTGGCTGCACCGCCCGCTGCGTGACAGGCAGGTCCTGGAGCAGCGCCACCACGGCGTGCAGACGCTGCTCGACAGCGGAGCGGATGCGGACATCCGCGAACTGTTCCGCGGCCTGGGCGACATGGAGCGGATCCTCTCGCGCATCGCCCTGCGCTCGGCGCGGCCGCGCGACCTGTCCACGCTGCGCGACGGCCTGGCGATGCTGCCGCAAGTGCGCTCGCTGCTGGCGCCGCTGGATTCGCCCCGGCTGCAGGCGCTGGCCGATGGCCTGGGCGAGCATGCAGCCGAAGCGCACCTGCTCGCCACCGCGCTGGTCGAACAGCCGCCGGTGCTGGCCCGCGACGGCGGCGTGTTCGCCGAAGGCCACGACGCCGAGCTGGATGAGCTGCGCGGCCTCTCCGCCAATGCCGACCAGTTCCTGGTGGACCTGGAAGCGCGCGAACGCCAGGCCACGGGCATCCCCACCCTCAAGCTCGGCTACAACCGGGTCCACGGCTATTACATCGAGATCAGCAAGGCGCAGGCGGCCAGGGCGCCGACGCACTACACGCGCCGCCAGACGCTGACCAACGCCGAGCGCTACATCACCGAAGAGCTCAAGGAGTTCGAGGACAAGGTACTCAGTGCGCGCGAGCGGGCGCTGGCGCGCGAGCGGCTGCTGTACGAGCAGCTGCTGGACGCGCTCAACCACCGGCTGGAGCCGCTCAAGCGCTGCGCCGCCGCGCTCAGCGAGCTGGACGTGCTGGCCGGCTTCGCCGAGCGCGCCCAGATGCTGGACTGGTCGCGGCCGGCGCTCACCGCCGAGCCGGGGATCCTGATCGAGCGCGGCCGCCACCCGGTGGTGGAGGCGGTGCGCGAGGAGCCGTTCGAACCCAACGACCTGGCGCTGCATCCCGAGCGCCGGATGCTGGTGATCACCGGCCCCAACATGGGCGGCAAGAGCACCTACATGCGCCAGAACGCGCTGATCGTGCTGCTGGCGCACATCGGCAGCTTCGTGCCGGCGGCCAGCGCGCGCATCGGCCCCATCGACCGCATCCTGACCCGCATCGGCGCCGGCGACGACCTGGCGAAGGGCCAGTCCACCTTCATGGTGGAAATGGCCGAGACCAGCTACATCCTCCACCACGCCACCGAACACTCGCTGGTTCTGATGGACGAAATCGGCCGCGGCACCTCGACCTACGACGGCCTGGCGCTGGCCGAGGCCAGCGCGCGCCACCTGGCGCACGCCAACCGCAGCATGACCCTCTTCGCCACCCATTACTTCGAACTGACCGCGCTGGCGGAACCGGGCAGCGGCATCGCCAACGTGCACCTGGACGCCGTGGAGCACGACGACTCGCTGGTGTTCATGCACGCGGTCAAGGATGGCCCGGCCAACCGCAGCTTCGGCCTGCAGGTCGCGGCGCTGGCCGGCCTGCCGAAGGCGGTGGTGGCCGACGCCCGCGCGCGCCTGGCCGAGCTGGAACAACGCGGCAGCGACACCCAGGCCGGCGGCATGCGCCCGCAGGCCCTGGACGAGCCGCGCCAGATCGGCCTGTTCGCCCCCTCCTCCGCGGTGCAGGACGCCCTGGCTGCACTCGACCCGGACGAACTCACCCCCAAGCAGGCGCTTGAAGCGCTGTACCGGCTCAAGACCCTGTCGTGAACGCCCCATCCCCTCATGGCGTCCGGGTACGCGCCCTGTTGACCGGCGTCGCCGTCCCCTACTCCCGTCCCGGCAAGCGGAGCGCCATCGCCAAGACGCCCCGCGCCGGGAAGGTGTACATCGGACCGCTGGGGCTGGAAGGCGATGAGCAAGCTGACACCCGGGTACACGGCGGCGTCGACAAAGCCGTGCACCACTATCCCTTCGACCACTACGCGGCGTGGCGCGCCGAACTCGGAGACTCGCCGGTACTGGCGGAGCCTGGTGCGTTCGGTGAAAACATCAGCACCAGGGGAATGGACGAATCCAACGTCTGTTTGGGCGATCGCTGGACGCTCGGCGACGCGGTGCTGGAGGTCAGCCAGGGGCGGCAGCCGTGCTGGAAGCTCAACGACCGCTTCGGCGTGCCGGACATGGCGCGCCGGGTGCAGGACACCGGGCGGACCGGCTGGTACTACCGCGTGCTCCAGGCCGGCGCCGCGAGTGCGGGCGACGAGATCGCGCTCATGGAACGCCCGTTCCCGGACTGGCCCTTGAATCGCCTGATGCGCCTGCTGGCCGAACGGGTGCTCGATGCCGGGCGCCTGGAGGAAGCTCTGGAACTGCCGCTGGTGCCGTCGTGGCGCAAATTGCTTGAACGCAGGCTCGCCTCGGGACGCGTCGAAGACTGGAAGAAGCGGATCGAGGGAAGGCCGGCCGGCTGAGCGATCGCCGGATGCTCAGCTTGCGTCGATGTCGCCCAGTGCCCGGATCAACCGCCGCGCGCGCTTGTCAGGCTTCTGCTCCGGCGGGCGATAGCCGGCGCGCTCGGCGCGCAGCCGGGCAAGGCGCTCGAGGCGCTCGGCCCGCGACTGCTCCGTTTCGACGTAGAGCGTCTGCGCTACCCGGGCGGGACCGCGGCTGTCGGACAGCGCGGCCACCTCGATCTCGAAGATCTCCTCGCCGCGCACCACGCGCAGTGCGTCGCCGAGCCGGACCGCGCGCGCCGGCTTCGCACGCTGTCCGCCGACTTCGACCTTGCCGGTCTCGATCGCCTGCTTGGCCAGCGCCCTGGTCTTGAAGAAACGGGCGGCCCAGAGCCACAGGTCAAGGCGCACGGTTTCCGTTGCTTGTTCCATGGCTCCGATCCTACGCCACCATGTGGTCGCATCCCGTTGATGCCGCGAAAACGCGGAAAGCCCGCTTTCGCGGGCCTTCCGGTGGATCTGCGGGCGCCGCCGGCTGGCGGCAGCCAATTACTCGGCGGCGGGCTCGGCCGACTCGGCCGGCGCTTCGGCAGCAGCCGCCGCGGCCGCAGCAGCGGCGGCGGCGTCCTCGCGGGCCTTGGCGTTGCGGGCGCGGGCACGGGCGGACAGGTCCTCCTTGATGCGCGCCTTGCGGCCTTCCAGGCCACGCAGGTAGTACAGCTTGCTGGCGCGCACGGCGCCGCGGCGCTTCACCTCGACCGAATCAATCGCGGCGCTGTGATCCTGGAACACGCGCTCGACGCCGAAGCCGTGGGAGATCTTGCGCACGGTGAACGAGGAGTTCAGGCCGGCGCTGGTGCGCGCGATCACCACGCCCTCATAGGCCTGGATGCGCTCGCGGTTGCCTTCCTTGACCTTGACGTTGACGACGACGGTGTCGCCCGGGCCAAACTGGGGAAGCTCGCGGGTGGCCTGCGCGGACTCGAAGTCCTGCAGAAGGGTATTCAGGGAAGGCTTGGTGTTCATGGCGGTGGCCTGTTGGTGTCGTTGTAGGCGTGGTGCACGTGGACGCACGCTCTTGGCATGGGCTGCGATCGGGCGCAGCCGCCTATTATAGCCGGATACCGGCCAGGGAATTCAAACCCCGGCCTGCAGCCCGGCGAGGAACCTGCGGTCTGCGTCGTCGAGCGTCGCCTTCTCAAGCAGCTCCGGACGCCGCTGCCAGGTGCGCAGCAGCGCCTGCTGGCGGCGCCAGCGGTCGATTTCGGCATGGTTGCCTGACAGCAGCACGTCCGGGACGTCGCCCAGTTCGTGGCTGGCCGGCTTGGTGTAATGCGGGCAGTCCAGCAGGCCGTCCGCATCGAAACTGTCCTGGGCGGCGGACTCGGCGTCGTTCAGCGCCCCTTCCTGCAGCCGCGCCACGGCGTCGATCACCACCGCGGCCGCCAGCTCGCCGCCGGAGAGCACGTAATCGCCGATCGACAGCTCCTCGTCGACCTCGGCCCGTACCAGGCGTTCGTCCACGCCCTCGTAGCGCCCGCACAGCAGGAACAGGCGTTCGCGCGAGGCCAGCTCGCGCACCGTGGGCTGGTCCAGCGGCCGGCCCTGCGGACTCAGGTAGACCAGCCGCGCGGGGGCCGGATCGGCGGCCCGGGCGGCGCGGATCGCCGCGCGCAGGGGGTCGATCATCATCACCATGCCGGGACCGCCGCCGAACGGGCGATCGTCGACGCGGCGATAGTTGCCTTCGGCGTAGTCGCGCGGGTTCCAGCCGTTCACCGACAGCAGGCCGCGCTCCACCGCACGGCCAACCACCCCGAAGCCGGCGCAGCCGGCCACGAAGTCGGGGAACAGGCTGACCACGTCCACGCGCATCTCAGAATTCCGGGTCCCAGTCGACGGTCATGGTGCCAGCCTGGAAGTCGATCTCGCGCACGAAGTCGGGCCGGACGAAGGGGATCATCCGCTCGCGGCCATCGCGGCCGCCGCGCACCACCACCACGTCGTTGGCGCCCGTGGGGAACAGGTGCGACACCGTGCCCAGGCTCACGCCCTCGAGCGTGAGGACCTGCAGCCCTTCCAGGTCCACCCAGTAGAACTCGCCCTCCGCCGGTGGCGGCAGCGCGGATCGGGGCACGAACACCTCGCACCCCCGCAACGCCTCGGCGGCATCGCGGTCGTCGACATCAGGGAACCGGGCCACCAGACCCTTGGCGGTCTCTCGCGCGCGCACGCCCGAGAGCTCGCGCTCGCCGCCGCGGGCGTCGCGCAGGATCCATGGCTGGTAGCGGAGGATCTGCGCGCGCGGCTCGGTGAAGGAATCGAGCTTGACCTCACCGCGCACGCCGAAGGCGCCGATGACCCTGCCCAGCAGGATGCGCCGTGCGGAATCGCTCATGCGGGAAGCGGCCGCGCGGCGCGCGGCCGGGCGAATCAGGCAGCCTGGGCCGGAGCTTCAGCGGCGGCCTTCTTTGCTTCCTTGTACAGGGCGCGGACCTTGTCGCTCAGCTGCGCACCCTGGCCGACCCAGTGGTCGACGCGGTCGGTATCCAGCACCACGCGCTTCTCGGCGCCGGTGGCGACAGGGTTGTAATAGCCCAGGCGCTCGATGTTGCGGCCGTCGCGCGCGCTGCGCGAATCGGTGACGATGATGTGGTAGAACGGACGCTTCTTGGCGCCGCCGCGGGTCATGCGGATCTTGACCATTTCGGGATTTCCTGTGTTGCCCAGTCGCCAGGACGGCGAGGTAAGCGGGAAATTGTAGCGCAGGCAACCGCCCTGCGGTAGTCCTGCTACAGCGGATCCCACGGCACTCCGGCCAGCAATTCCCGCATACGCCGCTCCGCGTCCGGATCACCTGGGAACCGGTGGTCATCGATGGCGTCAATGACCGCGATGCCGGTGCTGTTGAGCGCGAATCCCGCCACCAGGCCCGCCAGAGAGTCCACGGTGAGTGCCCTGCGCGCCTGCGGGATCCGGGCCTGCTCCACCGCTCCGCGCAGCAGTTGCAGGGTTACGCCGGCCAGCGCCGGGGCGTCGGGCCAGGCAAACGCCTGACCGTCCCAGAATACGATGTTCCAGAACGTGCCTTCGCTGATCCGGCCATCCGGCGCCAGCAGCAACGCATCGTCGAATCCCGCCGCCCTCGCCTGCGTCCGCGCCTGCAGCTGGAATCCAAGCGCCAGGTGCTTGACCGATGGCAGCGCGCGCAGGCCCGGATGGGTGCGCAATCGCAGCGGTGCGGCTGGGGGCCGCCGCGGGGGCTCGATATCCACGGCCACGGGCGGCTGCTCATCCGAAATCCACGCTTTGCCGTCCCTCGGGCCTTCGGGGAAAGGGGGCAGGATCCGGACCCTGACGATGCAATCGCCTGCGGTCTGCCCACCGTCCGCCAGTGCCTCGCGGATGTGCCGCCTCAAGAGGGTTGTCCCGGGACTGGCGCCGTAGAGCTGACCCGAGGCTTCCACCAGCCGCGCCAGGTGCAGCTCCAGGCCCTGCACCGCGCCGCCCCGCACCTGCATGGTGGTGAAGTGGCCGGCGCGGGCAACGGCCTCGCGGCTCACCGGAAGGGCATGCCCCCGCGCCCGCCCATCATGCCCTGCAGGCCGCGCATCATCCCCTTCATGCCGCCGCGGGCCATCTTGCCCATCATCTTTTCCATCTGCTGGTACTGCTTCATCAGCCGGTTGACGTCGGCCGGGGTGACGCCGGCGCCGGCGGCGATGCGCTTGCGCCGCGAGCCGTTGAGCAGCGCCGGGTTGCGGCGCTCCTTCTTGGTCATGGAATTGATGATGGCGATCATCTGCGGCACTTCCTTGCCCTGCTGCACCTGCTGCTTCACGTGGTCCGGGATGTTGCCCAGGCCCGGCAGCTTGTCCATCAGGCCGGAGATGCCGCCCATGTTCTGCATCTGGCCCAGCTGCTCGCGCATGTCGTTGAGGTCGAACTTGCGGCCCTTGGCCACCTTCTCCGCCAGCCGGGTGGCTGCGTCCTTGTCCACCTGCTGCTCAACCTGCTCCACCAGGCTGAGGACGTCGCCCATGTCGAGGATGCGGCTGGCGACGCGGTCCGGATGGAACACATCCAGGCCGTCGGTCTTCTCGCCGGTGCCGATGAACTTGATCGGCTTGCCGGTGATGTAGCGCACGCTCAACGCCGCGCCGCCGCGGGCGTCGCCGTCGGTCTTGGTCAACACCACGCCCGTCAGCGGCAGGGCCTCGCTGAAGGCCTTGGCGGTGTTGGCGGCGTCCTGGCCGGTCATCGCGTCAACGACGAACAGGGTCTCGGCCGGCTTCGCCACCGCGTGCACGGCCTTGATCTCGGCCATCATCTCTTCGTCGATGGCCAGCCGGCCGGCGGTGTCGACGATCAGCACGTCGGCATAGGTCTTGCGCGCGTCCTCGATCGCCGCGCGCACGATCGCCTCGGGCTTCTGCCCGGCATCGGACGGGAAGAACTGCACCCCGACCTGGTCAGCGAGGGTCTTGAGCTGCTCGATCGCGGCCGGGCGGTAGACGTCGGCGCTGACCACCATCACCTTCTTCTTCTGCCGCTCCTTGAGGTGCTTGGCGAGCTTGCCGACGGTGGTGGTCTTGCCCGCGCCCTGCAGGCCGGCCATCAGGATCACCGCCGGCGGCTGCACGTTGAGTTCCAGGCCGCTGGCCTGGGACCCCATCACCGCGGTCAACTCGTCGCGCACCACCTTGATCAGGGCCTGGCCCGGGGTCAGCGACTTGAGCACTTCCTGGCCGACCGCGCGCACCTTGATGCGCTCGATCAGCGCCTGCACCACCGGCAGCGCCACGTCGGCCTCGAGCAGGGCGATGCGCACCTCGCGGGTGGCCTCGCGGATGTTCTCCTCGGTCAGCCGGCCGCGCCCGCGCAGGCGCTCCATGGTGCCGGACAGGCGCTGGGTCAGGGACTCGAACATGCGGAAAATGTCTCGGGGACGGGACCGCGCATTATAGCGTCGCGTCCGGCACCGCCCGCGCCCACCTGCCCGACCCGGCGTGCATGTGCGACACTGGCGCGATGACAACCGTTCTCATTGCCGCCCTTCTCTACCTGCTCGCGGCCGGCCTGCTCGTGCGGCGGGTCGCGCGCGGCCTGGCCCCGGGTTCGGCCGCATGGGCGCTGCCGGCCCTGGGCGCGGTGCTGGCGCACGCGTTGTACCACGTGCTGGTGTGGCGCGAAGTGGGCGGCGCCGACATGCACTTCTTCGCCGCACTGTCGCTCACGGCGCTGGGCATGGCCGCGCTGACCGTGCTCGTGGGCCTGCGCGGGCAGACCGGGGCGCTGGGGGTGGTGGTGTTCCCGCTGGCGGCGATCGCTCTGCTCATCTACCTGCGCGTGCCGCACGTGGGGCACGAGGGGCTGGACTGGCGCCTGCAGCTGCACGCCTGGTCGGCCCTGCTCGCCTATTCCACGCTGGCGGTGGCGGCGCTGCTTGCGGCGCTGCTGTGGGTGCAGGACCGGACCCTGCGCCGCCGCGAGTTCCACGGCTGGCTGCGCGCGCTGCCGCCGATGACCGCGCTGGAAACGCTGCTGTTCCGCACCATCGGGGTAGGGTTCGCGCTGCTCAGCGCCACCCTGCTGACCGGCATCCTGTTCGTGCACGATTTCTTCGCCCAGCACCTGCTGCACAAGACCGTGCTCAGCTTCCTGTCCTGGCTGGTCTTCGGCGCACTGCTGGTGGGCCGCTGGCGCTACGGGTGGCGCGGCGCCCGCGCCAGCGCCTGGACGCTGACGGCCATGGCGCTGCTGCTGCTGGCCTTCTTCGGCAGCAAGTTCGTGCTGGAGTTGCTCCTGCAGCGCGTGTAGGCGACTACCAGCCGTTGATGCGCGGCCACACCGCCTCGATGGCGGGGCCGCCGTCGACGACGTGGTAGCAGTCATACGCAGCGGCGGTAAGGCAGGCGTGGTTGGGAAGGATGAGCAGCCGCCGGCCGATCGGGAAACCCGCATGCTCCATCGCGCCCGAGCGGCTGCGCACGATGCCGTGCTCCTGCGATACGCCATGCACGTACAGGCCGTCGAGGATGCAGCCCGTCTGCGCGTCCGCGACCAGGCCATAGCCGCAGTCCCCCGACGCGCCCAGCGCCCGGGTGCTGGTGTCCTTGCTCAGGGCCAGCGCCCCGGCGTCCACCACCAGCTGCCCGCGCCCGGGGTGGTTGCCGATCACGGTGGTGAGCACGCCCAGCGCGATGTCGTCGCGACTGCAGCTGCCGATCCCGGCCTGGAACAGGTCGTGGAACACGTAGACCCCCGCCCGCACCTCGGTGACCCCATCGAGCGTGCGCGCATGCACCACCGAGGGCGTCGAGCCCAGGCTCACGATCGGGCAGGCGTGGCCCATCGCGCGCAGGCGCGCGGCCGCCGCGGTCACGGCCGCCCGCTCCTGCTCGGCCACCGCGGCGTGGTCCGCGGGCCTGCGGCCCGCGTAGGAATGGCCGCCGTGGGTGAACACGCCCGCCAGTTCCGCGCCCCCGCCCAGCGCGCCGGCAATGTCGGGCAGGTCCGGCGCGTCCGCCGCAATGCCCGAGCGCCCGTCGCCGCTGTCGATCTCCACCAGCGCCTGGAAGCGGACGCCCAGCTGCTCGCCGCCGCGGCTGACCGCCCGCGCGGCTTCGAATGAATCCACCGCCAGCAGGACCCGCGCCCCACCCTGCTGCAGCCGGGCCACGCGTTCGAGCTTCTGCGGCGCAATTGCCACGGCGTAGAAGATGTCGGTGAACCCCGCCTGGGCGAAGTACTCCGCCTCGCGCAGGGTCGAGACCGTGACGGGGTCCGCCCGGCCAACCATGCGCAGCGCCACGTCCACGCTCTTGCAGGTCTTCAGGTGCGGCCGCAGGGTGACGCCCAGCTCCGCCGCCCGCGCGCGCATCCGGGCGATGTTGGCGTCCATGCGGCCGCGGTCGAGCACCAGGGCCGGCGTGTCGATCAGGTCCAGCGCATGCGCGGCCATCATGCTGCCTCCAACGCGTCCGACAGGCGCTCCACCGCGATCACCTCCAGCCCCTTGAACGCCCCCGACTTGGGGGCGTTGCCCCTGGCCACGATGGCGCGCTTGAAACCATGCGTTGCCGCCTCGCGCAGGCGTTCCTCGCCGTTGGGCACCGGCCGGATCTCGCCGGACAGGCCGACCTCGCCGAAGGCCACGGTCTTGTCCGCCAGCGGCCGGTCGCGCAGCGAGGACAGCACCGACAGCAGCACCGGCAGGTCGGCCGCGGTTTCCTGCACGCGGATCCCGCCCACCACGTTCACGAACACGTCCTGGTCGCCAACGGCCACGCCGCCGTGGCGGTTGAGCACCGCCAGCAGCATCGCCAGCCGGTTCTGCTCCATCCCCACCGCCACCCGGCGGGGGTTGGACAGCGGCGAGGAGTCCACCAGCGCCTGCACTTCCACCAGCAGCGGGCGGGTGCCCTCGCGGGTGACCATCACGCAGCTTCCGGGCTGCTGCGACGCGCCGGACAGGAAGATCGCCGAGGGGTTGGGCACTTCCTTGAGGCCCTTGTCGCCCATCGCGAACACGCCCAGCTCGTTGACCGCGCCGAAGCGGTTCTTGAACGCGCGCAGCACCCGGAACCGGCTGCCGCTTTCGCCCTCGAAGTACAGCACCGCGTCCACCATGTGCTCGAGCACGCGCGGCCCGGCGATGCCGCCCTCCTTGGTCACATGCCCCACCAGGAACACCGCGGTGCCGGTCTCCTTGGCGTAGCGCACCAGGCGCGCGGCGGACTCGCGCACCTGGCTCACCGAACCGGGGCCAGCGGTGAGGGTCTCGGTCCACAGCGTCTGCACCGAATCAGCCACCAGCAGCTTCGGCTTCATCTCCACCGCATGGCGCAGGATCGCCTCGATGCCGGTCTCGGCCAGCGCCTGCAGGCCGTCCAGCGGCAGTCCCAGCCGCGCCGCGCGCCCCGCCACCTGCCCCAGCGACTCCTCGCCCGTGACGTACAGCGCCTGCAGCGTGGGCGCCATCATCGCCACCGCCTGCAGCAGCAGGGTGGACTTGCCGATGCCGGGATCTCCGCCCACCAGCACCACCGCGCCCTCCACCAGGCCTCCGCCGAGCACCCGGTCCAGCTCGCCGATGCCGGTGGACACCCGCGCCTCCTCGGTATGCCGCACGTCCTTGAGCGCGGTGACCCGGGGCGCGTCGGCCTTGCCGGCCCACCCCGCCCGGCGCGTGGCCGGACCTGCCGCGCCCTTGGCGGCCGCCGGCTCCACCACGAATTCGCTCAGCGTGTTCCAGGCCCCGCATTCCCCGCACTGCCCCTGCCACTTGGAGTGGTCAGCGCCGCACTCGGTGCAGACATAGGCGATCTTGGCTTTGGAGGCTGTGCGGCCGGGCTTGGCGGCGGTCTGGGACATTGGCGGATCCTGGGAAAACTCCCTGCCACTTTAGCCGCCCGCGGTCGCAGCCGGGGAGACGGCGATGACCGCTTCGGGACCGGGTCCGCGTTGCAACAAGCGGTACGCAGACGACTGGACTGCCTCTTGATCCTCGACTATCTCGATCCCTCCGCCCCCGATGACTACCAGTGCGACGTCTGCATCATCGGAGCCGGGCCGGCGGGCATCACCATTGCCAGCGCGTTTGCCGACAGCCGCTTCCGCGTCTGCGTGATCGAAAGCGGGGGGTTCGACAGCGACTCCATGACCCACGCCCTCAGCGAGGGCGACCCGGTCGGCCCCATGGGTTTCGATCCCGCGATGTGCCGCCTGCGGGCGGTGGGCGGGAGCTCGCGGCTGTGGGGCGGCGGCTGCGTGCCCCTGGCGCGGCTGGACGTGTCGCCACGCGACTGGGTGCCGGCCAGCGGCTGGCCGATCGGATTCGACGAGCTCGCGCAGTGGTGGGGCCGGGCCCGGGCCATCCTGGGTATCCCCGCGGGCCAGACGATCGGCGACGGCGGCTTCGACCACAGTCGATTCACACATGCGCTGCCGCTGCGGACCGGGAGCACCGTCGACCGCGTCTGCTACATCAGCCCGGTGAAGTTCCAGACCCGGTACCGCGAGCTGTTTGGTGAATCAGCCAACATCACCCTGCTGCTCCACGCCACCCTCACGAAGCTGGTTGCCAACACCGGCGGCAGCCGGGTGCAGGACGGTTGCATCGGCAACCTCGCCGGCCGCCGGGGCATCGTCCGCGCGCGCCATTACGTGCTCGCCGGCGGCGGAATCGAAAACGCGCGGCTGCTGCTGGCGTCCGACGGCATCCATCCGGCCGGGATGGGCAACCGGCATGACCAGGTCGGCCGCCATTTCATGGACCATCCACGCTGCGTGGCCGGGAAGGTGGTGGACGGCGACCTTCACGCGCTGCTCCGGCCCTATAACAGCAGCGAACTGCGCAAGGAATTCCCGCGCTACCGTGAACTGGCGCTGTCGGACGACGTGCAGCGCGAGCAGCGGCTGCTCAACGCACGCGCACGGCCCTATCCGGTGACCGCCTCCACGCCGGCGGGGCTGCAGGCCCTGCGCGAGTTGCGCGCCAGCTTCCGGCAGCCCGCGAATGACGCCGGGGCGGGCGTCGAGACCATCGTGCAACGCGCCCTCGACGCCGGTATTCCGGCCGCCGCCGGTTGCGCGCCCGCCGCCGGCGTCCGGCGCGGAAGATTGTTGCTGCGCGTCGGCATGAACGCCGGCCACGTGGCGAGGGCGATGACGCGCCGGCTGCGCAGCCGCCCGCTGGATACCTATCGCCACGTGGCGCTGATGACCTACTTCGAGCAGTCACCCAACCCTGACAGCCGGGTCACCCTTGCCGACACCCGCGATGCGCTCGGCATGCGCCGGGTCCGGGTGGACTGGCGCGTCGCCGAGCTCGACTACGCCTCCTACCGCGTTGCCGCCGGAATCTTCGGGGAAGAGGCCGCGCGGGCCTGCGGCGGGCGCTTTGAGCCCGAGCCGTGGGTGCGGGACCCCGCACTGCAGCCCGCCCTCGTCGGCACGGCGCACCACCTGGGCACCACCCGCATGTCCGGGCGCGCAGAGGACGGCGTGGTCGATCCCGACTGCAGGGTTCACGGAATGGAAAACCTGCATGTCGCAGGCAGCTCCGTCTTCCCGACCGGCGGCTGGGCCTTTCCGACCTTCACCATCGTCGCCCTGGCCCTGCGGCTGTCCGACCGCCTTCGCAGGGGACTGGCGATCGCCGGCGCCTGACCGACCTGGCCGCCGTGTCGACGCGCCCGGATCCCTGTCGCTCCGGAAAACGCAACCATCAAGCGGCAAGCCGGCACCCTGCATCAACCCGGCAAATGGACTCCACCGGCCAGGCCAGCAGCGCCGCAAACTCGTCGCCCGAGATGATCGCGTAGCCGCAGGCGTCGATGTCAGCGCGTATCCCGCGCCAGGCAGACAGACGCGCCGCGCCCCCTACCTCCTGCGACCAGCCAAAACGCAGCTCGCCAAGCGCCCTGGCGAGCTCCCCGGGCAACACTGCCCCGGCTGGCACGACGACATATCCGTCGCCGGCCAGGTGGATATCGATGTGGGTGATATGCATGACCAAGATCCATCCTTTCTGCCGCACATGATCCCGATCGCAATCGCAAATCCTGTGAAAACCGGATGGCCGTTCGATGAAACAGCCCTGCCCGCAACGCCGTCTCCGCAAGCCGAGCCCCGTCGTGGCCGGGAGGCCTTTGCGCGTAAGTAAAGGAGGAGGCCGTAGCCGCAGGCGGAGGCCGGGGGACATGGAGCGCAAAGGCCTGCCGGCCGCGACGGGGCCCCTCAGGTCACGGCGACATAAAAGCGGAGAGGGAGATCCGGACCTGGACGTGAACCAAAAAAAGCCCGCGCAACAAGGCGCGGGCCAAAAACAAAACCTGGTGCCGTTGAGAGGAGTCGAACCTCCGACCTACTGATTACGAATCAGTTGCTCTACCAACTGAGCTACAACGGCAAGGGAAGCGATTCTATCCGCTGCCGGGTCAGTCCACCAGCCGCACCCGCAGCTCCTTGGGCAGTGCGAACACCATGTTTTCCGGCTCGCCGTCCAGCTCGCGCACCCCGCCCGCGCCCATCTCGCGGAGCCGGTCCAGCACCCCCTGGACCAGGATGTCCGGCGCCGAGGCGCCCGCCGTCACGCCCACGTGGCCGCGCCCTTCCAGCCAGCGCGGATCGATCTCGTCCGCCCCGTCGATCAGGTACGCCTCCACCCCGTCGCGCTCGGCCAGCTCGCGCAGCCGGTTGGAATTGGAACTGTTGGGCGACCCGACGACCAGCACCAGGTCGCACTCGCGGGCCAGCTCGCGCACCGCGTCCTGGCGGTTCTGGGTGGCATAGCAGATATCGTCCTTCCGCGGCCCCTGGATGGACGGGAACCGCTCGCGCAACGCGTCGATGATGCCGCGCGTGTCGTCCACCGACAGCGTCGTCTGCGTGGTGTAGGCGATGTTGCCGGGCTGCCCCGGCTGCAGGCGGGCGACGTCTTCGAGGTCTTCGACCAGGAAAATCTGCCCTGCCCCGCCCTCGCGGCGCCATTGCCCCATCGTGCCTTCCACCTCGGGATGGCCGGCGTGGCCGATCAGCACCACGTCGCGCCCGGCGCGGCAGTTGCGGGAGACCTCGAAGTGGACCTTGGTCACCAGCGGGCAGGTGGCGTCGAACACTTTTAAGCCGCGGCGGTCGGCCTCGGCCCGCACCGCCTGCGACACGCCATGGGCACTGAAGATCACGGTGGCGCCGTCCGGCACCTCGTCCAGCTCCTCGACGAAGATCGCGCCGCGGCTGCGCAGGTCCTCGACCACGTAGCGGTTGTGCACCACCTCGTGGCGAACGTAGATCGGCGCACCCAGGGTTTCGATGGCACGCTTGACGATCTCGATCGCGCGGTCGACGCCGGCGCAGAAACCGCGGGGATTGGCGAGGACGATCTCCATGGGCCTATTTTACCTGCTTCGGGCTGTCTCGCGCGTCCGTCACCCGTGCCCCGCCTGCATGGAAGCTCCAGCGGACCGGATTCTCCATCACCCGCCCGTCCTCGTAGCGCAAGCCGGCCCCGAGGTGCACCGTGTACCGTTCGCCGGCCAAAAGCGGCTCGCGCGGGACCCCGTGCACGCCGTCGCCAGATGGCAGCAGCCGGGCATCCACCGGAATGGCGCGCCCCTGCGCGTCGAACAGCCGGATCGCGTCGGCACCGACGCTGTCGGCCTCCAGCGTGGAGTTGAACCAGGCGCCGATGCCCTCGTCATGCACTGGGGCGGCATCATCCACGGGGAATACCAGCATCGGCCGCGTGTCCTGGACCACCTGCACCCGCAGCAGGGTGCGCGCTTCGTGCATGCCTGAATGCGCGACTACTTCCAGGGTGGGCGAGGCGCCCGCGGGCAGCACTGCCAGGTCGATCGGAACCGCGGTGGCATCGACCAGCGCCGCCAGCACGCGTGGCGAGGCCTCCGGATCGGGCCGGTAGCGCACCGAGTACCGTGCGCCTTCGACATCAACGGGCTCCCAGCGAAGCCAGTCGCCGTGCGCCAGGCGCGCGCCGTCTGCGTGGGACGTGATCGTGGGCGGCGCGGGAGGGACCCGGGCAGCGACGTCGCCCAGCTCCTGGCGCCCGCGCTTGAGGGCGATGCGGGCCGGTTCACCCTCCACCTCCACCACCGCGGAGAAATAGGCGAACGCGTCGCCGTCCTCGTCCCGGACCACGACCGCGTCGCGCGTCGCCAGAAGTGCTCCGTTGGCCGCCTCGACCACCACGGTGAGGTCACCGCCCGGCTCCGGCAGGGGGCCCGCCTCCGGCAGGTCGACCGTGGGCATGAACCGGACCCGGTCACCCTCGATGGTGCCCGAGACCAGCATCCGGCGGCGGCCGCGTGCCGGGGCGGCGACCGGCCGGTCCAACAGGACCGAACTCGAGACATCGGGCGGGCGCCGGCCGTGGTGGCGCAGGTAACGCTGGACGCGCTGCGCGTTGAGCAGCCCGGGCAGATCCTTGACCAGGCGCTTGTAGTCCCTGTCGCTGATCCACCACCAGTCCCGGTGATCGTAGACGCACGGATACATCAGGTCCTTGAGCGTGTCCGGGTCCTGGGCGTTGCCCGTCGCGCTGGACTTGCTCCATCCATGCTCTCCACCGGCAGCGATGCGAAACCCCTCGATGCCCGCGGAACTGGCCGCGTAGGCGGCCAACGAGCCGCAGTGCGTCTGCCGATCGACATCGTCATTGACGAATGGATTGTGGTCGAGCCCGAACACGTGTCCGTACTCATGCGTGACCAGCGGCATGCCCAGGATCGCGGGGTGCTCCTCGCCGTCCGACGCCCTGACCGGCATCAGCACGACGTTCGCCCGCTGGGCCGGGTACTTCGCAATGCCCTGGCCCCGCCCCTCCAGCATGTTCGGCGGGTAATAGCCGACCACGATGTCCGCGTCCGACTGCAGCCCCACATGGTCATGAAGGATTCGCGCCTGCACAGCCAGGCCAACGCTGGAGCGACGCAGGTCCTCGGGCGGCATGAACACGCCGCCGTAGTGGCCCCGGACCCGGACCACCGGGAACAGCTGACGCGCGAACTCGTTGTCCTGCCGGAACGCGCTGATCACATTGGCAATGGTGCCCGCGTCCGGCGGCTGCGCCAGCCACTTCCAAAGGCGCACGACATAGGCCTCCACGCTGAGTTCGTCGACCTGGGAGGAAGCGAATTCCACCGACCGCTCGCCGGTATCCTCCGGCGCCTTGCGCCTGCCCGCACCCGGCCAGGGATCGTGCGGGGATACCCGCGCCACCAGTTGCCGGATGTCCCGGGCCCGCGGCGACCAGCCGAAGCGGTTGATGGAGTCCTCGGCCATGCGCCGGTCGCGATCGTCGTACTGGTCCGGCCGCAGCACGGTGTGGGTCTGCTGCGGGAACACCACGCCCTCGTGCCCGTCGCGGGTGATCTCCAGGTCGACCTCGTACGCACGCACCTGCCAATCGGTGTCGATCTCGGGATCCGCTTCCCAGTCCACGAACACCCGGGCCATCGCCGGCTTGCGCAACAGGAGCGGCGCATCGCGCGTGGTCTGGTAGACGTGCACTCGCACCTCGTCGGGCCGCACGCGCGTGCTGAAGAAGTTGGGTGGCACCTCGTCGAGTTCGTGGAACTGCGTGCTGCGCACCCCGCCCGGGCCATGCGCGACGTCCACCTGGTAGCGCACCCCACTGCGCAGCGGTCGGGAGGGAACGAAGCGCAGCGTCCGCGGCCCGTCCAGGTCGACCGTGCCCGGCACGTGCTCGCCGTCCGGATCATCGTCATCCATTGCCGGCACCATGTGCTCGGGCGTCCAGTCCAGCTCGACAGCGTGGCCCGGTGGGGCGGGTTCGGCCACTTGTGCCGGGAATTCCCATGACGCCTTGCGGAGCCGTTCCTGCAGCTCGGGCGGCAGGGCATCAAGCCACGGCTGGCGGAGTTCCAACGCCTTCAGCTTCGTGCGTACCACGACCAAGTCCGGATTCTCCAGGCTTTGCGGATGGATGTCCTGGTTGAACTCCAGCAGGATCTCCGGGCGCTCCAGCAGCACGTTGCCACGGCCGTCCTCCGGCAGGATCTTCACCATCTCGAACGGTGGCGGGGCATCGCACAGGCTGGTGCTGAATTCCGCATCGTTCTCCAGCGTGCGCTCCACCCGCGCCTGTGCCCGCACGCGGATGCGCGCCGGCGTGGACACCTGCGGGCTGAGGGGGCCGCTGGACATCACCGCGTCGAGACCGACCTCAAGGTAATCCTCCTCCAGCCGCAGCGACACCGTCCCGGACTCGGGCTTGTACATGTCGTCCCGCGGAACCGGGGTGACCCCGGCCCGCCGCGATGCGATCGCCTGCGATTCGGTGAAATACACCTCCAGGCGCCCCGGAGGCTGCTGCTCGCCGGCCCTGCGCCGCACCCAGACCGGGTACGTCCGCGGCCCGGTTCCGCAGCTGACCAGACCACCGATGAGGATCCCGTCGTAGTACGCGTGGGTATCGCCCAGGTAAAAGGCGATCTTGAGCCGGCCGCCGCCCGTCTCGAAGAACTTCAAACTGGCGGTCCCCTCCAGGGAGCGGCCGAACTCACCGCTGACCGAGCCTGTCCAGCCGGCGCTCACGCCCCTGGCCTGCGCACGTGCCTTCGCAAGGAACGCGTCTCGATCGAACCGCGCCTGCCCCGCTTCCGGATCATCGGCGGCGTGGACATTGGCCGGGACCAACCCGGCCACCAGCGACATGGCCAGCAGCACCGCGGCCAGTACGGGAAACGCAAACAGGGCAATCGGTTTTGGGCGCACGACCAGTTCGTATCCGATGGAGGACCGGAACATGTACGGCGCCCGATCGCTGGCGCGGACACGCGGCGCTGGTGCCGCAGCCACGGCGTTGTCGGACCCATGTCCGCGAACGGACCCGGGCATCGTATATGCAGGGCAAACCGGCACAGGCGCCGGCGCCATTCCGAAACGGAGCTGCCTCGATGCGATACTTCCCTTCCGCCGCCCGGACCGCCGCGGTCCTGGCGATTGCCCTCGGGCTCGCCGCCCCCCACGCCATGGCCCAGAGTTTCCTCGACCGCCTCGGCCGCACCATCGAGCGTGCCGCCGAAAGCGAGGTCCACCGCCAGGCCGATCGCCGCACCCGCGAGGCCACGCGCTGCGCACTGGGCGATGAGCGCTGTATCGCGGAAGCCCGGCGCCAGGGCCACGAGGTGGAGGTCACCGGCGGCACCGGCACCGGCACCGGCACCGCCTCCAGCGTGGATCCGGGCGGCGACCACCCGCTGATCGTCCCATACGCCGGTTCGCAACTCTGCGCCCGGGAATACTCCGATTACGACGAGGCCATCCGCGTCATTGGCAAGGAGAACGGCCTCAACGTCACCGAAACCCTCGAAGGGCGCTACACCCGCCTGTGCTACACCAACCCGGACGGCCGCTCGGTGTTCGAGATCTTCCGCAACTACCGGGACGCGCTGGCCTCGCGCGGCCTGCAGATCGAATACGAGTGCTCCGGCCCTGACGCGTGCTCGAACTTCAACGTCCGCGGCGTCGCCCTGGGCGGCGTGATGAAGATCGGCCGCTTCCAGTCTTCCAACCAGCGCGACCAGCGCTACCTCACTGGCCGACTGCACCAGGACGACGGCACCGCATTCATTTCGCTGCAGGTGTACCCGCCTCACACACTGATCCATGTGGTCGAGACGAGCCAGATGGACACCGGCATGGTGTCGGTCAATGCCAGCGCGCTGGCCGACGGCTTGGAGCGCGACGGCAAGGTCACCCTGGAGGGGATCCATTTCGATACCGGCCGTGACACCCTGCGGGCCGAATCGGATCCGGCGCTGGCACAGGTGGGCCTGCTGCTGCGTGATCAACCCGCGTTGAACCTGATGGTGGTGGGTCACACCGACAGCACCGGCAGCGCCGAGGCGAACATCCAGCTGTCGCAGCGGCGCGCCGAGCGGGTCCGGGACGCTCTGGTGGTTCGCTACGGGGTGTCGCCTGCCCGCCTGACCGCGCAGGGCGTCGGCGCCGCGACGCCGGTGGCCAGCAACGACACCGAACACGGCCGGCAGCAGAACCGCCGCGTCGAGCTGGTGCGCCGATGAGCGCGCGCAAGCCGGGCATGGGCCTGATGGTCCCGGCACTGATGCTGCTGCTGTGCACGCCCCTGGCCAATGCGCAACCCCCCGGCGAGGCCACGGGGTTCGTCGAGGTCGACCCCGTCACGCTGGCCGGTCCCGGGTACTACGATGCCACGCGCTTCCCCGACATCGGCGCTTCGGTGTTCCATCCCGACGCCGAGCTGCCGGCGCCGGTCCGCGCGGTACTGCTGGTCGACGCCGGCGAACCGGAAGTCCGCCATGCCCGCTACCGGGTGCGATACGACCTGGTTCCGGCCACAACCGAAGAGGCCGAACCGCTGGCACACGTGGAGGTGGTGCGCTTCAACCTTGGCCCGGCCATCCGGGCCGAGCTGGCAACCATGGATCCCGCACTGCCCCTGGCGCCGCCGGAGGCCTTCGGAACGGGACCGCACGTGGCGTTCCGCTTCACGATGGGCCCGGTACAGGGCATGCAGGCGGCAATCCGCCGCGTGCAGCGGCGGGAACTGGCCGATGCCGAGGCCAGCGCAATGGACTGCCTGGGTCGGTCCTGCCTGGCTCCACACGCATACGGCGGGCCCGATGGCGATTGGCAGCCGCTCGATCCGGCGATGCCACCACTGCCCTTCGGGGCCGGAGGGGCGGATGGAGCCAGTCCTGCCGCGGTGCTTGCCTTCCTGCACGAGGCAATCGGCGAGGACGCGAGGCGGCCGATTCCGCGCATGGAGCCAGCGACGGCGCGGTTCGAGTTCATCCTGGACAAGGATCTGGAGGGCCAGGCAGGTGCGCGGCAGGGGCTGGCGCGCAACGCGGTGGTGCTGGACGACCAGATCGGGACACACTGGATCCGCTGGCGCGCCGCGGGTGGCGAGCCGTACGATGCGGCGATACTCGCGGTTCCCCGGTAGGTTGGCCTTCCGACCCAGTGCTAGGATGGCCCCGTTGGCCAGAGGGGGAAGGAACCATGGAAGGACCAGCCGATCGGGCGCCGGACGCCGTCGACACCGCGGAGCTGTGTGAAAGCGCCGAAGCCCTGGCGCGGCAGCTTTACCCGGATCTCAAGCGCGCCGCCCACGGCGTGCGCGCCCGGGTCAGTTGCAACAGCACGCTGCAGACCACAGCCTTGATCAACGAGGCGTATATCAAGCTGGCGCGCGGCGGCAACTGGCAAAGCCGCCGGCACTTCCTCACCGCCGCCGCGGTGGCCATGCGCCATGTGCTGGTCGACCGGGCCCGCTCGCGGCTGCGCCTGCGCCGGGGCGAAGGCGCGGCGCATGTGCCACTGGACGAGTGCGCGATCCAGGCCGACGCACCGCCTGGAAGCGGTTGGACAGCCCCGGACGAAGTGTGCGTTTCGGTGGGCGATGCCCTGCAAGCCCTGGCGCGGGTGGACCCCCGGCTGGCGCGCGTGGTGGAGTGCCGCTACTTCGCCGGATACACCGACGAGGAAACCGGCCGGATCCTCGGCGTTACGACGCGTACCGTCCGGCGGGACTGGGTCAAGGCACGGGCATGGCTGCGCAATGCGCTGGACGCCGAAGCACCCCGCTCCATACGGGACCAGCACACGCCGGACGCGGGCTCGCTACAGGATTGACGCCTCAAGCTCGGCCACTTGTGCCAGCGCACCGGTGGCGGGCGCCCCCAGGCTTTCCAGGTGTGCACGGGTCGACGCCAGGCGCTCGCGCGCCTCGCCGGTCCGGCCCTCGGCGTGCAGCAGGCGCGCCTGCGAGATGCCCAGCAGCCCCGCCAGCAGGTGTTCCGGCCCGCGGCTTTCGTGCACCGCCGGTTCCAGCCACGTCAGCTCGCTGCGCGCCTGCGCCTGATCGCCGGCCAGTACGAGCGCATCGACCAGGCCCATCCCCGCCGACAACACAACAGTGCTGGTGTCACCCCCGGCGTGCTCGCGGCCCATCCGGATCGCCTCGCGCAGCAACCCGATCGCCTCGTCGTGGCGCTGCAACTGCAACAGCGCCTTGCCGAGGTTGTTGAGCAGGGCGGCCATGGCCGCGGACGGACCGTAGAGCTCGCGGCGCAGCTCCAATGCCCGCTCGAACAAGCCGACGGCCTGTTCGATGCGCCCCAGGCGATACTCCGCCCCCGCCCAGTTGTTCAGCGTATTGAGGGCATCGGTGCTGCGCGAACGGCCAAGCGCACGCCAGATCGCGTCGGCTCGCTGGAAATGGGTAATGGCCTCCTCGAACCGGCCAAGCCGGAAATACGCGTTGCCGATGTTGTTGACCAGCACGGCGGTATCCCGGTGCCCGGCCCCGGACAGCTCCACCCGCTCAGGCAGCGCGTCGGTCAGGGTGAGCAGCGCCTGTTCGGCCTGTCCGTCGGCAAACTCGATCTGCGACTGCAACAGGCGGCTGTCGAGGAGCTGGTCGCGGTAGCGCCCCGGGTCGGTGGCCCAGAACGCCTGGGCCTCGCGCAGCAGCGAGGCCGCGTCGGCCTGGTGTTCGTCGCGGAAGCGCAGCTGGGCCAGGTCGTGCTGGGCCATCGCGCGCTGCCCGGGCGGCACGCCTGGCTGCTCCAGCAGGCGGGTCAGCAGCGGGCGCGCACCGGCGTAGTCGTTCAACTGCAGGTACAGCTCAGCCAATGCCAGTGACAGGTCGGCATAGCTTTCGGGGGAGTCGGAGAACTCTTCGTGCAGGCGCTCCGCCGCCCGGTCCAGCACCATCCGGGCGGTGACGTCGGCGGTGCCTTCCAGCTCGCCGGCCGTGCGGAACATGAGGGACAGGTAGTCGGACACCGCCAGGTTGCGCGCTGCTTCCCGGCGGGCCATGTCGCGCTCAAGCGCAGCCTCGCGCGCCTGCCATGCGGTCGCGGCCAGGCCTGCGGTCAGGCTCAGCAGCACCGCGGCACCCAGCCCGGCCGCCACCTTGTGGCGCTGGAGCGCGCGCAGCGCCAGATAACCCCATGTACCTTCGCGTGCCTTGACCGGCCGGCCGTCCAGCCAGGCACGCAGGTCGTCGGCCAGCGCGCCCATGGTGGCGTACCGGCGCTCGGGTCGCGTCTGCAGCGCCTTGAGCACGATGCTGTCGAGGTCACCGGCAACCAGCCTGCGGCGGGCACCGGCCAGGCGCGCGCTGGGGCGCGGCGGCTCCTGCGTGCGGAGGCGGTCCATCGCCCGGATGATGGGCAAGCCCCCGAGCTTCCAGGGGCGTTCCCCGGTCAGCAGTTCGAAGGCGATCACGCCCAAGGCGTAGACGTCGGTTGCAGTCGAGACGGGTTCGCCGCTGAGTTGCTCCGGCGCACAGTAGTCCGGCGAGGCGCGGATCACCTGGGTTGCTCCGTCCCCGCCCGTGCGATCCGGGGCCAGGCGCTTGGCGATGCCGAAGTCCAGCAGGCGCAGCCTGCCCTGGGTGTCGACCAGCATGTTCCCGGGTTTCAGGTCGCGGTGGACGACAAGGTGGCGATGTGCGTGTTCGACCGCGGCACAGGCCTGCAGCAACAGCAGGATCTGCTGCCGCAGGGACAGCTCCCGCGCGTGCGACGTGATCGACGCCCCTTCGACATATTCCATCACCGCGTAGGGCATACCTTCGTGCTCGCCGCCATCCAGCAGCCGGGCAACTCCGGGATGTTCGAGCCGTGCCAGGATGCGGCGCTCGGCCGCGAAGCGCGCCCGCTCCTCGGCCGAGTCCATCCGGCTCAGCAGCTTGAGCGCGGCCCGTTGCTCGAAGTCGCCGCCGATGCGCGACACGAGATAGACCTCGCCCATCCCGCCGCGGCCGATCAACGCCTCCACCTGCCATTTGTCCAACACGGTGCCGGCGGCAAGAGTCTGTTCCGGCGGAGCGCACTCCGCTTCTTCCCCCATCCGCTCGAACTCGGACAGCAGGGCCTTCACCTCCCGGCGCAGCGCCGGGTCCTGCGCCTCGCGTTCAAGCACCGCCTGCCGATCCCCGGCCGACAGCTCCACCAGGCGATCGAACAGCGCCCACGCGTGCGGGCAGCCTTCCGTCTCCTCCATCACTCCCCCTGGGATTTCGTTGCCGTAACCAGCACCCCCGACGGCGTGACACAGGCTAGCACGCGGGAACGACCTGTCGTGGCCGGGATGTCAGCTTTCCCCGATACCCGTCGTACATGTGGGTTCAGAGCCCCATGGCTGTGCAAACCTCATCGAACGGAGTGATTTCCATGCAGTGCAAATCTGATACCAGCGCCAAGCGCCGTCCGGCGCGCGTCCGCACCATCGCCCCCCTGGCCGCTTCGATCACCGCCCTGCTGCTGGCGATGACCGCCACCACGGCCCACGCGGGCAACGTGTGCGAGATGGACGGCGGAACGCCGAGCACCGCGGACGGCAACGGCGCGGTCGCCTGCGGCGTCGACAACGAGGCCTCGGGGGACTATTCCATGGCGTTCGGCCGCAACAACGAGGCCACTGGAAATTCCGCCACGGCGCTGGGCTTGGGCAACCTGGCCGTTGGCGGTGCCCTCGCGGTCGGCATAGCCAACGAAAGCACCGCCAACACCGCTTCCACCTTTGGCGCCTTCAACGAGGCGAGCGCCAACTATGCGACAGCCATCGGCTATGGAAGCGTGGCGTCTTCCCTTTCGTCCACCGCGCTCGGCAGGGAAAACCAGGCTGCCGGCGAAAGCAGCACTGCAGTAGGCGACCGCAACGTGGCCTCCGATCAGAATGCAACCGCTGTCGGCTCGGGAAACCTGGCCGGCCGGGCATCCACCGCCGTCGGCCGCGGCAACGAGGCCAACAACGTCGGTTCCACTGCGCTCGGCAACATGAACATCGCCTCGGGCGCCAATGCCACCGCAGTGGGCATCGTCAACCATGCCACCGCCAACTGGTCCACCGCCCTGGGCAGCAGCAATGAGGCTTCCGCAGCGGGTTCCACCGCAGTGGGGCGCAGCAATCAGGCTACCGGCGAGAATGCATCGGCGTACGGACACGAGAACACCGCGTCCGGTGCCCACGCGACCGCCCTGGGGCGGGAGAACCTGGCCGCTGGCGATGCCTCCACCGCGGTAGGTTTCTCCAACACCACCAATGCCGGTGCCGGCAGCGCCTTCGGCTCCAACAACGTGGTCGATGGCGAGTTCGCCACCGCCGTGGGCTACCGCAACACCGCGGCAGGGAATTCGAGCCTGGCGATGGGCTTCGTCAGCGAAGCGCATGGGAGCAACAGCGTGGCGATGGGCTACGGGGCAATCGCCCACGCCGACGATTCGGTGGCAATCGGCACCGACAGCGTCGCCGATCGCGCGAACACCGTGTCGATCGGGGCGGCCGGCGCCGAGCGCAACCTGGCGAACGTGGCCGACGCGGTGCAGGCCACCGATGCCGTGAACCTGCGGCAGATGGAGGCCGCTGACGCCGCCACCCTGTCTTCGGCCAATGCCTACACCGACACGCGCGAGGCGGCGATTCGCGCCGACATCGCCCAGGGCAGTGCCGCGGCGGTGGCCACCGCCACCGACTACACCGACAGCCGTGAGATCGAGATCCGCAGCGACATGGAGGCCGCTGACGCCGCCACCCTGTCCTCCGCGAATGCCTACACCGACACGCGCGAGGCGGCGATCCGCGCCGACATCGTCCAGGGCAGCGCCGCGGCGGTGGCCACCGCCACCGACTACACCGACAGCCGTGAGGTCGAGATCCGCAGCGACATGGAAACCGCTGACGCCGCCACCCTGTCTTCTGCGAATGCCTACACCGACGACCGGGAGGGCGCGGTGCGCAGCGACATGGAGACCGCAGACGCGGCAACTCTGGCCTCGGCCAACCGCTACACCGACCAGCGCATCGCCAGCGTCGCCGGCTTCGACCCGACCGCGATGCTCGATCGCATGGACCTGCTCGAGGACCGGTTCGACGACATCAGCTATCAGATGGAACGCATGGACCGCCGGATCGACCGCCATGGCGCCATGAGCGCGGCCATGCTGAACATGGCGATCAACGCGGCAGGGGGCCGCTCGGAGCGCGGAAGGATCGCGGTGGGCGCGGGTGTCCAGGGCGGGCGCGAGGCGCTTTCCGTCGGCTACGGCCGCCGGGTCGGCGAGCGCGCGTCGTTCTCCCTTGGCGCGGCGTTCAGTGGCAGCGAGCGCTCGGCTGGCGTCGGCTTCGGCGTCGACCTGTAATCCAGCCTGTCCGGGGCCGCGCGATGCATGCCCCGGACCAACCACGGAGACACACAGTCATGACCAACGCGGCACAGGCCAACACGCGACGCTTTACATGGACGCTTGGACTCACCGGTTTACTGGCCGCGATCCTGGCGGGCTGCAACCAGAGCGCAACCGGCGGGACCGCCCTGAGCATCGACGGCGAGCACGGGCCCTGGAGCATTCCGGCGGGTTCCGCCGAGACCGGAACCAGAGCCGGCGCCCAATTCAACCGCCACGGCGTGGCCACGGCCGTAAAGCTTCGCGCCCACCACGGAGATCGCTACGTGGAGGTGCACTCAACGTTTCTGGGCGGGGCTTCGGAACCGGTCTTTCTGAACCAGAAAGTGACATACCGCGATGACAGCGGAACCATCTTCGAGCGCGTGGGGCCGCGCGCTGCGGATGACGACAACAGCGGAATCCGCTGGAACCGCATGGACCTGGACGTGGACAAGGGCACCGGCCACGCCTCCGTCTTCCTGGATGTTCCCGTGTGCGTGGACCACTACACCGGCCCACTCGAGTACGAGACCCGGTGCCACCAGGTCCAGGGCGAGCTCAGTGCCCCACTGGAACGGAACCCGCACCTGGGGATAGACCCCTGATCCCCGCACCCCAACCGACCACCCTGGAGAACCTGCGTGAACAACCACTGCGTCATCCATAAGGCCACCGCGGCCCTGGCCCTGCTCCTGCTTGCCGGCTGCAGCAACGGAACCGGCGAGGACCCGGCGAATGCCATGTCGACCAGCGACACGCCACCGGTCTCACCCGCCGCCAGCGCCAATGCTGCATCCAGCACCCGGCCCACGATGGGCGAGCTCGTCACGCGCGTGGATGGCCGGGAGTCCTCCTGGCAGATCCTTGCCGGTGTGCCCGGCGATGAGCTGCGCCGGCCCTCTGCCAGCATCGCCGCGCAGGGGCCGATGATGCTGTTGTCGCTACAGGGCATAGCGGCGGAAGACCGCAGCCGGCAGGCGACGCTCTCGGCCACGCTGATGTCGCAGGGAGACGATTACACCGTGACCAGCCACGAACTGTTCGTCTATACGGGCGGGACGCTGCTGGAGGCAAAAGAGCTGGAGATCGAATGGAACCGGATCGAGCTGGACAGCCGGGGCGGACACGTCGAAGGACGATTCAGCGGCTTCCTGTGCCCGGACGGCTCGGCCACCGGGGCGGATGAAGGTTGCTCCCCGCTCGAAGGCAGCTTCAACAGCGAAGTGGCCAGCGACGATGTCCTGCAGGACATCCTTGACAGCGGCTCGGGAGGCCAGCCATGAGGTCCGTGCGGGAGTGGCTGCAGCCTTCGCGCCACCCAGGCGCGACTTCTCCGGCCGGCGCTGCCGGTCGGGCCATCATGCTGGCGACGCTCCTGTCATGCCAGGCTTGCATGGCCGTGGACGCGAACGAGGACCCGGACATTGCCACCGACGGCGCCCCCGAGGTCGAGTTCACCGCCTCCGGCGTACTGGAAGCGGAGCATCAAGGTGTCGCCTGGGTTCAACAGTTCGAACACTCGCGGGGTCACCTGTTCGTCATCAACATAGCGGACAGCCGTGTTGAATCGGAGCAGAGCTACAGTCTCCGGCTGCAGGCCATGTCGGAGACCGGAGGTGTGCCGTCTCCCGGCGAGTACCCGATCGTTTCGGAGACCGATGCTTCCCGCGGCTACGCCGGCGGCTTCACCGCCCACTTCATGGACATCATGGAGAACCGCGGAGGGCGCTACGCGAACGTGGCGCTGGAGTACGACATGCCCGAGGAGTGGAAGGGCCACGGACTGGAAGGAAAGCTCGTGATCGATCACGTGGACGCAAGCCAGGTGACTGGCCGGTTCGAGCTTGAACTCATGGAAGGAGCCTCGATCAACAAGGCACCCCGCAGGGACGACAAGATCCTGCGGGTCCGGGAGGGGCGGTTCACCGCTGTGATCCCGGAGTCCTGATCCCGGTGCGCCGCCATCAGCCGGGGCGGCGCTTCTCCGAAACCCCACCGATCAGGCCGAACAGGGCGATGCCGATGGCCCCGCCGACGATGGCCGCGTCGGCCAGGTTGAACGCCGGCCAGTAGTAATCGCGCCAGTGCCACTGGATGAAGTCGACCACGTGGCCGTGGAGCTGGCGGTCGATCACGTTGCCGATCGCCCCGCCGATCACCAGCGCGAACGGCAGCGCGGTCTTCCAGTCCGCGCGCGGCGTGCGCGAGAGCCAGAACACCAGCAGCGCGCTGATGCCGAACGCGAGCACGGTGAAGAACCATTTCTGCCAGCCGCCGCCGCCGGCGAGGAAGCTGAACGCAGCGCCGGTGTTGTAGGTCCGGTACCAGTTCCAGAAGCCTTCGATCACCGGGATCGCGGTGTACTCGGGCAGGCTGGTGAGCACCCACCACTTGGTCAGCTGGTCGAGCACGATGACCACCACGGACACCGCCAGCCAGGGCAGCGCATTGGGTCTGACGGCTTTCGTCATTCGATGTACCTCGCCTTACCAAAGACACCGGACTCCCGCGTTCGCGGGAGCGGCGTCGAAACGTGGTCGAAAAAACTCAGAACCACTGGCGATCCTCGCCGGGGCCTTCGATGTTGGAGACGCAGCGGCCGCAGATCTCCGGGTGCTCGGCGTTGCTGCCGATATCGGCCCGGTGGTGCCAGCAGCGCACGCACTTGGGCTTGTCCGTCTTTACCGCCGCAATGCCGACGTCGACCGCCTCTTCGACCGGGTCGATGGTGACGTCCCCGCTGATCAGCAGGAAACGCAGTTCGTCGGCCAGCGGCGCCAGCCGGTTCTGCTCGGCCACCCCGCAGCGGAGGGTGACTTCGGCCTGCAGCGCAGCGCCGATCTCGCCGCTGGCGCGCATCGGCTCCAGCACCGCGGCCACGCGCTCGCGCAGCTCCAGCAGGCGGTCGAACTCCTCCGCCGACAGCGGCGCATCGGCCGGCAGCGGCGCCAGGCCTTGGTACCAGGTGGCGAACAGCACGTTGTCCGGACGCGGCCCGGTCTCCGTGCCTGCCGGCATGTGCTGCCACATCTCGTCGGCGGTGAAGGCCAGGATCGGCGCGATCCAGCGCACGAAGGCCTCGGCAATCCGGTACATCACGCTCTGCGCGCTGCGCCGGCCGCGCGAATCCTCGCCCATGGTGTACAGGCGGTCCTTGGTCACGTCCAGGTACAGCGAGCCCAGCTCAACGCTGCAGAAATTGCTCAGCGCCTGCACGATCTCGGGGAAGTCGTAGCGCGCGTAGGCGGCGGTGACCTTCTCCTGCAGCAGGTGGGCGCGGTGCACGATCCAGCGGTCCAGCGCGACCATGTCGTCGAGCGGGCGCAGGTGCGCAGCCGGATCGAAGCCGTTGAGGTTGCCCAGCAGGAAGCGCGCGGTGTTGCGGATGCGCCGGTAGGCATCGGCGCTGCGCTTGAGGATCTCGTCGGACACCGACATCTCGTGACGGTAGTCGGCCGCGGCGATCCACAGCCGCAGCACGTCCGCGCCCATCGCGTCCATCACTTTCTGCGGGGCCACCACGTTGCCCAGCGACTTGGACATCTTGCGACCGGCCGCATCCACGGTGAAGCCGTGGGTCAGCACCTCCCGGTACGGCGCCGCCCCGTCCATGGCCACGCCGCTGAGCAGCGAGGACTGGAACCAGCCGCGGTGCTGGTCCGAGCCCTCCAGGTACAGGTCGGCCGGCTTGCGCAGGCCGTCCTCCGGGCGCTGCTCGAGCACGCAGGCGTGGCTGACGCCCGAGTCGAACCAGACGTCGAGGATGTCGGTGACCTTGTCGTAGCGCGCCGCCTCGTCGTCCAGCAGCTCGGCCGGGTCCAGGTCGTACCAGGCGTCCACGCCCTCGCGCTCCACGCGCTCGGCGACCTTGCGCATCAGATCCGCCGAGTCCGGATGCGGCTCGCGGGTTTCGCGATCGACGAACAGGGCGATCGGCACGCCCCAGAAGCGCTGGCGCGAAATGGTCCAGTCCGGGCGCCCCTCGACCATGCCGGCGATGCGGGCCTTGCCCCAGTCGGGCACCCAGCGGACGTCGTCGATGGCTTCCAGCGCATCCCTGCGCAGCCCCGCCTTGTCCATCGAGATGAACCACTGCGGGGTGGCGCGGAAGGCCACCGGGGTCTTGTGGCGCCAGCAGTGCGGGTAGCTGTGGCGCAGCTCCTCGTGGGCCAGCAGGCTGCCGTTGGCACGCAGCGCGTCGACGATCAGCGGGTTGGCCTTCCAGATGTGCTCGCCGGCGATCCCGGCGGCGCCCGCCGGCGGCACCGATTCCAGATACACGCCGCGCGCATCCACCGGATTGAGCTCGGCGGCGGAGTAGCGCTCGGTGATGCCGTAGGCCTTGCCCACGGCGAAGTCCTCCTGGCCGTGGCCCGGTGCCGTATGCACCGCGCCGGTGCCGTCTTCGGCCGAGACGTGCCCGCCAAGGATCAGCGGGACATCGCGCTCATAGAAGGGATGGTGCAGCAGCATGTTCTCCAGCGCCTGGCCCTTGGCGTGGCCCAGCACCTGCATCGATTCCACGCCGTAGCGCGCCAGCGCCGGGCCGGCCAGCGCCTCGGCCAGCACCAGCAGCTGGCGGACGCCATCGTGCCGCGGCCCTTCCACCAGCACGTAGTCCAGCTCCGCGCCCAGCGACACCGCCACAGAAGCAGGGAGCGTCCAGGGCGTGGTGGTCCAGATCGGGACCACCACCGGGATGCCATCCTCCACAGTGGCACCGAACGCCGCCGCCACCGCCGCCGGGTCCTGCGCCCGGTAGGCCACGTCCACCGCCGGCGAGGTCCTGTCGGCGTACTCGATCTCCGCCTCGGCCAACGCCGACTGGCAGTCGAAACACCAGTGCACCGGCTTGAAGCCGCGGGTCACGTGGCCGCGTTCGAAGATCCGCGCCAGCGCGCGCAGCATGTCGGCCTCGTAGCGGAAATCCATGCTGCGGTACGGGTTGTCCCAGTCGCCCAGCACGCCCAGGCGCTTGAAGTCCTGGCGCTGCAGTTCGATCTGCTCGCCGGCGTACTCGCGGCACTTGGCCCGGAACGCGGCGGCATCCAGCTTCGTGCCGACCTTGCCGTGCTTCTTCTCCACCGCGTGCTCGATCGGCAGCCCGTGGCAGTCCCAGCCGGGCACGTACGGCGCGTCGAAGCCGGCCAGCAGCTTCGACTTGACGATCATGTCCTTGAGGACCTTGTTGACCGCGTGGCCGATATGGATCACGCCGTTGGCATAGGGCGGACCGTCGTGCAGCACCCACAGCGGCCGTCCCTTCGCGTTCTCGCGGATGCGCGCGTACAGGTCCTCCTGGTACCAGCGCGCCAGCGTCTCGGGCTCGCGCCTGGGCAGGTCGCCGCGCATGGGGAACTGCGTGGCGGGCAGCAGGATGGTGGACTTGTAGCGGTTGGGGTCGGGACTCACGCGCACGCCTGTGTGGATGGGGTGGATTGCAGGATCCGGCGCGCCATCACGGCGTCCCGGTCCATCTGCGCGACCAGGGTCGGCAGGTCAGGGTATTTTTCCTCGTCGCGCAGCCGGGCGACGAATTCAACGCAGATCCGGCGACCGTACAGGTCGCCGTCGAAATCGAACAGATGCGCTTCCAGCAGCGGCTCGATGCCGTCCACGGTCGGCCGGGTGCCGAAGCTGGACACGGCCGGCCACGGTGCGTCGCCCACGCCGTGCACCCAGGTGGCGTAGATCCCGCGCAGCGCCGGTGTCTTGCCGGCAAAGCGCAGGTTGGCGGTGGGGAAGCCCAGCGTGCGGCCAAGCTGGCGCCCGCGCACCACGCGCCCGGAAATGGCGTAGGGCGCGCCGATCAGCCGGGCGGCGTCCTCGAAGTCGCCAGCGGCCAGCGCCGCACGGATGCGCGTGCTCGACACGCGCTCGCCGCCCACCAGCACCGGCTCGATCTCATGGGCGGTGAAGCCGTGTTCCGCGCCCTCGCGCTGCAGGGTGGCCAGGTCGCCACCGCGGCGGTGGCCGAAGCGGAATTCCGGCCCCACCCACACCTCGCGCGCGCCAAGGCGCCCCACCAGCACGCGCCGCACGAATTCTTCGGCCGTGATCGCGGTGAACCGCCGGTTGAACCGCAGCAGCCCCACCACGTCCACGCCCAGCCGCGCCAGGCCCTCGACCTTGGTCCGCGGCGGCATCAACCGCGGCGGCGGGCTGCCTTGCGCGAAGAATTCCCGCGGCAACGGCTCGAAACCCAGCGCCACCGCGGGCAGACCCAGGGCGCGCGCACGCTCGACCGCGCGGCACACCAGCGCCCGATGGCCCCGGTGCAGGCCGTCGAAGGCACCGATGCAGACCACGCTGCCGTCCGGGCACAGGGGCCCGCCGTCGACGTCGCGAAATAGCCTGATCATGTGAACCGGGCAGTATACCGGCCGCGATGCCGGTCATGCCCGCAGGTGGCGCGGCCGCAGGCCCAGGGCGAGCATGGCCAGGCCGTAAGTGACGGCGCCGGCGCAGACCACCGCCAGCAGCCAGCCCACCCGCAGCCTCCAGTCCTCCAGCGCGGTCCATTCACCGATCCAGCCGCGCGCCGCCAGCACCACCGCCGCCATCGCCACGCAGGCGGCCAGCAGGCGCAGCGCGAACACGCCCCAGCCGGACAGCGGCCGGTACAGCCCGGCCCGGCGCAGGTAGCGCCACAGCAGCAGCGCGTTGATGATGCCGGCCAGCGCCGTCGCCAGGGCGATGCCGCCGTGGGCGCCCTGCACGCCCTGCAGCCACAGCGGGGTGGTGATGATGATGGTCAGGCCGACGTTGGCCGCCACGGTCCAAATCGCCGCGCGCATCGGGGTCTTCGTGTCCTGGCGCGAGTAAAACGCAGGCGCCAGCACTTTGGTCAGCATGAAGGCCGGCACGCCCAGGCTCATCGCCGACAGGCTGATCGCCGCCATCCGCGCGTCGAAGGCGGTGAATTCGCCGTAGTTGTACACCGTGGCGACGATCGGTTCTGCCAGCAGCAGCAGCCCCAGCCCGGCCGGCACACCGGCCAGCAGCGCCATCCGCAGGCCCCAGTCCAGCGACTGGCTGTAGCCCTCGGCATCGGCCGCGGCGTGGCGGCGTGAGAGGTGCGGCAGGATCACCGTGCCCAGCGCCACCCCGAACAGACCCAGCGGGAATTCCACCAGCCGGTCCGAGTAGTACAGCCACTCCACGCTGCCGGCCGCCAGCAACGATGCGAAGGCGGTGCCCACGATCAGATTGATCTGGGCCACCGAGGACGAGAACAGGGTGGGCAACATCAGCCGCCCGACCTTGCGCACCTCGGCGTGGCCGAAGCCCCAGCGCAGCCGCGGCCGCAGCCCCAGCCGTCCCAGCGCCGGCCACAGCAGCGCCAATTGCAGGAACCCGGCGATCAGCACGCCCCAGGCCAGCCCCACCGGCGGAATCTCGAACCGGGGCGCCAGCCACAGCATCGCGGCGATCAGGGTCAGGTTGTGCAGCACCGGGGTGAACGCCGGCAGCCCGAACTTGCCGTGGGTATTGAGGATCGACGCCGACAGCGCCATCAGCGAAATGAACAGCAGGTACGGGAAGGTGATCCGCAGCATCTGCCCGGTCTGGCGCAGCAGCTCCGGGTCATCCAGCCAGCCGGGGGCGAACAGCCGCGCCACCAGCGGCGCCGCCAGCATCCCCAGCGAGGTCACCACCAGCACCACCGCGCACAGCGCACCGGCCATGTGGTCGATGAAATCCTTCAGCGCCGCCTTGTCACCCTTTTCCCGGATCTCGTTGAGCACCGGCACGAAGGCCATCGCCATCGAGCCCTCGGCGAAGATCCGGCGCAGGAAATTGGGGATGCGGTAGGCAACGATGAAGGCGCCAATGGCGCCGCCGGTGCCGAACAGGGTTGCCTGGAGCATGTCGCGGGCGAAGCCGCTGATCCGCGACAGCAGGGTCATGCCGCTGAATACCGCGGTGGAGCGCAGCAGGCCGCCGCGCCGCGGCTGGGCGGGTGCCCCGGCGCCGGGCTCGGGCGCGCTCACGCCCCGCCCCCCACGCGGCCCGCAGTGTTGACCCAACCCGTTGAATCCCCCATAATTTCCTGCTCGCTTGTGTTTGTTGCCGGGATTGCCCGGTGATTCCGTTCCCGGGCCCGCTATCGTACGCGCCCCACCACCCGCAGATTCAGGATTCCATCGTGGCCAACATCAAGTCTTCCAAGAAGCGCGCCAAGCAGGCCGTCGTGCGCAACCAGCGCAACAGCAGCCAGCGTTCGCAGCTGCGCACCGCGGTGAAGAAGGTGATCAAGGCGCTCGACGCCAACGACGCCGCCGGCGCCCAGGAGGCGTTTGCCGCCGCCCAGCCGCTGCTCGACCGCTTCGGTGCGCGCGGCCTGATCCACCGCAACAAGGCCGCCCGCCACAAGAGCCGCCTGAGCGCACGGATCAAGGCGCTGCAGCAGCAGTCCGCCGCCTGACCGGCGCGCCCTGGCGTCACTGAAAGCCCGGCCCTGGCCGGGCTTTTCGTTTGCGCGCAATCCGCAAACCGGCCGCCGCGCCCCGTGACCGGGCGCCGCAGCGGCGCTGACGCCGTCAGTCCTGGCCTGCCTGCGCCGCTTCCCCTTCCTCCCGCGCCAGCCCGTCCAGGCGGTCCAGCTCGGCCTGCACCTTGAGCATCACCTCGCGGGTGCCCTCGTGGGCAAGGCCGGACACCAGGAACCAGGGCTGCTCCCAGCCCAGTTCCGCCACGATCCGCCCGGCCTCGGCCTGCGCCTCTTCCGGATCCATCAGGTCGGCCTTGTTGACCAGCAGCCAGCGGGGCTTGTCGAGCAGGCCGGCATCGAACTTTTCCAGCTCGCGCTCGATGGCGCGCACCTGCTCCACCGGGTCGCTGCCGTCCAGCGGCTGGATCTCCACCAGGTGCAGCAGCAGCCGGGTGCGCTGGATGTGGCGCAGGAACAGCGCGCCCAGGCCCGCGCCATCGGCGGCGCCTTCGATCAGCCCCGGGATATCGGCAACCACGAAGCTGCGGTGCGGCTCGACGCTCACCACGCCCAGGTTCGGGTAGAGGGTGGTGAACGGGTAGTCGGCGACCTTGGGCGTGGCGGCGGAGACGGCCCGGATGAGGGTGCTCTTGCCGGCGTTGGGAAAGCCGAGCAGGCCCACGTCTGCAAGCAGCTTGAGCTCCAGCCGCAGCAGCCGCTCCTCGCCGGGCTCGCCGGGGGTGGACTGGCGCGGGGCGCGGTTGGTGGAGCTCTTGAAGTGCATGTTGCCCAGGCCGCCCTTGCCGCCGCGGGCGACGAGCAGGCGCTGGCCGTGTTCGGTCATGTCGCCGATGATTTCGTCGGTGTCGACGTTGATGACGACGGTGCCGACGGGGACGATGATGGTGAGGTCGTCGCCGCCCTTGCCGTATTTCTGCTGGCCCATGCCGGCTTCGCCCTTCTGGGCCTGGAAGCGGCGCTGGTGGCGGAAGTCGACGAGGGTGTTGAGGTTCTCATCGGCCTGGAGCCAGACGCTGCCGCCGGCGCCGCCGTCGCCGCCGTCGGGGCCGCCCTTTGGGATGAACTTTTCCCGCCGGAAACCTACGCAGCCGTTGCCTCCCTTTCCGGCAATGACGGTGATTTCGGCTTCATCTACAAGTTTCATGGGCGGAGTTCGGTCGGAAAGATGGCTGGACGAGTTTAACGGGTGGGTCGTGGTGCTTGAGGCAGGGTTCGGAGTGGCAGGTGAGGCTTGATGGGGGTTGGGCACTCGAGAGGACGCCGGCAGCTGACGGGCCCCGCCGCGGCCGGGAGGCCTTTTCGCTCCATGTCCCCCGGCCTCCGCTGCGCTGCGGCCTCCTCCTTTACTTACGCGAAAAGGCCTCCCGGCCACGGCGGGGCTCGGCTCCGGGTGGGCGGCGGGGTATGCATCTCCATAACGGCGTGCTCAACCATGGACCCGACAGCCGTCCGAAGGAGCAAGTCTCACCGTTGCGGTGAGCCGCGCCCTGCCGGCCGGGGGTATCGCGACAAGCAATACATGGATGTATTGCGCGCGCGTCAGGGCAGGACGCCCTGCCGCGGGAGAAGCGATACCCCCGGCCGGCAGGGCGCGGCGTCCATCCGAAGCCGGCCCCCCCTCACACCACACACCCCAAGGATCGGCACCAACGAAAAGCCCCGCGTCTGGCGGGGCCTTTCTGGTGCATCGGGTTGTCGCGCGGGGTCAGTCCGCGGCGACGACGTTCACCGTGCGGCGCTTGTTGGCGCCCTTGGTGGTGAACTCCACGGTGCCATCGACCAGCGCGTAGAGCGTGTGGTCGCGGCCCAGGCCGACGCCGTTGCCGGGGTGGAACCTGGTGCCACGCTGGCGGACGATGATGTTGCCGGCCTCGATGGCCTGGCCGCCGTAGATCTTCACACCCAGGAACTTCGGGTTGGAGTCGCGGCCGTTGCGGGTCGAACCGCCTGCTTTCTTGTGTGCCATGGCTGCTGCTCCTTACTTGCTGTCGCCACCGGCAATGCCGGTGATCTCGAATTCGGTGTAGTGCTGGCGATGTCCCTGCCGCTTCATGTGGTGCTTGCGGCGGCGGAACTTGATGATCTTGATCTTGTCGGCGCGGCCATGGGCCACGACCTTGGCGGTGACGGAGGCGCCGTTGACGGCGTCGCCGACCTTGATGCCATCGCTGTCGCCCAGCATCAGGATGTTGTCGAACGTGACCTCGCTGCCGGCATCGGCCTCGAGCTTTTCGACGCGGAGCGTTTCGCCCTGCGCCACGCGGTATTGCTTACCGCCGGTGACCAGTACTGCGTACATGACGTGCCTCTCGTGGTGTTCGGTTCTGTAGTTATTCTTTGATCTGGCCACCGTCGAGGGCGGACAGAAGCGGAATTGTAGGGGAATCAGCGATTTGGGGTCAACAGGCCGGCTGCGCCGTCGCGGATGCTGCGACAGGCACCGGTCATGCTCCCGGGAACGTGGAAAAACTCCGGTTTGCCCCCATATCTGTGCCTCGGTAGGCTGATCAACTGCCCGCCCTTTCCCCCACCCGCTCGGCGCGCGCCGGGCCATCCCCCGGACTTTCCATGGCGTTGGACTACATCCGCATCCGCGGTGCCCGCACCCACAACCTCAAGAACATCGACGTCGAGCTGCCGCGCGACAAGCTGATCGTGATCACCGGCCTGTCCGGTTCCGGCAAGTCGTCGCTGGCGTTCGACACCATCTACGCGGAGGGACAGCGCCGCTACGTGGAGTCGCTGTCGGCGTACGCGCGGCAGTTCCTGAGCGTGATGGAAAAGCCGGACATCGACCACATCGAGGGCCTGAGCCCGGCGATCTCGATCGAGCAGAAGTCGACCTCGCACAACCCGCGCTCCACCGTGGGCACCATCACCGAGATCTACGACTACCTGCGCCTGCTGTACGCGCGGGTGGGCATCCCGCGCTGCCCGGAGCACCACTACCCGCTGGAGGCGCAGACGGTCAGCCAGATGGTCGACCAGGTGATGGCGCTGGGGGAATCGGAGGACGGCCGGGAGAAGCGCTGGATGCTGATCGCACCGGTCGTGCGCGAGCGCAAGGGCGAGCACGCGCAGGTGTTCGAGCAGCTGCGGGCGCAGGGCTATGTGCGGGTGCGGGTGGACGGGGTGGTATACGAGATCGACGAGGTGCCGACCCTGGCACTGCGGCAGAAGCACACCATCGAGGCGGTGATCGACCGCTTCCGGGTCCGCGAGGACATCAAGCAGCGGCTGGCCGAGTCGTTCGAGACTGCGCTCAAGCTGGGCGACGGCATGTCGGAGGTGCGTCCGCTGGACGACCCGGAATCACAGGTGCTGCTGTTCTCCTCGCGCTACAGCTGCCCGGTGTGCGACTACGCGCTGCCGGAGCTGGAGCCGCGGCTGTTCTCGTTCAACTCGCCGGTGGGCGCATGCCCGGCCTGCGACGGCCTGGGCATGAGTGAATTCTTCGATCCGGACCGGGTGGTGGTGCATCCGGAGCTGAGCCTGGCCGCGGGCGCGGTGCGCGGCTGGGACCGGCGCAACCACTACTACTTCCAGCTGATCGCCGCGCTGGCGAAGCATTACGGGTTCGACGTCGACACCCCCTGGAACGAATTGCCCGAAGACGTGCGCGACGCGGTACTCAACGGCAGCGGCGAGGAGAAGATCAGCTTCACCTACGTCACCGCCGGCGGCAGCCGCAGCCAGCGCCGGCACCGCTTCGAGGGCATCCTGCCCAACATGGACCGGCGCTACCGCGAGACCGAATCGGCCGCGGTGCGCGAGGAGCTGGCCAAGTACATCAGCGAGCGGCCCTGCCCGACCTGCGAAGGCGCGCGCCTCAACCGGTCCGCCCGCAACGTGCTGGTGGCCGAGCGCCCGCTGTCGGACATCGTGGTGCTGCCGATCGGCGATGCGCTGGCGTTCTTCGCCGAAATGACGCTGCCGGGCTGGCGCGGTGAGGTGGCGGAGAAGATCGTCAAGGAGATCCGCGAGCGGCTGCAGTTCCTGGTCGACGTGGGGCTGGACTACCTGACGCTGGAGCGCAAGGCAGAGACCCTGTCGGGCGGCGAGGCGCAGCGGATCCGCCTGGCCTCGCAGATCGGCGCCGGGCTGGTGGGCGTGATGTACGTGCTCGACGAGCCGTCGATCGGCCTGCACCAGCGCGACAACGCGCGCCTGCTCGACACCCTGGTGCGCCTGCGTGACCTGGGCAACACGGTGATCGTGGTGGAGCACGACGAGGACGCCATCCGCCTGGCCGACCACTTGCTGGACATCGGGCCGGGCGCGGGCGCGCACGGTGGCGAGGTGGTGGCCCAGGGCAGCTTCGACGACATCCTGGCCGAGCCGCGCTCGCTGACGGGGCAGTACCTGTCAGGAGTCCGCAGCATCGAGATCCCGAAGCGGCGCCACCGGCCCAACCCGAAGATGCAGCTGCACCTGCGCGGGGCGTCGGGCAACAACCTGCGGGACGTGGACCTGACCATCCCGGCGGGGCTGTTCACCGCCATCACCGGCGTGTCCGGTTCGGGCAAGTCGACCCTGATCAACGACACGCTCTACAAGATCGCCGCCAACGAGATCAACCGCGCCTCGCACAAGCCCTCGCCGTACCACGAGGTGGAAGGCCTGGACCTGTTCGACAAGGTGGTGGACATCGACCAGTCGCCGATCGGGCGCACGCCGCGCTCGAACCCGGCCACCTATACCGGGCTGTTCACGCCGCTGCGCGAGCTGTTTGCCCAGGTGCCCGAATCACGGGCCCGCGGTTACGGCCCGGGCCGCTTCAGCTTCAACGTGCGCGGCGGACGCTGCGAGGCCTGCCAGGGCGACGGCCTGATCAAGGTGGAGATGCACTTCCTGCCGGACATCTACGTGCCCTGCGACGTGTGCGGCGGCAAGCGCTACAACCGCGAGACGCTGGACATACTCTACAAGGGCCACAGCATCCACGACGTGCTGGAAATGACGGTGGAGGATGCGCTGGACCTGTTCGCGCCGGTGCCGGCGATCGCGCGCAGGCTCGAAACCCTGGTGGACGTGGGCCTGGGCTATATCCGCCTGGGCCAGCCCGCCACCACACTCTCGGGCGGCGAGGCGCAGCGGGTGAAGCTCTCCAAGGAGCTTTCGCGGCGCGACACCGGCCGCACGCTGTACATCCTGGACGAACCCACCACCGGCCTGCACTTCCACGACATCGAGCACCTGCTGGCGGTGCTGCACAAGCTGCGCGATGACGGCAACACGGTGGTGGTGATCGAGCACAACCTGGACGTCATCAAGACCGCCGACCACGTGATCGACCTGGGGCCGGAGGGCGGCTATCGGGGCGGCATGATCATCGCCGAGGGCACGCCCGAGGAAGTGGCAGCCAACCCCAAGTCCTACACCGGCCAGTTCCTGGCCAGGATGCTGGGCGACGCCGCGCCGGAGAGCGCGCCGGCCGCGGTGCGCGACCCGGGCCGCGACGCCCTGCCGCCGCGCAAGGCGAAGAAGGCCGCAGCCAAGCGCGCCGGATCAAGGAAATGAACATGGACGACAAGACCCCCAACGCGCTGTTCCGCATGCCGCTGAGCGTTCGCTGGCGCGACCTGGACGCGTTCAACCACGTCAACAACTCCAACTTCCTCACTTATCTGGAGGAAGCGCGGATCCGCTGGTTCGATTCGCTCGACGAGGAGTGGGTGACCGAGGAAACCGCGCCGCTGCTGGCCGCGGTGCAGATGAACTACCGCATGCCCATCCCCTACCCGGCTGAACTGGTGGTGGCGCTGCACTGCGAGCGCCTGGGCAACACCAGCGTGACCATCGGCCACCGCATCACCAGCCGGGACGGCGCAACGCTCTACGCCGACGGCCACGTGGTGATGGTGTGGGTGGAGCGCGCCAGCGGGCGGCCGACTGCGCTGCCGGACGCCGTCCGCCGCGCCGCGGGCGGTTGATCCGCCCGACCGACCTGACCAATCGCGCTCGCAGGCGGGTTCGACCCGCCGTTCCATGGTCGGTCCCGGGCGGCGGCTCAACGCCCGCCCTACAATCGGCCCACTCCTTTGAAGGAAATTCACATGAGCGAACTGGTCGAGTCGATTCCGCACGGTCGCATCCACGAGCTGCGCCTGGCGCGCCCACCGGTCAACGCCATCAACTCGGGGCTGTGCGCGGCGCTGATCGGCGCCATCGATGCAGCCGTGGGCGCGGGCGCCGAAGGGCTGGTGCTCTCCGGCGGGCCGAAGGTCTTCTCCGCCGGCCTGGACGTGCCGTGGCTGCTCACCATCCAGGACGACCGGCAGGCATTGCATGACGCCTGGAACGCTTTTTTCAACGCCGCACGCGCCCTGGCCGCCAGCCCGGTCCCGGTGGTGGCGGCGATCGCCGGCCATGCCCCCGCCGGCGGCTGTGTGCTGGCGCTGTGCTGCGACTGGCGGGTGATGGCGGAGGGCCCCTTCACCATCGGCCTCAACGAAACCCAGGTGGGCATCGCCATCCCGCCCGGGATCATGCAGCTCCTGCAGCGCACGGTCGGCCCGCGCCGCGCGGAAGCGATGCTGGTGCCCGGCCAGATGGTGGAGTCGGAGCAGGCGCTGCAGATCGGCCTGGTGGACGAGCTGGCCGGCATCGACCACGTGGTGACCCGCGCCATGGCCCGCCTCGACCTCCTCCTGGACCTGCCGCGCGGACCGATGCTGGAAACCCGGCGGGTGCTGCGCAAGGACCTCCAGGACGCCCTCTCACCCGAGAACATGCAGCTGGGACAATGCCTGGAATCCTGGCGCAGCGAGGACACCCAGCTGGCCCTGCGGGCGATGGTGGCCAGGCTCGGGAAGGGCTGAGTTGGGCGCTGGTCAGGCCCCGGTGGCCGCCGGACGCTCCGGGTCCTCGATCCAGCCGCTCCACGAGCCCGTGTAGAGCTTCGCGCCGGGCAAGCCGGCATGCGCCATCGCCAGCAAGTGGTGGCAGGCGGTCACGCCGGAACCGCACATCACCGCCACCTGGGCGGGATCGCGCCCGGCCATCAATCCCTGGAACCCGTCGCGCAGCGCCTGCGGGTCGCGGATGCGGCCGTCGCCGCCGACGTTCTCCAGGTACGGCCGGTTTACCGCTCCCGGGACGTGTCCGGCCACCGGATCGATCGGCTCCGAAACCCCACTGAACCGCTCGGCACCGCGCGCGTCGACCAGCAGTCCCCCGTCCTCGAGATGGGATTCCACCGCCCTGGCGTCCAGCAGCCGCGAGCGATCGAAATCCGCCCTGTAGCGGGCCGGGGCAGGCGCCGCGGTGACCGTTTCCACCGGCAGCCCCAGCGAGCGCCAGCGCGCCCAGCCGCCATCGAGCACGGCAACGTCCACATGGCCCAGCGCGCGCAGCAGGAACCACAGGCGGGCGGCGAACGCGCCGTCGCCGCCGTCGTAGGCCACGACCTGGTGGTGCGGCGTGATCCCCCAGTCGCCCAGGCGCGCACAGAACACGGTCGCGTCCGGCCACGGATGACGCCCTGCCCCGCCGCCGTGGGCCGCGGTGCCGGACAGATCCCGGTCCATGTGCGCGTGGACGGCGCCTGGCACGTGGCCGGCCGCGAAAGCCTCATTGCCGGCGTCGGGATCGGCCAGCGAGTGGCGGCAATCCACCACCGCCAGCTCTTCGCGGCCCAGCGCGGCGGCCAGCGCCTCCGCCTGCACCACCGTCTGCCAGCCCTTGGTCATGTGGCCATCTCCCGTGCGCGCGCCAATCGCTCACGCAGGTTGTACAGGATCGATGCGGTCACGCCCCAGATCCGGTGCGGGACCAGTTCGGGCTCGCCGCGGTACTCGAGAACCTCGCGCGGACGACCGCCGTACTCGATCTGCAGGCGTCGCAGGTTGTCGGGCGAGAGCAGGAAGCCAAGCTCCACTTCAAACACGTCCGCCACCTCGCCCGGATCGGGGATCGCCACGAAGCCCGGGTCGATCGCCGCCACCGCCGGCAACACGCGGTAGCCGCTCACGGTCACCACCGGATCCAGCCAGCCCAGCGGGCTGGCCTGCGTGGACAGCAGGCCCACTTCCTCATGGGCCTCGCGCAGCGCCGCCGCCAGCGCGTCGCGGTCGCCGGGTTCCACGCCGCCACCGGGGAAGCTCACCTGGCCGGGGTGGTGGCGCAGCACCTCGGTGCGGCGGGTGAGCACCACGTACGGGCCATCGTCGCGCGGCACCAGTCCCACCAGCACCGAAGCCTGGCGGAGAGGACGCCGCGGTGGCAGCAGGTCGGCCACTTCGTCGAAATTCCAGCCGTCGTCGCTCGGCGGCGCCTGCAGGGGATGCAGCGCGCGGACAAGATCGGCCAGCCGCGCTTCGGGGCTCACGAGCGCTCCGCCTCGCGCTCGGGCAGGACGGTGTCCATCAGGCGCAGGCGCTCGGCATCGTCCATCTGCCCCCAGCGCGCGATTTCGTCTGTCGTACGGTGGCATCCCATGCAGATGCCCTCGCCATCGAGGGCGCAGACGCCGATGCAGGGGGTGAGGACGGCACGGAGCTCGAAGTTCATGTCATACCGATGAAAAAAGCCGCGCCGGCTTGCGCCGACGCGGCTGTCGTTGCGGCGCAGTGGACGCAGCCGGACGTCAGTTGATGCCGACCAGCTGGATCTCGAAGACGACCGCCTGGTTCGGGCCGATCGGCGACTGCGGGGTGTTGCCGTAGGCGATGTCCGGTGGCAGCACCACTTCCCAGCGGGCGCCGGACTGCATCATGCCGATGGCCTCGCGCAGGCCGGCCAGCGGGATCTCGCCGACCGTCATGGTCACCGGGCCGCCCTGCTGGCCACCCTCGCGCGGGGCGCTGGTGTCGATGAAGGTCGGGCCCTCCGGCAGGCTGGCCTTGTAGTGCACCTGCACCTGGCTCTGGGCGGTGGGGCGGGCGCCGCTTCCGGCCTCGATCACCCGGTACTGCAGGCCGCTCTCGGTGGTCTGCACGCCGGACTTCGCCCGGTTCTGGGCAAGGAAGGCGTCGCTCTTGGTCTTGTTCTCGGCGGAGGCCTGGTTGAAGGCTTCCTGCGCCCGCGCCATCTGGCGCTGCTGCATGTTCTCCACTGCGGTGCGCAGCTGTTCGACGGGAACGGTGGGATCCTTGCGGGCGTAGCCGTCACGCAGCGCCTGGACGACCGTTTCGACGTTGATCTGCTCGCCGCTCTCGACGAGGTTCCGGCCAAGGTCATAACCCAGCGCGTAGCTCAGCTGGCCCTGCTCGGTGGACGTGTCCTGGGCTGCGGCGGCGCCGCTGGCCAGGGTAAGGGCCGCGACGGTAGCGGCCAGAAGGCGCAACTTCATGCAGTGATTCTCCAGATTTCCGGGGTGGTTCGGGGCATCGGATCCGTCCGCGCCAGCGGAGGACCACCTGCGGGCGAACGCGATAGGATAGCGGCCGGGCCGCTTAACTGTCACTTAGGACGGGCTCTGCGACCCCGCCGACGGGCGGAAAGTTCCGCCGTTTCCCTCATTTCCGTTGATTCTTGCCCAGGTACTCATGAGCCATTCACCGCTGCAGACCGAAGACCGCGGCGCCGTCCGCGTGGTCACCGTCAACCGTCCCGACAAGCTGAACGCGCTGGACGCGGCCACCCTCGACGCGCTCCACGATGCCTTCCAGGCCGCTGCCGACGACGACGGCGTGCGGGTGGTGGTGCTCACCGGCGCCGGCCCCAAGGCCTTCGTCGCCGGCGCGGACATCTCGCAGATGGCGGCCCTGAGCCCGGTGGAAGCCCGTGATTTCTCCTTGCGCGGGCAGCGCACCATGCGCCGGATCGAGACCATGCCCAAGCCGGTGATCGCCATGATCAACGGCTTCGCCCTGGGCGGCGGGCTGGAGCTGGCGATGGCCTGCCACCTGCGCATCGCCGCCGATACCGCGAAGATGGGCCAGCCGGAGATCAACCTGGGCCTGGTGCCGGGCTTTGGCGGCACCCAGCGCCTGCTGCGCCTGGCCGGCCGCGCCGCCACCCTGGAGCTGTGCCTGGGCGGAGCGCCGGTGGACGCGGCCCGCGCGCACCAGCTGGGGATCGTCAACCAGGTGCTTTCCCCGGACAAGCTGGAGGAAGGCACCATGGAGCTTGCAAACCGCCTGGCCAACGCGGCCCCGCTCGCGCTGCGCGGAATCCTGGATTGCGTGAACACCGGCGCGGAGTGCGGCATCGGCGAAGCCCTGGAATACGAGAGCGCCCAGTTCGGGCTGATCTTTTCCACCGCCGACATGCGCGAGGGCACCAGCGCGTTCCTGGAAAAGCGCAAGCCCGAGTTCACCGGCCAGTGAGCGGAGACGCGCTCGCGCTGCGGCTGCTCGAACTGCTGGACGCGGACGACCTGGACGGCGCCATCGACGCCGGGCTGGCCGGGTTCGACCCGCAGGCGTGCCCCTTGCTCGGGCCAGCGCAGCGGGAGCGGTTGCTGGCTGCGCGCGACAGGCTGCTGGACGCCTGGGCGGCGCGTGACCGCCACCGCGCCCGCAACGCGCGGCTGGCCCGCAAGGCCGTGGAGCTGCGCGCCAGGCGCCAGGCGCGCTCGGCGCCGGCCCCGGCCGGCAAACGGCCCGCCCTGCCGCCTGCCGCCGCGGCCGCGCTGGCCCGCGCGCGCCAGCGGGCTGGAGGTGGCGCCCAGTGAGCGGTACGGCGGTGACTGCGCCGCGGCGCCGGCGCGGCAGGCGGATGACCCGGGAGGAGATCGAGGAGATGTTCCGGCGGCTGTCGGAACTCAACCCGAACCCGACCACCGAGCTGGAGTACGCCACGCCGTTCGAGCTGCTGATCGCGGTGATCCTGTCCGCCCAGGCCACCGACGTGGGCGTGAACAAGGCCACCCGGCGGCTGTTCCCCGTGGCCAACACGCCGCAGGCGATCGCGGACCTGGGAGAAGAACGGCTGAAGGATTACATCAACACCATCGGCCTCTATAACGCCAAGGCCAGGAACGTCATTGCCACCTGCCGCATCCTGCTTGAGCAGCACGGCGGCGAAGTCCCGCGCGAGCGCGCCGCGCTTGAGGCACTGCCGGGGGTCGGGCGCAAAACCGCCAACGTGGTGCTCAACACCGCTTTCGGCGAGCCGACCATGGCCGTGGACACCCACATCTTCCGGGTCTCCAACCGCACCGGGCTGGCGCCGGGCAAGAACGTGCGCGAGGTTGAGGATGCGCTGCTCAAGCGCGTGCCCAGGCACTATCTGCAGGACGCCCATCACTGGCTGATCCTGCACGGCCGCTACGTGTGCAAGGCACGCAGGCCGGATTGCCCGGCCTGCGTGATCCACGACCTGTGCCGCTGGCCGGACAAGACCGCGCCCGCGGAGTGAGGTCCGTCAGCGCTCAAAGGCCAGCGGCGTGACGCGGCGCGCCACCGGGTCCAGCGCCAGCACCATCTTGCTGGAGTAGCGCTGGGCCTCCGGGCCGTTCCATGCGCACTCGGTGGCGCTGCTGGCCGCGCCCAGGAAGCACACCGGCCACAGCACCGTGCTGCTCACCGGCCGCGCGTCCACCCGCTCGGGCACGAACTTCCATTGCGGAGCAACCCGCCTGGCAGCGGAGACCATGCTGCGCGAGACCTTGCCGTGCACGCTGTCCACCTGGGCGTCCAGGACCCGGCCGTCCTCGCCGATCGCCAGTTTCATTACCACCGTGCCCTCGTATCCGGCACGCTGTTCGCGCACCGGATAGTGCGGCAGGACCAGCTCGCGGGGCGCCGGACCCGTGGTCGCAGAGACCAGTTCGTAGTTGCCAGGCTCCGCACCGGGCGCAACCACCAGCCGCAGGAAGGTGTGGTATTCCGCGCCGCTGGACTCTCCCGGCCTGGTGTCCGGGCTGAACAACCATGTGCGCGCCTCGGCCGCCAATTCCCGGCCAAGCGCGTCCTGCGGTCCACCATGGCGGGCAATCTGCCCAATCCTGCCGTTGCCATCAATCTGCACCGCGTAGGTGTAAACGCGCTGCCCCACCGCTTGCCCGCCATCGGCAGCCACGGCTGCCGGGCCCGTACATGCCAGCGCAGCAAGCGCTGCAACACCAAGGAGAAACCGCTTCATTCCCGACCCCCGCCATGAGTTGCGTGGGCCCCATGACACACCAGGGAGGGCGGATTAATGATGACAGTCACATGACATCCACCCTTTTTTCAGACGATCGGTCGCTTCTCGCCGACGAACGGAATCCCGGAAAGAAAAACTCCTCTGTCGACCCGAAAATAACCGCGGTCAGGCGTGCGCGCGCTCACGCAGCCACTTTGTTGCCACCCATTTTTCGCCTTCAAGCACCGGCGCCCCGGCGTGCAGGGTGGCGGTCATCGGATGGGGCCGGTCGTAGCTGAAGAAGACGGCGTTGCCCTTGACCGCGGCGGCTTCGAAGCGCACATCGGGGAAGGTGGTGGCGCCTCCGCGCGTGGGCGTGTTGAGGTACATCACCACTGAGGCCACGCGCTGGCCTCCGCGGGCGAGTATGCGGCCGACGCCGGGCCGGTCCGGGTCGAAGTAATCATGGTGCGGCTGGTACTCCGCGCCCACGCCATAGCGCAGCACCTGCATCGCCTCCCCGTTTTCCACCGGCCATTCCAGCAGCGCCGCGATGCGCGCCTCGATCCGGGCCACCAGCGCGTTCTCGCCCCGGCGCAGGAACACCCCTTGGCTGGTGCGTGCCGCGTGCACCTCGTCGGCGCCGGTATTCAGATTGACGGTGGACGAGCGCGCGAGCCGGCCGCGCGAGAGCTCCACCAGCCCATCGCACTCCTCGTGTGAAAGCAGCCCCCCGAACACCACCACCTGCGGATGCACCAGGTGCGCCAGCACCTGCACTTCGCGATCGCCCGCGTTCAGCACGGAAGGGCCGTTCCAGGCCACCGGCGCGGGCACGGGCACCGGCACCGGAACCCCGCTTCCACGGGCGTGTTCCTCCAGGTGGCGGCGGACCACGGTTTCCACCGCGTCAATGGCCGCCTGCTCCTGCCAGCCCTGATCAAGCATCGGCGCGACCACCGCTTCGGGCGAATGGCCCGCGCGCACCTGGTCAAGGATCCAGGCTTCAAGTTCGGGGTTGGCCTGCTTTTGCACGCGATCTCCTGTCCGGTTTGCGCCGGCTGGCTTATGGCCTCGCGAGGCTAGTGCCTGGGGTTGACGGAGAAATGACATCTGCGCGCCGCGACCCCTGCTGCGGTGGGAAAAGCACCCGCGGGAGGCCGGTGTCATCCCGGCGACCCGGAATTGTCATCGGCGGCCACTACAAAAGCGCTGTCTTTCGCCCCGCCGGGGGAGCCAGGGGCGCGAATGCTGGATCCAACCTCGCGTCCCGGTGCCAGCACACCCCTTTCATCCAACCGTTTGACCGACACGAATCGGAGAGTTTCACGATGGCTGCGAACAACTACCGGACCTTGCTGATGACCTTTGGCGCGGCACTCGCCCTGAGCGCGTGCGGCAACGGCGCCGACCGCGTTGCATCCCCTGGCGAAGGCGCCTTCCCGCCGCCCCCGCCGACTGCCCCGCCGCCGCCGGCTCCGCCGCCGCCGAGCGAGCCGCCACCCCCCAGCGCGGGCCCGGCCGAGGATTGCCCAACCGGCTTTTCCAACGTGGGCACCGTCGCCGACGGCTCGCTGCGCGCCTGCCGGCTGCCCCAGCTGATCACCGGCAACCTGGTTGTGCCCAAGCGCGATGGCACGGTGTATGCCATCGCCGGCGCGGTGCAGGTCGGCCAGGACCAGGGCGGTGACGCCTCCAACCCGAACCCGGTGCCGCGCGGCTCGCTCACCATCGAGCCCGGCGTGACCCTGTTCGCCTCCTCGGGCAACGACTACCTGATCGTCAACCGCGGCTCGGAGATCCATGCCGAGGGCACCGCCGAGGAGCCGATCATCTTCACCGCGCGCGCCGACGTCGAAGGCGAGACCACCGCGGACACCATCGGCCTGTGGGGCGGCCTGATCCTGGCCGGCCGCGCGCCGATCAACGCCTGCCCCGGCGACACCGTCTCCGGCACCCCGCAGTGCCAGAGTCAGGTCGAGGGCACCAACGCGTTCTACGGCGGCAACGCGCCCAACGACAGCAGCGGCCGCATCCGCTACGTGCAGGTCAAGTACTCCGGCTTCGAGATCTCCCCGAACAACGAGCTGCAGGGCATCACCGCCGCCGGCGCGGGCGCCGGGACGGTGCTCGAGTACTTCCATATCCACAACAGTTCCGATGACGGCATCGAGATCTTCGGCGGCACCCTCAACGCGCGCTACCTGGTGGTGACCGGGGCCGACGACGACTCCATCGACACCGATACCGGCTGGGACGGCGGCATCCAGTTCGGCATCGTCATCCAGCGGGCGGGTGGCGGCGACCGCATGAACGAGTGGAGCAGCATCAACCGCGAGCCCTATTCGCAGCCGCGCGTGGCCAACATGACCTACATCGGCCGTGCCGGCGGGGGCGCTGCGATCCACCTCAACCAGGGTACCCAGGCCTCGTTCTACAACTCGGTGGTCACCCGACCGGCGGGCGGAAGCGGCTCGGGCGAACGCTGCCTGGAAATCCGCGACGCCAACACCACCGGCACCTTCCACTCGGTGCACTTCTCATGCCCGGTGGCGTTCGAAGACCAGCGCGCGCAGGACGCTTTCGAGGCCGGCACCAACAACGTGGTGGGTTCGTCGACGCTCAACGGCTTCATCAACGGCGCCAATGAGAACGCCGTGCCTGCGTACCAGGGCCTGAGCGAAGTGCATGGATTCTTCGAGGACGTGGACTACATCGGCGCCGTCCGCGATGCCAATGACACCTGGTGGGAGGGCTGGACCTGCGGGCTGACCGACGACAGCCCTGGCTGCTGACCGGCACCAGCCAATCGAGCACGGGGCGGCGGCAACGCCGCCCCGCTGCAATGACAACCGGGACCCCGCCGTCCGCAGCCAAGGCCTTGCTTCCATGAAATCCAACCTGAAACGAAACCGATTGGCCCGGCGCCACCTGTCGCTGGCGATCGCCGCGCTGCTGGCGCCGTGCGCCGCATTGGCCCAGCAGACTCCTGAAGACACCGCCGGCCAGGACGCCGTGCAGCTGGACGCGATCCAGGTACGTGGCGAATACATCCCCGAGCCGATGCTCCAGACCTCCGAGGTGGCCTCGTTCGTCACCCGCGAGGATTTCGAGCGCACCGGCGACAGCGACGCCGCGGCGGCGCTGACCCGGGTCACCGGCCTGAGCCTGGTACGCGGCAAATTCGTGTATGTGCGCGGCCTGGGCGAGCGCTATTCCTCGGCGCTGTTCAACGGCTCGCCGCTGCCCAGCCCCGAGCCGCTGCAGCGCGTGGTGCCGCTGGACCTGTTCCCGAGTGAAGTGCTCGAGAGCGTCACCGTGCAGAAGACCTATTCGGCGCGCTACCCCGGCGAGTTTGGCGGCGGCGTGATCGACCTCCAGTCGCTGGCGGTTCCTGACGAGCCCTTCCTCAACCTGTCCATTGGCACCGGCGGCAACAGCGTCACCACCTTCGAGAAGGGCCTGACCTACTTCGGTTCCGACGATGACTACTGGGGCTACGACGACGGCACCCGCAAGATTCCGCGCGAACTGCGCGATGCGATGGCCAGCGGTCGCCGCGTCGACCTGGGCGAGTTCGGGCGCGAAGACATCCGCCGGATCGGCCGGAGCCTGCAGAACGCCAATATCCGCGTGTTGCAGGAAAAAAAGAGCATCGACCCGGACCTGAGCTTCGGCGGAAGCGCCGGCTGGTCGATGGACATGGGCAACGATGCCAGGCTCGGCTTCATCGCCGTGGGTGGCTTCGACAACGAGTGGCGCACGCGCTTTGGGGTCCAGCAGGACCCGGTCTTCATCGACCAGGCGGTGCAGTACAACTCGAGCTACGACTTCCTTTCCACCACCAACAACGCCAAGGTCAACGTGCTGCTGGGCGCCGGCTGGGAGAGCCCGCGCCACCGCGTGTCGCTGACCTCGCTGTATGTTCACGACACGCTCAAGGAAACCCGCACCCGCGACGGCCACGACACCCTGGCCGGCTTCGACGTCCGCGATGACTACACGGAGTGGTTCGAGCGCGAGCTGATCAACAACCAGGTCACGGGCAGCCACGCCTTCGGCGAATACGACGACCTGAAGATCGAGTGGCGCGGCGCGGTGGCACGGGCGACCCGTGATGCACCCTACGAGACCGGCATCCGCTACGAGAACATTGACGGCTACTGGTCGCACGACGCGTCGCGGGTGCAGAACTACATGCGCTTCAGCAACGTCGAGGACGAGGTCGCCAGCGGCGGTGTCGACGTGACCTGGCGCCTGCCGGTCGAGCGCGACATCACCCTGGCCGGCGGCGCGGCGTATTCGGACAACGACCGCAATGCCGAGAACCGCGAGTTCCGGTTCCTGGCGCTCGATGGCCCGCTGCCGCACTACAACCGCTACCAGCGGCCGGACTACCTGTTCTCGGACTACAACCTGAGCCAGGACCTGCTGCGCCTGCGCGAGGTCACCGGCAACTCCGGCGACGCCGCCTACGACGCCACCCTCAAGGTCAAGGCCGGTTACCTGCAGGCCGAGGCCGAGATCAACCCGTTCGTGCGTGCCACCGTGGGCGTGCGCTACGAGGACGCGACCCAGGCGGTCCACACCTACAACATCTTCACCGGCGAGCGGCAGGGGGGCGTGGATCCCCTGCGCAACAGCTACGTGCTGCCGGCGGCGACGGTCACCTGGAACTTCTCGGACAACCAGCAGATCCGCTTCGGCGCGTCCAAGACCATCGCCAGGCCGCAGTTCCGCGAGCTGTCGCCGCTGCAGTACCTGGACCCCGACATCGACCGCGTCTTCTACGGCAACCCGTACCTGGTCGACAGCGAACTGGTGAACCTGGACGCCCGCTACGAGTGGTTCTTCGGCTCCGGCGAGTACTTCACGGTCGGCGCTTTCTACAAGGACATCGACCGCCCGATCGAAAGCAACGTCAACGACGCCCCCGGCGGCGGCATCCTGCAAAGCTTCCTCAACGCCCCGTCGGCCACGCTGTTCGGCTTTGAGACCGAGGTGAAGAAGTACTTCGACCTTCCCGTCCAGGCGAGCTGGTGGGGCGACAAGCGCCTGTACCTGGCGGCCAACTACACCTGGTCGGATTCGGAGGTCGAGGTCAAGGACGGTGATCTGGTCCATCCCTACGGCTTCGCCAGCCCGCAGGACGCGACCCTGTTCGTGCGCGACGGCAGCGAGCTGCAGGGCCAGTCCAACCACATCGGCAACCTGCAGATCGGCATCGAGGGCGACACCACCCAGGCCACCCTCATCGCCAACTACGTCGGCGAGCGGGTCAGCGCCCGCGGCCGGCCGGGACAGCCGGATTACATGGAAAACCCGGGCACCTCGCTGGACTTCGTGCTCCGCCAGGAGTTCAACTTCGGCCGCAATCCGGTGACCCTGGGCTTCAGCGCGCGCAACCTGCTGGAGACCGACTTCCGCCAGTACCAGCAGGCCGGCGGCAACAAGGTGGATGTGTACCGCTACGAACCCGGCGTGTCCTACACGCTGAGCCTGTCGACCTCGTTCTGACCGGCCTTCCCGCCCCCACCCGGCCCCGCAGGCCGGGTGGGCCGGCGGCCGCACAATGTGGCAGCTGACCCCGAACTGTCATCAACCAGTCGCATCCTGTGCGGACTCCTGACACATGGCCGCGCGATCGCGGACGCCCGTGCCCAGAATCCCTGTGTCATTGCAGTCCCTGATACACGTCAATCGCAGCACCCTGCTGCGGACCGTCGTTGAAGTGATCCTGGTTGCGCTGCTCGCCGCCCAGGCCGCGCGCCTGGCATGGCTGTTGGCCGCGCCACCGGGCCCGGTGGGCGACTGGCCGCCTGCCGATACGGGCCGCGCCGCCGGCCCCGCGCCAGCCATCGCCCTGGCCTTCGACCCCTTCCATCCTGACGCCCGCAGCGGGCCGGCCACGGCCAGCGCCAGCGGCTTCCGCCTGCACGCGGTGCGAGTGTCTGGCGATTCCGGCTCGGCCATCCTTTCCACCAAGGACGGGGACCCCCAGGCTGCCTTCCAGGTCGGCGACGAAGTGGCTCCCGGGATCACGCTTGCGGCCGTCGGCGCGGGGCACGCGGTACTGCGCACGGGCGGCGGCGAGCAGCGTCTGGAGCTTGACCCCGGAGCATCCACCCTGCCCGCCCGCACCGCCCCGGTCGCGGCCAGCCTGCCTTCGGCGGCGCCGCCGCCCGCGGCCAGCGCGGACGCCGCGGTCGACCCGGCTGCGCTGCTCGCCCAGGCCGGCCTGCGCGCCCGCACCGAAGGCGGACGGGTCACCGGCTACACGCTCATTCCCCGCGGCGGCGGCGAAGCGCTGCGCCAGGCCGGTCTCCAGGCCGGCGACGTACTGGTGGCCGTGGATGGCAACCAGCTCAATCCCGAACGGCTGGCGGAGCTGGAGTCCCAGCTCGCCGGTCGCGACGAGGTCCGCCTGACCGTACAGCGCAACGGCCAGTTGCAGACCCTCACCCTGCGGACGACATCGCCTTGAACCCTCGAATCTTCCCGTGGCTGCTTGCAGCCGCCCTCGCCGCGTCCGCGCCCTTCGCCACCAGTGCCCAGGATGCGACCGCTCCGGCCCCGGCGCTCAGCGTGCAGAACGCCGATATCCGCGCCTTCATCCAGGACGTGGCCCGCGCCACCGGCACCACGTTCCTGGTGGATCCACGGGTGCAGGGCACGATCACCCTGTCCAACGAGGAGCCGCTGACCGAACCGGAGCTGCTCGGGATCCTCGTGGCGACCCTGCGGGCCAACGGCCAGATCGCGGTGCCGGCTGGCGACGGCATCTACCGGGTGGTGCCCGACGACACCGCTGCCCAGCAGCCCGGTGCGGCCACGGCCGGGGGGTCCGGCTTCTCCACCGAAGTGTTCACCCTGCGCCATGTCGATGCCGCATCGGCGGTCGATACGGTGCGTCCGTTGGTGGGCCGCGGCGGCGTGGTGCTGGCCACGCCGCAGGGCAACAGCCTGCTGGTGGCGGACTACGTGGACAACCTGCGCCGCCTGCGCGGCCTGGTCCGGCAGATCGACCAGGATCGCTCGCGGGTGGAGGCGGTGAGCCTGCGCAACAGTTCGGCGCGGGAGATCGCCAGCGTGGTGAACGGCCTGTACGGCGGCCAGGGCCGCGGCGGCGTGCTCACGGTGCTGCCGGTGGAGAGCAGCAACGCGGTGATGCTGCGCGGCGACGCGGAGCTGGTGGACACGGTGCGCCGGGTGGTCGAGGACCTGGACCGGCGCGCCGAGAGCAGCGGCGACGTGCGCGTGATCCGCCTGCAGCACGCCAACGCCGAGGAGCTGCTGCCGGTGCTGCAGCAGGTGCTCGGCAATCCGGAGGAAACGCAGCTTGCGGCCGGCCAGTGGGGCGCCGCGAACGGCGTCGCCCACGCCCGCCAACTGTCCACGCCGGCATCCGACGCCGGCGCGCAGGGGCTGATGGACACCGCCATGGCCCTGGACCGCAGTGCCTCCGCCCATGGCTCGCCGCTCTCGGCGTCGGTGACCGTGGCACCTGGCCGCCGCGCCACGATCGCCCGCTACCCCGGCGCCAACGCCATCATCATCAACGCCGATCCAGAAACGCAGCGGATGCTGGTCGACGTGATCACCCAGCTCGACGTACGCCGCGAGCAGGTGCTGGTGGAAGCGCTGGTGGTGGAGATTTCCGATGCCGCAGCGCGCAAGCTCGGTGCGCAGCTCATGGTGGCGGGCCGCGACGGCAACATTCCGCTGGGCTACACCAACTTCCCGGGCAATGCCCCGGGCGTGGGCGAGCTGGCCGCGGGCGCTGCCGCGGCCCGCGATGGCAACCTCGACTCGCCCGCGGTCAACAACGCCCTGCGCTCGCTGCTGGGCTACAACGGCGGCCTCATGGGCCTGGCCGGCGAGACCGGCAGCGCGGTGTTCGGCCTGATCATCGACGCGGTGAAGAGCGACACCGCCTCCAACCTGCTCTCCACGCCCTCGATCCTGACCCTGGACAACGAGGAGGCCCGGATCCTCGTTGGCCAGGAAGTGCCGATCACCACCGGCGAGGTGCTGGGCGATTCCAACAGCAACCCGTTCCGCACCATCCAGCGCCAGGACGTGGGCGTGCAGCTGCTGGTGCGGCCGCAGATCAACGCCGGGGGCGGCATCACCCTGTCCCTGCGCCAGGAGGTGTCGTCGATCGCCGGCCCGGTGAGCGAGGATTTCAACGAGCTGATCCTGAGCAAGCGCCAGATCGACACCCGGGTGCTGGCCGACGACGGCTCGATCGTGGTGCTGGGCGGCCTGCTCGACCAGGCCGACCGCAACACCGTCAACAAAGTGCCGGTGCTGGGCGACATCCCCGGCCTGGGCGCGCTGTTCCGCAGCACCGCGCGCGAGCGCAACCAGACCAACCTGATGGTGTTCATCCGCCCCACCATCGTGCGTGATTCGGCCCAGGCGCAGGCCATCACCGCGCCGCGCTACGACTACATGCGCGCCCGCCAGCTCGGCGGCGGCGGCACCACCGCTGACGGCCGCGCCCTGCTCGACGCGCTGATCCAGGATTACTTCGGCACCACCGCCCCGGTGGCGCCACCGGCCCCGCTGCCCGCCGCGGAGGAACAGGGACCGTGAGCGAAGCCGCTGCCCCCGCACTGGCCTACGCCTTCGCCCGCCGCCACGGCCTGGTGCTGCTGGCGCTGGGCGAGCGCGCCCGGCTGGGCCTGCGCGAGGGCAGCCCGCCCGACGGGCTGGTGGAGGCGCGGCGCGCGCTGGGACGCCCGCTGGACGTGGAGGTGCTGCCGCGGGCGGAGTTCGACCGGCGCCTGTCGGAGACCTACGCCGGCAACGGCCTGGCCGCGACCGACGGACTGGAGGATGCCGGCGGCCTGGACGCGCTGGCCGACGACCTGCCTGCCGCCGAGGACCTGCTCGATGCCCAGGACGATGCCCCGGTGATCCGCCTGATCAACGGCCTGATCGCCGAGGCCGCGCGCAGCGGCGCCTCGGACGTGCACATCGAGCCGTTTGAAAGCGCCCTGCGGGTGCGCTTCCGCATCGACGGCGTGATGCGTGAGTCGCTGAGCCTGCCGCCGCGGCTGGCGCCGATGCTGGTCTCGCGGGTCAAGGTGATGGCGCGGCTGGACATTGCCGAGCGGCGGGTGCCGCAGGACGGCCGGATCTCGCTGGCGATGGGCGCCAAGGCGCTGGACGTGCGCGTCTCCACCCTGCCCGCGCGCAACGGCGAGCGGGTGGTGATGCGCATCCTGGACAAGGACCAGGGCGCACGCGGCCTGGACGAATTGGGCATGCCGCCACAGGTGCTGGCCGCGTTCAGCGCCGCGCTGGCCCAGCCCAACGGCATCGTGCTGGTCACCGGTCCCACCGGCTCGGGCAAGACCACCACCCTGTACGCCGGCCTGCAGAAGCTCAACGACGGCAGCCGCAACATCCTCACGGTCGAAGACCCGGTCGAGTACGCGGTCGAAGGCGTGGGCCAGACCCAGGTCAATGCCAAGGTCGGCATGACGTTCGCCGCCGGGCTGCGCGCGATCCTGCGCCAGGATCCGGACGTGGTGATGGTGGGCGAAATCCGCGACCCGGAGACCGCGCAGATCGCCGTCCAGGCCAGCCTCACCGGGCACCTGGTCCTGTCCACCGTGCACACCAATGACGCCCTGGGCGCGATTACCCGCCTGCGCGACATGGGCACCGAATCCTTCCTGCTCGCCAGCACCGTGCGGCTGGTGCTGGCGCAGCGGCTGATCCGTCGCCTGTGCCAGCACTGCCGCAAGCCGCGCGCGCCGGATGCGCTGAGCACGCGCCTGATGGGGGCCGATTACGCCGGGCCTCTGTACGCGGCTGCCGGCTGCGGCGAATGCCAGCACACCGGCTTTTCCGGGCGCATCGGGGTCTATGAGGCCGTGCCCATCGACGAGCGCCTGCGCGCGCTGATCGGTGCGGGCGCCGATGAGGATGCGCTCGCGCGCGAGGCCGCGGTCTCCGGCGACTGGCTGGCCGACTCCGCCCGCGCCTGCGTCGCCGCCGGCACCACCACGGCGGAGGAAGCGCTGCGCGTGGTGCGCCAGGACGAGCGCGGCGAGGGAGGCGCGTGAGCGTGGCGGTGTTCGAATACGAGGCGCTGGATCCCGGGGGCCGCAGCCGCACCGGCACGGTGTCGGCCGGCAGCGAGCGCGAGGCGCGCGAACGCCTCGCCGGCCGCCGGCTGGTGCCGGTGCGCCTGGATCCGGCGGCCTCGCCCGCCAGTGCCGGACGCGGCCGCTTCGGCACCCGCGATCTCGCCCTCGCCACGCGCCAGCTGGCCACGCTCGCCGCGGTGGCACCGATGGAGGAGGCGCTGCGCACCATCGGTACCCAGGCCGAGCGCCCGGGCACCCGGCGCGTGTTGCTGGCGACCCATGCCGCGGTGGTCGAAGGCTTCCGCCTCTCCGATGCCATGGCCCGCCAAGGCAAAGCGTTTCCGCCGCTGTATCGGGCCATGGTGGCTGCGGGCGAAGGCACCGGCGCACTGCCGGAGATCCTCGAACGCCTGGCCGACCTGCTCGAGCGCCAGCAGCAGGTGCGCGGCAAGCTGGTGGCCGCGCTGGTGTATCCGGCCGCGCTCGCGGCCACGGCGCTGGTGGTGATCGCGGCGCTCATGACGTTCGTGGTCCCGCGGGTGGTGGAGCAGTTCGACTCCATGGGCCGGACCCTGCCCTGGCTGACCCGGGCGGTGATCGGCGTATCGGAGGCCATGACCGGCTGGGGCCTGCTGATGCTGGCGCTGCTGGTAGTGGCCGGCGTCGGCCTGGCCGCGCTGCTGCGCAGGCCCGGTCCGCGGCTGCGCTTTGACGCCGTGCTGCTGCGCGCGCCCTTCCTCGGCCGCCTGCTGCGCGACCTGCACGCGGCGCGCCTGGCGCGCACGCTGGCGATCATGCTGGCCAGCGGACTGCCGGTGCTGGAGGGCCTGCGCATCACCGCCCGCACCGTCGGCAACCGCGTCCTGCGCGCGGCCACCGACGGCATGGCCGACGACATCCGCGAAGGTGCCAGCCTGTCTTCTGCGATGCGCCGCGCGGGCGTATTCCCGCCAACCCTGCTGTACATGGCCTCCAGCGGCGAGGAGAGCGGGCGCCTGGCGCCAATGCTCGAGCGCGCCGCCGATTACCTGGAGCGCGAATTCACCACCTTCACCTCGGCCGCGATGAGCCTGCTGGAGCCGGCCATCATCGTGGTGATGGGCGTGCTGGTGGCGCTGATCGTGCTCTCGATCCTGCTGCCGATCCTGCAGTTCAACAGCCTCGTGCTGGGCTGATTCCACGGAGTATCTACATGCGCAATCCCTCCCTTCCCTCCCGATCCCGCAGCACCGGCTTCACGCTGGTGGAGGTGATGGTCGTCGTGGTCATCATCGGCCTGCTCGCCACGGTGGTGATGATCAACGTCATGCCCAGCCAGGACCGCGCCATGGCCGAGAAGGCGCGCGCGGACATTTCGGTGCTCGAGCAGGCGATCGAGACCTACCGCCTGGAAAACCTCGCCTATCCGCCACAGCAGGATGGCCTCAATGCCCTGCTGCGCCCTCCCGCGGGCCTGGCGCGGCCCGAACGCTATCGCCACGATGGCTATGTCCGCCGGCTGCCGGAGGATCCGTGGGGCAATCCCTACGAGTACCGCTATCCCGGCAGCCGCGGCGGGGCTTTCGATGTGTTCTCGTACGGCAGCGACGGCAGCGAGGGCGGCGAAGGCGACGCGGCCGACATCGGCAACTGGAACTGACGGATGCCCGCGCGCACCACCCCTGGCCAAAGTGCGCGGTTCCGCGCCGTCGGCGGCTTCACCCTGGTGGAGCTGATGGTGGTGCTGGCCGTGGTGGGATTGCTGGGCGCGGCGGTGCTGCTGACCGGCCCGTCACCGGACACGGCGCTGCGGCGCGATGCGGACACGCTGGCGACCCGGCTTGCACAGGCCCGGCAGGAGGCGATCCTGTCCACGCGCGCGCTGCGCGTCCAGGCTGACGACGCCGGCTACCGGTTCCTCATCGCCCGCGGCGGGGGCTGGCAGCCGCTGTCCGGGCGTCCGTTCGATCCGGCGGCGTGGACCCCAGGCGTCGCGCCGGTGCAGGACGGCGCCGACGACGCGCCGGTCTGGTTCACCTTCGAGCCCATCGGCACGGCGGAACCGGCCGCGCTGGTGCTCGGCGACGGCCGCGGCGTCCTGCAGGTACAGGTGGATGCCGACGGCAGCGTGCGGGTGGCGGAAGCGCCATGACCAGGATCCATCGCCCCGGCCGCAGGGCCGGATTCTCACTGCTGGAACTGCTGGTGGCGCTGGCGGTGTTCTCGCTGGTGGTGCTGGCGCTGCTCAACCTGGCCGGGGAAAGCACCCGCACCGCGGTCATCGTGGAGGAACGCGTGCTGGCCGGGATCGTCGCCGGCAACCGTGCGGTGGAAGCCGCGGTGGAGCCGCTGGACATGGTGGCCGCGCAGGGCCAGGGCGAAGAGCAGCTGGGCGATCGCCAGTGGCGTTGGACCCGCGCTGTCTCGGCCACGGACGACGCCGACATCCTGCGCATCGACATCGCGGTGTACGCGGCGGGCAGCGACCGCATCGCCGCCGAAACGGTGCTGTTCCGGAATGCACGCTGATGGTGCGGGGATTCACCCTGGTGGAGATGCTGGTGGCACTGGCGGTATTCGCACTGCTGGCCGCCGGCGGGGTCACGGTGATGGCCTGGGCCAGCGCCAGCCAGGGCGTCACCCAGGCGCGGATGGCGCACGTGGGCGATCTGCAGCGCGCGCGTGCGCTGCTGGAGGCCGACCTGGCGCAGGCGGCGCCGCGGCGCACCCGCAACGCCTCCGGCATCGCCGCGGTGCAGGCCTTCACCGGCACCGCCGAGCCGGGCACGGGGCTGTTGTTCGCCCTCACCCGGTACGGCTGGGAGAACCCGCAGGGGGCGCCGCGGGCCTCGCTCCAGTACGTGGAGTACCGGCTGCAGGACGGCCGGCTGGAACGCAGCGCGCGGCCAATGCTCGACGGCGCGCGGATGGATCCACCCCAGCTGGTGATCGACGGCGTGCAGGGCGCGCGGGTGCAGTACCGGTTCCAGGGCGCATGGATGGACGGCTGGCCCGGCGGCATGGACCGCGTGCCCGAAGCCGTGCGGCTCACGCTGGACCTGGAACGCATCGGTCGCGTCGAGCAGGCGTTCCTGATGCAGGGACAGTGGCCGTGAGCGCTCGCCGACAGCGCGGGGTCGCCCTGCTCACCGTGCTGCTGCTGGTGGCGGTGATGGCAGTGCTGGTGGTGGCGATGCTCGACGACATCCGCTTCGGCCTGCGCCGGGCCGCGAACGCCCAGGCGGTCGCGCAGGCGCGATGGCATGCGCTCGGTGCCGAGGCCCTTGCGATGGCACAGATCGAACGCCTGGCGCGGCGCGACCCGGGGGTGACCACCCTGGCCGGCGGCTGGAACGGGCGCAGCTTCCTGTTCCCGGTGGACGACGGCATGATCCGCGCCACGCTGTCCGACGCCACTGCCTGTTTCAACCTCAACAGCGTGGTGCATGGCGCCGGCGAACTGCTCACCCGCCACGAAGCCGGCGTGGCCCAGTACGAATTGCTGCTGCTCGCGCTGGATTTTCCCGCGGCGCAGGCGCGCGCATTGGCCGACGCTCTGGCCGACTGGATCGACAGCGACCAGCAGCGGGAGGGGCTGGGCCATGAAGATCCCGGCTATGCACGCGGGCGCGACGGCTACCGCACCGGCGCCACCCTGCTCGCCGAAGCGAGCGAGCTGCGGGCGATCCACGGCTACACGCCGGCCGTATATTCACGCCTGCGTCCACACGTGTGCGCCCTGCCCACGACTGCGCTCTCGCCCGTCAACGTCAACACCCTGCAGGACCAGGATGCGCCCGTGCTGGCGATGCTTGCCGCCGGCGCAATCGATGTCGAACGCGCGCGGCGGGTCATTGCCTCCCGTCCCGTGCACGGCTGGCGCAGCCCCGATGAATTCTGGGCCAGTCCGGGCCTGGCCGAGGCTATCCCCGACAACAGCGTGCTGGAACAGGTGCACCTGCGCAGCCGCTACTTCCGCTTGCATGCCGAGGTCGACAGCGGTCCGGCGCAAGTGGTTGTCAGCACGCTGATTGAACACCGGGAGGATGAGCCCGGCGCTCCCACCCGCCTGCTGGCAAGACGCTGGAGTCCAGAGGAATGAAGCCGCCCGATCCGATCCACGTGGTCCTCCTGCCTGCCCTGGCGGAAGAACCGGCCGTGCGCCTGGCCGTGGCCGGCGACGGCCGCGTACTGTCACGCGAGCTGCTGGGCATCGGGTCCGGGCCGTCGCAGGTCCCGGAGCGTGGACCGTTCACCGTGGTGCTGGTCCCCGGCACCGATGCCCCGGCGCGCTGGCTGCAGCCCACGGCGTTCAGCGATGCGCAGGCGCGGGCCGCGGCGCGCGCCCAGGCCGGTGAGGAACTCGCCGCTGTCGATGCCATCCATGTAGCGGTTGGCCACGCGGCAGCGCCTGCGGAACCGCGCCCGGTCGTCGCCGTGGCCGAGGCGGCCATGGAGGATTGGCTCGCGCGCGTGCAAGCCCTGGGTGTGCGTGCCGACAGGATGGTTCCCGACCACCTGGCATTGTCCGCGCCGGACGATCCGGAAGGCTGGGTCGCAGTGATCCGGGAAGGCCACTGCCTGGCCCGCTCGGCCCGGCGATCATTCAGGGTGGAGGCGGAACTTGCCGCCACCATCATCGGCGATGCAACCGCGCCGATCAGGGAACCTGAAACGGTCGAGGCGTTGCTGGCAAAGGGTGCCCTGGCCGCGCCACTTGACCTGCTGCAGGGACCGTACGCAGCGGCCGACGGGCGGCCCACGGGATGGCGTGCCTGGCGTCGTGCCGCGGTGCTGGCGGGGGCCCTGGCGGTTTCGGTCCCCCTGCTGTGGACCGTGGAAGCCGCCGGCCATCTGCTGGCAGCGCGCAAACTCGAGTCGGACGCTGAGGCACGGGTGATGAAGGCCCTGCCGGGACCTGGCGCGGACGCGGATCCGGTGCTGGCGGCTCGGGCAGGACTGGCGCGGAACCGGGCGCGCGATGATTTCCCGATCGCGTTCCGGGCGCTTGCCAGCGGCATGCAGGAGCTGGACGGCGCCGCCATCGAACGGGTGACGTGGCAGGCCGGTTCGCCGCTGCGCGCCCTCGTGCAACATTCCGACGCCGCGCAGCTGGATGCGCTCGGCAACCACGCGTCGAGCCATGGATTGACCTTGGTGGCCGCCGGCACCCGGCGCGTGGATGGCCGCCTGCACAGCGAGGTCGATTTGATAGAGAGCGCCCCGTGACCGGTGGGTGCGGCACCAGGCTCGCTCGGCGCGCAGTGGCCTGGTGGTACGCGCGGGCCCCGCGCGAGCGCTGGATGCTCACCGGCATGTGCGCGGCCATCGCGGCGTTCGTCGCTTGGTACGGCCTGCTGGGTCCGCTGCAGGGGGTACGCCAGGCCGCGGCGGACCGGCATGCGGACGCCTTGATGGACGCGGCGGAGATCGAGCACGCGCTGGCGGCCATTGCAGCCTCTGGAAGACCGGCGGGCGACACCCTGTCCGCCGACGCGCTGCAGCGGCTGGTCACCGACAGCGCCGGGGCGGCGGGAATCAGCTTCGACCGTTGCGGTGAGACTGCCGATGGCGGGCTTGAGGTTGCGGTGGACGCTGTTGCCGCAGGCACCCTGTTCAACTGGCTCGATGGGCTACGGCTGGAACACGGAGTGGCCCCGGTGGCAGTGGACGTGGAACGGCGCGAGGGCCGCCTCCGGGCGGAGCTGCGGTTCGCTCCCGCCCAATGACCCGCCGCCTGTTGCTCCTCTTCGTTCTGCTGTTGCCGGCCATGCTTGCGGCGACGCTTCCGCTGGGGCTGGCCCTGGAGACCGCCGGTGCACGGAAGTGGGGCCTGTCGGCCAGGCATGCCGGTGGAAACATCTGGAACGGCCGCCTCCTGGACGCCAGCATCCGCGGCCTGGCGTTGGGTAACGCGCAGGCTCGCCTGCTCCCACTGCGGCTGCTGGCCGGCGACCGCGCGGTGTGGATTTCGACACCGGGCCTGCGGGCGCAAGTCCTCGCGGGCCGTCGATGGGGCGTACAGGACCTCCACGGCCACTTTTCACTGCCCACGCACGCCCTGGCCTCGGCATTGCCGGTCCAGGTGCAGGCAGACGGGCTGCAGGTGCTGTTCGCGGACGACGCCTGCCACGCCGCCAGCGGGCGGGTGGTGCTGTCTTCGGACGCCGCGGCGGGCGCCCCCATGCTGGTGCTTGAAGGCTCGCCCGCCTGCGAGGGCCGCGCCGCCGTCCTGCCGCTGGCGGCCGTGGCGGGCGAAGGGCCACTGGCTCGGATGCAGGCGAGCCTGCGCGTGCATGCGGATGGCCAGTGGGAACTTGAGGCGCGGATCCCCGTGGTCGAGCACCCTTCGGCACGGATCGCTCTCGAGGCGGCGGGCTTCCTGCCCGGCCCCGGCGGCTGGAGCCGGGTGAAACGCGGGCGGATGGATTGACGGCAATTCACCGCACTGCGACCTGCCTGCGATGACAATGGGGTGGCAGACACGTGTCAGCTTGATGACATAAGCTTCGCCCCCCTCCCATTCGCGAGTCGTCTCCGTGGCTGGAATCCGCACAGCATCCGCTCCGTTGACATTGGCCGTGCTTCTTGCGGCATCCCCGCAGGCACACGCGATCGACCTCGGCGAAGTCGGCGATTTCGAACTGTCGTTCGAAGGCCTGTTCCAGGTCGACGGATACCGCTACCGCGATGACTGGAGCCACCTGGGCGACGACACCGACGTGCGGCGTGCGGAACTGGTGCTCAAGGGCGCGCACGCCAGTGGATTCGACTGGGTGGTGGGCTACGACTCCAAATCCGAGAAGTGGCTGGACGTCAACGCCCGCATTCAATTTGACGGGCGCAGCCAGCACGTACGCGTCGGACAGTTCAAGCAGCCCACGGGGCTTGAGGAGCTGAGTTCGTCGACCACCAACGACTTCATCGCCAAGGCGGCCGCCACCAATACCTTCGCGGTGTCGCGCCGGCTGGGCGTGGGCTGGGGCATCGACCAGGGCGACTGGAGCGTTTCGGCCAGCTGGTTTGACCGCGAGCTGACCCGCAATGAAGCCGAAGGCGACGGCTTTGCCGCCCGCGGGACCTGGGCTCCCCTGCGCGGGGAAGGCCGGGTCCTGCATCTGGGCGTTTCGGCCAGCCGCCGCGATGCCCCGGACGATGGCATCCGCCTGCGCGCCCGGCCCAACATGGACCTGGCCGAGATCCGCCTGCTCGATACCGGCGCGATCGCGGATGCGCGGCGGGCCACCACGGTGGGCGCGGAAGCCATGTGGATCCAGGGCCCGGTCAAGGTGCAGGCGGAATGGTTCGAGTCCACCGTGGAGCGCCGCGACAGCCGGGATTTCGACGGGTCGGGCGGCTATGCCTCGGTGGTGTGGCAGCCTGGCGGGCAGACCTGGGACTATCGCGAGGGCGTGCCGCGCACCCCGGGCGCAGGCGGTGAGCCCGCCGGCCTGTGGCAGCTGGGCGTGCGCTACGACCGCCTGGACCTCGACGATCCAGGCGCCGGGATCGCCGGTGGCACCATGGACGTGTGGACGGCCGGGGTGAACTGGTACCACGGCGAGCACCTGAAGCTGGCGCTCAACTACGTCGAGGCCGACACCCGGCGCGACGCGGGCGCGACGACGGGCTGGCTGGATGTTGATCCTTCCAGCATCCAGGCCCGGGTCCAGCTGGCCTGGTAAGGCTTGCCGGGGTGGCGATGTCACCCCTGCGTCATCGAAGCGCAATGGCGGTGACACCGCGTGGGGGGATTCTGGGTCAAACCGGAGTTCCCGATGCATTACGCGCTCGTCACCGAAACCTGGCCCCCTGAAGTCAACGGCGTCGCCCTGACGGTGCGCAGCCTGCAGCGCGGACTGGAGCGCCGTGGCCGCAGGGTCAGCGTGGTGCGGCCGGCGCAACATCCGGAGCAGGTCGCCGCTGCGGCCGAACTGCTGGTGCGCGGAGCCCCGGTGCCGCGCTATCCCGGGCTGCGGTTGGGCCTGGTGCCGGCGGGCCGGCTGCAGCGCGCCTGGGCCGCCGATCGCCCCGATGCGATCTACATCGCCACCGAAGGGCCTCTGGGGTGGAGCGCGCTGCGCGCGGCGCGGCGGCTGCGCATCCCCGTGGCCTCGGCGGTGCATACCCGCTTCGACCTGTACATGCGCGATTACGGCGTGCCGCTGCTGGAGCCTTTGGCCCTGCGCTGGATGCGCCACTTCCACAATCGCGCCGACGTGACCCTGGCGCCCACCCGCGAGCTGGAAGGGTTCCTGCGCGACGCGGGCTTTGAGCGCCCCCGGCGACTCGCGCGCGCCGTGGACACCGCACGCTTTGATCCGGCGCTGCGCGATCGCGGCCTGCGCAACACGTGGGGAGCGGGCACCGACGAAGTGGTCGCGATCCATGTCGGACGGATCGCTGCGGAGAAGAACCTCGGGCTGGCCGTGCGCGCCTTCCGGGAGCTGCAGGCCCACCGGCCGCGGGCGCGGATGGTCTGGGTGGGCGATGGCCCGATGCGTGCGGCGCTGGCCCGTGACAACCCGGACTTCATCTTCTGCGGCATCCAGCGCGGCGCACAGCTGGCCCGCCATTTCGCAAGCGCGGACCTGTTCGTCTTCCCCAGCCTTTCGGAAACCTTCGGCAACGTGACCCTGGAGGCCATGGCCAGCGGGATCGCTACCGTCGCGTTCGACTACGGCGCGGCCCGCGAACACCTGCGCGCCGGCATCCACGGCGCGCGCGTGGCCGGCGAGGACGACTTCATCCAGGCCGTGGTGGATATCGGCTGCGACGACGATCTGCGCGCGGCCATGGGCCGGCGCGCCCGCAGCGCGGTCGCCGGCCTGCACCCGGACAAGGTTGCGGCCGACTTCGACCGCCTGCTGCATGACATCGCCACCTGGGAGCACGTCCATGGAACCGTCGCCACTGCGTGAGCGCCTGCTGGCCAGCGACTCCGGCTGGTGCCTGGCTGCCAACCGCATGGGGACCAGGCAGGCCGTACGCGCCTACTTCCAGGCGGTGAGCCGGCTGGGCGATGGGGTGTTCTGGTACGTGTTGATGGCGGCGATGATCGTCGTCGACGGGCGCGACGGCCTGGCGGCCTCGGTCCACCTGGCGCTGGCGGGAATCGCGGCCCTGAGCCTGTACAAGTGGCTCAAGCGCTGGACCCGGCGCCCCCGCCCCTTCGCCTCCGACGGCCGCATCCAGGCATGGACCGCCCCCCTGGACGAGTTCAGCTTCCCATCCGGCCATACCCTGCACGCCGTGACGTTCACCCTCGTGGCGCTCGCCCACTACCCGCTGCTGGCCTGGCTGCTGCTGCCGTTCGCGGCGAGCGTGGCGGTCTCGCGCGTCGTACTCGGCCTGCACTACCCCAGCGACGTGCTTGCGGCCACGCTGATCGGGAGCGTCCTGGCCGGGATTTCCATCGCGCTTGCCCCCGGCGTCGCGCTGCCGGTCATGGGCTGAGCAGCCGGCCAGCCGCAGCCGGCTACCATGGGCGGGTGAACTACCGCCACGCCTTCCACGCCGGCAACCATGCCGATGTCCTCAAGCACGTCGTCCTGCTGGCCCTCTGCGACGCGCTCGTTGCCAAGCCGGCCGCCTGCTTTGCCCTGGACACCCATGCCGGGCGCGGGCTGTACGAGCTTGAAGGCGGCGAGGCCTCGCGCACCGGCGAGGCGCTGGACGGCATTGGCCGGCTCGGCGACGGCAGCGGCGCCCCGCCGGCGGTGCAGCGGTACCTGGAGGCGATAGCCCGCTGCCGCAGCGAGCACGGCGATGGCGCCTATCCCGGCTCCCCGTGGCTGCTCGCCCATGCGCTGCGCGCGCAGGATGCGATCGCCTGCTGCGAACTGCAGCCCGGGGAAGCGGCGGCGCTCAGGCTTGTCCTTCGCGCCGACCGCCGGGTGACCGTGCACGAGCGCGATGGCTACGCGGCCATGCGTGCCCTGCTGCCTCCGCGCCGGGGCGAGACCCGGTTCGCGCGCGGCCTGGTGCTGATGGATCCGCCCTATGAGCGCCAGCTGGCGGAGTTCGACGAGGCGATCCCGGCGCTGCAGGAAGGCCTCGCCCGCTGGCCGCAGGGCTGCTTTGCGCTGTGGTACCCGATCAAGCAGCGGCGCAGCCTGCAGCCGTTCCTGCGCCGCGCGGCCGCGCTGGAAGCCAGGTCCGCCCTGACGTGTGAACTGCTGGTGCGCCCCGACGACTCGCCGCTGCGCATGAACGGCAGCGGCATGCTCCTGCTCAATGCCCCGTGGCGGATCGAAGCGGCGCTGGCACCCGCGCTGGCCCACCTGTGCAGCGCGCTGGGCGAGGCCGGCGCGGACCACGACATGCGTTGGCTGCGGGCGCCCACCTGAGCGGGCGCGGTCCTGCACCCGCCAGCGCCATGTGGAGGCCGGATTCAGCCGCGCGGGGCCACACTGGGGCGGGCTGAACAAGCAAATCCTTCACTTCCAGCATGGCAGCATCCCCACCCAATGGCCGCTAGAAACCGACTCCCGCCGTGGCACGATGAAGTCCGGCTCGCCAATGGGCGCGAGATCCTCATCCGTCCCATCCGGCCCGACGACGCGCTGCCGGTGCGCGCCGGGTTCAGCCTGCTCCAGCCAGAGACGCTGCGCCATCGCTTCCTGCGGGAGATGAGCGAGCTCACCCCGGAGATGGCCCAGCGCCTGACCCGGTCCGACCCGAAGACCACGTTCGTGCTCGTGGCCGGCGAAAACCTCCCGGCCGGCGAGGCCGTAATCGGCGCCATCGCGCGCGTCCACGCACCTGCCGGCAGCGGCGAAGGCGAGTTCGCGATCCTCGTGGGCCAGTACCTGGCCGGGATGGGCGTGGGCCGCCAGCTGATGCTGCGGCTGGTGCGCTGGGCGCGCGGCAAGCGCCTGGAGCGCCTCTACGGCGACGTGCCCGAGGAGAACGAGCCGATGCTGGCACTGGCCGGATCAGTCGGCTTCCGCCGCGAAGGCGACCCCCGCGACGGTCTGGTGCGGATGGTGCTGGACCTGGACAGCGCCGGGCAGGCTTGAGCCCGCCGCGCCCGCTACAATAGCGGGTTCGATGACGCCCCCTTCCCCTCCCGCCCCGCCGCTGCCGCGACGCGGCCAGCAGCGCGCCTTCTGGCGTGCGCCGGCCTCGCCGTCCGCGCTTGCCTGGATGCTGGCCGCCGCCGCGCGCGAGCACGGCCGCCCGCTGCTGCTGGTTGCCCGCGACAACCAGCACGCCCACCAGCTGGAAGGCGACCTGCATACCCTGCTGGGCAGTGACCCGGATATTCCGGTGCTGCCGCTGCCGGACTGGGAAACGCTGCCCTACGACCAGTTCAGCCCGCACCCGGAGATCGTCAGCCAGCGCCTGGCAACCCTGCACCGGCTGCCCACGCTCAAGCGCGGGATCGTGGTGGTGACGGTGGCCACGTTGATGCAGCGGCTGCCGCCGCTCAACTACGTCATCGGCCAGACCTTCGACCTCCAGGTGGGCCAGGCGCTGGACCTGGACGCCGAGAAGCTGCGCCTGGAATCGGCCGGCTACCGGCATGTGCCGCAGGTGATGGACCCGGGCGAGTTCTCGGTGCGCGGCGGCCTGCTGGACGTGTATCCCATGGGCGCGGATGCGCCCTTCCGCATCGAGCTGCTGGACACCGACATCGAATCGATCCGGCGCTTCGACCCGGAATCCCAGCGCTCGCTGGACAAGGTTGAAGCGATCCACATGCTGCCCGGCCGCGAGGTGCCGCTGGACGAGGATGCGCGCGGGCGGGCCATGGACGCGCTGGTGGAGCGCTTCGACCTGGACCAGCGCCGCAGCGCCCTGTTCCAGGACCTCAAGGCGGGCAGCGCGCCGGCGGGCGTGGAGTACTACCTGCCGCTGTTCTTCGAGGCGCCGCGGGAGCGCTTCGGGGCCGCGCCTTCGCAGCCGGTGACGGCAACCCTGTTCGACTATCTGGCAGAAGACGCCCTGCCGGTGATTTCGGCCGGCGCCCGCGAGGCCGCCGACGCATTCCACGCGCAGGTGGCCGATCGCTACGAGCAGCGCCGGCACGACGTCGAGCGGCCCCTGCTGCCGCCGGGCGAGCTGTGGCTCCCGCCCGATGCGGTCCGCGAGCGCCTCAACCGCGGAGAGCGGGTGGAGGTGGCCGGAGAAGGCCACCCGCGCCACGCGGACGCCGTGGCCCTGGGCGACCAGCCCGCGCCTGACCTGCCCCTGACGGTGCGCAACGAGGAGCCGGCGGCGGCGCTCAAGTCGTTCCTGGCCAGCTATCCGGGCCGGGTGCTGGTGGCGGCCGACAGCCCGGGGCGCCGCGAGGCGCTGCAGGAAATGCTGCAGTCGGCCGAGATCCGGCCGCAGGTGCTGCCGGACTTCAACGCCTTCCTGGAAACGCCGCCGGAGCCTGGCACCCCGGCCTTGGCCGTGGCGCCGCTGGAGAACGGCTTCGCCGTCGACAAGCCGCAGGTGACGGTGCTCACCGAGCGCCAGCTGTTCCCCGAGCGGGCCAGCCAGCCGCGCCGGGCCCGTCGCGCGGGCCGCGAGCCCGAGGCGATCATCCGCGACCTGGGCGAACTCGCCGAGGGCGCGCCGATCGTGCACGAGGACCACGGCGTGGGCCGCTATCGCGGCCTGGTGGTGCTGGAGGCCGGCGGCAGCCCGGCAGAATACCTGGAGATCGAATATGCCAAGGGCGACCGGCTGTACGTCCCGGTCGCCCAGCTGCACCTGATCAACCGCTATTCGGGCGCCTCGCCTGAAACCGCGCCGCTGCACTCGCTGGGCGGCGAACAATGGACGAAGGCCAAGCGCAAGGCCGCCGAGAAGGTCCGCGACGTGGCCGCCGAGCTGCTGGAGATCCACGCCAAGCGCATGGCCCGCAGCGGCCTGGCGCTGGACGTGGACCGTGCCGAGTACGAGCCGTTCGCCGCCGCGTTCCCGTTCGAGGAGACCCCGGACCAGCTTGCGGCCATCGAGGCGGTGATCCGGGACCTGGGCTCGAGCCAGCCGATGGACCGCGTGGTCTGCGGCGATGTCGGCTTCGGCAAGACCGAAGTGGCCGTGCGCGCCGCGTTCGTGGCCGCCAATGCCGGCAAGCAGGTGGCGGTGCTGGTGCCCACGACCCTGCTGGCCGAACAGCACTACCGCAACTTCGCCGACCGCTTTGCCGACTGGCCGATCCGGGTCGAGGTGCTCTCGCGCTTCAAGAGCACGAAGGAGATCAAGGCCGAGCTGGAGAAGCTGGCGCGCGGGGAGATCGACGTCATCGTCGGTACCCACCGGCTTCTGCAGAAGGACGTGAAGTTCAAGGACCTGGGCCTGGTGATCGTGGACGAAGAGCAGCGTTTTGGCGTGCGCCAGAAGGAGGCGCTCAAGGCGCTGCGCGCCAACGTGCACCTGCTCACGCTCACCGCCACGCCGATCCCGCGCACGCTCAACATGGCCATGGCCGGCATGCGCGACCTCTCGATCATCGCCACCCCGCCCGCGCACCGCATGGCGGTGCAGACATTCGTGGGCGAGTGGGACGGCGCCATGCTGCGGGAAGCCTTCCAGCGCGAGCTCTCCCGCGGCGGCCAGGTGTATTTCCTCCACAACGACGTGGAGTCGATCGGGCGCATGCAGCGCGAGCTGGAGGAGCTGGTGCCCGAGGCCCGCATCGGCGTGGCCCACGGGCAGATGCCCGAGCGCCAGCTGGAACAGGTGATGCTCGATTTCAACCGGCAGCGCTTCAACGTGCTGCTGTGCACGACCATCATCGAGTCGGGCATCGACATCCCCAACGCCAACACCATCATCATCAACCGCGCCGACCGCTTCGGGCTGGCCCAGCTGCACCAGCTGCGCGGACGGGTGGGCCGCTCGCACCACCGCGCGTACGCCTACCTGGTGGTGCCGGACAAGCGCTCGATCACCGCGGATGCAAAGAAGCGGCTGGAGGCCATCGCCTCGATGGACGAGCTGGGCGCCGGCTTCACCCTGGCCACGCACGACCTGGAGATCCGCGGCGCCGGCGAGCTGCTGGGCGAGGACCAGAGCGGGCAGATGGCCGAGGTCGGCTTCAGCCTGTACACCGAGCTGCTGGAGCGCGCGGTGCGCTCGATCCGGCTGGGCAAGTTGCCCGACATGGACGAGGAGCCGGACCGCGGCGCCGAGGTCGAGCTGCATGCCCCGGCCCTGATCCCCGAGGACTACCTGCCCGACGTCCACACCCGCCTGACCCTCTACAAGCGCATCAGCAGCGCCCGCGACGCGGGCGAGCTGCGCGAGTTGCAGGTGGAGATGATCGACCGCTTCGGGCTGCTGCCCGACCAGGCCAAGATGCTGTTCGCCACCGCCGAGCTGAAGCTCGAGGCCACGGCGCTGGGCATCCGCAAGCTGGACCTGGGGCCGGAGGGCGGCCGCGTGCAGTTCATCGAGAAGCCCAAGGTGGACCCGATGGCGGTGATCCGCCTGATCCAGGGGCAGCCGAAGCACTACCGCATGGACGGGCCGGACAAGGTGCGCATCACGCTCGAACTGCCCGAGCCCGCCGACCGGCTCAAGGCCGCGCGCGGCCTGCTCATCGCACTCTCGCCCGGGCCCTGAGGCCCGGCCCCCGGCCTCAGCCGGCGGCCTCCAGCGCCAGCAGGTAGTCGCCGAACCCGTGGCGGGCGCGCGCATCGCGCCTTGCGCTGGTCACGACGGCGGGATGGGCGCGTCGCGCCAGCAGGAATCCATCCCGTTCCAGGGCGGCCACCAGGGCCTGGTCCTCGTGCGCCGCAAGCGGCAGGAAGCCCCCCACCGCACGGTACGCCGCCGCCGACACCCCGAGGTTGGCGCCATGCACGTGCGGGTGCCCGTCCTCATACCGTTCGCCGGCGAGGAACGCGGCCCGCACGCGCGGCGCGAAGTCGAGCCAGTCGGCCACCCGCACGGTGCCGCAGAACGCATCCGCGCCGCAGGCAAGCTGCGCCGAAAGCCAATCGGCGGGAACCCGGCTGTCGGCGTCGGTGGTGGCGATCCAGCGTGCTCCCATGGCAAGCAGCACGTCCGCCGCCGTGGCCCGCGCCCAGCCCACGCAGCGCGCCTGCAGCGCCACTGTGCGGACCCCGTGCGCCGCGCAGACGGCGGCCGTGGCGTCCGTGCAGCTGTCCAGCGCAACCAGGATTTCGACCGGCTCGCCGGCGAGTCCCGGGCAAAGGGCGGCCGCCTGGAGCGACCGCAGGCAGTCCCCGATGAGTGCCTCTTCGTCATGTGCGGGCACGAGCACCCCGATCATCGCAGGCCCTCGCGCGCGGCGACCGACACCGGCCCCAGGCTCCAGCATTCCAGCAGAACGTCCGCATCGCTGTACCGCGCGAGCCTGGCCAGCCCCGGGACCGCAGCCAGGCACGCGTGCACGGCCGCGGTGCTGCTGCGGCGGCCCTGGAAGTCATGCTGCCAGTGGCAGCCCACCACCACCGCGCCGGGGGCCAGGCTTTCCTCCAGCCGGGCAACGAAGCGCGCGAGGGAAGGCGCGTCCAGGTAGTAGCCCACCTCGCCCACCACCACCAGGTCGAAGCGGCCGTCGGGCCATTCGCGCGGATGCTCCATCTGACGCACCTCCACGTGCGCCAGTGCGCTGCATCGCGCGTGGGCCGCGGCCACTGCCCGCGGGTGCAGGTCGGTGCCCAGGAGCGACCCGCACCGTCCGGCCAGCGCATGCGTCAGCTCCCCGTTGGCGCAACCGATTTCCCAGCCCCGCCCGAAACCCGGCCATGGCAACACCGCCAGCAGCAGATCCCGCTTGCGCTGCTCGTACCAGCGCGTGCGATAGCCGAAGGGGTCGTCGGATGTCTGCCAGACCTGGTCGAGATGCGCCGCCGCGCTCATGGCAGGTAGACCTCGAAAGGCCGGTCAAAGCGGGCCAGCACATGGTCAGGCAGGATCGGCGCGGGTCCGCCGGGGGCGATCTGGCTGGTGAAGCACCGGATGGCCTCTTGCTTGCGGGTGTGCGCCTGCGCATCGAGCGGCATCCGGAACGCCCGGAACGGCGCGCGCGGCGCATCCGGGTCCAGCCAATGCCAGGCCCAGACCGGGTAGCGGAGCAGGCGGGCGCCGCGCGCCGGGGCGGCGGCGATCGCGGCCCGGCCGGTCGCATCGTGGTCGGGATGGCCGTCTTGCTGCCATGGGGCCAGCACCAGGTCGCCGGGCGCCAGCCTGTCGCGGATGGCGCCTAGGAGTTCATCCGCGTAGCGGGACACGGCGCCGTCAGGGAGGCCGAGCCGATCGATGCTCCCGCGCGCGCCCAGGGTGTCCAGCGCATCCTCCAGTTCCTGCGGCCGGACCCGCCGCAGGCGGTCGGCGGTCCACTCCTGCCCGTCCGGATAGCAAGCCTCGCCATCAGTTACTGCTACCACGAGCAGCTCCCGGCCAGCGAGGGTGGCGGCACGCATGAGGCCGCCGCAGGCCAGCGTTTCGTCATCCGGATGTGGCGACACCACGACCAGTCGCCGGTGGCCATCGAGCACCTCCGCGTCTGTCCGCTGGCCCAGCCCCGCCAGCCAGGCCGAGGCGCGCCACCCGGCTTCCGCGTGGCCCGCGCCGACGATGCGGGGCCGCTCTACAGCGGCCATCGCTGCGAGCCCTCGATCGGCGCCACCTGCCTGCCCAGCGCCGCCCAGTCGCGATCGGCGTGGCTCTGGCGGATGAACACCGCCAGATCCGCGCAGCGCCGCGCATGTTCTCCGTCCCGACACAGCGGTGCCGGGCCGAGGCTGCGGCCGGCCAGGTCCAGCACCTGCTGGCATGCACGCTCCACCACCGAGCGCACCCGCACGACCTCGCGCTCAAACGCCTGCTGCGGGCTCGCGTCGATCATTGCGGCGAGTTCCCGCAACAACGCAGCCGCGCTGCCCAGGGCCATGTCGCAGCGCCCCAGTGCCGCCGCCAGGTGGGGATCGCCCGCGACGCGTCCGGGATCCGTCATCCGCTGCGCGATGGCGGCCGCGGCCCCATGCCAGCAGGCGGCAATGCCCGCGCCGCCGTGCCAGAAGCCCGGACGCGCCAGGTAGGCCCCGGGTGCGCCGATCACCCGGCAGGGCACCGCATCGAACTCCACGGCACCGCTTTCGATCGCCTCCATGCCCACCGCGTTCCAGTCACCGGACACGCAGTGCACCCCGGGCCGGTCCATCCGCACCAGCACGAGCTGGCGCGCATCGCCGGAGGCCGCGGTGAGCAGGGCCGCATCCACGAACCGCGCGCCGGAACACCAGGGCTTGCGGCCGACCAGCCGGGGGCCGGCCGGCCCGTTCTCGATCCGCACGGTCGACTCGGGCCCCTCGGCCGCCCAGACCGCCAGCAGGCTCGCGCCGCCGGGCCCGCTTGCTCCCAGCTCGGCAAGGATCGCCAGCGCATCGTGGTGGGCTTCCAGGACCTTGGCCAATGCCAGATCCTGCCCGCCCCACCCGGCCAGCGCCCGCCACCGCTCCAGCGTCGCCCCGTGCCCCGGGAACGGAAGGGTGGGCAGGTTGCGCAACGCCGCGCGGGCGCTCTCCTCCAGCGTGCTGGTCCGGGTTGGCGATGGCGCGATCGTCAGCATGAACGGGCAGTGGAGCATTCCGCCCGTGCCCGCCACGTGAGCCGGCCGGGCGGCAATCGGGACCCCGCCCGCCTCTCAGCTCGCGCCCTGCCGCTCCCCGTCCTGCGGGCGGCCGGCATGCTGCGCCACCAGTTCCCGCACCCACGCGGCGGGCTCCGGGCGTCCGCCGGTATCGAGCACGAACTCCTGGCCCTTGGGCACGCTGCGCAGCAGGCAGCGACCCGCCTCCGAACTCCAGCGGGCCGGATTGGCGTGATAGCTCAGCGGTGCCAGCCCCGTGGCCGGATGGAACCATTCCGGAAGCGCCCACACGCTGCGGCTGGCGCCCGCGGCCGTCAGCCGCAGGCCTTCGGCATAGCGCGGGAATACGCCGCCGCCGGCGTGGCCCGCGGCAAACTTTGAGCGTTCGCGCCCCACGTACAGCACGTTGTCGGCGCCGCGGTAATGGCCGGGATTGGCGACATGGGGATGGTCGGCGATCCACGGATGCCGTCGCAGGCTCTCCGCCCGGCCGGACACGACCGGTAGCACCTCCGCCACCTCCAGCCAACCGTACAGAAGGTGCAGGTCCGGCGCCCCGGGCACGTAACGCCAGCGCCGCGCATGCCGCTCGACTTCCCGGAACCAGCCGAAGAACAGGAACACCGCCCCGGGCCCCACGCCCTGCCGGGCCAGGTGCGATTGCGCGGCACCGTTCTGGCCAAGCGCCGGCCGCCAGCCGGGCAGCCGCAGGTCGGGGCGGCGGTCCAGGTCCGGATCCATGTGCACGCGCCTGCACCGCGAATGCCGGCCCCCCGACAGATCCCGCAGCAGGGGCCCCAGCCCCACCCCGGGGGCATTGAGATCGGCGAGGCGGAAATCGTCCTGTTCCGCCGGGATCGGCAGCGGCAGCAGTCGTCCATCGGGCAGGATCGGGCTGGCCATGCCACCGTAGCCGGAGTCGAATCCCTTGCGCGAGAGCACCAGGCGGTGGATCACGGTCGGCTCACCCGCCCTGCCCCAGGCTTGGCCCAGGTCCAAGCGGAGCGCTCCCATGCCCTACGACAGCATCAGCGACCTGCCCGAAGCGGTGCGCGACAACGTCCCCAAGCACGGCCAGGAGATCTACAAGGAGGCGTACAACAGCGCCTGGGACCAGTACAAGGATCCCGATGACCGCCGCGGCGACGCTTCGCGCGAGGAGGTCGCCCACCGCGTCGCCTGGTCGGCGGTCAAGGAGAAATATGAGAAGGGCGACGACGACAAGTGGCACGCCAAGAAATAGCGCCCGGGGGGCTTCCGCCCGCCGGTGTCAGGCGAACGGATCCTGCAGCACCATCGTGTGGGCACGGTCCGGCCCGGTGCTGACGATGCTCAGCGGGCATCCCGCCAGCTCCTCCAGCGCGCGCAGGTAGGCGCGCGCGGCTGGCGGCAGCTCGTCCCAGTCGGTGATGCCGTGGGTGTTCTCGCTCCAGCCCGGGAACTCGAGGTACACCGGCTCGCACTCGTCCCAGCCCTGCCCGTCCAGCGGCGCGTATTCGGTTTCCTTGCCGCGGTAGCGGTAGGCGATGCACATCTTCAGCCGGTCGAAGCCGTCCAGCACGTCCAGCTTGGTGATGCACAGCCCGGTGATGCCGTTGATGGCCACCGCGCGCTTGAGCGCCACGATGTCGATCCAGCCGCAGCGCCGCGGGCGGCCCGTGGTCGCGCCATATTCCTGGCCGCGATCGCGCAGCCGCTGTCCGTCCTCGTCCTCCAGTTCGGTGGGGAACGGTCCGCCGCCCACGCGGGTGGCGTAGGCCTTGCAGATGCCCAGCACGTAGTCGATCGAGTCCGCGCCCACGCCGGTTCCGGCCAGCGCGCCGCCCACCGTGGTGTTGGACGAGGTGACGTAGGGATACGTCCCGTGGTCGATGTCCAGCAGCGAACCCTGGGCACCCTCGAACAGGACCCGCCGCCCCTGCTTGCGCAGGTCGTGCAGGATCCCGGCCACGTCGGACTTCATCGGCTCCACGTACTCGCCGAACTCCAGCGCCTCATCCAGCGTCTTCTGGTAATCCACCGCCTCCTGGCCCAGGTACCTGGTCAGCACGAAGTTGTGGTAGTCGAGCGCGCTGCGCAGCGTTTCGGCGAGCTGATCGGGGTAGTGCAGGTCCGCCACCCGGATCCCGCGCCGCGCCACCTTGTCCTCGTACGCCGGCCCGATCCCGCGGCCGGTGGTGCCGATCGCCTTCCCGCCCGCGGCCTTCTCGCGCGCCTGGTCCAGCACGATGTGGTACGGCATGATCAGCGGCGTCGCCGGGCTGATCTTCAGCCGCGAGCGCACCTCCACACCGGCGTCCTCAAGCTCGCCGATCTCCTTCATCAGCGCCGCCGGGCTGAGCACCACGCCGTTGCCGATCAGGCACAGCGCGTCATCGCGCAGGATTCCCGAGGGAATCAGGTGCAGCACCGTCTTCCTGCCGCCGATCACCAGCGTGTGGCCGGCATTGTGGCCGCCCTGGAAGCGCACCACCGCGCCGATGTCCTGCGTCAGCAGGTCGACGATCTTGCCCTTGCCCTCGTCGCCCCACTGGGCGCCCAGCACCACAACCGACTGACCCACGGCCCACTCCTGCTCACACGGAAAAAGCCGGCAGGCGAAGTGCCCGTCCGGCTTTTGTGCATTATCCGGGAATCCCCCGGCCCCCGCCAGTGGGCGCGCCCCCCCGCCAGGGGCTGGCCGGCCGGACCGCCCGCGGACCGGCACGACCGCGCGCGCCGCTCATCAACCGGCCGGCTAGCTGCCCGCGTTCCTGACCAGGTACAGGGCAACCAAACCGATCCCGAGCACCACGCCGCCGATGACCCTGATCTGCCGTTCGGGCAGCATCATGAGCTGCGCCGCCGCCCGCTTCCAGCTGCCGGGGGCCACGAACAGCAGCAGCCCCTCGATTACCGCCACCAGGCACAGCGCCGCCCACAGATCGCTCATCGATCGCTGCGCAGGTACTGCAGGAACGGATCGTCGCGCTCCAGCACGATCACCGCCTCACCGTCCTCGAACGCGTCCCGGTACGCCTGCAGGCTGCGCTGGAACGCATAGAACGACGGATCGCGGTTCGCAGCCAGCCCGTAAATCCGGGTCGCCTCCGCATCGCCCTCGCCTCGCAGCGTCTGCGCATCGCGCTCCGCCTCGGCCAGGATCACCGCCTGGTCGCGGTCGGCCTGCGCCCGGATCTCGCGCGCCTGCTCCTCGCCCTCGGCGCGCAGCCTGGCCGCCACCTGCTTGCGCTCGGCGCGCATGCGGTTGTAGACCTGATTGATCACGTCGCTGTCGGTGGGCAGGTCGATCTGCTTCAGGCGGATGTCGATGATCTGCATCCCGAGCGTTTCCGCGCCCTCGTTGATCGCCGCCAGCTGCTTGGCGATCACATCGGAACGGTCGCCCGACACCAGCTGGGTCAGCGTGCGCGCGTTGATCTCGTTGCGCAGCGAATCCTTGATGATCGGCGCCAGGCGGTCCTCGGCCACGGCCATGTCACCCGCCGTGGCGCGATAGAAATCCGCCACGTCGGAGATGAACACGATGGCCACGAAGTCGACGCTCACGTCCTTGCGCTCAGACGTCAGGTAGCGCTCGGGCGAGAAATCCACCGCGTTGAAGCGCCGGTCGAACACCTGCGCGCTCTGGATCAGCGGGATCTTGAAGTGCAGGCCCGGACCCACGTCCGTGCGCACCACCCGGCCCAGCTGCAGCACCAGGCCCACCTGGCCCTCGCGCACGATGTACATCGAACCCATCAGCCCGATCACCACCAGCACGGCCAGGACCGGAATCAATGCCTTGAGCCTCATCGCTGGCCTCCTTCACGCGTCGGGCGCGGCAGGCGCTGCGCCGACGTTGGTTGTTCCGAACCGCCTGAGCTGCTCCCGGCATCCGGCACCTCCACCGGCAGCACCGGTGGTGCCGAGCCGCTGCGCGGCGGCGCCTGGCCCTCGGCCATCGGCACGTAGATCAGCTGGCGGCCGTCGCCGCCCACCACCGTGCGGTTGTCGGCCAGCACCTGCTCCACGGTCTCCAGCCACAGGCGCTTGCGGGTCACCTCGCTGGCGTTGCGGTATTCGTCAAGCAGCAGCGAGAAGCGGGTCGCGTCGCCGGTGGCGCGGGCAATCGCCGCGGTCTTGTAACCCTCGGCCACGGTCCGGGTGCGTGCGGCTTCGCCTCGCGCCTCGGGCACGATCCGGGCAGCGTAGGCGCGGGCCTCGTTGATCAGGCTTTCCTGCACCTGCTGGGCGCTGTTGACCTCGTCGAAGGCCGGCTTCACCTGGTCCGGCGGGCGCGCGTCCTGCAGGTTGAGCTCGGTGACAATCAGGCCGGTGCGGTAGATGTCCAGCGAATCCTGCAGCTGCTTGGCGGCCACCGCCGAGAGCGGACCGCGGGCGCCGAGCACGGTGTCCAGGTCGGCGCGGCCAACCTGTTCGCGGACCACGCCCTGCGCAACCTGCTCCAGCACGCGCACCGCATCGCGGGTGCCGAACAGGAACAGCTCCGGATCGCCGACCCGGTACTGCACGTTGAGCGAGACCACCACGATGTTCTCGTCGCGCGTCAGCACCGGCACGGTGTTGGTGAAGGTGCGGATGCCGGTGGCATCGACCTTGATCACGCGCTCGGCCGGCCAGGGCAACTTGAAGTTGGGGCCCGGCTGCATGATCCGCACCGCCTGGCCGAACCGCAGCACCACCCCGCGCTCACGTTCGCCCACCAGGACGAAGGACGTGAGCACGAGCCAGGCCACGACCGCGATGACCAGCCAGCGCAGCGGGTTGCCGCCGCCCGAACCCCCGCCAAACAGGTTGCGCACCCGGGCGATGATGTCATCGAACCCGCCGCCACCGCCGCGTCCGCCGCCGGAAGGCCGCCACGGACTGCCGCCGTCGCCGCCGGATCCGCCGCCTCGTCCGCCGCGGTTGTTGTTGCCGGGAATGTTCCAGGGCATGCCTGCTCCAGTCTTTGGATTCACGCCGCTGCGGGCCAGGCCGGCCCGTGCGGGACGCACATTCTACAAGGAGTTTCCCGCCGCGCCCGCCCGGCCGGGGGCAGCGCGGCGGCCATGGGGACTGATCACCGGGCGGCGAGCAGCGTGCGCAGCGGCTGTCCTTCCGGGCCGGCGGCAAGCCGCGCCGCATCGCCGTGCGGAAGGTCGATGCGCAGGTGCCAGCCGCGCTCGTCGTGGCTTTCCTCGCGCACCGCGTCCAGTTCGTGCAGCTGCGCGCGCAGCCGGCCGGCCGAAGAGGGCAGCTCCAGCTCGCCGGTCACGCGCTTCAGCCCGAGGCTGCCTGCCAGGGCCGTGCGCAACAGGTCCAGCCCGTCGCCATCGCGCGCTGAGATCCAGACCCGCTCGCGCTGCGGCTGGCCGTTGCCCGCGGCGCCATGCGGCCGGTCGTGGCGCGGCGCGGCGCCTTCGATGCGGTCGATCTTGTTGAACACCAGCAGTTGCGGGATATCGCCGGCGCCGATCTCCTCCAGCACCGCATCCACCTGGGCGATGCGCTCGTCGCGCAGCGGATCGGCGGCATCGACCAGATGCAGCAGCAGGTCCGCGTCACGGGCCTCGCCAAGGGTGGAGCGGAACGCCGCTACCAGCTCGTGCGGCAGATCGCGCACAAAGCCGACGGTATCGGCCAGCACCACGTTGCCGCCGGGCAGCGAGATCTTCCGCACGGTGGGATCGAGCGTGGCGAACAGCTGGTCGGCGGCGTAGGCGCCGGCACCGGTCAGCGCGTTGAACAGGGTCGACTTGCCGGCATTGGTATATCCCACCAGCGCCACCCGCGGCAGCTCGCTGCGGATCCGCGCCCGGCGCATCTGCCCGCGCTGCACTTCCACCTTCTCCAGCCGCTTCTGCAGCTGGTCCACCCGCTTCTGCAGCAGGCGGCGGTCGGTTTCCAGCTGGGTTTCACCCGGGCCGCGCAGCCCGATCGCGCCGCCGCGCTGGCTGTCCAGGTGGGTCCAGCCCCGCACCAGGCGGGTGGCCATGTGGCGCAGCTGCGCCAGTTCCACCTGGAGCTTGCCTTCGTGGCTGCGGGCGCGCTGGGCGAAGATGTCCAGGATCAGGCCGGTGCGGTCCACCACCCGCCGCTCGAGCGCCTTTTCCAAGTTGCGCTCCTGCACCGGGGTGAGCGGATGATTGACCAGCACCAGGTCGGCGCCGGTGGCGTCCGCGGCGGCGCGCATTTCCTCCAGCTTGCCACTGCCCACGAGCGTGGCCGGGTTGGGCCGGTCCAGCCGCGCGCCGAGCACGGTGGCCACGGTGGCACCGGCCGAGCGCGCCAGTTCGGAGAATTCTTCCAGCGCGTCCTCATCGGGCGCGCCACCGGCGTGGGGCTGGATCAGCAGGGCGTGTTCGCCCTTGCGGCTGCGTTCAAACAAGCGGCATGCGCTCCTGGGGGGTCAAGCCCCTGACATGAGGCCGCGGGGCGCTGATGTCAAGCCCCTCTGCCCCGCCGGGGCTGCCCCGGGGACATCACTCGCCCTGCGTTGGCGCGGGCTCGCCGTTGCCCTCGCCCGCCGCCTGCACATGGCCCCCGCCTGGCCCAACCCGCACGTTGCGCGCGGGAACCACGGTGGAGATCGCGTGCTTGTAGACCATCTGGCTGACGGTATTGCGCAGCAGCACCACGAACTGGTCGAACGACTCGATGGTGCCCTGCAATTTGATGCCGTTGACGAGATAGATCGAAACCGGAACGCGCTCGCGGCGAAGGGCGTTCAGGAAAGGGTCCTGCAAGGACTGTCCCTTGGACATTGGTGTTCCCCAGCTCGGTTATTGTTGTGGCGGCTCCTCCGGCCGCGCCACTCGCCCTGCATCCCCTGGGCGGTGACGCCGCCGATGGTACACAAACAATGGGCGCCGGCAGTCCCGGAGGCCGCGATTCGAGGCCCCTGCCGCGGTTCAGGGCGCCGCCACCCCCGGTATGCCGAGGAACTTGGCGATGGCATCGTCCAGGCCACGCGCGTCGTGCGCCGGATCGAACCACCGCGCATCCAGTTCGCCCCGCAGCCAGGTCAGCTGGCGCTTGGCCAGCTGGCGGGTCGCGGCGATCGCCCGTTCAACGAAGACATCGGCGGAAGTGGCGCCATCAAGATGCTCCCACGCCTGCCGGTATCCCACCGCCCGCAGCGCGGGAAGGTCCAGCGGCGCCGGGTGGTCGCGCAGGCGCGGCTGCGCGCGCAGCGCCTCCACTTCGGCCAGGAACCCGGCGCGCAGTATGGCATCGAAGCGCCGGGCGATCCGCCCGTGCAGCACCGCCCGGTCCGCCGGCGCCAGCACCAGCTTGAGCACCCGGTACGGCAGTCGCCGCGGCGCCTCACGCTGCAGTGCGCTGATCGGGCGACCGGTCAGCCGGTAGACCTCCAGCGCCCGCTGGATCCGCTGCGCATCCGTGGCGTGGATGCGCCGGGCGGCTTCCGGATCCACCTGCGCCAGGTCCGCATGCAGCGCGGCCCAGCCCCGGTGGCCGGCCTCGTGCGCCAGCTGCGCGCGGACATCGGGGTCGGCCGCCGGCATCGCCGAAAGGCCGCGCAGCAGCGCCTGGAAATACAGACCTGTGCCGCCGGCCAGGATAGGCAGCCGCCCCCGGGCGGCAATGGCATCCAGCGCCGCCCGCGCATCGATCGCAAACTCGGCCGCGGAATAGGGCTCCCAGGGATCGCGGACGTCGATCAGGTGGTGCGGGACGCCGCCGCGCTCTTCCAGCGTCGGCTTGGCCGCGCCGATGTCCAGCCCGCGGTACACCAGCGCGGAATCAACGCTGATGATCTCCCCGTCCAGCGCGCGCGCGCACTCCACCGCGAAGGCGGTCTTGCCCGACGCGGTCGGGCCCATGATCGCGATGACCGGCGGCCGGGAATCAATGGACATCCCCGGATTATCGGCCAGCGGCGGTCATGGCATCAGTAACCCGTCTCCCGCAGCGACAGGCGCACCTGCTTGTGCGTGCCCTGGATCTCCTCGTCCGGCTCCCTGCCCAGCAGGCTGACCACGACGATCGCCAGGGTGGCCGCGATGAAGCCCGGCACCATTTCATACAGGGCGAACCCGAGCTGCTCCACCACGATTTCCTTCCAGGCGATCACCACCACCGCGCCGGTGACCATCCCGGCCAGCGCCCCGTTGCGGGTCATCCGGCCCCAGAATAGCGAAAGGATCAGCACCGGGCCGAACGCAGAACCGAACCCGGCCCAGGCGTATGCCACCAGACCCAATACGCGGCTGTCGGGATCTCGCGCCAGCCACAGCGCCACCAGCGCAACCAGCAGCACGCTGGCGCGGCCCACCCACACCAGCTCGCGCTGGCTGGCGTCCTTGCGCACGAACCCGCGGTAGAAGTCCTCCGACAGCACACTGGAACACACGATCAGCTGGCTCGACAGCGTGCTCATCACTGCCGCCAGGATCGCCGACAGGATGATGCCCGCGATCCACGGGTTGAACAGCAGCTCCACCGCGATGATGAACACCCGCTCCGGATTGGCCTCCACCGGCCCCGCCGCATCCGGGTTGAGGGCGAAATACGCGATGCCGAAAAAGCCCACCGTCAGCGATCCGACCATGCACAGGATCATCCAGCCCATGCCAATGCGGCGCGCCTTGGGGATCGACTGGATGCTTTCGGCCGCCATGAAGCGCGCCAGGATATGCGGCTGCCCGCAATAGCCCAGCCCCCAGGACAGCGCCGAGATGATCGCGATTACGCCGCCGGCGCCGATCCAGTTGAGCCTGGTCGGGTCGAGCTCGCGGATGACCTCCAGGGCGTCGACCGGACCGCCGCTGTGCATCAGCACCAGCACCGGCGTGACCAGCAGTGCGAAGAGCATCATCGTGCCCTGCGCCACGTCGGTCCAACTCACCGCCAGGAACCCGCCCACCAGGCTGTAGGCCACGGTCACCGCCGCGCCCCAGAGGATCGCCTGCGTGTAGCTCATCCCGAACACGCTCTCGAACAGCCGCCCGCCGGCAACCACACCCGACGCGCAGTACACGGCGAAGAACACCAGGATCACCAGCGCCGACAGCACCCGCAGCACTTTGTTGGTGTCCTTGAAGCGGTTGGTCATGTAGTCCGGCAACGTCAGCGCATTGCCGGTGCGCTCGGTATAGACCCGCAGCGGACCGGCCACGTAGTGCCAGTTGAGCCACGCGCCCGTCACCAGCCCAAGACCGATCCAGGCCTCGGACAGGCCGTTGAGGTACATCGCCCCGGGCAGGCCCATCATCAGCCAGCCGCTCATGTCCGACGCACCGGCCGACAGCGCGGTGGTGGTGGGGCTGAGCCTGCGGCCGCCCAGGATGTAGTCGTCGAAGTTCTTGGTCGAGCGCCAGGCGTAGTAGCCGATCAACAGCATTCCGGCCAGGTAAACGAGAAAGGTGACGATGAGCGGCGTGCTGGACTGGATCATTGTTCCTCGCGATTTCAGCCGCGGGACGGGCGGCAGCGACGGCGCAGCCTAACGCAGCTTGAACATCGATGCAGCCCGGCGTACGGACCCCAAAGCGGGGATCAGACGTCTTCCGGCCAGCTGACCGCCGGGCCTGGCGCCGGCTTCCGGGGCATGGGAACCGCCTCCACGGCGGCCCAGACCTTCAGTGTGTCAACGGTCTGCGCAACGTCGTGCACGCGAACGATCCGCGCGCCGCGCTGGGCGGCCACAAGGTGCGCCGCGACGGAACCGGCCACCCGCTCGCGAGGGGAATCACGCCCGGTGATTTCGCCAATGCTGCGCTTGCGGGAAAAGCCCGCCAGCACCGGCACGCCCAGCTCGGCGAAGCGCTCGAACTGTGCCAACAGGGCGAAGTTGTGGTCCGTGGTCTTGCCGAAGCCGAAGCCGGGATCGGCGATGATCCGGCGCTTGTCGATCCCTGCCATTTCGGCGGCAAAAATGCGTTCTGCGAGGAACCGGTGCACGTCGCCGACCACGTCGTCGTAGTGGGGCGCATCCTGCATCGAGCGCGGCTCACCCAGCATGTGCATCAGCACCACCGGCACGCCCAGCTCCGCCGCAGCGTCCAGCGCGCCCTCGCGGCGAAGCGCGTAGACATCGTTGATCATCCCCGCGCCTGCCTCGACGGCCGCGCGCATCACCTCCGGGCGCGAGGTGTCGATGCTCAGCGGCAGCCGGGTTTCGCGGGCCAGACGCTCGATGACCGGGACCGTGCGCCGCAGCTCTTCCTCCAGCGGCACCTCTTCCGATCCCGGCCGGGTGGACTGCCCGCCGATGTCGAGGATGTCGGCGCCTTCGCCGGCCAGCGCCAATCCATGCGCAACCGCCGCGTCGTGGTCGAAGTGCGACCCGCCGTCGGAAAACGAATCCGGGGTCACGTTGACGATCCCCATCACCCGGGGGCGGTCGAGCGCCAAGGGGCGCCCGCCGCAGTCAAGCGTTGGGGTGGTGTCGAACATCGGCCGGGGCCGGCGTCAGGTCTGCTCGGCCGGCCCGCCGATCGGGATCGGCTTGCTGTCGCCGTCGCCACCATCGCCGCCGCCATCACGGCGCGACTTGTCCCAGCCCATCGGCGGCGGCGGATCGCGGCCTTCCATGATGGCGTCGATCTGGGGCACGTCGATGGTCTCGTACTCCAGCAGCAGCTTGGCCATCGCGTGCAGCTTGTCGATGTTCTCGGTGAGGATCTGGCGCGTGCGCTCGTAGGCGCGGTCCAGGATCCCGCGCACCACCTCGTCGATCTTGCGCGCGGTGTCGTCCGAGACGCTCTTGTGCTGGGTGACCGAGCGGCCCAGAAACACCTCGTCCTCGTCCTCGCTGTAGGCGATGGGCCCCATCTCGTCGGACAGGCCCCACTTGGTGACCATGTTGCGGGCGATCTTGGTGGCGCGCTCGATGTCGTTGGAGGCACCGGTGGTGACCTTGTCCTCGCCGAAGATCAGCTCCTCGGCCACGCGCCCGCCGTACAGCGAGCACAGCTGGGATTCGATCGCCACGCGGTTCATCGAGTACTTGTCACCCTCGGGCAGGTACATGGTCACGCCCAGGGCGCGGCCGCGCGGGATGATGGTGACCTTGTAGACGGGGTCGTGCTCGGGCACCAGGCGGCCGACGATGGCGTGGCCGGCCTCATGGTAGGCGGTCAGCTCCTTCTCCTCCTCGCTCATGGCCATCGAGCGGCGCTCGGCGCCCATCAGGATCTTGTCGCGGGCGCGGTCGAAGTGGTCCATGCGCACCTCGCTCGCGTTCTCGCGGGCGGCGAACAGCGCCGCCTCGTTGACCAGGTTGGCCAGGTCCGCGCCCGAGAAGCCGGGCGTGCCGCGGGCCACGATCATCGCGTCCACGTCGTCATCCAGCGGCACCTTGCGCATGTGCACCTTGAGGATCTGCTCGCGGCCCTTCACGTCCGGCAGCCCCACGACCACCTGGCGGTCGAAGCGGCCCGGGCGCAGCAGCGCCGGATCGAGCACGTCGGGACGGTTGGTGGCCGCGATCACGATCACCCCCTCCCCGCCCTCGAAGCCGTCCATCTCCACCAGCAGCTGGTTCAGGGTCTGCTCGCGCTCGTCGTGGCCGCCGCCCAGCCCGGCGCCGCGGTGGCGGCCGACGGCGTCGATCTCATCGATGAAGATGATGCACGGCGAATGCTTCTTGGCCTGCTCGAACATGTCGCGCACGCGCGAGGCGCCCACGCCGACGAACATCTCGACGAAGTCGGAGCCGGAGATCGAGAAGAACGGCACCTTGGCCTCGCCGGCAATCGCGCGCGCCAGCAGCGTCTTGCCGGTGCCGGGCGGGCCCACCATCAGCACGCCGCGCGGGATCTTGCCGCCCAGCTTCTGGAACCGCGAGGGATCGCGCAGGAACTCGACCAGCTCCGACACCTCTTCCTTGGCCTCGTCGCAGCCGGCCACGTCGTTGAAGGTGACCTTGGTCTGCTCCTCGTTGAGCAGCTTGGCGCGGGAGCGGCCGAAGCTCATGGCGCCCTTGCCGCCGCCCTGCTGCATCTGCCGCATCATGAAGAAGAAGAAGCCGATGATCAGCAGGACCGGCAGGAAGTTGATCAGGATGTACGCAAGCGACGGGCCGGTGGACGGGGGCGCCTGCTTGATGTCGACGTCGTGGTTGATCAGGTCGTCGATCATGCGCTCGTCGCGGCGCGGCGCGATCACGGTGCCGCGCGCGCCGTCGGTACGCTCGAAGGTCACCGTGCGCTCGTCCTCGGCGATGTCCACGCGGCGGATGCGGTTGTTCCGCACGTCCTCCATGAACTGCGAGTACTGGACCTCCTGCGGCCCGGCGGTGTTGGGGCTGAAGCTCTGGAACACCATCATCAGGACGATGGCGACCACCACCCAGAGCAGCAGATTCTTGACCAGATCGTTCATTCAGTTCATTCCCGTGCGCATCGGCGCCATGCTACTTGATATGGGTGCGCTTGCCCTGTGCAAGGGCATAGACTTCCGGCGACCGCTGGCGCGATGCCGAGGGCTTGCGGATGACGACCCGGTCGTAGCGCCGCCGCAGTTCCCGGACGTAGTCATCGAAGCCCACGCCGTGGAACAGCTTGATCAGAAACGCGCCGCCCGGCTTCAGGTGGCGGTCGGCGAAATCCATGGCCAGCTCGGCCAGGTACATCATCCGCGGCTGGTCCACGGCACCCATGCCACTCTTGTTGGGGGCCATGTCCGACAAAACAAGGTCCACGGGCCGGCCCCCCAGCGCCGTCTCAAGCCTCGATAAGACCGCATCTTCCCTGAAATCGCCCTGAAGGAACTCCACGCCTGCCAGCGGCGGCATCTCAAGGATGTCCAGCGCAATGACCCGGCCCGGGCGCGAGGCATCCATCCGGTCCAGCTCCTGGCGGACCCACTGCGACCAGCCCCCCGGGGCGGCGCCCAGGTCCACCACGGTCATGCCCGGCTTGAGCAGCCGGTCCCGGGCCACGAGCTCCTCGAGCTTGTAAACCGCGCGCGAGCGCATGCCCTCCGCCTGGGCCCGTTTCACGTACGGGTCGGAGAAATGCTCTTTCAGCCAGCGCTGGCTGCTCTTGCTGCGGGCCATGGGAAGGGGGGGAAGGCGGCGGAAGCGGGCGGGGAAGGCCCGCGGGCATGATAACCTGCCGCTCCCCTTCCGCTGCCCAAGCCCCGTATGCCAGCCGCCCTGACTGCCGCCCAGATCCGATTCCTCCGCGGCCAGGCACATGACCTCAAGGCAATCCTCCAGGTCGGGGGCAAGGGCCTGACCGATCCGGTGCTGGCCGAACTCGACGGCGCCCTGGAGCACCACGAGCTGGTGAAGGTGAAGATCACGGCCGAGGACCGCGTCGCCCGCGATGACATCGTCGCCGAGCTGGCGGACCGCAGCGGCGCGTCGCTGGTGCAGCGCATCGGCAACGTCGCGGTGCTGTACCGGCCGTCCACCGGCAAGCGCCAGATCGTGCTGCCCCGCCCTTGAGCGGCCCGGCCCGCCACGCTTCCCCATGGAACTGCACCTCGACAAGCCCGACTACGAATATTTCCTGCGCGGCGCCGACGGCGCCTCGGCGCTGGTCAATGAGCGCCGGATCCGCCGCAGCTTCGTGATCTCCCCCAACACCCTGGTGGAGGACTGGCCGGTGCACGATGCCGCCGCCCTGCAGGCCGGGGACCTGGACGCGCTCCTCGCCCTGGAACCCGAACTGATCCTGCTTGGCACCGGCGCCAGGCAGGAGTTCCCGCCGGCCGAGGTCCTGGGCGCGAGCCTGTCGCGCGGGATCGCGCTGGAGAGCATGACCAACGATTCGGCGGCGCGCACCTACCACGTGCTCGCCGGCGAAGGCCGGCGCGTGGTGGCGGCCTTCATCTTCCCGGCCGGTTGAGCGGCGGGATCAGCGCCGCGGCAGGTGCGCCATGGGGTCCACCGGACGCCCGTTGTGGCGGATCTCGAAGTGCAGCATGTCGCGGGCGGCACCCGTGCGGCCCATCTCGGCGATCTGCTGGCCCGCGCGCACGCGCTCGCCCTCGTTGACCAGGCGTGAGCGGTTGTGCCCGTAGGCGGACAGCCACTCGTCGTCGTGCTTGACGATGATCAGCTCGCCGTAGCCCACCAGGCCCGAACCCGAGTACACGACGACGCCATCCCCGGCGGCCACCACGGCCTGGCCGCTGCTGCCGGCGATGCCGATGCCCTGGCGGGTGGGATCCCCGGCCGCGAAACGGTTCACCAGCTGGCCCTCCGCCGGCCAGCGCCACGCAACGGAACTCCGGGCCGGGGGCGGCGCGGGATCCGGCGCTGCGGCAGGCGGCGTGGACGGGCGCTGCGCAGGGGTGGTGCGGGACGGCGTGGAGGCGGTGCGCGACGACGAAGCGCCGCTGCGGCCTGAAGGGTACAGGCGCAGCTTCTGGCCCGGATAGATCGTGTAGGGCGGCGCGATGTTGTTCCAGGTCGCCAGATCCAGCGGGCTGATGCCGTTGTTGACAGCGAGCCGGTACACCGTGTCACCGCGCTTGACGGTGACGGTCTGGCCCGGCCGCGGCGTCGACGCACCGGCCCCGGGCGTACCGCCTTCGCGCACCACCTTGCTGGTGCCGCAGGCGGCGAGGAACAGGCTTGCGGCCACGACCAGCAGGGCAACGCGGAATACACGCATCAGTCGATCACTCCGGGAAGCAGCGGCACGAACACCACCGGCGCGATTTCGCTGCGCTCGATGGTGCCATCCGCGCGTTTGCGCAATTTGACCAGGACCTGACCATCGGCGCCGCCAACCGGCGCCACCAGCACGCCACCCGGCGCCAGCTGGTCGACCAGGCCGTCCACCAGGGCCGGGGCGCCGGCGGTGACCAGGATCGCATCGAACGGGGCATGCTCGGGCCAGCCGATGCGGCCGTCATCATGGCGGCTGCGCACGTTGAGGCCCAGCGAACGGAAGCGCTTGCGCGCCACCCGCAGCAGCTCGCCAATGCGCTCGACCGTGTACACCTGCACGCCCAGCGACGCCAGGATCGCGGCCTGGTAGCCCGAGCCGGTGCCCACCTCCAGCGCCGTGGCCGGCATGCCGTGGGCGAGCGCCTCCTCGGTCATCTTGGCCACCACCCACGGCTGGGAAATGGTCTGGCCGTGGCCGATCGGCAGCGCGGTGTCCTCGTAGGCGCGGGTGGCCAGGGCCTCGTCCACGAACAGGTGCCGGGGCAGCACGCGGATGACGTTGAGCACCCGCTCGTTGCTGATGCCCGATTCGCGCAGGCGCTCGATCAGGCGGTCGCGGACCCGCTGCGAGGTCAGCCCCATTCCGATCGCCTCGGGCTGCAGGCGCAGGCGCGGCGTCATCATGCCCCGCCCTCCTTCAGCTCGGCGGCCAGCCCGCCCACCCAGGTGCTGACCTGCTCCAGGGCCTGGTAGCGCGTGAGATCCACCAGGATCGGCGTGATCGAGATGTTGCCAGCGCGCACCGCGTGGAAATCGGTGCCCGGGCCGCCATCCTGCTCGGGGCCCGCCGGCCCGATCCACCACCAGCTGCGCCCGCGCGGGTCCTCGATCGGCACGCACGCCTCCGAACGGTGGCGGTTGCCCAGCCGGGTGACCTCGAAGCCGCGGATGTCGCGCCAGGGGATATCCGGCACGTTGACGTTGAGGATGGTGTCGGCCGGCAGCGGATCGGCCTTCAGGCGCTCGACGATCTCCACCGCCGCGCGCGCCGCGGTTTCATAGTGCTTGCCCACGTGGTCGGCCGTGACCAGCGACATCGCCACCGCGGGAAGGCCCAGGAAACGGCCTTCCATCGCCGCCGCCACGGTGCCGGAATAGATCACGTCGTCGCCCATGTTGGCGGTGTTGTTGATGCCCGAAACCACGATGTCGGGTTCGCGGTCGAGCATGCCGGCAATGGCGACGTGGACCGAATCGGTGGGAGTGCCGTGGACCCGCCAGACGCCCTCTTCAACCTGCGCGACCCGCAGGGGCATGTCGAGGGTGAGCGAATTGCTGGCGCCGGAACGGTCGCGGTCGGGCGCGACGATCAGGACTTCATGGCCGGCATCACGCAAGCCGTCGGCGAGGATCCGGATGCCCGGCGCATCCACGCCGTCGTCGTTGCTGACCAGAATCCGCATGCAGTTTTCCGCGCCGTCCCGTGTGTTGAACCGGGGCACATGATAGCGGATGCACACATGTGGCTGGCCGCGCGCCGGGGTACCCTGAGGGCCATGGGCAACAGGCGCAAAGACGGCGATGGCGGGGACGACGACGCATTCCTGTTCCGCGAGGCGATCGGTCCGGTCCGCCGGCTGCCCGAGGCGCCCGAGCCCCCTGGCCGGCCGCCGCCCGCGCCGCGGCCGAAGATGGCCGAACGCGACGAGCGCGAGGCCCGCAGCGAGTTCGAGCGGCTGCTGCAATCAGGCCCGCTGGAGGCCGGCGACAGCATGCGCTACCGCCGCGACACCATCAGCCCGCGCATGCTCCGGCGCCTGGCCAGGGGCCACTATGCGGTGCGCGATGAGCTTGACCTCCACCACGCCGACCTGCGCCAGGCGGAAGCGATGCTGCGCAGGTTCCTCGCCGAGGCGCGCGACGGGGGCGGCGGCTGCGTGCGCATCATCCACGGCAAGGGCCTGCACGCCGATGGCGCGCCGGCGCTGAAGAACATGGTCGACCGGGTCCTGCGCCAGCGTGCGGACGTCCTGGCGTTTCATTCCGCGCCGCCCGCCCAGGGCGGGACCGGCGCGGTACTGGTGCTGCTGCGGCCGCGGTGACGCGGCAGTTGTCCTGCGTCAGTCGGAGTGGGCGTCGTCGGCGGCTGCGACCATGCGCTTGACCGGCGGATTCACCCAGTGGACGTCAACTCCCCGGACGCGCGCCTTGGCTTCGACGGCATGGATGTAGGCGCCGTCGGGCTGGTGCGTCGCGCCGGGTGCCGCCAGAGCAGGCTGGTGGGGCATCGTTCCCTGATGGGCGCAGCCGGCCAGCAGGACCAGCGTGGCGGTGGCGATGCAGCAACGAAGCAGGGTGTTCATGGGACCCTCCCGTGCGTTGACGGGCGCGGGCGCGATTGCCTGCACCCGATTCCGTTATACCCCGCTGCTGCGGTCCCGGCGGCTTGACCCCCATTTATCCGACAGGCGGCGCTGATTGCCGATCGGCGGCATCCCGCACCACCCCGATTTCTGCAAGGACCGTTGTCGCGTACGCCCCCGGCGGCAGGGTGAACGACAGCTCCAGCGTCCCCGGGCCCTGCCAGTTCCAGGCCAGGGCGCCGGGCCGCACGCGGGTGGCACGCCGCTCCTGCCGCAGCCCGGCCTGCTCCAGTCCGGACCGCAGCGCCTCGGCGTCGGCACCTTCCAGCGCCGCCATTTCGATTGCCCGTGCGCGCCCCTGGCTGCGCAGCTCGCCCCGCCCCCAAAGCGGCGCGCTGGGGTGGATGTCGAACCGGGCCAGGCGCGCCTCCAGCCCGGGCGTGAGCGGCTCGGGACCGAACACGCTCCGGCTCCCGTCCAGGATCCAGGCTTCGCCCTCCAGCGGCCGGTTCCAGCTGCCATCGCGCACCCGTTCGGCGAGCACCCGGTTGAAGAGCTCCGAGCGCGCCGCCGACAGCAGCAGGCTGCGCTTGTCCCGGCGCACCCGCCGCCCGGCGAACATCGCCAGCGCCGCCGCCACGTTGCCCCCGCCGCGCCCGAACCGCTGCGCCCCGAACCAGTTCGGCACTCCCTCTGCCGCCACCTGGCGCAGGCGTGATTCAACCTCGGCGCGCGCGCCTTGCGCCTCGCGCAGGACCAGCACGAACCGGTTCCCGGCAAGCGCCCCGCGCGGCAGCTTCCTGGCATGCCGCGCCTGCGCCACCACCTCCAGCCCCGCGTCCTCAAGCTCCGCCAGCGCCGGCGCCTCCCGCCCCGGCAGGTGCACGCTGAAGCGCTGGCGCGTCACCGCATGCCGGTCCTTCAGGCCCGCATACCCCACCGCCTGCTCGCCCACGCCTGCCCAGCGCGCGATCCGGCGAACCGCCTCAAGCGTGTTCAACCCCCGCTTCTGCACCGTCAACAGCAGGTGCTCCCCGCTCCCGCTCGCCTCGAACCCGTCCAGCTCCTCGACGAAAAAATCCTCCGGGGCGCTGCGCATCACCGCTTCCAGCACCGGCCCGCCCCACGCCCGCGGCTGCTGCGCCCCCGCGCCGCCCCCGTGATCGCTCACCCGCGGACCAGCAGGCACACCGCGTGCGCGGCAATGCCCTCCCCGCGCCCCAGGTGGCCAAGCCGTTCATTGGTGGTCGCCTTCACGCTGACCGCCCCGACATCCACCTGCAGATCAGCCGCGATCAGCTCCCGCATCTCCCCCGCGTGCGGCCCGATCTTCGGCTGCTCGCACACAATCGTGATGTCCGCATTCCCCAGCCGCCAACCGCGGCCTTCAACCAGCGCCCGGCAGTGGCGCACGAACATCCGGCTGTCCGCATCCTTCCAGCGCGCATCGCTGGGCGGGAAATGCGTTCCGATATCCCCCAGCGCCAACGCTCCGAGCATCGCATCGCACAGCGCATGCAGCGCCACATCCCCGTCGCTGTGCGCCACGAAGCCGCGCCCGTGCGGGATCCGAACCCCGCCAATCACCACATGGTCGCCCTCGCCCAGGGCATGCACATCAAAGCCCTGCCCAACCCGGAATGGAATGCCTTCAGTCATCCCGCAATGCTACCGCCAACCCCAACCGCGGAGGAGCGGAGGCCACTGCTGCAGCGCCTGCCGGGACCCACGCCTTCTCCGCAAGCCGAGCCCCGCCGTGGCCGGGAGGCCTTTTCGCGCAAGTAAAGGAGGAGGCCGGAGCGAAGCGCAGGCCGGGGGACATGGAGCGAAAAGGCCTCCCGGCCGCGGCGGGGCCCCTCAGGTCACCGCGCCGCCGACCGAAGAAGCAGCGCTGATCCAGCGGCACTCACTTTCGCGACAACAAGAATTCGAAATAAGCCAGATCCGCCCGCGTGGTGATCTTGATGTTGTCCTCGCGCCCCTCGATCAGCAGCGGCCGCGCGCCCTTGCGCTCCATCGCCATCGACTCGTCCGTGACCGCAACCCCCGCTTCGCGCGCCGCCTCCAGCGCCCGCCCCAGCTGCAGCCGCCGGAACAGCTGCGGCGTCAGCGCCCGCCACAGCCGCTCCCTCGGCTCCGTGCCATCGATCCCGCCATCGTCGCCAGCCCGCTTCAGCGTATCGCGCACCGGCGCCGCCAGGATCGCCCCCACCAGATCCGAACGCCCCCGCTCCAGCAGCTGTGTCAGGTCCCCGGGATCCAGGTTCGGGCGCGCCGCATCGTGCACCAGCACGAAATCATCCGCCCGCACGCTCTCCGGCAGCGCCTGCAGCCCCGCCAGCACCGAATCCGCCCGCGACTCCCCGCCCACGCAGGTCAACACCGGCTTCCCGTCGCGCTCCGTCCACCCCGGCCAATGCCGGTCCGCTGGCGCCAGCACCACCACCGCCCCGGCAACGCCCGGGTGCGACAGCAGCGCGCGCAGCGTGTGGCCCAGCAGCGGCTCGCCGGCCACCTCCAGGTACTGCTTGGGAATCTCCCCGCCAAAGCGGCTGCCATGCCCCGCGGCCGGCACCACCGCCCAGATCATCGCGCGGGCTCCCCGTCATCGGCATCCGCCGGCGCAGGAGGCGCGCGCCGCACCGGCGCACCCTCCACCACCCGGTAGAACGTCTCCCCCGGCCGGATCATCCCCAACTCGCTGCGCGCCCGCTCCTCCACCGCCGCCTCGCCGGTGGGCGACTTCAGGTCGGCCACCTCCGCGGCCAGCGCCGCGTTGCGTTCGCGCAGCCCGTCGTTCTGGTGCGCCTGCTGCGCCACCTGCTCCTGGAGCTGGGCCACCTGCCCGGCGCCCCCGGTGCCGAACCACAGCCGGTACTGCAGCCAGCCCAGCAGCAGCACCAGCACCAGCAGCACCATCCACAGGGCGCGCACGGTGGCCCGGCCCTACCTGGGCAGCGACACGAACGCGTCGCGACCAGCGTAGCGGGCCTGCCCGCCCAGCGCCTCCTCGATGCGCAGCAGCTGGTTGTACTTGGCCACGCGGTCGCTGCGGCACAGCGAGCCGGTCTTGATCTGGGTTGCGGTGGTGGCCACGGCGATGTCGGAGATCGTGGTGTCCTCGGTCTCGCCCGAGCGATGCGACACCACCGCTGCGTATTTGGCCGCATCGGCCATCGCGATCGCTTCCAGGGTCTCGGTGAGGGTCCCGATCTGGTTGACCTTGATCAGGATGGCGTTGGCCGTACCCGAATCGATGCCCTCACGGAAGATCCTGGGGTTGGTCACGAACAGGTCGTCGCCCACGAGCTGGACCTTGTCACCCAGGCGTTCGGTGAGCTGCTTCCATCCGTCCCAGTCGCCCTCGTCCATGCCGTCCTCGATGGTGATGATCGGGTACTGCTGGCACCAGTCGGCGAGGAAATCCACGAACTGCTCGCCGGTCAGGCGCTTGCCCTCGCCCACCAGCTGGTACTTGCCGTTCTCGAAGAACTCGCTGGAAGCCACGTCCAGCCCCAGCAGCACGTCGTCGCCGGCGCTGTAGCCCGCCTTGCCGATGGCTTCCAGGATGGTGTCCAGTGCCTCGACGTTGCTGCGCAGGTCCGGCGCGAAGCCGCCCTCGTCGCCCACCGCGGTGCTCAGGCCATGGCCCTTGAGCACGGATTTGAGCGCGTGGAAGATCTCGGTGCCCGCGCGCAGGGACTCCGAGAACGAGTCAAAGCCCACCGGCAGGATCATGAACTCCTGGAAATCGACGTTGTTGTCGGCGTGGGCGCCGCCGTTGATGATGTTCATCATCGGCACCGGCAGCACCGGCGCGCGGTCGCCCGCCAGCAGCTTCCACAGCGGGATCCTGCGCGAGGCCGCGACCGCGTGGGCATTGGCCATGGAGACGCCAAGCAGGGCGTTGGCGCCCAGGCGGCCCTTGTTCTCGGTGCCGTCGAGGTCGATCAGGCGCTTGTCCAGTGCGGCCTGGTCGGCCGCGTCCATGCCCTGCAGCGTCTGGGCGATGGTGCCTTTGACGTTGGCCACCGCCTTGCGCACGCCCTTGCCCAGGTAGCGGGTGCGGTCGCCGTCGCGCAGTTCCACCGCCTCGCGCGCCCCGGTGGATGCACCGGAAGGGACCGCGGCGCGGCCGAAGCTGCCGTCCTCGAGGGTGACTTCGGCCTCGAGCGTGGGGTTGCCGCGGCTGTCGAGGATCTCGCGGGCGTGGATCTTGGCAATCCTGGTCATGGGCTGGTCGTATTGGTCCTGTGGCTGTGGAGGAACGTGTGGGTACCGCGCCGCGCGGGCGCGGGTCAGGCTCAGGCCTGATTCTCGGGGAAACCGGAGCGCCGGGTCACCTGGTCGAGCTCGAGCAGGGTCTCCAGCAGGCCGCGCATCTTTGCCAGCGGCCAGGCGTTGGGGCCGTCGCTGAGCGCCTTCTCCGGCTCCGGGTGGGTTTCCATGAACACCCCGGCGACGCCCACGGCCACCGCCGCGCGCGCCAGCGCCGGGATGAACTCCCGCTGGCCGCCGCTCGAGCCGCCCTGCCCGCCCGGAAGCTGCACGGAGTGGGTGGCGTCGTAGACCACCGGGCAGCCGGTGTCGCGCATCACCGCCAAGGAGCGCATGTCGCTCACCAGGTTGTTGTAGCCGAAGCTGGCACCGCGCTCGCACACCATGATCTGCTGGTTGCCGGTGGACTTTGCCTTCTCCACCACCGGCTTCATGTCCCACGGCGACTGGAACTGGCCCTTCTTGATGTTGACCGGCTTGCCGGCCGAGCAGGCGCGCAAGATGAAATCGGTCTGGCGCACCAGGAATGCCGGCGTCTGCAGCACGTCCACCACCGCGGCCACTTCGTCCATCGGCGTGTACTCGTGCACGTCGGTCAGCACCGGCACGCCCACCTGGCGCTTCACCTGGCCCAGGATGCGCAGGCCCTCCTCCATCCCCGGGCCGCGGAAGCTGGCCAGCGAGGTGCGGTTGGCCTTGTCGAAGCTCGACTTGAAGATGAAAGGGATCCCGAGCGCCGAGGTGATTTCCTTCAGCTGCCCGGCCACGTCCACCTGCAGCTGCTCGCTCTCGATCACGCACGGGCCGGCGATGAGGAACAGCGGCTGGTCGAGCCCGACCTGGAACCCGCACAGATTCATGCCCTTGCCTCCTTGAGCAGTTTGCCCCCGGCCTTCTTCTCACGCGCGGCGCGGACGAAGCCGATGAACAGCGGATGCCCGCTGCGCGGGGTGGACTGGAACTCGGGATGGGCCTGGCAGGCGATGAACCACGGATGGTCCGGCAGCTCGATCATCTCCACCAGCAGGTCGTCCATGGACTTGGCGCTGATCACCAGCCCAGCCTCTTCCAGCTGGGTGCGGTAGCGGTTGTTGAATTCGTAGCGGTGCCGGTGGCGCTCGGCCACCACGTCCTTGCCGTACAGCTCGCGCGCCTTCGTGCCGGGCTTCAGGCGCTGCTCCTGCAGCCCCAGGCGCATGGTGCCGCCCAGGTCGCTGTCTTCGCTGCGGCGCTCGATTTCGCCGGTCTTGGTGCGCCACTCGGTGATCAGGCCGATCACCGGATGCGGGCTCTGGCGGTCGTTCTCGGTGCTGTTGGCACCCTCCAGGCCGGCCACGTGGCGGGCGAAATCCACCACCGCCGCCTGCATGCCGTAGCAGATGCCGAAATAGGGAATCCCCTGCTCGCGCGCGTACCTGGAGGCCAGCACCTTGCCCTCAAACCCGCGGTCGCCGAACCCGCCGGGCACCAGGATGCCGTCGAGCCCGGCCAGCACTTCGGCGGCGCCGTCGCGCTCGATGTCCTGGGATTCGATCCAGCGCAGGTTCACCCGGGTGCGCTGGCGGATGCCGCCGTGGCGAAGCGCCTCGGCCACCGACTTGTAGGCGTCCTGGTGGTCCACGTACTTGCCCACCACGCCGATGGTGACTTCGTCGATCGGGTTCTGGGCCGCGTCCACCACGTCCATCCACTCGGCCATGTCGGTCGGGCGCGCGCGGTCGCCCAGCTTCAGCCGCTCGACCACGATGCCGTCGAGCTCCTGGCTGTGCAGCCACAGCGGGATCTTGTGGATGTTGTCCATGTCCACCACCGAGATCACCGCTTTCTCGGAGACGTTGGTGAACGAGGCGATCTTGCGCCGCTCGCTGTCCGGAAGCGGCTGTTCGCTGCGGCACAGCAGCACGTCGGGCTGGATGCCGATCGAGCGCAGCTCCTTCACCGAATGCTGGGTGGGCTTGGTCTTCAGTTCGCCGGCGGCGGCGATCCACGGCACCAGGGTGAGGTGGATGAACATCGCCTTTTCCGGGCCGCGGTCGGTGCGGATCTGACGGATCGCCTCCAGGAACGGCAGCGACTCGATGTCGCCCACGGTGCCGCCGATCTCCACCAGCGCCACGTCGAAGCCATGCGTGGCCACGTCGATGCAGCGCTTGATCTCGTCCGTGATGTGCGGAATCACCTGCACCGTGGCACCCAGGTAGTCGCCGCGGCGCTCCTTGGCGATCACGCTCTCGTAGATCTTGCCGGTGGTGATCGAATTGCGGCCCGACAGGCGCACGTTGAGGAAGCGCTCGTAGTGGCCCAGGTCCAGGTCGGTCTCCGCGCCGTCGTCGGTCACGTACACCTCGCCGTGCTGGAACGGGCTCATGGTGCCGGGGTCGACGTTGATGTACGGGTCGAGCTTCATCATCGTCACCCGCAGGCCGCGGGACTCGAGGATGGCGGCCAGGGAGGCCGCGGCGATGCCCTTCCCAAGGGAAGAGACCACGCCTCCGGTGACGAAAACGAGCGGGGTGACGGAACTGGGGGCTGTCATGGCGCAGCAGGTCGCTGGAAAGCCCTATTCTACACCGCGCGGCCTGCCCCGACGCCCTCGTAGCGCTGGATGAAGGTGTTGCAGACCACGCCCATGGCCTGGCGCCAGCGCGCGCGCAGGCGCTCGTCCATTTCCGGATCGGTCTGCTCCACCACCGTGAGCAGGCTCTCGATCCAGTAGGGATACAGGCCCGGATCCACCGGGCAGCGGCCGTTCCGGCCGTGCACGTCGGCCATCTGCTCCACCGTCCGCCGGGTCAGCGCGCTGCCGGCCGCATGGAAGATCGCTGCGCTGATGCCGCGCCGCAGCGCCATGCGCTGCTTGCTGAAGTCGGTATGGGCGAACATCGGCGCAATCGACGGATGGCTCTCCAGGAACACGTCGTAGAACCGGTTGATGAAGTCCTTGTCGCGCAGGCAGCGGCCATAGCTCTGCTGCAGGTCTTCGTACTGGTCGGACATGAGGCTTCCCCAAAAAAGCCCCCATTCTCCCGGCGCCGGCCCGCACGTCCTTGCGCGCGATCAATGCATGCCCGGAAAAGGAAACGCCCCGCGGGTGCGGGGCGTTTCCAGGATCCGCGTTCCATCCCTGGATCAGGCCGGATCTTCGTCCTCTTCTTCCTCTTCCACCGGCCACTCGTCGGCGGCGGCTGCATCCTCGGCGGCGGCCGCAGCGTCCTCGGCCTGGGCCTCGGCGGCGTCGGCCTGCTGCTCGGTGGCCTCGGCGGCCTCAGCGGCTTCGGCAGCCTGCTGGGCAGCGCGCTGGGCGTCGGTCAGGGCCTGGTCGTCGACCTCCTGGGCGAAGGCGGACGGGGCCGCAAAGGCGGCGGCGATCAGGGCGGAAAACAGGATATTGCGCTTGCTCATGGGTCTCGTCTCCAGAATCAAAAATGTTCCAAGTAGCCGCTTCCCCTTACAGCGACGGCCCGAACGGTAGCGGCCCTCCCCGGTATCGATACTGAACAACAATCTCTTAACGATCCGGCCCCAACCCCTTGGTCACAAAGGGTTTTCCCCAGCTTTTCAACCCGGGGACGATGTGCTTCGGGAGCAGGGCCCGCGCAGGCCGTTCCAGGCCCGGTCAGGTCCGGGGGCCCGGGACGGCGCTGGTAAGCTAGGCGCCCTTTTTCCACTGCAGTCCCTGCATGAGCACGCGCTACAACGCCGTCGACATCGAAGTCCTCTCCGGCCTGGATCCGGTCAAGCGCCGCCCGGGCATGTACACCGACACCGCCCGCCCCAACCACCTGGTCCAGGAAGTGGTGGACAACTCCGTGGACGAGGCCCTGGCCGGCCACGCGAAGGTGGTGGAGGTCACGCTGTACAAGGACGGCAGCGCGGAGGTCAGCGACGACGGGCGCGGCATGCCGGTGGACATCCATCCGGAGGAGAAGGTGCCGGGCGTCGAGCTGATCCTCACCCGCCTGCACGCCGGCGGGAAGTTCAGCAACCGCAGCTACACCTTCTCCGGCGGCCTGCACGGCGTGGGCGTGAGCGTGGTCAATGCGCTTTCCACCCGGCTGGACGTGAGCATCCGCCGCGATGGCAGCGAGTACGCCATGTCGTTCAGGGACGGCGACCGCGCCACCGCGCTGGAGATGGTGGGCAGCGTCGGCAAGCGCAACACCGGCACCCGGCTGCGCTTCTGGCCGGACCCGAAGTACTTCGATTCGCCCAAGGTCGCGCTGCGGCCGCTGCGGCACCTGCTGCGGGCCAAGGCGGTGCTCTGCCCCGGCCTGACGGTGAGGCTGCACGACGAGGCCACCGGCGAGCGCGACGAGTGGCGCTACGAGGACGGGCTCACCGACTACCTCAAGGGCGAGCTGGACGGGCGCGAGCTGCTGCCGCCGGAGCTGTTTACCGGCGCGCTGGCCAAGGACACCGAGACCGTGGAGTGGGCCGCGGCCTGGGTGCCCGAGGGCGAGCTGGTGCAGGAGAGCTACGTCAACCTGATCCCCACCGCCCAGCACGGCACCCACGTCAACGGCCTGCGCTCCGGGTTCACCGACGCGCTGCGCGAGTTCTGCGATTTCCGCAGCCTGCTGCCGCGCGGGGTCAAGCTCGCGCCGGAGGACGTATGGGACCGGATCTCGTTCGTGCTCAGCCTGAAGATGAGCGATCCGCAGTTCTCCGGGCAGACCAAGGAACGGCTCAGCTCGCGGCAGGCGGCCGGCTTCATCGAGGGGGCGGCGCACGACGCCTTCAGTCTGTGGCTCAACCAGCACGTCGATACCGGCGAGCGCATCGCCCAGCTGGCCATCGAGCGCGCCAGCGCACGGCTGAAGACCGAAAAGCAGATCGTCCGCAAGAAGGTCACCCAGGGCCCGGCCCTGCCCGGCAAGCTGGCCGACTGCATCAGCCAGGACCTCTCGCGCACAGAGCTGTTCCTGGTGGAGGGTGATTCGGCCGGCGGCAGCGCCAAGCAGGCCCGCGACAAGGATTTCCAGGCGATCCTCCCGCTGCGCGGCAAGATCCTCAACACCTGGGAAGTGGCGTCCGGCGGCGTGCTTGCCTCCCAGGAAGTGCATGACCTGGCCGTGGCCATCGGCTGCGACCCCGGCAAGGACGACCTGGCCGGCCTGCGCTACGGCAAGGTCATCATCCTGGCCGACGCCGACTCGGACGGCCTGCACATCGCCACCCTGCTCTCGGCGCTGTTCCTCAAGCACTTCCCGGCGCTGGTGGCGGCCGGCCACGTCTTCGTCGCCATGCCCCCGCTCTATCGCGTGGACGTGGGCAAGCAGGTCTTCTACGCCCTGGACGAGGAAGAAAAGCGCCTGCTGCTGGACCGGATCGAACGCGAGAAGATCAAGGGCCAGGTCAACGTCACCCGCTTCAAGGGCCTGGGCGAGATGAATCCCTCGCAGCTGCGCGAATCCACCATCCACCCGGACACCCGGCGCCTGGTGCAGCTGACCGTCGACGACGAGGCCCAGACCGATGCCCTGATGGACATGCTGCTGGCCCGCAAGCGCGCCGGTGACCGCAAGGCATGGCTGGAGGAAAAGGGCGACCTGGCGACCCTGGAGGTGTGACCGGCTCGGCCGGTTCACGTGCCCTTGTGCCGGCGCCGCGCATCCTGCGGCCCGGACTGGAACGGAGCCGCGCATGCGCATCACGCCCCTGATCCTCACCCTGCTGCTGGCAGCCGCGCCGGCATTTGCCGGGCTCTCCGGGCCCGACCTGCGCACCGCGCCCCGCGCGGACGTGGAGGCGGCGCTGCCGGACGCGCACCCCTCGGCGTACTTCCACTACGCCGAGCGCCTCTACGCGGAGGATGATCGCGAGGAGGCCATCACCTGGATGTACGTGGGCAGGATCCGCTACCTGCTGCACCTGCATTCCAACCCGGTGGGCGCCGACGAGGACACCGAAGAGTTCCGCAAGCTCACCGCCGCCGTGCTGTACCCGGCGATGGAGTGGGCGTCCGACGACATCGACATGCTGATCGGTCGCCTGGAGGCGGCGCTGGCCTGGGACGCGGAGCATCCGAACGGCTTTACCCCGCGCGACTCCTTCAAGGCCCAGTGGGAACACGCCCGGGCCGATGTGCAGCGCCTGCGCGACGAGCTCCATGCCCGCCGCGACGACATCAGGGCCGCGCAGGAAGCGGAGCGCGACGGCGGCTGACCGTCGGAGCGGCGGAGGCAGCTACTCCAGCACGCTCTCCAGCAGGCGGCGCAGGACTGCCTGCATCGCCGTCGCCCTGCCTTCGTCCCAGGCAAAGCTCTCCTCATCCATGTAGGTCCGCTGGCTGGTCTCCATCTGCACCGCCTCGATGCCGCCGGCCGGGTCGCCATAGTGCCGGGTGATGTGCCCGCCCTTGAACCGCCCGTTGACGACGAAGTCGTAGCGGTCCTGGCTGGCAAGCACTGATTCCAGCCGCTCCTGCAGGGCCGGCGAGCAGCTGGCGCCGCCTGCGGTGCCAAGGTTGAGGTCGGGAAGCCGGCCTTCGAACAGGAAGGGAAGCTCGCCGCGGATCGAATGGCCTTCCCACAGCACCACGCGCCCATGCTGCTGCTTCAGGCGATCAAGCTCAGCGCGCAATGCTTCGTGGTAGGGACGCCAGAACCTGTCGACGCGCGCCTGGATTTCCTCGGCGGCGGGCTCCTGCCCCTGCCGGTAAACCGGGTCGCCGCTGAAGCGGACCACGGGGCACAGGCCGGTGGTGTTCTGGCCGGGATAGAGGGAAACGTCGTCCTCGGAGCGATTGAGATCGACCACGTAGCGCGAGTACTTCGGCACGATCATCGATGCGCCCATTTCCCGCGCGAATCCGTACAGGCGGGCGATGTGCCAGTCGGTATCGGGCACCTTGCGCGCGGCATCGGTCAGGCGCGCGGCAATGTCATCCGGCACCAGGGTGCCATCGTGGGGGACGCTGACCAGCAACGGTGCAGTTCCCTTGTGCAGCGTGAAAATGTCCATCCCGGCATTGTAGGGCGCCCTACGAGCAGGTTCTTCTCCGCTACCAGAGAGAACCCGAGTTGGACGCGGCGCTGGGCGCGGTGGGGTGCCCTCCAGTCTCCATGTCCCCCGGCCTGCGCTTCGCTCCGGCCTCCTCCTTTACTTACGACTGGAGGGCACCCCCACCCGGCGCTCCAGTTTTCGTAGCAGACGAGCGCACGCGAAGCCGTCCCCCTTCTGGAGCCGAGCCCCGCCGTGGCCGGGAGGCCTTTTCGCGTAAGTAAAGGAGGAGGCCGCAGCGCAGCGGAGGCCGGGGGACATGGAGCGAAAAGGCCTCCCGGCCGCGGCGGGGCCCGTCAGGTCACCGCGAAGCTACGTTCGCAGTCCCCAAAGGGCCCAAAACCAGGCCAATCAACGCATGAGAACAAATTCTTCGGCGCTGGTCGGATGGATGGCGACGGTGTCGTGGAGGTCGTCCAGGGTGATTCCGCGCTTCAGCGCCACGGCGAAGCCCTGGAGGATCTCGTCGGCGGCCTCGCCAAAGGCGTGGATCCCAACCACGCGCTGGTCAGGGCCAACGCAGACGAGTTTGAAAAGGCTGCGCAGGGGAGTGTCGGCAAGGGCGTGGAGCATGGGCCGGAACGTGCTCCGGTAGACCTTCACCGCGTCGCCGTGCTGCTTGCGGGCCTGTTCTTCGGTGAGACCGATGCCGCCCAGCGGCGGATGGGAGAAAACGACAAAGGGCACATTGTCGTAATCAAGCCTGGAGCCGGCCTTGCCCCCGAACACGCGGTCCATGAGCCGGCGGGCGGCGGCGATGGCCACGGGCGTGAGGGTGAGCTGCCCGGTGACGTCGCCAACGGCGTAGACACCCTCGGCGGTGGTGTTCTGGTAGCCATCCACGCGGATGGCACCGTCATCGGCAAGCTGGACGCCGGCTTCTTCCAGCCCGATACCCGCGGTGTTGGCACGGCGGCCGATCGCGAAGACGAGCTGGTCGAACGGGCCGGTCTTCTCCCCCGCCGAATCGACAAGCACCAGTCCATCGCCGTCGCGCTGGACTTCGCGCACGTTGTATTCAAGGTGCAGGCCGACGCCCAAGTGGCGGTAATTGTCCTGCAGCTGGTTGACCACGTCCGAGTCCATCTGCTGCAGCAGGCGCCCACTCCGGGCGAAGATCTCGGCGCGGGTGCCCAGGACCTGAAGCACGCCGGCAAGCTCGGCGCTGATGTAGCCGCCGCCCAGCAGCGCGACGCGGGCCGGCGCTTCGCACCAGTTGAAGAAGTCGTCGGATACACCTCCCAGCTCCGCCCCCGGCACATCGGGGCGCACGGGGTGCGAGCCGGTGGCAAGCAGGATGTGCGGGGCACGCAGGCGCGTTCCACCGGCCCGGACGGTGTGCGCGTCGAGCAGCACCCCGCGCTGCGGCACGAGGGTCACGCCGGCTTCGTCCAGGCGCTTGCGGTAGCTCTCGTGGATGTTGGAGATGTAGCGCTGGCGGTCGACGATGAATTCCCGCCAGTCCAGCGTGGTCGATTCCGGGACGTCGAAGCCCAGGCGGGCGGCGATGTCGATCCTTGCCGCAAGGTCCGCCGCCAGCCACATCGCCTTCTTGGGCACGCAGCCGGCGTTGACGCAGGTGCCGCCGAGTTCGCCCGGCTCCAGCAGGGCAACGCGGGCGCCGTGCTCGGCAGCGCGGAAGGCGCCGGCCAGGCCGCCGGAGCCGCCGCCCAGGATGATCAGGTCGTAGTCGAATCCGCCGGGGTCATTCATTCATGCAAAGCGCGCCGGGTCGAACGGCGCCGGGTCGAGGTGGGGATCGAGCCCGCAGACCAGTTCCGACATCAGCCGACCGGTCGCGGTGCTCATGCTGACGCCGAGCATACCGTGGCCGGTTGCGAGCCAGAGGTGACGATGGCCTGGCGCACGCCCGAGCAGCGGCAGGTCATCGACGCTCAGCGGGCGCCAGCCGTACCACTCCTCTTCCTTCACCGGGCCGACCGGCTCGTGCAGGTACTCGGCGGCGCCGCGCTCCAGCGCGTCCAGGCGGCGCCGGTTGAGCGTGGAGTCATAGCCGGAGAACTCCATGGTGCTGCCGAGGCGGTAGCCGCTGTCCCACGAGCTCACGCACACACTGCGCTCGTGCAGCACCAGCGGCCGCCTGGGCACCAGCGAAGGCCGCGAATAGGTGATCGAATAGCCCTTGCCCGGCTGCACCGGGATGCGCAGGCGCAGCCTGCGGGCAAGCCGGCCCGACCATGCGCCGGTGGCGACGATCAGGTCGCGGCCCCGGAACTGACCGTCCGGACCGCTGGCGACGACACCCCCGTCCCCGGCCTCGATGGCGGTGACCTCGCACTCCTCCACGATGGTGCCGCCGCGCTCGCGCACCGCCCGGGCGAGCCCGGCCACGTAGAGGTTGGGCCGCAGCCGGGCATCCCCGGGGAAACGGACCACCTGCACCACGCCATCGCGCAGCGCGGGTTCGTCGCGCACGTATGCGGCGCCGTCCACGCGCTCATAGGCCACGCCGATGTCATCCAGCAGGGCCAGCTCGTCGCCGAAATCCTGGAGGTCCTTCTCGGTGCGGAACACGTAGTCCACGCCGGCCGGGTCGTACTCGCAGTCCAGCCCGTAGCGCTCGACCCACTCGGGGAGCGCATCGCGCGCGGCCTGCAGGATCTGCAGGCGGATCTCCGCCGCCCTGCGCCAGTGGCTGCGGGTGGAATGCCGCGCGAAGCGCAGCATCCAGCCCCACAGGGCCGGGTCGAACCGCGGCTTGAGGTAGAACGGCGCATCCGGGGTAAGCATCCAGCGCAGCGCCTTGGCCACCGACCCGGGCGCGGCCAGGGGCGCCGCGTGGCTGGGGGTGATGGTGCCGCAGTTGCCATGGGAGCTGCCGCCGCCCACCCGGCCGGCATCAACGACCCGCACGCTGCGGCCCTGTTCGATCAGCGCCAGCGCGCACGCCAGGCCAATCACCCCGCCGCCGATGATCACGACATCGCTTCGATCCATGGGCGGAGTCTAAACGGCGTCCGCCCGGTTCCGCATCGGCGGGCGGCGGCCATAGGTCAGCCAGCGCCAGGCCCACTCCAACGGCCCGAACCGGAACCGCGCGAGCCACCAGCGGCTTGCAAGCACCTGGGCGACGAACACCAGCACCGCGAACAGCACCATCCCCGCCTGGCCGGGCCGCCCCCACATCGCCAGCCCGTATCCGTAGAACACCAGCGACGCCACGATCGACTGCAGCAGGTAATTGCTCAGCGCCATGCGACCGGCCGGGGCGAAGAACGTCATCACCGCCTGGCCGCGTGCGCCCTGCCAGGCCAGTGCCAGCAGGGCCACGCCGCCCAGCGTCATCGGCAGCGCGCCCAGCCCATGCAGGCTCGAGGCGAACACCCAGCGCGTATCGAAGAACCCGTCCGGATCACCGGTGGACAGCCAGGCCGAAGCCAAGGTCAGCACCAGGCCAAGCGGCAGGCACGTTGCCGCCATGCGGACGAAGAAGGGCCGATGCCCGGCGACATCCGCGATGCGCCCGGATCGGAACAGCCAGCTGCCCACCAGGAACACCGCCAGCGCCATCGGCACCACGCCGAATGCGTTGGTCAGGAGCATGGAAAAATCCCTTGCCCGCTGCGCGGTGATTTCACCGAAGCCGCCGTTTGCATACACGGCCGCGGCGGCTTCTGCGTCGCGCACGCTCTCCGCCAGCAGTTCCGAGGCGCCCTCGACCGGGAACGCCACCATCGCCCAGCCGCCCAGCAGCGAGAGCGCGTACAGCCCGACGTAGATCGCCAGCCCGATGCCGAGCTGGGCACGCGGGGACAGCCCGCGCAGCAGCAGCAGGCCCAGCGCCGCGATTGCATACGCGTGCAGGATGTCGCCGACCCACGCCAGCAGCGCATGCGCGACGCCCAGCGCGAACAGCACGGCCAGCCGCCGCAGGTACATGCGCGTCGCCCGGCCCGAGGCCTGTGCGCGCTCCATCATCAGGGCAAAGCCGATGCCGAACAGCAGCGAGAACAGCACCCAGAACTTGCCGGCGACGAACACGTGCACCAGCCACGCCACCGCCAGGTCGATGCCCGCCAGCCCGGGCACCATGCCGTTGCCGAACTCCTGCCACGGCCGGCTGAACCACTCGATGTTGACCACGAAGATGCCGGCCAGCGCGATCCCGCGCAGCGCATCGAGCAGGCCGATGCGCTCGCTTGCGTCAACCGGCGCCAACCGCGTGCTGCCGCCGTCCTCCGCCATCACGCCCTCCCCGGCGCCCGCGGCCGCGGGATCCGCGGCGCGCGGAAAATGTACCGCTCAGTGCTGGTGGCCGCCCTCGCCGTGCACGTGGCCGTGCTCGATCTCGGCCGCGTCGGCTTCGCGCACCTCGACGATCTCGATGTCGAAGTGCAGGTCCTTGCCAGCCATCGGGTGGTTGATGTCCACGTCCACCACGCTCATCCCGACCTTCTGCACGGTCACCGGGCGCGGCCCGAAGTTGGTGTTGAGCACCACCTGCATGCCCGGGGCGAGGCGCTGCTTGCCGAAGTGCTTCTTGGGCACGCGCTGGGTCATGTCCTCGCGGCGCTCGCCATAGGCTTCGGCGGCAGGCACCTCGGCGCTGAAGCTGTCGCCGGCCTCGTGGCCTTCCATCGCCTTTTCCAGGCCCGGGATGATGTTGCCGTGCCCGAACAGGATCGCCAGCGGCTCGCGGTCCTTCGAGGTTTCCACCGGTTCCTGGCCGGGCTCGGACACGGTGTAATGGAAACGGACGACGCGGTCTTTTTCGATCTTCATGGATGGGCAACCTGTGTGGCGGCGCTGGGCCGCGCTTGTCAGCGGAAAAGGGATCGGCCACGATGCGGGCCGTGAGTGAAGCGCATTATCCGGGCAGCGGCCGTGCCGCGCCAACCCGCACGCGCCGTCTTGCCTGGCCGCTGTCGGCCATGGCCATCGCGGCAGCGCTGCTGGTGTCGGGCTGCGGCGGCAAGCAGGTCCGCCCGACGTCCACGCCGGCACCCGTGCAGCAGCGGCACTGGCCGGTGGTCACTCCGGCCAATCCGGTGGCCGCAAACTCGGTCACCATCCGCGCCATCGGGCTGGTCGGCACGCCCTACCGCTATGGCGGCAATACCCCCGACGGCGGCTTTGACTGCAGCGGCCTGGTCAACTACGTGTACCGGGACATGCTGGACATCCGCCTGCCGCGCACCACCCGCGACCTGTTCGCGTGGCAGGGCCCGCGCATTGCCCCGGAAAAACTCGCCGCCGGCGACCTGGTGTTCTTCGGCAACCGGGGCGGCGTGACCCACGTGGGCATCTACGTTGGGAAGGGCCGTTTCGTGCATGCCCCAAGTTCGGGCGGCACCGTGCGCCTGGACCATCTGGACGGTCACTACTGGCGCGACCACTACACGGGGGCCCGCCGGATTTTGTGATCGCTGAATAGGGACGAGTGGGAAATAAATGGTTTATTCACGTGAACCGCGTCCCATTCATTAACGTTTTTCTAACAAAAAGCCGGTTTTCGTGCGGCACCATCACGCCACGCCAACAACCGTGAATCCCCGCGCGTGACGATTGATCCATTGTCCCCGGCATCGAAACTGCCCCGCTTCCGCCGCTTCCGGCACACCTCCGCCCTCCTCGCCTCGCTCCTGCTGGCAGCCGCCGCCACCCCGGCGCTCGCGGCCACCGGGCTGGCGGCTGATACCGCGGACGGGTTCCCCATTTCCACCTCGGTCAGCCAGCAGCTGGCCGATCCGCTGCCTGCCGCGAGCCGCGAACTGCTGTTCGCCGCTGACGTCAGCCAGTTGATCAGCACGGCCGCCGAGCTGGACATCGATCTGGCGCCCGAGCCGCAGGATACCGCGCGCCAGAGCCTGCTGCAGCGTGGGCTGGCGCTGCTGGGCACGCCCTACCGCTGGGGCGGCACGTCCCCCGAGCGCGGCTTTGATTGCAGCGGCCTGGTGAGCTACGTGTTCGAGACCGCGCTGGGCATCGAGCTGCCGCGCGTGTCGCGCGACATGGCCCGTGCGGGCGAGCCGGTCGAGCGCGCCCAGCTCAACGTGGGCGACCTGGTGTTCTTCGCCCTGCGCGGGGGCCGCATCGACCATGTCGGCATCTATGTCGGCGAAGGCCGCTTCCTGCACGCTCCGCGCACTGGCCGCGACGTCACGGTCTCGGCGCTGGACGGCGGCTACTGGGCCAAGCGCTTCAAGCAGGCGCGGCGGATCGCCACGCACTGAGGCGTCGCGAACGCGATCGACCCTGGGGCCGCCTTCGGGCGGCCTCGTCGTTTCCGGACTCAGCGTCTTCCGGTCGCGGGTCGCCACTCCGAATCCCGGTGGCCGACCACTGCGCCGTGCGCGCAGGCAATCCAGCTCCGGTCCTCCTCCAACAGCCAGCCGCCGGTGAAGGCGGAGAACGCGGGCAGAATCGTTTGCTCCGGACCCAGGACCAGCGCCGGGAACCGGCCGCGCAGCCCGGGCAGCCGGACCACCGGGTGCAGGTGGCCGCATATGACATGCGCCGGTTCGGCTTCCGGTAGCGCAGGCTGGGCGCCTGCCACCGTGCTGCCGGCGTCGTTGGGGGGCATGTGGCGGAAGCGGAACGGGCCGTCCTGCACGTCGTCGGGAAGGTGCACCAGTCCGGCGGCATCAGGCACGAGGGCGCGGTCGTGGTTGCCGGCGATCACGCTGGCGCTGCAGCCGGGGTGGTCAACCAGGAACCGCCGCCAGGCCGCTTCGGCGCGCGGCTGCCGCGCGCCGTGGAGGAAATCGCCCAGGATCCAGAGCTGGTGCGCGCCCGTGGCTTCTAGGAGCGCGTCAAGCCGGGACAGGTCATGGCGGGTGCCGCCGCTGGGCACGGGAATGCCGGCGCTGCGCAGGATGCCGCCCTTGCCCAGGTGCAGGTCGGCGATCAGCAGGCGGTTGCGCGCGGGCCAGTAAAGCGCGCGGTCTGCGAGCAGGTGCATACGCTCGCCGGCGATGAGGAGCTCCGCCGCGCCGCCCGCAAGCTCATCCATGCTTCTTCTCCAACTGCTCGGCGGCGCGGCGCACGCGGGTGCGCCAGTCTTCGGTGCTGAGCTGGCCGCGCACGGACTCGGCCCAGAGGGGGAACGACAGCGGGGTGAGTCCGCGCGGATGGCGCAGTTCCAGCCGGCGTGACCTGCACTGCTCCAGCGCCTGGGCCAGGCGGCGGACCTCCAGCTGCGATTCAAGCACCTCGCGCTCCGCCTGCGCCAGCAGCACGTGCCCGGGATCGTGGCGTTGCAACACGTCGAAAAGCAGACCGCTGGAGGCCTGGAGCTGGCGCAGCGAGCGCACGACCTTGCCGGGCAGCGACGGCGGCAGCAGGCCGGCCACGCGCGCGATCTCGCGGAACTGGCGGCGCGCCAGTTCGCCCATGTTGAGGCTCGAGTGCAGATCCTCCAGCAGGCCCCCGCCCGCGAACAGGCGCTCGAACAGTTCCGGCTCCGGCCAGGCCCTCGCCTGGGCGTTGAGCACAAGGCCGTAATCGTTGATCGCCCAGGAGAAAGTGTTTGGCGCCTCACGCGCCCAGCGCATGGCCAGCAGCGGGGCCAAGCCCTCGTGCACCGCGCGGCCGGCGAACGGGAACACGAACAGGTGCCACCCCTGGCGCGTGCGGACCGCTTCCACCAGCAAGGTTTCCGGAGTGGGCAGGGCCGAGAGCCGGGCCTGCAGGCCGAGCAGCGGGGCCAGCGCGCGCATCGCCGGGCTGGCGGCCGGCGCGGCGAGGATCGCCTCCACCTCCCCCGCCAGTTCGCTGGAGAGCGGCATCCGCCCGCCCTGCCAGCGCGGCACCGATCCTTCGCCCTTGCCGGCGATGCGCACGTACGCGGTCATGTCCTTGAGCTGCACCAGTTCCAGCGTGCGACCGGCGAACTGGAAGCGGTCGCGCGGCCGAAGCCGCGACACGAAGGCCTCTTCCACCACGCCCAGGTACCCGCCCTTGAGGAAGCGCACCTGCACGCCGCCGTCGCTGGTGATGGTGCCGATGGACAGCCGGTGGCGGAAGGCGACGCGGCGCTCGTGCACGCGGTATGTACCGTCCTCGTCGCATACCACGCGCCGGTAGTCGGGATACGACTCCAGCGCGCTGCCGCCGCGGACGATGAAGTCCAGCACCGCCTGCCACGCTTCCACCGACAGGCCGGCGAAGGCGTGGGTGCCGCGCACTTCCGCTAGCAGCGCGTCCGGCTGGAAGCCCCCGCCGAGGGCGAGCGTCACGCAGTGCTGGGCGAGCACGTCGAGCGAGAGGCGCGGCGGCGGGCGCGACTCGATGCGCCCGGCGGCCAGCGCCTGCCGGGCGGCGGCATACTCCGCCAGTTCCAGAGCATGGGTTGGAACACACACCACATGCCCGGCCTCGCCCGGGCGATGGCGTGCGCGGCCGCCGCGCTGGAGCAGGCGCGCCATGCCCTTCGGGCTGCCGACCTGCAGTACCTGGTCCACCGCGGGGAAATCGACGCCCAGGTCGAGGCTGGAAGTGGCCACCACGCAGCGCACGCTGCCATCGCGCAGGCCCTGCTCGGCGGCGGCCCGCAGGCTGGCGTCGAGTGATCCGTGGTGCAGTGCCAGCGTCGGCGGTTCGTCCAGCCATACCGATTGCAGCGCCCGGTGCCACAGTTCGGCCTGCGACCGGGTGTTGGTGAACAGCAGGCTGCTTTGGGCACGCTGCAGCACGCTGGCCACGCGCTCCAGCTGGGAAAGGCCCAGGTGCCCGGCCCAGGGGAAGCGTTCGCCTTCACCGGGGAGCAGGGCTTCCAGGGTCATCTTCCGCCGTCGCGGGGCCGAGACGATGGCGGCGCCGGGCGCGTGCGGCAGCAGCACGTCGCGCGCCTCTTCCAGGTTGCCCAGCGTGGCCGAGAGCCCCCAGGTCCGGGCTGCGGGGGCCAGCGCGCGCAGCCGCGCCAGGCACAGCTGCAGCAGCACGCCGCGCTTGTTGCCCAGCAATTCGTGCCACTCATCGACCACCACCGCGCGCACCCTTGCGAGGATGGCGCCCGCGTCGGGATACGACAGCGCGAGCGCGAGCGACTCGGGCGTGGTCACCAACGCGTCGGCCAGGCCGCGTCGGGCCAGCCGGCGATCGCGCGCGCCTGCGTCGCCGGTGCGCATCGCCACCGTCCACGCCACGCCCAGCGCCTCGATCGGCTCGCGCAGCGCGCGCACGGTGTCGTTGGCCAGCGCGCGCAACGGGGTGATCCACAGCAACCGCAGCCGCGGCGGGGCGTTTGCCGGCGCGCGCCTGGGCGCCGGCGCATCCCCGAGCCGCAGCGCTTCCAGCAGCGGGCCGCCGGCGGCGGCCAGGGTCTTGCCGCTGCCGGTGGGCGTCACCAGCAGGCCGGATTCGCCGGCAAGATAGCGACGCCAGGCTTCGCGCTGGAACGGGGCCGCGCGCCAGCCACGGGATTCGAACCAGTCCAGCAGCGGCCGGTACCCGCGTGGACGCGGAAGCGCGGGTGCCACCGCACGTGCGCTCATCTCGCCAGTGCCCGCAGGCTCTCGATGCGGTCTGCCTCCGCGGCGGGCTTGTCGGTGCGCCGGCGCCGGATGCGCGGGAAGCGAACCGCCACCCCGGACTTGTGGCGGGTGGAGAGGTTGACCCCCTCGAACGCCAGCTCGAACACGTGCTCGGGCTGCACCGAGCGCACCGGGCCAAAGCGTTCCACGGTATTGCCGCGGATCCAGCGGTCCAGCTTCAGGATCTCCTTGTCGTCGAGGCCGGAGTAGGCCTTGGCCACCGGGACCAGCGCGTCGCCGTCCCACAGGCCGAAGGTGTAGTCGGTGAACAGCGTGCTGCGGCGCCCGCTGCCGGACTGCGCGTAGATCAGCACTGCGTCGATGGTCAGCGGGTCCACCTTCCACTTCCACCAGTCCCCGCGCTTGCGGCCATGGCGGTACGGAGAATCGACGCGCTTGAGCATCAGGCCCTCCACACCAAGCTCGCGCGACCCTTCGCGAAGCTCCGCCGCCCGCTCCCAGCTGTCCGCTTCGACCATGGGCGAAAGCACTATCCGCGGCACGTCCTCGCCTTCGGGCACGGCCTGGGTACCGAGCAATCCGGCGAGCATCTTCCGCCGCTCCTGCAACGAACGCGCGCGCAGGTCCTCGCCATCCAGCTCCAGCAGGTCATAGGCGAGCACGCGCGCGGGCGCAGCGGCCAGCGACTTCGGGCCGGGCTTCAGCCGCTGGATGCGGGTCTGCAGCGCGCTGAACGGCATCGGCGCGGACTCACCGGGCTGCCAGGCCATCAGCTCGCCGTCGATCACGCAGTCCCGCCGCAGCAGCACGGCCGCCGCCTCGATCTCGGGGAAACGCCCGTCCATGCGCTCCTCGCCGCGCGACCATAGCGCCACGTCGGCGTCGCGGCGGATCAGCTGCAGCCGGATGCCGTCCCACTTCCACTCCAGCAGCCAGCCGTCGATGTCGCCAAGCGTCTCCGGCTCGGCTTCCAGCGGGGAGGCGAGGAAGAACGGATACGGCAGCGCGGCGTCCCCCGGCTGCGGCTCTTCCGACAGCAGGCGCTCCAGGAACCCTGCGCTTGGCGTCCAGCGCCCGAGCATCCGCTGTGCGATCAGGGCGATGTCCACGCCCGACATCTGCGCCAGCGCCTGCTGCACCAGCCCCTGCGAGACGCCCACCCGCAGCGCGCCCGTCAGCAGCTTGTTGAACGCCAGCCGTTCGCGGAACGCGAGGCTGCGCCAGGCCTGCACAACGACCTCGCGGCGCTCCCGCGGCTCGGCGTTGGCCACCGGTGCCAGGCGCTCTTCCACCCATTCCGCCAGCCCGGTGTCCGCGGCCTCTTCGCCGGGCGGGGGGTCGTCAAACAGCAGCGCCAGGGTTTCCGCCAGGTCGCCGACCTGGTTGTGGCAGGCCTCGACCAGCCATGCGGGATAGCCGGTTTCCTCGCCGATCCAGGCGCGCAGTTCGCCCGAGCCGGCGATCTTCGAGCGCGCGCCGCCGATCTTCCCGCCGGCGAGCAGCCACAACGCCCAGGCGGCATCGGCCGGCGGCGCGGCGCTGAAGTAATCCACCAGCGCCTGCCGCTTGTCGGTGGCGCCGGGGCTGCGGTCCAGGCGCTCATAGAGGGCCGCGAAACGGCGCATCAGTCCTCCTCGCCGTAGCTGGTGGCGAACACGCCGGTCTCGATGCCTGATTCATTGAGCATCCGCACCAGGGCCCCGGTATCGCCGTGGGTGGCGATCACCCGGCGCGCTCCGGTCTCTTTCACGGTGCGCAGCAGCGAGGGCCAATCGGCGTGGTCGGACACCACGAAGCCGCGATCGTAATTGCGCCGCCGCCGGTTGCCGCGGATCCGCATCCAGCCGGAGGCAAAGCCCTGCTGGGCCCGGCGGAAGCGGCGGATCCAGGGACTCCCCGCGGCCGAGGGCGGCGCGATGACCAGCTCGCCGGCAAAGTCCGCCCCGCGCGCCTCGTCGGCCACCCGCAGCGTACTGAGCATGGGGACACCGGCCTCGCGGTAGACCTGCACTCCCGCATCGATGGCGCCGTGCACGTACGCCGGCCGGTCCGTGTGCGCCATCAGCTCGGCAAGCACCCGCTGCGCCTTGCCCAGCGCGTAGCAGTAGAGGATCGCCGCCTCGCCGTTGGCCGCGCACTCCTCGCGCCACGCGACGATGTCGCGCGCAACGTCGGAAGCCGGCGGCCAACGGTAGATGGGCAGGCCGAAGGTGCACTCGGTGATGAACACGTCGCACTGCACCACCTCGAACGGCAGGCAGGTCGGGTCCGGGTCGCGCTTGTAGTCGCCGGACGCCACCCAGACCTGGCCGTCCACCTCGATCCGCACCTGGGTCGAACCCAGCACGTGCCCGGCCGGATGGAACGACACCAGCGCATCGCCGATCCGCGCCGGCTCGCCCAGGGCATGGACCCGATAGTCCTGCTCGCCCAGGCGCCACTGCAGCACCGGCAGGCCCTCGGCGGCCACGTGGTAGGTGCCCATGCCGGTGCGCGCGTGGTCCCCGTGGCCGTGGGTGATCACCGCGCGCGGCACCGGGCGCCAGGGATCGATGTGGAAGTCGCCGGGCGGGCAGTACAGGCCCTCCGGCGTGTGCACCACCAGGTCGTCCCGGGCCATCAGCGCGTGCTCAGCGCAGATTGACCTGGCCGACCTTGTCCCGGTAGTCCTTCTTCGGGTCGACGCCCAACAGCATCTTGACCCCGGCAACCATGCTGTTGGCGTCCATCCATACTTCAGCGTCCTCGGCATCGAGCCGCAGCAGGCGCAGCTTGGGGTCGTCCTTGCCACCCTCATACCAGGCCGCGACGAACCGGTTCCACAGCCGGTCCACGACCGCCCGGTCCGTATCAACGCGCAGGCTGCCGCGGATGCTGGCGAACAGGTCGTGGTCCTTGGAGGCAAAACCGGCGATCACGCGGCCGCTGCCTTCGCCCAGCTGCTGCACCAGCACGTTGTCGGCGGCGGTGAAGAACCAGATTGGCGAACGGCGGTCCTCGCTGAGCGCGGTCATCGGACGGGCGTGGCCGTCAAGGCCAAGCATCACGGTTTTCTTCGAGTTCGCGGTGATCGGTCATGTCAGGGCTCCTTGTGGGGGAAGCCGCATTCAAGCACCGCATCGGTGAGAACCATGTTGGCGCGCGGCGCCCGGGTTCACCTGCCGCGCACGGCCGGCGTTGGATGATCCGCCACCGCCAACCACGGCCCCGTGATTGATGAACCCGGACATCGTCGGCTGGACGGCCTCGGCCATCCTGCTCGCCACCCTCACCCGCCAGATCATCACCCAGTGGCGCGACAAGGACGCCAAGGGCGTCTCGCGCTGGCTGTTCGCCGGGCAGATGGCGGCCTCGGTGGGCTTCATCGTCTACAGCTGGATGCTGGACAACTGGGTCTTCATCGTCACCAACTCGCTGATCCTGCTCACGGCGGTGATCGGCCAGGTGATGCTGGTGCTGCGCCGCCGCCAGGCCGCAGCCTGAGCCGGTTTCAGTCCGCCTCCGTCGCTCCTTCCAGCCCGACGTTGCTCGACGCCCGCTCGTAGGCCTCACGATCCAGAAGCCCGGTCTCCTTGGCCACCAGCACCGGCACCAGCATCTGTCCTGTCACGTTGGTCATGGTGCGCATCATGTCCAGGATGCGGTCGATGGCCAGCAGGATGCCGAGCACCTGCAGCGGAAGGCCGGCGGCACTGAGCACCACGGTCGCCATAACTACAGCCGTGCCCGGGACGCCGGCGGTGCCGAAGCTGCCCAGCACCGAGGCGAGCAGGATGATCATGTACTGCGCGGCACTCAGCTCGATCCCGTAGTACTGCGCGGCGAACACCGCCGCCATGGCCGGGAAGATCGCGCCGCAGCCGTCCATCTTGATGCTCGCGCCCAGGGGCACGGCGAAGGCGGCGTAGTCCTTGTCCACGCCCAGGTTGTGGGTGACGCTGCGCAGCGCCACCGGCAGCGAGGCGAAGCTGGAGGAACTGGCAAACGCCACCTGCATGCCCGGCGCGGCGCCGCGGAAGAACTTCAGCGGGTTGAGGCCGTGCGCCAGCAGCAGGCCGCCGTAGACGAACACGATGTGCAGCGCGCAGGCGACGTAGATGGCGATCACGAAGTTGCCCAGCGGCAGCAGCTGTCCGAAGCCGTAGGTGCCCACCAGCGCGCCGATCAGGCCGAAAGTGCCGATCGGGGTGACCTCGAGCACGAAGCGGGTCACCTGGATCATCGCCTCGCTGCCCTGCCCGACGATCCTGCGCAGCTCCGCGGTGCGGTCGCCGAGCTTCACCAGGGCGAAGCCCAGCAGGCCGGCGAAGAAGATCACCTGCAGGATCCGGCCCTCCGCCAGCGCCGCGAACGGGTTGGTGGGCACGATGTCGAGCACCACCTGCACCGGGGTCGGCACCTCGCGGGGGACGTAGTCGTCCGGCGGCAGCAGGTCCACGCCGTGGCCCAGGCTGATCACCGAAGACACAGCGAACGCCACGCCCACGGCAAGCACGGCCGTCAGCGCAAACCAGCCGAAGGTGCGGCCGCCAAGCTGCGCCATGCGCTGCTGCCCGTGCAGGGCGGACACCGCGTTGACCACCGCGAAGAACACCAGCGGCACCGCGATCATGCGGATGAGGTTGACGTACAGGGTGCCCAGCGGCTGCAGCCAGGTCCCGGCCGCCGGGCCCATGGCCCAGCCCACGAGCGCGCCCAGCACGAAGCCCGCGGCCACGCGCTGCCAGAACGGAATCCGGAACCACCAGGCGATCATTGCCCAACCTCTCAATACGCTGAACGTGCCACAGTAACCCGCCCGGCGCGGGCGCGGCGTCCCCCGGCTGCAACACAGAAGAACAATTGCGCCGGCATAATGCTGCGTTCACCAAACTGTCAGGATCCCATGCGCCTTCCCGTCGCCTGCTGCCTCGCCACCCTGCTCGCCGCCTGCGCCACGCCCGCGCACGATGCCGGCCCGGCCGCGCCACCGGCCCCCACCTCCACCCCGCCCGTGCAGGTGCCGCAGATCGTGCGGCCGGACGGCGAAAACGCGCAGTGGTGGTTCCGCAGCGGCGCGGCGGCTGCGGCCGAACGCGGCGCGATGGCCGGCACCGCCCGCAACGTGATCCTGTTCGTGGGCGACGGCATGGACCTGACCACGGTGGCAGCGGCCCGGATCCTGGAAGGCCAGCGCCGCGGTGGCAGCGGCGAGGACCACCTGCTGAGCTGGGAGCACTTCCCGCACACCGCCCTCTCGCGCACCTACAACACCGACATGCAGACTCCCGATTCGGCCGGGACGATGTCGGCGATGGCGACGGGGGTGAAGACCCGCGCCGGCGTGATCAACGTTGACCAGTCGCTGCCGCGCCGCGACTGCGGCCGGCTGGAGGAGCGCAGCCTGGCCAGCGTGCTCGAGCTGGCCCGCGACGCCGGCATGGGCACCGGCGTGGTCACCAGCACCCGCATTACCCACGCCACCCCTGCCGCCACCTATGCGCGCTCGCCCGACCGCAACTGGGAGGACGATGCCTCGGTGCCGGCCGAAGCCGCCGCGCTGGGCTGCGTGGACATCGCCTCCCAGCTCGTGGACCTGCCGCAAGGCCGTTTCCCCGACGTGGTGTTCGGCGGCGGCCGGCGGCACTTCCTGCCCGCCGGGCAGCCCGACCCGGAGCATCCGGAAAAGACCGGCCGCCGCAAGGACGGTCGCGACCTCATCGCCGAGTGGCAGGACCGCCACCCCGGCGGCGCCTTCGTGTGGAACCGCGCGCAGATGCAGGCCGCGGCCGGGAAGTCGCCGATCCTGGGCCTGTTTGAATATGACCACCTGCACTTCGAGCACGATCGCGCCCAGGACGATCCGGGCGAACCCACGCTGGCGGAGCTGACCCACGAGGCGATCCAGCGGCTGCGCGACCGCCCCGAGGGTTACCTGCTGGTGGTGGAAGGCGGCCGCATCGACCACGCGCACCACGCGGGCAACGCGATCCGCGCGCTCACCGACACCATTGCCCTGGCCGAGGCAGTGCAGGCCGCGGTGGAGCTGACCGACGAATCCGACACCCTGGTGCTGGTCACCGCCGACCACGGCCACACCCTGACCTTCGCCGGCTACCCGTCGCGCGGCAATCCGATCCTGGACAAGGTCCACAACCACGACCGCGACGGCCGGCGGGTGCTTGCCCGCGATGGCCTGGGCTTGCCCTACACCACGCTGGGCTACGCCAACGGGCCCGGCTACCGCGGCCTCGATGCGGCCGGCAACGACATCACCTATTACGATGCCCCTGCCGACTTCACGCCCCGCTCGGGCCGCCCGGACCTCACGGACGTGGATACGGAACACGGGTACTTCCAGCAGGAGGCCACGGTGCCGCTGCAGAGCGAGACCCACGGCGGCCAGGACGTGGGCATCTGGGCCCGCGGGCCCGGCGCCCACGCCGTGCGTGGCACGGTGGAACAGAACGTGATCTTCCACTTCCTGGTCCAGGCCACGCCGCGCCTGCGCCAGCACCTGTGCGGGGCGGGCCTGTGCAACGCCGACGGGGTGCCCGTGGAGCTGCCCCACCCGCGGATGCTGGCTGACTGACCCGCCGCCGGGCTGCCCCTTGGTACCAGTGACCGCGTGGACGGCCGCCGCTAATCTGGCGGCTTTCCACCAAGGGAGCCTTCCATGAACCGACTCGACGGCAAGGTCTGCCTGGTCACCGGCGCGGCCAGCGGCATCGGCAAGCGCATCGCCGAGGTGTATGCGCAGGCCGGTGGCAAGGTGGCGATCGCCGACCTGCAGCTCGAGGCCGCCGAAACCACGGCGCGGGAGATCCGCGAGGCCGGCGGTGAGGCCATGGCGGTGGCCATGGACGTCACCGACGAGGCGCAGGTCGTCGACGGCGTGGCGCGGATTGTTTCCGGATGGGGCAAGGTGGACGTGCTGGTTTCCAACGCCGGCATCCAGATCGTCAACAAGCTCACCGACTTCAGCCTGGCGGACTGGAAGAAGATGCTCGCCATCCACCTGGACGGCGCCTTCCTCACCTCCCGCGAATGCCTGCGCGGCATGGAGAAGCGGCGCGAAGGCGGCGCCATCATCTACATGGGCTCGGTGCACTCGCACCTGGCATCCAGGCTCAAGGCACCCTACGTGACCGCCAAGCACGGCCTGCTGGGCCTGTGCCGCACCGTGGCGAAGGAGGCGGCGGACTACGGCGTACGCGCCAACGTGATCTGCCCGGGGTTCGTGCGCACCCCGCTGGTGGACCGGCAGATCCCCGAGCAGGCGAAGGAGTTCGGGATCAGCGAAGACGCGGTGGTGAAGGACATCATGCTCAAGGACACGGTGGACGGGGAGTTCACCACCGTGGACGACGTGGCCAACGTCGCGCTCACCCTCGCCGGCTTCGAAACCAATGCCCTCACCGGCCAGAGCATCGTGGTGAGCCACGGCTGGTACATGCAGTAGGCCCGCGCCTGCGCGGCGTGCCATGATCCGGGCTGCAGCGCCCATGGCGGGCTTTCACGAGGGTTTGCACAGTTGGGCCAGGCTCCACCGCTGAGCGGTTCGCTCAGGATCTACCAGCGTCTGGTCAAGGCCGACCGCTCGGGCCAGGACGCCGGGCAGCAGCAGGCCACTGCGCGCAATGGCCTGCGCCAGGTTCTGGCCAACACCCTGCAGGCGATCGGCGACCAGGTGGTCAACGCCAAGACCGTCCTGCCCTGGCTGTTCGCCTCCCTGGGCGCGCCCGCGCTCTTCATCGCTTTCCTGGTGCCGATCCGCGAATCGGGTTCGATGCTGCCCCAGGCCGCGCTCACGCCGTGGATCCGGCGGCTCCGGCAGCGGCGCATGGCCTGGATCGGCGGAGCGGCCGGTCAGGCCGTGGCGACGGCGCTGATGGCGTTCGCCGCCGCCACCATGGGCGGCACCGCGGCCGGCGTGGTGATCCTTGCCGCCCTGGCACTCTTCGCCCTCTCACGCTCGCTGTGCTCGCTGGCGGGCAAGGATGTGATGGGCGACACCGTGCCCAAGGGCGAGCGGGGCCAGATCAACGGCATCAGCACCGCGCTTTCCGGCGCGCTGGCCATCACCCTGGGCCTGGCGATCCGGCTGCTCGGCGGCAATGACGTCTCGCCGCTGGTGCTGGCCGGCCTGCTCGCGGCCGCCGCCCTGGCGTGGGTGTGTGCCGCAGTGGTGTATGCGGGAGTGCGCGAACCCGCCCGCGATGCCGCCACCGAAGAGGCCGGGCGCTCAAACTGGGTGGCCGAGTCCTGGCACCTGCTGCGGGACGACCGCCCGTTCCGCCGCTTCGTGCTGGCGCGCACCCTGCTGCTGGTGTCGGCGCTGAGCCCGCCGTTCGTGGTTGCGCTCGCGGCTGGCGTCGGCGGCGTGGGTTTGGGCGGGCTCGGCCCGTTCGTGATTGCCCAGGGCCTGGCGAACCTCATCGGCGGCAAACCCTTCGGCACCCTCGCCGACCGCTCATCGCGGCGGCTGATGACCTGGGGCGCCGCCATCGCCGCCGCCGTGTTGATCCTGTTCCTGGCGGCGCTTGCGGTGCCGGGAATGCGGGGGCAGTGGTGGCTGTACCCGGCGGTATACCTGCTCCTGGTGCTGGTGCACACGGCGGTGCGCGTCGCCCGCAAGACGTACGTGGTGGACATGGCCGAGGGCGACCAGCGCACCGTCTACGTGGCGGTGGCCAACACCGCCATGGGCGTGCTGCTCCTGGCCATTGGCGCGCTCTCCGGCGCGCTCGCCGCCCTGGGCGCGGAAATCGCGCTCGGCTTCCTCGCCCTGCTCGGCCTGCTGGGCGTGCTGGTCAGCCGCAGCCTGCCGGAGGTCAGCCGCCGCTGATCACGGCTCCGCTCAGAACGGCTTGCCGAGCGCCAGCCAGACGACGAACAGGAGCAGGAGCACGGGGATCTCGTTGAACAGCCGCAGCTTGCCGCTGCTGATGGCCACCCCCGCATCCCCGGACCGCTTCAACCAGCGTCCGGCCACGATGAAGTGCACCAGCATCAGCACCACCAGCAGCAGCTTGGCGTGCAGCCAGCCCCCCGCCACCCCGAACCCGAACCACAGCACCAGCCCCAGCACCAGCGCCAGCCCGAACATGATGTGGCCGAAGCGGTACAGCCGCCGGCCCATCAGCTGCAGCCGCGCCTGCACCTCGCCGGCGGCGCCGGCTTCGGCCATGTTCACCAGGATCCGAGGCAGGTAGAACACCGCCGCCACCCAGGCGATGGCAAACAGCAGGTGGAAGGCCTTGGTCCAGTCGTATGCGGTCATTGCGAAGCTCCAGTTTCCAGCCGGGAAGCATCGCACAGCAGCGACCCGGGAGCCCCCTGCGCATGCCGCCTCCTACAATGGCCGCCCCCGCCACGACACCGCCGCCATGGAAAAACGCTACGACCGCGCCTACTTCGACCGCTGGTACCGCTCCGGAGGCATCGGCGGCCCGCAGCGGCTGGCGCGCAAGGTCGCCCTGGCCGTGGCCACCGCCGAGTACTGGCTGGAGCGTCCCGTGCGCACCGTGCTCGACATCGGCTGCGGCGAGGGGGCATGGCGGGCACCGCTGCTCAAGCTCCGCCCCAACGCGCACTACATGGGCTTTGACAGCAGCCAGTACGCGATCGAGCGCTTCGGCGCGCGCCGCAACCTGCACCTGGCCCGGTTCGCAGACTTCCGGCACCTGAGGCCCTGCCCGCCGGTGGACCTGCTGGTGTGCGCGGACGTGCTGCACTACCTGCCTGCGCGCGAGATCGACGCGGGGCTGGAGGGCATCGCCGAGCTGTGCGGCGGCGTGGCGTTCCTGGAGACCTTCACCCGCCAGGACCAGACGGTGGGTGACGACGACGGCTTCATGCGCCGGCCGGCCGCGTTCTACCGGCGCCGGTTCCAGGCCGCCGGGCTGTCCCCGCTCGGTTCGCATTGCTGGCTGTCTCCCGCGCTCGCCGCGGAGGCGATGGCGCTGGAACTGCCGGGCTGAACACACGCAGCGACGGGTTCACGCTGCAGGCGGAGTGATCGTTTATTCTGCACCGCAGCAATTTTCCGAGCGATCATTCCCACGCATGTTCCTGTATCAATTCCATGAGCTGGGCCGCGCCATGACCGCGCCGCTCACCTACTGGGCCGAAGCCAACGCCCGCGTCTTTTCCGACTCCAGCAGCTGGTTCTCCTCGCTCCCCGGGTCCGACCGGCTGGCGGCGGCGAACGAGCTGTTCTACCGGATTGGCAAGGACTACGAGAAGCCGGAATTCGCCATCCACCAGGTCACCAAGGACGGTCACGACGTACCGGTGGTGGAAAAGGTCATCGTCGACAAGCCGTTCTGCCGGCTGCTGCGCTTCAAGCGCTATACCGACGATGCCGAGAACATCCTGGGCATGAAGGACCAGCCGACGGTGCTGGTGGTGGCGCCGCTGTCCGGCCACCACGCCACGCTGCTGCGCGATACCGTCCGCACGCTGCTGCCCGACCACAAGGTGTACATCACCGACTGGGTCGATGCGCGGATGGTCCCGAAGGAGGCCGGTGCGTTCACGCTCGATGACTACGTCGCCTACGTGCAGGAGTTCATCCGCACCATCGGCGCGGAGAAGCTGCACGTGATCGGGGTATGCCAGCCGGTGGTGCCGGTGCTGGCGGCGATCTCGCTGATGGCCGCGCGCGGGGAAACCACGCCGCTGTCGATGGTCCTGATGGGAGGCCCGGTGGACGGGCGCAGCTCGCCCACCGCGGTCAACAACCTGGCTACCGAGAAGCCGCTGTGGTGGTTCGAGAACAACCTGATCCACCAGGTGCCCTCGAACTACCCCGGCAAGGGCCGCAAGGTCTATCCCGGCTTCCTTCAGCACATGGGCTTCGTGGCGATGAACCCCGAGCGCCACTTCATGTCGCACTGGGACTTCTACCAGAACCTGCTGCGTGGCGATGGCGAGGACACCCAGGCGCACCGCCGTTTCTACGATGAGTACAACGCGGTGCTGGACATGCCCGCGGAGTATTACCTGGACACCATCCGCATCGTGTTCCAGGAGTTCCTGCTGCCCCGCGGCAAGTGGGAAGTGGACGGCGAACGCGTGGATCCGTCCGCGATCTCGCGCACCGCGCTGATGACCATCGAGGGCGAACTGGACGACATCTCCGGCCAGGGCCAGACCCACGCCTCGCATGCGCTGTGCACGGCGATCCCGGATGGAAAGCGCGCCCGGGTGACCATGCAGGGCGTGGGCCACTACGGCATCTTCAGCGGCCGGCGCTGGCGCACCCAGGTGTATCCGCAGCTGCGCGACTTCATCGCCGCCCACACTCCCGCCAGCAACGGGAAGGCGGGCGCCAACGGCAAGGGCTGACGCGGGCCGCCATCTGGGCCCGCGCCTGGTTCAGGCGCCCGCGGAACTCTTGACCAGCAGGTGCTTGGCCAGCTGCCCGTGCAGGGTCCCGATGCCGCGGGCCAGGTGCAGGGTCAGGAACAGCAGCAGGATGCCGGCGATCGAGACCAGCGGGAGCAGCCAGGGCGCATCCGCGGCCAGGTCGATCCCCCAGAGCCAGATGCTCATCTCCACGCCGGGCAGCAGTGCCAGCGGCGCCGCGGCGAAGATCACGCCCAGCAGCACGAGGACCGCGGCGATGCTGAAGTACACCACGCCCAGCGGCAGCATCAGCAGCATGTAGAGCAGCGTGCTCCAGCTGCGCGGGTCGGTGAACATGTCGCCGATGCGCTGCCAGATGCTGCGGCCGCGCACGCTGTACAGCGGCCTGCGCGGCATCCGCTCGCCGAGCATCACCTCAACCAGCCGGCCCTCGACCAGCGAGAGAATCCGCACCGAGCCGAAGAACAGGATGATGAAGGGGATGCCGATGATCAGGACCGCGAAACCGATCGACATCGAGATGCCGGCGACCACCCACAGGAAGTAGAAGATGCCGGTGGCCAGCGCCAGCACCATGTAGAACAGCGCGGTGTAGGCGCGCGGGTCGGCGGCAACGCCGAAGAAGCGCCCCAGCACCGATTTGCGCTCGACCGGGCGCGGCGGACGCAGCGCCGTCTGCACCTTGACCTCGGTGTCGCGGTAGATGTCCGCCACCTCCCCGGGGGCGCCGTAGCTGGAAGCGACCGCGGCGATGACTTCGGCTTCGCTCTTGCCCGGGTTCTCGGCAAGCTCCGAGCGCAGGTACTCCTCGGCGTCGTACAGGGCGTCCTGGATCAGCGCCGGGTCGGCGCCGGCCAGCTCGCGCCTGAGGTGGGCGAGGTATTCGGGGATGGTGGTCGGCAGGTCTCGGGCGTTCATTGATTCACTTCCTCCAGGACGGAATCGACGGCGTCGCGGGTGGCGGCCCAGGCTCTGGCGCGGTGTTGCAGGCTGCGGCGGCCGGTGGGGGTGATGCGGTAGTAGCGGCGCGGGGGGCCGGCGTCGGATGGGGCGGTATGGCTGGCGAGGAGGCCGGCGGCTTCGAGGTTGCGCAGGACGGGGTAGAGGGCGCTCTGTTTCCCTGCAAGGACGCCGTCACCCAGGGCTTCGAGGCGTTTGGCGATCTGGTAGCCGTACATGGGTTCGGGGGCGGCGGCGAGGACGCCGAGCAGGACGAGCGAGACGGTGCCGGTGCTCAGTTCCTTTTCGAACTTGCGCAGCTGTAGGTCGTCGTCGGCGGGGATCTCGGGCATGGCTCCTCCGGGTCTTGCGGACCACACTATGCATAAGTTCTGTATAGCGAATGTGCCAGTAGTCATTGGGGCATGCGCGGGGGTGCGTTGCGTGTCCGGTGTCGCGGGGGGCTGAGGGGCCCCGCCGCGGCCGGGAGGCCTTTTCGCTCCATGTCCCCCGGCCTCCGCCTGCGGCTGCGGCCTCCTCCTTTACTTACGCGAAAAGGCCTCCCGGCCACGGCGGGGCTCGGCTCCGGACGGGGGGGATGGCTTCGCTTCGCTCGCCGCTCCCCTGCTGCGAAAACCGGAGCGCCGGGTGGGGGTGCCCTCCAGCCGTAAGTAAAGGAGGAGGCCGGAGCGCAGCGCAGGCCGGGGGACATGGAGGCTGGAGGGCACCCCCACCCGGCGCCCCGCGTCGCATCACCGCTATTGATGGAAAGGCAGGCTGCAAAAATCCTTGGCAACCGTTTCTGGGAGAATCGGCTGACCTCCGCTACAGGACCTCCCGATGGCGCCCCGCAATCTGAAACTGCCCGCCCTGCTCGCCCTTGCCTGTGCCGTTGCCATCACTCCACTGGCGGCGGAAGAGCAGCGTGTGTTGACGACGGCGGAGTTGCTGGAGTCATCGGCTCCGGAAGATTGGCGCGAGCCTGACCCGGCGCACACGCTGTACCTGGACCTGGATGCGGGGCGGGTGGTGATCGAGCTGGCGCCGCAGTTCGCGCCCGCGCACGTGGAGAACCTGCGGACGCTGGCGCGGGAACACTTCTGGGATGGGCTGGCGATCTACCGCTCGCACGACAATTTCGTGGTGCAGTGGGGTGATCCGGAGGAAGGCGACGCGCGGCGGTCGATCGGCAGTGCGCGCGATGCGCTGCCGGCGGAGTTCGAGCGCGACGCGCAGGGGGTGGCGTTCACGCGGCTGCCGGATGTCGACGGGTGGGCGCCGGAGGTGGGGTTCGCGTGGGGATTTCCCGCGGCCAGGAATCCGGCGGAAGGCGTCGCATGGCTGGCGCATTGCTACGGGATGGTCGGCGCGGGGCGCGGGATGGAAGCCGATTCGAGCATCGGGACCGAGCTGTACGCGGTGACGGGACAGTCGCCGCGGCAGCTGGACCGGAACATCACCCTGGTGGGGCGGGTGGTGCATGGGATCGAGCTGCTGAGCGCGACGCCGCGGGGGCCGGAGCCGCTCGGGATCCACGCTGATCCGGAAAGCTTCACCCCGATCCGTTCGGTGCGGCTGGCTTCGGAGGTGCCGGTGGAAGAGCGCACCCGGGTGGAGGTGCTGCGGACGGACACGCCGCTGTTCGAGGCGGTGGTGGAGTCGCGGCGCAACCGGCGGGACGGGTGGTACCTGCGGCCGGCCGGGCACATCGACCTGTGCAACGCGCCACTGCCGGCGCGCGTCGTGGAAGGAGGCTGAAGCGGCGGTGGTTGCCATCACGGGGGCTTAGCCTTTGCCCACATAGCCTGCGGCTGCACCCCCACAGAGAGGACCCCGCATGGCCCTGTTGCGCATCCGCCTGACCGGCGACGAGGACGCCGTCCGCGGCATCATGAACCTGCTGCAAAGCGTCGACGGCATCGAGCACGTTGAAGAGGTGGACGACCTGATGCCGCACCTGGACGACGAGGACTCGAGCTCGGCCGGGCTGCACGATACGCGCGGGCCCGATTCCCACGAGATCGAGGTGGAGGTGCCGAACCCCTCCACCGCGCGCAAGGTCCGCGAGGCGGTGGAAGCGCTGGCGTTCGACCTGGACGCGGCGGTGGAGTTCGAGGAAGACGAAGCCTAGCCGGCCGCTGTTCCCGCCCCCTGTGCCCTGGTGCGGCGGCGCCTGCGCACCAGCCGTATCAGGGCGACGGCCACCGCCAGGACGAGCACCAGCGGCGCAAGGAACGCCATCGTCCGGATGGTCCAGGCAGCGCCGGTCGAGAACACGCCGGCGACATCACGCAGGGCCTGGCCGATTTCGCTGCGGCCGGCCTCGCCGGTGGGTGGCTGGAAGCTGAGGGTCAGCCGCTGGGTATCGATCCGGCGGCGGTACTGGGCGTCCTGGCGGGCGGCCGATTCGAGCTGGGCTTCGACCGCGGCAATGCGTTCGGACAGCGAGATCATGTCGCTCACGCTGAGGTCGGGCCGCTGCTGGAACTGCTGCAGGCGCTCCATCTCGCGCGCCAGCCGGTCGCGGGTGGCGGCGTTGTCGCGCACGGCCACCGCGAGGTCTTCGGCATGGGTGCTGCGGCTGCCCAGGCGCGCGCCGTCGCCGGCCAGGGCGATCATCGGTTCGACACCTTCCGGCACGATGCGCAGTGTGGCGCTGGCGGATGGCCGCTCCCCGCCCTGCTGGTTGACGGCAAGCACGACGCAGGCGCCAAAGCGGGCGTCGGCACAGGCAGCCTGCACCTGCTCCAGACGCGCGGGGATTTCCCCGGCCGGCAGCTGGATGCCGGCGTGGTGCTCATAGGCGAGCATGGCGGAAAGCCCGTGGTCGTCTTCGGCCGCCGTCGCCTGGGCGGCGAATGCGGCGCCCTTGGCCGGCGGCGCGGCGTCATACACCACGGCCTCCCGCGATGCCTGCCCGCCGTCACTGCAGGCGCCAAGGCCCAGCGCCAGCAGCGCTCCGGCGAAGGCCATCAATCCCTTGTGCATGTCGATCTCCCTGGAAAGCGTTCGCCCCTGGATGGGCAGGATGGTGCAGGCGGGTGAAGACTAAACCAGCCGGCTCAGGGCCGCCTGCGCCGGCGCTCCAGCCACCACAGCAGGGCCGAGGCCGCAAGCCAGGCCAGGAACCAGGGCCAGGACGGGCCGCGGCGGGCTGGCAGCGCCGTACCGACGTCGCCACGCGATGCGCCTTCGCCAGCCATGGCCAGGGTGGCATTGCGCAGGTCCGCCGCGGCAACGCCAGGCGCAACGTCGGCCGCCCACACGTGGAAGGGCCAGGCCCCCTCCCCCGACTGCAGCAGGTGCCAGCCTCCCGACCCGGGCCAGTAGGCAGCGCAGCGCCCGGGGCCGGCGGCCGCGTCCACCAGCACCGCCGTGCGCGAGCCGTCGGGGGCGACGACCGTTGCCTCATCAGCGTCCAGCCCGCAGATGGTCATGCGCGTGCCCGCCCGCGCCTGCGGCCCGATGTGCGGCGCGGTGCGCCCGGCCGGACGCGCGAGCGTGGCCGCCGCTTCGGCCCACAGTTCGCCGTGGAGGTCGCCGCGGCCGGCCAGGACCAGGCGGTGGCTGTCGAGCAGGGTCCACACGCCGATCCGGCCGCGACCCCGTGGCCTCCACCAGGCAAGGGGGTCCGGGCTGCCTGCCCGTGCCACGGCCACGGCGTCGGAAGACGCGGGCTGGACGTCCTGCCGGAGCAACGGTGGCGGCGCCTCCCCCGCAAGCGCCGCGTCGAAAGGGGCATCGGCAGTTCCGGGGCCAAGCCGGGCGCGCAGGACGCCGGCGTCTTCCACGTCCGGGAAGGCCACCTCGGACGTCCGGCCATCGTCGCCAAGCGCCAGGCCCAGGTCGGCAAGCAGCGCCCGGGCGGATGCCGACACTTCGCCCTCCAGCCGCACCAGCACGCCGGTGCCCGATTCCACGGCCTGCGCCAGCGCTTGCCGGCGCGCCGGGCCCAGCGCGCCCAGCGCGCGCGTGTCGAGGATGACGAGGTCGAACTCGCCCCAGGCTTCCGGCCCCGCCGGCGCAGGGCCGTCGCCGAGACCGACGCCGCGGCCCACGAAGACTTCCACGTCCAGCTCCAGGCCGGCGTCCTCCGTCCAGCGGCGCAGGTGGCGGAACTCCGCGCTGGGCGCCCCGGCAAGGAGCATGACGCGCATGGGCGGCGCATCGGCGATGGCCAGCGGCAATGGGACCGCCTCGACAGGATCCCCGTCCGCGTCAATCACCTCCAGCCGGAACAGGACGGGACCGGGCAGCCGGGCGTAGCCCCGGAGATTGAATCCGCCAGCCCCCTCGATCACGCCGGCATCCACCACCTGCCCCGCCGGATCCAGCAGCCGCACCTCTCCGCCGTGCAGTCCTTCCACGCGGCCGTGCACTCCAAAAGCGCCGCCAGGCGCCACGCGGTCCGGAAGATGCAGCGCGGCCAGGCCAGCGGGCGGCGGGGGCGGCTCGAAATCAATGGCCAGCCCTTCCGCCGCCTCCCGGTCGCGCGGCGGCAGGCCATGGCCAATCACCTGCAGACGGGTGGTGCCCGGATGCTGGCGCAGGGCCGTGGCCAGGTCGGGCACGCGCCGGGTGCCTTCGGGGGCAGCCGCGCCGGGCAGGGCGAGGACGGTTGCACCCACGGGCCTGGCCGGCGCTGCTTCCGCCCCTGCGGTGAACACCGTCATCGTGCCGCCTTGCACCGTGACCTCGGGCGGCACCAGGGTCAGGTACAGCAGGCCGGCGCACAGGGGCTGCAGGAGCACCAGCGCAGCCATCCGCCAGCGCGGCCCGGGTGCGCGACGGTGGCCGACGGCCAGGCGCAGCCAGGACAGGAGCACGGCGAGCCCGAGGATCAGGACGAGGATCGCTTCAGTGCTCACCGCTCCTCCTCCTGCAGCGCCTCAAGGTAACGGCGGCCCGTATCGCCCTCCTCCGGGGACCGGAGCGCGGGCCTGGCCGCGGGGCGTGCCAGCACGGTCCAGATCACGGCCCGGAGGCGGCTTTGGCAGGGCTGGCAGCCAGGATCGTTGCGAACGGCGTCGAGGGCGGCGACGAGCTCCAGGGGATCGTCGAGCCGGCCCTGGTTGCGCCCGAGCCAATGTTCCAGCGCGTCCACGTCGAGCGCCCCGGCTCCGGGATCACCGGCCAGCGCCCGCCAGGCCTGCGCGAGCTCGTCATCCGGCGCGGGCGCATTGGATGGGGGCAGCGGCCGACGGCCGATCCCGTCGCGGTCGCCGCCCAGGCGCCGGCTTTCGTCAATCGGGGGCAGCTGCGAACCTGTGCGGGCAAGGTAGATGCGATCCGCCTCGCGCACCTGCTGGATGAACGCCAGCGCGCGGTAGGCGAAGGGCAGCGCCCGGGCCGGATCCCCCTGGCGCAGGGCCAGTTCGGACTGCCACATCTCGCCCAGGGCGCGTCGCAGGGTTTCACGGGTACGCGGGGCGAGCAGGGTCGCGGCGCCCGGCAGGTCATGCAGGTGCGCGTACTCCTCCAGCACGCCCTCCATGCTGCCGAAGGCGGCGGCCTCGCGCGGCTGCAGGCCGTCTTCGTGGTCATGGTCATGCAGGTCCAGAACCCCTGTGCGCGAGCGATCCGGCCCGGATTCCCCGCCCTGCTCCGCCGAAGCCGCCGGGGCCTGCCCGAAGTCGTCGATCGGCAGCGTGGTCGGCGGCGGCGCTGCGTCGTCCACAGGTGGCGGGGCCGGGCCGTCCTCGGCTTCCTCGCCCATGAACTGCCCGTAGCGCAGGCGCAGCACCCGCTGGTCGACGCCCAGGGCGTCGGACCGGGCGAGGAAGCGCTCCGGCTCCAGCGCCGGCCGTTCTTCCAGCAGCGCTTCGGCGTCGATGATGATCTGCCGCTGGCTGCGGAAGTACGCGGGCAACACCTCGCGCGCCAGGGCGTCCAGGCCGTCCACATCAGGCGGTGGCGGGGCCGGCCAGCGCAGGATCAGGCTTGGGCTGCGGGCGAAGTGCGGCCGCGGTGAGCGGTTGTCCCGCACCTCCAGACGCGCCACCAGGTCCTCGCCCTGGCCGATGCCCAGGCCGATGGGATCAAGCGTCACCTCGAAGCGCCGGCGCGTCGCGGGCCCGCTGCCGTGCACGCTGCGGCTGGTTTCGGCGAAGGTGATGTTCTCGCCGGTGCCTTTGGCCAGGGTGATGTGCAGGCGCGCATCGGCGGCCACCCCGTAGTCATCCGTGGCTTCAAACTCCAGCGTCCATCGCCGCTGGCCCGCGCTCATCGTGCTCAGACTCTGCGCCGGCGCGACGACGCGGACCTTGGGCGGCTCGTCCGCAATTGCATCCAGCCGATGCAGCGGAGGAGCCGGTTCAGCCGACGCCCCTTCCGGAACGATCCGGTAGAGGGTCGATGCATCCAGCCGGTGCGACGCGGTCCAGCCGCCTTCGCCCTGTTCCAGCGCCAGGGCGCTGCCGTCATGGAACCGGAGTTCCGCGGCCGGCGGCTGCGGGTGGAAGCGCAGTGTCCACACAAGCTGCGAGCCGGCCGGCGCCTGGGTGTCCAGCGCCTCGGCTTCGTAGGATTCCAGGCCGGTATAGGCGGGCGGCTGGACCTGCAGCTTCCAGCGCTGCAGCTGCGGCGCGCCGGCGGTGTGGCGCGCGGTCGGCGCGACGCGCATGCCATCGCGATCGACGGCCTGGGGCCAGAGCACCGCAAGGGCAATGGCCAGCAGCGACAGGCCGCAGGACAGGGCAATGCGCCGGCGCGGCCAGTCCGGCCGCAGGTCCGGCATGGGCGCGTCGGCGACGCGGCGGCGCAGGCGCTCGCGCTGCAGCCGCTGCAGTGCGGAGATGTCGCTGCGATGGGCGAACAGCAGCGCCGCGCTGTCCTCCATGTCCGGGCGGGTGGCATCCAGCCGCCCGGCCAGCCAGCGAACGCCGATCGGGCGTGCGCGCAGCACAATGAAGACGGCCGCCACCGCGAGCCCCGCGATGCCGAGCATGGCGGCGGCCCCGGAAGCACCCATCCGGGCGAGCACGACCACCAGCGCGACCACCGGCGGCAGCGCGACCAGCGCCGAGGCGAGCACCACCCGCAGGCGTGCGGCGCGCAGGGTTGATCGCAGGCGCAGGGCGGCGCTCATCCGGTCCACTCCCGGCGTCGCGCGGTTGCAACCCAGCGCTCAACCAGCAGGACCAGCGCGATCAGCAGCGCCAGCCAGGGCCGCAGGTCGAGCGGCGCGGGCGGCCAGGCCGGCGCGCCCGCCTGCGGCGCGTGATCCACCGCGGCCACGCTGCCCGGCGCCGGGGGCCGGCCTTCCAGCACCGCGCGCAGCTGCGCGGGGAAATCCGCCTCCAGCAACTCGGGCATGGCGGCAGGCTGCAGGGAACGGGTGAAGCGCAGCAGCCGGCCGCGGCCGAGCCTGCCGCCTTCCACCAGCGGCTCGCCGGTCGCGCCCTTCCACACCGGCACCATGGCAACGGGTGCGGGCGCTTCCGCGCCGGCGGCCAGCAGCGCCGTGCCTCCGGCCTTCACCCACTCGATCACCTGCGCCGGCACCTGCCCAGACTGCAACCACAGCAGGGGGGCGTCGCCGGTGACCGGCGACTGCGGGGCCGCCTGCTGGAAGGTCGCGTCCGACAGGCCGTCCGCGCCGTGCCAGGCGAGCGCCGCCGCGCGCAGGTAGCGCAGCGGCCCGTCGGCGTCGGCGCCGACCCGCACCTGCAGCGCCGGCGGCTCGGGTTCGAACGGCGCGCGCGCCTCCATCGCACCGGGCAACACCCGCCACGCCACCCCGCGCGACAGCACCGGCCGCTGCGCATCCATGCCCTCCAGCCGCGCCGGAACGGCCACCACCAGTTCCGCACCGGGCGGCAGCTGCGAATCCAGCTCGCGCAGGAGGCTGGCCACCGGCACCGGCCCGGTGGGCGCCGGCAGCGCCAGGTCCGGGAAACCGGGCGCCAGCCAGACCAGTGAATCCATGCCTTCACCCAGCGCCTGCGCCGGAGCGGCCTCCACGCCGGGAACCACCGCAAGCACCCGGCTTGGCTCTCCCTCCCCCATGAAGGCCGGCCGCGCCAGCCACAGCGCCAGCAGCCCGACCAGCAGCAGCCGCAACGCCAGCAGCAGGATCTCCTCGAAACGGATCCGGCGCTGCGGCCGGGCCTGGCTGCGCAGCCAGCGCAGCGCGGAGAACATGGTGGGCTGCTGCTGGCTGCGGCGCGCGAGGTGGAGCAGCAGCGGCACCAGCAGCGCACCCAGTGCGGCCAGGCCCGCGGGCAGGAGCAGCGCGGGGGTCACGGCCGTTCCCCGGCCGGACCGCCGAACAGTGCACGCAGCGGATCTTCGAGCGGCTCGCCCAGCACGTGGACCGCATGGCGGATCCCCGCCGCGTCGAATCGCGCCTGGAGTTCACGGCGGGCCTGGCCGAAGCGGGCCAGGAACCCCTCGCGCATGGCCGGGCCGTCGCCGGGCACTTCCTCGCCGGTTTCCGGATCGCGGAACAGGCGGCCATCGGCAAACGGGAAGTCACGCTCGGCGACCGTCAGCAGCTGGACGGCGAACACCTCGCGGCGCGCCGCGGCCAGGCGTTCGGCCAGCGCCACCGAAGCGTCATCGAAGAAATCACCCAGGAGCACGACTACGTCGTCCGGCCCGATGCGCTGCCACAGCGGCGCCAGCCTCTCCGGCAGCGGCGGACCACCAGTCGCCGCGGCGTCGCGCAGCGCCATCAGCAGGCGGTCACGCTGCCGTACCCCCGCAGCCGCCGGGATCATCCGGAGACTGCCGTCACCGGCCATCGCCAGCCCGAACGGATCGCCCTGCGCCAGCGCAATCCCGAACACGCTGGCCGCAAGCACCCGGGCCGCATCCAGGCGCGACCAGTCCGGCCTGCCCTCGTCCGCCTGCGCCATCGAGCCGCTGGTATCCAGCAGCACCCAGATGGCCAGCGGGCTCTCGCGCTCGGCCTCGCGAACGAAGAAGCGGTCGCTGCGGGCATAGAGCTTCCAGTCGATCCGGCGCAGCTCGTCGCCCGGCTCGTAGCCGCGGTACTGCACGAACTCCATCCCCGCGCCGCGCTCCCGGCTGCGGTGCACCCCGAAGCCGCGCCTGCCCGCCGCGCGCCGCGAACCGATGCGCAGCCCGCGCAGCCGCGCGCGCAGCTCGGGCGGGACCGGATCCCAGGCCATCGCCGCGCCCCGGTTCAGCCGGCCGCGGCGCCCGGCGCAGGCACCTCGCGCAGCAGCGCCGCCACCACGTCGTCGGCGTGCACCTGCCCGGCTTCAGCCGCGAACGACAGCAGCAGGCGATGGCGCATCACCGGCGCCGCCAGGGCGGTGACGTCATCGCGGGTTGCTGCCAGCCGCCCATGCAGCAGCGCACGCGCCTTGGCCGCCAGCACCAGCGACTGCGCGGCGCGGGGCCCCGCGCCCCACTGCACGAAGCTGCGCACCGCCTCCGGCGCGCTGTCGCCGGGCCGGCTCGCCCGCACCAGGCGCACGATCCAGGCCATCAGCTCCTCGCCCACGTGCACCTCGCGCACCAGCGCCTGCAGCCGCAGCACCGCGGCCGCGTCCATCACACGCGGCACCTCGGCCACCGACGCGCCCGTGGTCTGCGCCACGATCGCCAGCTCCTCCGCCTCGTCCGGGTAATCGAGCCGCAGCTGCAGCAGGAACCGGTCCAGCTGCGCCTCGGGCAGCGGATAGGTGCCGCCCTGCTCGATCGGGTTCTGCGTGGCCAGGACGAAGAACGGCTCCGGCAGCCGGTGGGTCACGCCGGCATAGCTCACCGTGCGCTCCGCCATCGCCTCCAGCAGCGCCGCCTGCGTGCGCGGCGGCGTGCGGTTGAGCTCATCGGCGAGCAGCAGGTTGGTGAACACCGGGCCCTTCTGGAACCGGAAGCTGCGATGCCCCGTCCCGTGCTCCTCCTCCAGCACCTCGGTGCCCAGGATGTCGCTGGGCATCAGGTCCGGCGTGAACTGCACCCTGCGGAACTCCAGCTCCAGTGCCTGGCCCAGCGTGCGCACCAGCAGCGTCTTGCCCAGCCCCGGCACCCCCTCGAGCATGCAATGGCCCCCGGCAAGCAGCGCCACCAGCAGTTGCTCGACCACCTCTTCCTGGCCCACCACGGCCTGGCCGATGGCCTCGCGCAGGCGGACCAGGTGCCCCGCCAGGTCCTCGATATCGGCTTCGGTCAGTGCTTTGCTCATGCTTTGGAATTCACTTCAGGAGGCACTCACGACGTGAGCGCATAGATGACGATATTGACCGCGAACTTCGTGTTGTCCTCGGCCAGGAAGCGCTTGTTGCGCCAGTCGTAGTCCCACTCGCAGCCGTAGTCCTTGTTGCTGTAGAGCACCCCCAGGCGACCGTCGATCTCGATGCCCTTGAGGTAATCGTGCACCAGGTCGTCGCCCCATCCATTGAGCTCGAAGCTGGTCGTGGGCGGCCCGTCCGGGAACCGGAAGAAGCAGTTGTACAGCGCATGGTCGTTGGGCAGCTTGCGCAGCGCCTCCGGCCCGAAGATCGATGCCATCTGCGCCTCGAACGACTTCGCGAACAGCCCGTCGATATCGTGGTTGCAGTCGTCCACGAACACGAACCCGCCGTTGCGCACATAGCGCTCGAAATTGCGCCGCTCCGCGGGATTGAACTCCACCAGCTTGTGCCCGGCCATGTAGCAGAACGGCGCGGTCAGCATCCGCGGATCCGCCAGGTCCAGCACCTGCTCCCGTGGATCCACCCGCAGGTTGGTGTAGTCGATCAGCGAGGTGATCACGTTGGACGGCATCCGCGCATCCACGTCCCAGTTGCCCGACTCGTAGCGCAGCCGCGTGAAACGGAAGTCATACCCCGGCTCGGCCCGCAGCACCCGCGGCAACATCGCCGCCCCCGCCGCGCCCACCATCAGCTTCAGGAACTCCGCCCGGTTCATGCCCCTATTGTAGGAGCGCGCCACGCGCGCGAAGCCGCGCGGATCCCGGAACCAGGCGGGATTCCAACGAACGTCGAAGGTCGAGGGGCCGGTGCGGCAGCGCCAGTCGGGACTGTCCGCGCCATGGACGGCGCGGACAAGCCCCCATGGACGGGTTCACGGCGTGTCCCGACTGGCGCTGCCGCGCCGGCCTTCCCGCGAACCCGACGCAATAAAACAATCAAACCGCGTCCGACAGCGAAGTGAACGTGAAGTCCCGCAGCCGCATCGGCGGCAGCATCATCGGCATCCAGCCCTCACCCACCCGCACCGGCCGCCCCAGCTCATCGATATTGTTGAGCATGATCACCGGCGACTCGTTGAACCGGAAATTCTTCACCGGATACCGGATCTGCCCGTCCTCGATGTAGAACGTCCCATCGCGCGTCAGCCCCGTCAGCAGCACCGTCTGCGGATCCACCATCCGGATGTACCACGTGCGCGTCACCAGGATCCCGCGCTCCGTCCCCGCGATCAGGTCCAGCGTGGACGCATCGCCGCCGGACATGATCAGGTTGCCCGGGCTGCCCGTCGCGCGCTGCCCCTGCTGCTGCGCCCAGTAGCGCGAATAGTTCAGCGCCGCCACCTTGCCGTCCTGGATGATCGGCATCCGCTCGCGCGGCAGCCCCTCGCCATCCCACGGCATCACCGGCACGTCCTCGTTCCACGGATCGGCGATCACGTTCACCCGCGGATCGAACAGCTGCTCGCCCAGCCGGTTGCCGCCCCCGCGCCTGGACAGGAAGCTGCGCCCTTCGTCCGCGCTGCGCGCATCGAAGAAGCGCATCATGAACGACACCAGCCCGGCCACCGCCGCCGGCTCCAGCACCACCGTGTACTTGCCCGGCTCCAGCGCGCGCGCTTCGGCCGAGGCGCTCGCCTTTCGCATCGCCACCGCCACGTCGCGGCTGGCATCGAAATCGCTTGCGTGGCGCAGGTTGCGCCCCACCCAGCCCGAGCCCTGCCCGTCCTCGGTCCGCACCGTGCAGGTGTAATCGAAGCTGGTGCCGCGCTGGTAGCCGAAGTTGCCGTTGCTGTTGGCGAACGCGGTGAAACTCTGCCCGTCTTCCAGGAAGCCCGCCGCCACCAGCCCCTCGGCCCGGCACGGCCCGATCGAATCGGCCGCCACCTGGGCGCGGAACTCCGGCGTGATCGCCGCCGTCGACTCGCTGAAGGTCGGGCTCGGCCGGTATTCCTGCGGCCCGATCGCCGGCATGAACTCCGGGTTCTCCGGCGCCAGCCGCGCCAGGTCCTCGGCCCGGCGCACCACCCGCTCCAGGGCCTCGTCGCTGAACTCGTTGATGGTGGCGGTACCCACGCGCTTGCCGAACGCCACCTGCACGCCCAGCTCGGCGTTGCCGACCTCGCCGCTGGTGGACACATTGTTGCGGGCGAAGCGGATGTTGCCTTCCAGCGAGCCGCTCAGGGTGGCCGTGCACTCATCGGCGCGGGACAGGCCAACGACCTTCTGGAGGATTTCGCGGGCCTGCTCTTCGGTGAAAATGGTCATGTGTCTTGGATCTCCGTGGTGCCGGTCAGCCGAGCGAGCGGGCGGTGTTGATGACGTTGATGCCGTCGAAGCGGGCGGTGGACGAGCCGTGCGAGACGGCCGAGACCTGCGAAGGCTGGCCCTTGCCGTCGAAGAACGAACCGCCCAGGCGGTAGTCGGATTCGTCGCAGATCGCGCTGCACGAGTTCCAGAACTCCGGCGTGCGGATCTGGTAGGCCACGTCCTCGATCATGCGGGTGATCTCGCCGTCCTTGATCTCGTAGAACAGCTGCCCGCCGAACTGCGCGTTGTAGCGCTGCTGGTCGATGGAGAACGAGCCGTCGCCGATGATGTAGATGCCGTTCTCCACGTCCTTGATCATGTCCGCGACCGAGAGCTTCTCCCGGCCCGGCGCCATCGACACGTTGGGCATGCGCTGGAACTGCACCGTGGACCAGGAATCGGCGTAGCAGCAGCCGTCGGACTCGTCTTTGCCCAGGATGTGGGCCTGGTCGCGGATGGTCTGGTAGTCGACCAGGATGCCGTCGCGGATCAGGTCCCAGCGCTTGCACTTCACGCCTTCGTCGTCGTAGGCCACCGCGCCCAGGCTGCCGGGCTGGGTCTTGTCGGCGAAGATGGTCACCAGGTCGCTGCCGTAGCGGAACCCCTCCTCGCGCTTGTCCAGGGTGGCGAAGCTGGTGCCGGCGTAGTTGGCCTCGTAGCCCAGCACCCGGTCCAGCTCCAGCGGATGGCCGACCGACTCGTGGATGGTCAGCCAGGTGTGCGACGGATCCAGCACCAGGTCATACCGGCCCGGCTCCACCGAAGGCGCCGACAGCTTCTCGCGCGCCTGCTTCGCCGCCGCCACCGCGTCCTCGAGCATGTCGTAGGAATGGCCATAGTTGACCACCCCGTTGGGCGAGGTGAATTTCTGCGAAGGATCGGCATCGAAGTACTCGTAGCCCAGTCCCATCGGCGCCGACAGCCCCGCGCGCGAACGGAACTTGCCGCTGGACTTGTCGATCGCGGTCACCGTCATTGGCGCCCAGATCCGGTGCACGTCCTGGTCGATGTAGGACCCGTCGGTGGAGGCGAAGTACTTCTGCTCGTTGACCGCGAACAGCGTGGAATTCACGAAGTCGGCGCCGGCGTTGATCGCCGCCGCGTTCACGCCCAGCAGCAGCTCGACCTTCTCCTGCACCGGCACTTCCATCGCATTGCGGCGGATCGGCGTGCGCCAGCTCACCTCGCCCACCCCACGCACCGGCGCCAGCTGCACCGGCTCGGTCTGGATGCGCGCATTGGCCTTGGCAATCGCCGTCGCCTGCCGCGCCGCCCGGGCCACCGCGTCCGCGGTCAGCGCATTGGTGGCCGCAAAGCCCCACGCCCCGTCGGCGATCACCCGCACGCCCACCCCGGTGGATTCGGTATTGACCACGTTCTGGACCTTGTCCTCGCGGGTCATCACGAACTGGCGCAGGTAGCGCCCGATGCGCACATCGCAATAGCTGGCACCGGCGCCGGTGGCCGCCTGCAGCCCCGCGTCGGCAAGGCGCTTCTTGAACGCGGGATCGAGGCTGGTCACCAGCTCATCGGCGGCAATGGCCGTGCCCAGCCAGGACGGCAGCACCAGGCCACCCAGTCCAAGGCCGCTCAGGGCAAGGAAGTCGCGTCTGTCCAAGACAGGTCTCCGGTTGAAGGCCGCGGCGAGGATCGCAGCGGCAAGGGGATTGGAGGGCGCGGAATGGATGCCCGGCGCCTTGCGCCAGGCCGTCGTCGATTCTTCCCGTGCCCCTCTTGAGCGTCAAATGACTTTTGGCATGGCACAACACCTCTTCCGCCCGAATCAGAGCAATTCCCGCGGCTCCCACCGACGCCGAACCCCGCCGTGGCCGGGAGGCCTTTTCGCGTAAGTAAAGGAGGAGGCCGCAGCCGCAGGCGGAGGCCGGAGGACATGGAGCGAAAAGGCCTCCCGGCCGCGGCGGGGCCCGTCAGGTCACCGCGACCCGACCCCGCAACCAATCCCCAACTCAGCCCAGGCTGCGCGCCGTATTGATCACGTTGATCCCGTCAAACCGAGTCGTCGAAGACCCGTGCGACACCGCCGACACCTGCGAAGGCTGTCCCTTCCCATCGAAGAACGACCCGCCCAGCCTGAAATCCCGCTCATCGCAGATCGCGCTGCACGCATTCCAGAACTCCGGCGTGCGGATCTGGTAGGCCACATCCTCCAGCATCCGCGTCACCTCACCGTTCTTGATCTCGTAATACAGCTGCCCGCCGAACTGCGCGTTGTAACGCTGCTGGTCGATCGAATACGAACCGCGCCCGTGGATATAGATCCCGTCCTCCACCCCCGCGATCATCTCCGCCACCGACAGCGGCTCCTTCCCGGGCGCCAGCGACACGTTCGGCATCCGCTGGAACTGCACCGTCGACCACGAATCCGCATAGCTGCAGCCGTCCGACTCGGTCTTGCCCAGGATGTGCGCCTGGTCGCGCGTGACCTGGTAATCCACCAGCATCCCGTCCTTCACCAGGTCCCAGCGCTTGGTCTTCACCCCCTCGTCGTCATACCCCACCGCGCCCAGGCTCCCGGGCTGGGTCTTGTCGGCGAAGAAGTTCACCCGCTCGCTGCCGTACTGCAGCCCCTCGCGCATCCGCTCCAGCGTCGCGAAACTGGTGCCGGCGTAGTTGGCCTCGTAGCCCAGCACCCGGTCCAGCTCCAGCGGATGGCCCACGTTCTCGTGGATGGTCAGGAACAGGTTGGTCGGATCCAGCACCAGGTCATAGCGACCCGGCTCCACCGACGGCGCGCTGAGCTTCTCGCGCGCCTGTTTGGCCGCGGCCACCGCGTCCTCGCGCATGTCGTAGGAGGTGGTGTAGGCCACCACCCCGCCCGGCAGCTCGATGCGCCCGGCCGGGTCGGCGCCCAGGTATTCGTAGCCCATGCCCATCGGCGCCGACAGCCCGTCGCGGGTGCGGAACTTGCCGGTGGCCTTGTCCACCGCCGTGACCGTGAACGGCGCCCAGATCCTGTGCACGTCCTGGTCGATGTAGGAGCCATCGGTGGAGGCGAAGTACTTCTGCTCGTTCACCGCGAACAGGCGCGAATTGACGAAGTCGGCCCCGGCCGCAAGCGCCGCGGCGTTCACGCCCAGCAGCAGCTCCACCTTCTCCTCCACCGGCACTTCCATCGCGTTGCGCGTGATCGGCGTCTGCCAGGCCACCTCTCCCACGCCGCGCACCGGGGCCAGCTGCACCGGCTCATTCTGGATGCGCGCGTTGGCCTTCGCGATGGTGGTGGCCTGGCGCGCGGCGCGGGCCACCGCGTCCGGCGTCATCTGGCTGGTGGCGGCAAAGCCCCAGGCGCCGTTGGCGATCACCCGCACGCCCACGCCGGTGGATTCGGCGTTGACCACGTTCTCCACCTTGTCCTCGCGGGTCATCACGAACTGGCGCAGGTAGCGCCCCACCCGCACGTCGCAGTAGCTGGCGCCCGCGGCCGTGGCCGCCTCCAGCGCCGCATCCGCCAGCCGGCGCTTGAAGGCCACGTCCAGCGTGGTGGCGAGCTCCTCGGCGGCGATGGCGCGCCCCATGAAGGGCGGCAGCATCAGGGCACCAAGCCCGAGGCCGCCCAGGGTCAGGAAATCACGTCGATGCAAGGCCATCCTCCACTGTGCCGGCCGCCGATCCTTGCACGGTGCCGGCGGCCGCCGCATGGGTCAAACGGCATGGCACGGCGTTGGACTTGCCCAGGCCCGCGGGGGAAGATGGAACCGGAGCAGTTGAAGTACCTGTCGGAATGAGCGGAAAGACGATCAAGAAGTTCGATGGCCCCGCCGGCGGCTGGCCGTCGCTGCGCAGCGTGGCTGCGCACCTGCGCAAGGAGGACGTGGCGGTCAAGGGCGCGAAGACCCTGCTGTCGATGAACCAGCCCGACGGATTCGACTGCCCCGGCTGCGCCTGGCCGGACCGCGACCACACCTCCACGTTTGAATTCTGCGAGAACGGTGCCAAGGCCGTGGCCGCCGAGTCGACCCGCCACCGCGCCGGCCCGGAGCTGTTCGCGAAATACAGCGTGGAAGCGCTCTCGGGTTACAGCGACCACTGGCTCGAGGGCCAGGGCCGGCTCACCACGCCAATGCGCTACGACGCCGGCAGCGACCGCTACGTACCGGTGTCCTGGGACGACGCCTTCGCCCTCATCGCCGGCCACCTCAACGCGCTGGATTCGCCCGACGAAGCGGTGTTCTACACCTCAGGGCGCACCAGCAACGAGGCGGCGTTCCTGTACCAGCTGTTCGTGCGCGAGTTCGGCACCAACAATTTCCCGGACTGCTCCAACATGTGCCACGAGCCTTCGGGCGTGGCGCTGGGCGAGCAGATCGGCGTCGGCAAGGGCACGGTGTCGCTACAGGATTTCGAGCAGGCCGATGCGATCTTCATCTTCGGCCAGAACCCGGGCACCAACCACCCGCGCATGCTGGGCGAGCTGCGCGAGGCCTCGAAGCGCGGCGCGGCCATCGTCTCCTTCAACCCGCTGCGCGAGCGCGGGCTGGAGCGCTTTGCCGATCCCAAGGACGCCGGCGAGATGCTCAGCGGCGGATCCACCCGCATCTCGTCCGACTACCTGCAGCTGAAGATCGGCGGCGACCTGGCCGCGGTCAAGGGCATCATCAAGCACGCGCTGGAGCGCGACGCGGAAGAAATGGCGGCCGGTCGCGCCTCGCTGCTCGACCGCCAGTTCATCGCGGAGCACACCAGCGGCTTCGAAACGTTCGCCGCCGACGTGGCCGCGGAGCCGTGGGACACCATCACCGCCGAATCCGGGTTGACCGAAGCGGAGATCCGCCGCGTCGGCGACACCTACCTCGCCGCCGGGCGCCTGATCTGCTGCTGGGGCATGGGCATCACCCAGCACCTGCACTCGGTGGCCACGATCCAGATGATCTGCAACCTGCTGCTGCTGCGCGGCCACATCGGCCGCCCCGGCGCCGGCGCGTGCCCGGTGCGCGGGCACAGCAACGTGCAGGGCGACCGCACCATGATGATCTGGGAAAAGCCGCCGGCGGCGTTCCTGGACCGCCTGCAGCAGATGTTCGGCTTCGAGCCGCCGCGCGAACCGGGCTTCGACACCATCGGTGCCATCGAAGCCATGCGCGACGGGCGGGCGAAGGTGTTCTTCGCGATGGGCGGCAACTTCGCCGCGGCCACTCCCGACACCGCCGCCACCCACCGCGCCCTGCGCAACTGCGCCCTCACCGTGCACGTTGCCACCAAGCTCAACCGCAGCCACCTGGTGCACGGGCGCGAGGCGCTGATCCTGCCCTGCCTGGGGCGGACCGAGATCGACGTGCAGGCCGCCGGGCCGCAGCAGGTCACGGTGGAGGATTCGATGAGCATGGTGCACCTGTCCGGGGGCATCAACGCGCCGGCGGATCCGGGCCTGCTGTCCGAGCCCGCGATCGTCGCCCGCCTGGCCGAGGCAACGCTGGGCGCCCGCAGCAAGGTGCGCTGGTCCTGGCTGGTGGAGGACTACGACCGCATCCGCGACCTGATCGCACGGGTGTTCGACGACTTCCACGACTTCAACGCGCGGGTGCGCGTGCCCGGCGGCTTCCGCCTCTCCAACGGCGCGCGCGAACGGCGCTGGAAAACCGCGGGTGGCCGCACCGGGTTCAAGGCCCATCCGGTGCCCACGAACACCCCCGCCCACCGCGCCCGCGCTGCGCGCTCGGGAGAGCCGGTGTTCGTGCTGAGCACCGTGCGCTCGCACGACCAGTACAACACCACCATCTATGGCCTGGACGACCGCTACCGCGGCATCTCCGGCGAGCGCCGGGTGCTGTTTGCCAACGCGCACGACATTCGGGCGCTGGGCATGGCCGCGGGCGAGCGCGTTGACCTTGAGAGCCTCGGGGAAGACGGCGTGCAGCGCATGGCCCGCGGCTTCCTGCTGGTGGCCTACGACATCCCGCGCGGGTGCCTGGCGGCGTACTACCCGGAGACCAACGCCCTGGTGCCGCTCTCAAGCTTCGCCGCGCGCGCGCGTACCCCGACCTCCAAGTCCATCCCGGTGCTGGTGCGCCCGCACCGGCCGGAAGCCGGCGCGACGCGCCCGAGCCAGCGTGACATCCCCGCAGCCGTCGTTGGCTGAGCGGGTGCTGGCCGAACTGGCCGCCCATCCGGACGGCCTCTCGCTGCCGCGCCTGCGCAAGCGCCTGGACGTGCGCATGAGCCTGCTGATGCGCACCCTGGCGTGGCTGGGGGAGGACGCCATCGGTGGCGTCCAGGGCGCCGGGCTGGTCCACGTGGAGGAGGGAGCGCGCGGTGCCATCGCCGTGCTCACCGCGCGCGGGCGCGCCGAAGCTGGGCGTTGAACGCAGCGTTCCAGCCAGTTGGCCGCAACGATTGTTCCCATCGGTGACGGGAATCGCGCCGGGGGCGGCCCATAAAATTGGTCCAGACTCCTCCCCACGAGAAACCCATGACCGACAACCGATTCCTCGACATCGCGCGCAAGCGCCGCACCCAGTACGCCCTTGGCAGGGACCTGCCGATCAGCAAGGACCAGGTGACCGACCTCATCAAGGAGGCCATCCGCCTGGCGCCCTCATCGTTCAACTCGCAAAGCTCCCGCGCGCTGATCCTGCACGGGGCCGAGAGCGTGAAGTTCTGGGAGATCGTGAAGGACGAGCTGCGCAAGATCGTGCCCGCCGATGCCTTCCCGACCACCGAGGAGAAGATCGACGGCTTTGCCGCCGGCGCGGGCACGGTGCTGTTCTACGAAGACCGGGAGCCGGTGAAGGCGCTGCAGGAAAAGTTCCCGCTGTATGCCGACAACTTCCCGGTGTGGTCCGAGCACGCCAGCGGCATGGCCCAGTACGCGGTCTGGATGGCGCTGGCCGAAGCCGGCATCGGCGCCAGCCTGCAGCACTACAATCCGCTGCCCGACGCGCGCGTCGCCCAGGAGTGGGACATTCCCGAAAGCTGGGTGCTGCGCGCGCAGATGCCCTTCGGCAGCCACGCCGGCGAGATCGGCGACAAGACCTTCGTCGACGACGCCATCCGCTTCCGCGTCGCGGGCTGACATCCGCGCCGGGGCTGATTACCGGCCACGAACGAAGACGGGACCCCATGGGGTCCCGTCCCGGCTTCAATCACGGTGATCGACGATCAGCGCAGGCTGTAGCCCGATAGGCGCCAGACCTGGTCCTCGTCGAGGCGGAACGACACCAGTTCGCGCACCGGCTCGGCGTTGTTGGCGAACGTGGTGGGGAACGCCACGTTGATGTACAGGCCGGCCGGCACCTCGCCGCCTTCCTGGAACTGGGTGCGGGTGACCACGGCCTGGCCGCGCGCGGTCGGCGCGCCCAGCCGCTGGCGGTCGGCGGACACCTGCTGGACGAAGCTGTCCTTGGGCACGATCCGCTTGACCGCGTCGGTGGACAGGTCCCACACCTCGCCAACGCGGTTGGCATCGATCATCTGCACCACCTGGGTGGCGGCATTGGTGAGCTCGGCGTCCTGCCGCGCAAGCTGGGCCTGCTGCTCCTGGGTAAGCTGCTGCGCCTGCGCGGGCGCTTGCTGCTGCGGCTGTGGCTGCGCCGCGGGCTGCTGCGCGGCCACCGCGCCCATGCATGACGACAGTGCAACGGCCAGCGCGATCGACTTGAACTTCATCCGTGCCACTCCCTGCGGTTTTGAAGGCCCAAGTGTATGCCAGCCCCGGAGCCCGCGCGCAAGCGCGGGCCAGCCGGCCACCGGGGCCCTGCTGAGCGGTTCAGGCCGGCTCAGAACGGGATGTCGTCGTCCGGAAACTCTTCCGCCGGCGGACGCTGGGCGGGCTCGCGGCGCTGCTGCTCCTGGCGCTGGGGCCTGCCGCCACCGCGCTCATAGCCGCCGCCACCGCCGCGATCGTATCCGCCGCCGCCGCCTTCACCGCGGCCGCCGAGCATCTGCATCTCGTTGGCCACGATCTCGGTGAAATATTTCTCCACGCCGTCCTGGCCGGTGTACTTGTCGTAGCGGATCTCACCCTCGACGTACACCTGCGATCCCTTGCGCAGGTACTCGCCGGCGATTTCCGCGAGCTTGCCGAAGAAGGTCACCCGGTGCCACTGGGTGTTCTCCTGGGTGTTGCCGTCGCGGTCCTTGCGCACGCTGGTGGTGGCCAGGCTGATCTTGGTGATCGCCAGTCCGCCCTGGGTGTATTTGGTCTCCGGGTCGTTGCCGAGGTTGCCGACCAGGATCGCCTTGTTGATGCCACGGGCCATGAATTCTTCCTTCCGGATGGGGCCTGCGCGCCTGGCGGCAGGCCGGTGGGTTCGGGTGCATTGCAGTATAGACGGGCCCGGCAGCGCGATCGGCCCCAAGCCCGGCGCGGCGTAGGTTTCTCCCGCGCGCAGACATCGGGCAACGGCGCGGTCCGTATAATCCCCGCACCTTCGCCTTGCATGAACCCATGGACCTGGCCCCGACCGCCCCCCTGCCCGACCTGGCTGCGATCCAGGCCCTCGCCGCCGACGACATGGCCGGCATCGACGCGCTCATCCGCCGCCGCCTGGCCTCGGACGTGGTGCTGATCAACCAGGTGGCCGAGCACATCATCTCCGCGGGCGGCAAGCGGCTGCGGCCGATGCTGGTGGCCCTGGCCGGGCGCGCCTGCGGGGGCCACGGCGCCGAGCACCACCAGCTGGCGGCGATTATCGAGTTCATCCACACCTCCACGCTGCTGCACGACGACGTCATCGACGAGTCGGACCTGCGCCGCGGCCGCAGCACGGCCAATGCCATCTGGGGCAACGCGGCCAGCGTGCTGGTGGGCGACTTCCTCTACTCGCGCAGCTTCCAGCTGATGGTTGAACTGGACCGGATGCAGGTGATGCAGGTGCTGGCCAACGCCACCAACCGCATCGCCGAGGGCGAGGTGCTGCAGCTGCTGCACGTACGCAACCCGGACGTGGACGAAGCCGCGTACCTGGAGGTGATCGAGCGCAAGACCGCGGTGCTGTTCGCGGCGGGCACGCGCCTGGGTGCGCTCGCCTCCGGCGCCGACGAGGCGACCCAGCAGCGCCTGCATGACTACGGCCTGCAGCTGGGCTATGCGTTCCAGATCGCCGACGACATGCTCGACTACACCGCCGACGGCGCGGACCTGGGCAAGAACCTGGGCGACGACCTGGCCGAGGGCAAGGCGACCCTGCCGCTGATCCACGCGATGGCGCATTCGGACGAAGCGGTGCGCCAGCGCCTGCGTGCGATCGTCGAGGCCGGGGACGCCGGCGCAATGGAAGAAGTGCTGGCCGCCATCCGTGCCTGCGGCAGCCTCGACTACTGCCGCCAGCGCGCGGGCGAATACGCCGATGCCGCCGAAGAAGCGCTGGCGGACCTGCCGGCCAACCCGGCCGTCGCCGCCCTGCGCGGCCTCGCCCGCTACGCGGTCGAACGCACCTGCTGAGCAGCGGGCCCCGCTGCCCCCGCAGCCGGATCAGGAAATCCCGAGGCCGGGGATCGCGGTGATGGCGTCGGGGTCGAAGCCGGCGAGTTCGGCGAAATGGCGGCCGCGGCGGGTGAAGTCGCGGTACGGGCCGAAGCTGGGGGCGCCCGGTGACATCAGGATCACCCCCCCGCCGTCCCCGAGCAGCGCGCGCGCTGCGTTGACGGCCCCCGGAAGATCCGGTGCAGCCACCAGCTGCATCCCGGTGTCCGCTGCCACCGGCTCCAGCAGCGCGTGGATGCGCGGCCCGCTCGCCCCCATCGTCACCGCCCCATGCGGAGGATGCCTGCGCATCGCCCCTGCAAACACGCTCCAGTCCACGCCGCGCTCGTGCCCGCCCAGCAGGATCACCGTGCGCGCGTCGCGGTAGACCTCCAGCGCCGCGCCCGCGGCCAGCGGCGTGGTGCTGATTGAATCGTTGACCCAGGTGATGCCGTCGCGCTCGCCCAGGCGCTGCAGCCGATGCGGCAACGGCACGAAGCCGGCCGCGTGCGCGGCCAGCGGCGCCGCATCGACCCCGAAGGCCTCGATGGCTGCCAGTGCCGCGCACAGGTTGAGCCGGTTGTGCCTCCCCGGCAGCGGCAGGCCGGAGGCGTCGAGCACCCGGTCGTCGCCGCGGAAAATCCAGGCATCACGCAGGTGCCAGCCATCCTCGCGGTTGAACCAGGCGATGCGGCTGTCGGGCAGCTCCAGTTCCGCCAGCCGCGGATCCTGGCCATTGAGGACCGCCACGCGCGGATGCGCTCCGGTGAGCAGCGACAGCTTGTCTTCCACATAGCGGTGTTCGCCGCCATGCCAGTCCAGGTGTTCCGGATGCACCAGCGTCACCACCGCCACGTCCGGCCGCCGGCCGGAGTCGGCCACGTCGCGGGTCTGGAAGCTGGACAGCTCGAATACCCAGGCTTCCGCCTGGCCGTGCAGGAGCTCGAGCAGGGGCATGCCGATGTTGCCGGCCAGCGCGGTGCGCACCCCGCCGGCGCGCAGCAGGTGCGCCAGCAGCGCGCTGGTGGTGCTCTTGCCCTTGGTACCGGTGACGCAGATGGTGCGGGCCTCCGGGCGGGCGGCAAACCACAGCGCCGTGCCGCCAACGAAACGGGTGCCGCGCGCGCGCGCCGCGAGCAGCTCCGGCCGGTAGGCGCTGATCCCGGGTGACTTCACCACCACGTCGAAATCGGCCAACCGCTCGGCGGACACCCCGGTTTCGACCACCAGCCCGCCGCCGCCCGTCGCACGCGCCTGCTCCGCTTCTTCCGCAGTGCAGAACAGCGTCAGCGACGCCGGACCGTCCTGCAGCTCGCGCAGCGCCGAGAACGCCGCCTGGCCCTCGCGTCCCCAGCCCCAGAGGGCCACGCGCTTGCCGGCCAGCCGGTCAATGGCCGGGATCGAATCGCCCACGCAGGCGCTCCCACAGGGTTGCGGGGATCCGGTGTTCTTCCACCGGCACCAGGAGCGGTGCGATCGCCAGCTCCGCGCCTTCCAGCTGCGGCGCGATCACCCTGGCGAACCGCTTCACCACCGCGTCCTCGCGCCACTCAGGGCGCGCCGCCAGCACCGCCATCGCGGCGCGCGATTCACGCGCCTCGCCGACGCATTCGAACGGCTTGTGGTCGCGGAACTCCATCAGTGCGTCGTAGCCGGGCACCTGCGCTTCATCGTCGAGCAGGTTGCGGCCGAAGATCGCCACCAGCCGCGGCTTGGGCATGAACGGCGCCAGCGCCAGGAACACGAAGTGGCACTTCGGGCACTCTCCGCACCAGCGGTTCACCGGCCGCTCGCCCAGCAGCCGGAAGTTGCGGTTGCAGCTGGAGAAGTGCGCGTCGTAATGGTTCGACCGCGCGAACTGGCGCGCCACCGCCAGCTCGCTCAGCGGCCGCAGGAGCGAGTAATAGCGCAGGTCCGCCGCGACGTGCCGCTGGAGGTGTTCGCCGAAGGCCTGCTCGAACGCCCAGCCCTTGGACCACTGGTGGTTCACCTCGCCGGTGCCCTCGATCAGGCTGCCATAGCTGGCCGAGCGCTCATTGGAGAACACCACCTGGTCCACGCCCAGCACGATGGCGGCAAACGCCAGGATTGCCGAATTGATCGCCGTGACCGGGATATGGCCGTTGTATGCGCCAAGGCGGTTGTACTCGAACAACTCCGGCGCCAGCTGGCGGCCGATGTTGAGCGTGGGCAGGCCCGTGCGCCCGGCGCAGGCGGCGATCAGCCGCGAGCCGCCGACCCAGGCCACCGTCTGCGCCACGCCGGCATCGCGCAGCGCCTCGATGCTGACCAGCGAGTCCTTGCCGCCGCCGATCGCCACCAGGGCGTGGGTGCGCAGGCCGGCTGCGGGCGCGGCGGCGCTGTCGGCAGCGTCGGGCGGGAAGCGGATCCGCCCGCGCAGGTCCAGCCCGTTGCGGTAGGCGAATTCGCCCAGCCCATGCAGGTAAAGGTCATCCAGCAGGGCGGCGGTCGGCGCATCGATGGCGTAGTCGTCGATGCGGATTTCATGCGGCGCGGCGGCCTTGTAGTAGCTGACGCCCGCAATGAGGTGAAGCAGCCGCAGGGCCCGCTCCGCAGCCGCGGCACGGTCACCGGCCAGCTCGAACGGCGCGCCCGGCAGGGTGACCCGCTCCACCAGCTCGGGCCCGTCGTCGAAGGCGTACACCAGCTCGGCGACGCCGGTACCGGCATCGAACCCGCAGCGGACGAACCGGAACGCGGCCACCGCGTCCCGCTGGAACGGCACGGCGCTCACTCGACGATCTCCACGCGCGGCAGTTCGCGCAGGTTGTAGGTGTTGGACATCACGAACCCGTAGGCGCCGGCGTCTGCCACCAGCAGGACGTCGCCCGACGCGGTGGCAGCCGGCAGCGGGCGCTTCTGGGCCAGCACGTCGCCGGTTTCGCAGATCGGACCGACCACGTCGAAATCAATGGCGTCGCCGTCATCAAGCCGGCTCAGGTTGGCCACGTCGTGCCAGGCCTCGTACAGCGCCGGGCGGAGCAGCGCGTTCATGCCTGCGTCGCCGCCCACCCGGCGCACGCCGTGCTTCTCCACCACCTGGGTGGCGGTGAGCAGCAGCACGCCGGACTCGGCCACCATGTAGCGTCCGGGCTCGATGGCCAGCTGGTAACCCGGGTAGGCCGCCTTGACCTCGGCCAGGCCCGCGCTCCAGGCGTCCAGATCGAACGGCTCGTCCTCGGCCCGGTACGGGATCGGCAGCCCGCCGCCGATGTCGATGGTGTCGATGCTGCCGATGCGGTTGGCGATGCCGCCCAGCTCGTCGCACACAGCGCGCCAGTGGCCGGGCGTATCGACGCCGCTCCCCAGGTGCGCATGCAGCCCGTCGATCACGATCCCCAGGGCGCGGGCGGCCTCCAGGAATTCGTTGATGCGCGCGACCGGCAGGCCGAACTTGGACGCCGCGCCGCCGGTCCGGACCTTGGCGTGATGGCCTTCGCCGCGCCCCAGGTCCACCCGCAGCCACAGGCGCCGGCCCCGGAACACGTCCGGCCAGCGCTGCAGGGCTTCCACGTTGTCCAGGGTCACGGTGACGCCCATTTCAAAGGCGGCAGCATACTCGCTGATCGGCGCGAAGCTGGGGGTGAACAGCACCCGCTCCGGCGACAGGCCCGGCACCGACGCGAAGGCGTGCTTCAACTCGCCCAGCGAAACGCACTCCAGGCCGAAGCCTTCCTCCGCGATGGCGTTGAGGATCGCCGGATGCGGATTGGCCTTGATCGCGTAGAAGCGGCGGTCGACCGGCCCGATCGCGGCCAGCGACCGCGCACGCTCGCGCACGGTGGGCAGGTGGTAGGCGTACACCGGGGTACCGGCGACGGCCAGGTCGAGCAGCCGGGCCCGCTGATCGCCGGCCTCCCACCAGCGCGGCCCGCGCACGCGGGCGGTGCCGGAGAGCTCGTTCCAGCGCGGGCCGAACACGCCCGGCTCGTGCACCGGCATGGCGCCGCTGGCGATCAGCTGCGCGTGCAGCGAAGCCATCAGGCCTTCGGCATCCGCCTCGTCGATGACGAAGGTCAGGTTGAGGTCGTTGGAGGACTGCGAGATCAGGTGCACCCGCTCCTGGCCGAAGGTGGCCCAGATCTCGGACAGCCGGTGCAGCAGCGAGCGCATGCCGCGCCCGACCAGGGTGATCGAGGCGCACGGCGCGATCACCTTCACCCGGCAGCACTTCGAAAGGTCGGCCGACAGCTTTTCCAGGACATCGGTGCTGACCAGGTTCTCGCCCGGATCCAGCGAGACGGTGACGTTCGTCTCCGACGAGCCGATCAGGTCCACCGACAGCCCGTGGTCGCGGAAGATGTCGAACACGTCGGCCAGGAAGCCCACCTGCTGCCACATGCCCACGGTTTCCATCGACACCAGCACGATGCCGCCACGGCGGCTGATCGCCTTGACCCCGGGCACGCCGTTGGCGCCGTCGTCGATCACGGTGCCCGGCAGGTCCGGGCGGGCGGTATCCAGGATCGCCAGCGGCACGCCGGCGTCGCGGCACGGCCCCAGCGCGCGCGGATGCAGCACGCGCGCACCGGTGGTGGTGATCTCCTGGGCCTCAGCATAGTCGAGGCGCTGCAGCAGGCGCGCGTCCGGCACTTCGCGCGGATTGGCGCTGAACATGCCCGGCACGTCGGTCCAGATTTCCACCCGCAGCGCCTTGAGCAGCGCGCCGAACAGCGCCGCGGACGTATCCGAGCCGCTGCGCCCAAGCAGCGCCGTTCCGCCCTCGCCATGGCGGGCAATGAAGCCCTGGGTCAGCAGCATGGGAGCGTCGGAGGCAGCGTTGAAGCGTTCGCGCCAGGCGTCATCGACCTCGCGGCGGCAGGTGGCCGCCATCCGCCGGGTCCACTCGCCCTGGTTGGGCAGCGCCATCGCATCCAGCCACTCGCGCGCATCCAGCCAGCCGAAGTCCAGCCCCTGCGCGCCCAGATAGGCCGCGCCGAGGGTGGAGGAAAGCAGCTCCCCCTGGGCCAGCACTTCGGTTTGCCAGTCCAGCGTGCGCGAGGCCGCGCGCGCGTCATCGCCCAGCGCGCGCAGCGAAGCCAGCCGGTCGTCGAGGACGGCTTCGTCCAGGCCCAGTCCGGCTGCGAATTCCAGGTGCCGCCGCTCCAGCGCGGCCAGCCCGGTGCCCGGCTCGGCGCTCCCGTCGGCAATCGCCTGCAGCGCGTCGGTGACGCCCGACAGGGCCGAGACCACCACCAGCACCCGTGCCCCGTGCAGGCCCGCGCGCTCGCGCGCCAGCTGCCCGATGGTGTCCCAGCGCTCGCGGCTGGATACGCTCGAGCCGCCGAACTTGAGCACGATCCAGCGGGAGTCCGGCGGTGATGTGAGTGGCATTACAGTGGCGTTCCAGGCATCGAGGTGACGGGGACGGGGCATTGTAGGGCGGGTCCCCGCCGGCTGCCCGCCTGACGCGGCGGACAGACGGCCCCCCGGCAGCATTTCAATCCGCGCTGTACACCGCCCGGCCATCCACCCACGTGGACAGCACCGTCAGCTCATCCAGCTGCGCCGCGGGGACCTGCAGCGGGTCCTCGGCCAGCACCACGAAGTCCGCGCGCAGGCCGGGGGCCAGCCGGCCCACCTGGTCTTCGCTGCGGGTGGCATAGGCGGAGCCGGCGGTGAATCCCTCCAGGGCCTCGGCCGCGGTCAGCCGCTGCTCCGGCAGCCAGCCGCCCGGCGGCTGTCCATCGCGGTCCTGCCGGGTCACCGCCGCGTACAGGCCCAGGCGCGGATCGGCGGATTCGACCGGGAAGTCCGAACCCAGCGCCAGGCGCACGCCCGCATCCTGCATGCTGCGCCAGGCATAGGCGCCGGCAAGGCGTTCCTCGCCCACGCGGTCGCCGGCCCAGCCCATGTCCGATGTGGCATGGGTGGGCTGCATCGAGGCGATCACGTCAAGGGCGAAGAAGCGCGGGATGTCCTCGGGGGAGACGATCTGCGCGTGTTCAATCCGCCAGCGGTGGTCCGATCCGCTGGCGCCGTCGCCAAGCACATTGGCATAGGCATCCAGCACCATCCGGTTGCCGCGGTCACCGATCGCGTGGGTGGTGACCTGGAGGCCGCAATCGTGCGCCCGTCGCAGGATGGCTTCATAGGCCTCCGGCTCGCGCGCAAGCAGGCCATGGTTGCCCGGATCGTCGCTGTACTCCTCCTTCAGCGCGGCGCCGCGGCTGCCCAGGGCGCCGTCGGCGAACAGCTTGATGCCATGCATCCACAGCCGCCCGCCCTCGTGCGTGTACGGGCCGCTCTCGCACAGGTCGGCAAAGGCGTCGCCATCACCCGCCGCGTAGGCGGCAATGCGCAGCGGCAGCCGTCCCTCGTCGGCGAATTTGCGCATCAGTGCCAGGTCCGCGCGCGAAACACCCATGTCGTGTACGCCGGTCAGCCCGACCGACACCGCCGCGGTCAGCGCGCGCGAGAGCGCCTCCTCGCGCAGGGCGTCATCGCGCTCCGGGATCGCGCGTTCCACCAGCGCGCGCGCCGCGCCGCCGACGAACACGCCGGTCGGCTCGCCGTCCGCGCGCTCGATGCGGCCACCCTCGGGCTGCCAGTCGCCGGACAGCGACGGAGCGCCGTCCGCCTCCTGGGCAAGGCGCAATGCTTCCGAGTTGCCCCAGCCGGCGTGCCCGTCCACCCGCACCAGCCATACCGGCCGGTCGGGGAACGCCGCATCCAGGTCGGCCGCGCTGGGGAATTCCCGCTCCGGCCACAGGTTCTGGTCCCAGCCGCGTCCCTGCAGCCAGGCGCCTTCCGGAAGGTCCGCTGCAAAGGCCTGCAGGCGCTGCACGACCTCCTCCTTGCTGCGGGCGCCGGCCAGGTCGGCCGACATCAGCGAGAAGCCGTAATTGAACAGGTGGCCGTGGGAGTCGATCAGCCCCGGCACCACCACCGCGTCGCCCAGGTCCATCAGCTCGGCATCGGGCCAGGCGGTCCACAGGTCTTCGGCGCTGCCCACGGCGACGATGCGGCCCTCCGCATCCCACACCATGGCGCTGGCCTGCGGACGGGAGGGATCGGACGTGTGGATCCGATGGGCCACCAGGAGCGTCTCGCCGTGGCCGGCGGACGCATCCTCCTGCCCGGAGCAGCCCTGCATGAGCAGGCCCGCCAGCAGCAGCGGAAGCAGTCGACGCATGTGGGATCCCCCTGTTCCTGAAACGGCGGCCACTATGCCCCGCCGCCGCGCGTCGCCGCAATCGCCGTCAGTTCTGCAGCTCGGCCTCCAGGGTGATCGGCACCGCGCTCAGGGCGCGCGACACCGGACAGTTCTCCTTGGCCCCATCGGCGATCTCGCGGAACTTCACCTCGTCGATCCCGGGCACCTTCGCCCTGGTCACCAGGCGGATCGCGCTCAGCGTCGGACCACCGTCCGTCGAGAGGTCGACCTCGGCGCGGGTGTCCACCGAGTCGGCAGGGTGACCGGCCTGGGCCAGCTCATTGGCCAGCGCCATGGTGAAGCAGCCGGCGTGCGCGGCGGCGATCAGCTCTTCCGGGTTGGTGCCCATGTCGCTGCCAAAGCGGGTGTTGAAGCCGTAGCGGGTGTCCTGCATCAGGCCGCTGTCCGGGGTGCTGATCGAACCGCTGCCCGACTTGAGGTCGCCCTGCCAGCGGGCGGTGGCCTTGCGCGAAATTCCCATCTTTGTGCTCCTGTGAAGGGGGAGGCCCAACGCTAGCCGCGCCACCGTTACGTTTGCGTGCCCTCGACTTGGTGCACTGCAAGGAGCAACGGGACCGGCGGCGCGCTACTGTGATTGCCCGCCATGACCGCCCGCCGAGCGCCTGCCGCCCGGCACCGCCGACTGCGGACAGCCATGACGGCCGCCGTGCGATCCCGCACGGGTCCGGCCGTGCACGGCCGGACTTCCCATCCATGCAAGGGAGGATCGGCCCCATGTCCCATTCCACGCACGAGATCCGCAATGTGGCCCTGGCAGGCCACCCGGGCGCCGGCAAAACAACGCTGTTCGAAGCCCTGCTGCATGCCGGCGGCGCCATCGGGGTGGCAGGCACCATCGAGCGCGGCAACACCCTCTCGGACCACGACCCCATCGAACGCCAGCGCGGCCACTCCATCGATGCCGCCATCGCCGGCATCGACCACCGCGCGGCCGACGGCCGGCGGGTCCACCTCAACCTCGTCGACACCCCCGGCTACCCGGAGTTCCGCGGCCCCGCCCTGGCCGCGCTGGACGCCGTTGAGACGGTCGTGGTGGTGGTGGACGCGGTCAACGGGGTGGAACACGGCACCCGGCGGCTGATGGCGCGGGCAAGGGAGCGCGACCTGTGCCGGGCCATCGTGGTCAACCGCATCGATGCCGAAGGCGCGGATTGCGCGGGGGTACTGGAGGCGCTGCGCGAGGAGTTCGGACCCGAGGTGCTGCCGCTCAACCTGCCGGCGGACGGGGGCGCTAAGGTGGTGGACTGCTTCGGCCAGTCCGGCGGCGGGAGCGACCTGGGCCCGGTGGCGGACTGGCACCAGAAGGCGATGGACCAGGTGGTGGAGATCAACGAGTCGGTGATGGACCGCTACCTGGAGCTGGGCGAGGAAGGACTGTCGGGGGAGGAACTGCACGATGCCTTCGAGCAATGCATGCGCGAGGGCCACCTGGTGCCGGTGTGCTTTGCATCGGCGCGCACCGGGACGGGCGTGCGCAAGCTGCTGGATGTGGCCGCGCGTCTTTTCCCGCATCCGGGCGAAGGCAATCCGCCCCCGTTCCTGAAGGGCCGGGGTGGGGACGCCGTGCCGCTGGCGCTGTCCCCGGACCCGGATGCGCACGTGGTTGCGGACGTGTTCCGCATCGTCAACGATCCCTTCGTGGGCAAGCTGGGGATCTTCCGGGTCTACCAGGGCACGGTGAAGAAGGACTCGCAGCTGTTCGTGGACGATGGCCGCAAGCCGTTCAAGGTGGGCCACCTTTACCGCATCCACGGCAAGGACCACATTGAAATCGACCGCGCCGTGCCCGGCGACATCGCCGCGGTGGCAAAGATCGAGGAGCTCCACTTCGATGCGGTGCTGCATGACAGCCCGGACGCCGGGCACATCCACCTCAAGCCCATCGACTTCCCCAGGCCCATGTTCGGCCTCGCCATCCAGGCCGCCAGCCGGGGCCAGGAACAGAAGCTGGCCAACGCCCTGCACAAGCTTGCCGAGGAAGACCCCTGCTTCCACGTCGAACATGAGGAAGAGACCAACGAAACCGTGATCCGCGGGCTGTCGGACCTGCACCTGCGGATCAACCTGGAGCGGCTCCGGGACCGTCACGGCGTGGAAGTGAAGACCAGCCCCCCGCGCATCGCCTACCGCGAGACGATCAGCGCGCCGGCCGAAGGCCACCACCGGCACAGGAAGCAGACCGGGGGCGCCGGGCAGTTCGGCGAGGTGTTCCTGCGCATCGAGCCGCTGCCGCGCGGCGGCGGCTTCGAGTTCGTGGACGCGGTCAAGGGCGGCGTGATCCCCGGCCCGCTGATCCCTGCGGTGGAAAAAGGCGTGCGCGAGGTGCTGCGCGCCGGCGCCGTCGCCGGCTACCCGATCCAGGACGTGCGCGTGACCGTGCACGACGGCAAGCACCATCCGGTGGACAGCAAGGAAGTCGCCTTCGTCGCCGCCGGCCGCAAGGCGTTCCTGGATGCGGTCGCCAAGGCCCGGCCCCAGGTCCTCGAGCCCATCGTCACCCTGGAGGTGCAGGCGCCCGAGGCGCACATGGGGCACATCAGCGCCGGCCTTGCCGGCAAACGTGCGCGCATCAACGGCACCGACGCCGCGCGCGACGGCGACATCGTGGTCAGGGCCCAGGTCCCTCTTTCCGAACTCGACGACTACCCCGCCGAACTGAAGTCCATCACCGCCGGCCGTGGCCGCTACGCCATTGACTTCAGCCATTACGAGCCGGTGCCCCCGCAGGTGCAGCAGAAGCTGGCCGAAAGCTGGCGCCCGCGCCACGCGGAGGACTGACCGCGCCCATGTCCCCCGCTTCGGCCGCCGTCCTCGCCGACGCCATCCTGGCCCTGCACGTGGGCGTCGTCGCCTTCGTCGTGCTCGGGACCGTGGCCATCCTCACCGGCGGGCCGCTGGGCTGGCGCTGGGTGCGCAACCGCAGCTTCCGCATCACCCACCTGGCCCTCATGGCCTTCATCGCCCTGCAGGCATGGCTCGGCAAGCTGTGCCCGCTCACCGAATGGGAGCAGGCGCTGCGCCGGCGCGCTGGACATGACGCCTACGCCGGCTCCTTCATCGAACACTGGCTCTCCAGGCTCATCTACTTCGACCTGCCCTGGTGGTCCTTCGTGGCCGCCTACACCCTCGTCGCGATCCTGCTCATGGCCGCCTGGCGCCTCTGGCCACCCCGCCCGCGCAGCCCCTGAAGCAGCCGCGCATCGTCCAAAAGTCCAAAACCCCCTGTTTTTTTGCGGTTTCCTATTGGCGCGCGCCCGCACATGGCCTACATTCCAGATGCCGAGCGATCGGCCAGACCACTCCACCATCCATCACGGAACAGGAAACATGGCGAAGAAAGCAGCAAAGAAGGCGACGACCAAGAAGCCCGCCGCGAAGAAGGCCGTAGCCAAGAAGGCGGCCGCTCCGAAGGCGATCAAGGAAACGCTGACCAAGTCCGGCCTGATCTCGCACATCGCCGAAACCAGCGGCGTGGCCGCCAAGGACGTGCGCGCGGTGCTGGCCTCGCTCGAGGACACCATTGCCGGCTCGCTGAGCAAGCGTGGCGTCGGTTCGTTCACCCTGCCGGGCATGCTCAAGATCACCTCGCAGAAGGTGCCCGCCAAGCCGCGCCGCAAGGGCATCAACCCCTTCACCAAGGAAGAGCAGTGGTTCGCCGCCAAGCCCGCCTCGGTCAAGGTCAAGGTGCGCCCGCTCAAGAAGCTCAAGGACGCGGCGGCCTGATCCATCCGTTCCGGGGCGTTCCACCGCTCCGGATCCAAAAGGCCGGCTCCAGGGGGGCCGGCTTTTTTGTGGGTGATTGTTCTGTGTGGTGGGGTTTGCGGTCGCTGACTTTGCGGTGAGCTGATGGGCCCCGCCGCGGCCGCGAGGCCTTTTCGCTCCATGTCCCCCGGAATCCGCCTCACGGCGGATTCCTCCTCCTTTACTTGCGCGAAAAGGCCTCCCGGCCACGGCGGGGCTCGGCTCCGGAAAGCTCCGCAGCGCGGCTTCGCTTTTCGACCGGTTGCCGCGACATCCGGAGCGCCGGTCGGGGGTGCCCTCCAGCCGTAAGTAAAGGAGGAGGCCGCAGCGCAGCGGAGGCCGGGGGACATGGAGGCTGGAGGGCACCCCCGACTGGCGCCGACCGTCGCATCACCCCACCACTGCCTTTTCATCGCCTGCAATCAACAATGCTGGCAATGGATCTTCCACGCGACAACGGAAAGCCCGAACCACACCGCAAGGATTACGCACGCGCCGCCCGCGCTCTTACGGTGTGGGCCATCGTACTCATCGCCGGTGCCTACCTCGCCGCCTGGGCCTGGGAACAGCCCTTCATGGCCAAACCCAGGATGGGCTGGGAGCTCGCGAGGATGGATCCCCCCGAAACCCTCTCCATGCCCGTGCGCGGCGTCGACGCATCGCGCATCGCCGACACCTTTGGCGCCCCCCGCGGCGCCGACCGCCAGCACGAAGGCGTCGACATCTTCGCCCCCCACGGCACCGACGTCCTCAGCGCCACCCCCGGCATCGTCGCCTCGATCGGCGAACGCGGCCTCGGTGGCCGCCAGGTCTGGATCCTCGGCCCAGCCCGCGAACGCCACTACTACGCCCACCTCGACGACTGGGCCGAAGGTCTCGCCGTCGGCGACATCGTCTTGCCCGGCACCGTGCTGGGAACCGTAGGCGATACCGGCAACGCGCGCGGCACGCCGCCGCACCTGCACTACGGCATCTACGGCGCCGAAGGCGCCTACGACTCCCTCCCCCTCCTGCTCGCCGCAGCCGGCCGGCTGGAGCGGGCCGACGGCACGCGTTAGCATCGGCCCGCGGCCCGCACCGCCCCGCGAGGAGTCCCCATGGGCAAGCGTTTCTGGATCTGCAGCATCGTGGTTTCGGTGGCCGCCATGGTGCTCGGCCTCATCGTCCACGGCCTGATCCTGCGCGGCGACTACATCGCCCTGGCCGACCTGTACCGCAGCCGGGCCGAATCCAGCGCGCGCGCGCCGTGGGTGCTGACCGCCTATGCGCTGATCGGCTTCGCCATGACCTGGCTCTACTACCGCCTGCACGAGGGTGACCAGGTGCGACTCCGCAGTGGCCTGGAGTTCGGCCTGGCCATCGGCCTGGTGTCTTTCGTGCCGTGGCACATCCTGGTCTACGTCGGCCAGCCCTTGCCGCTGTCGCTGATGTTGCGGCAGTCGCTGCTGGACCTGGTTGCAGCCGGGCTGCTGGGGATGCTGCTGGCGTGGCTGCGGCCGCGCCGGCGCGTGCTGACCGCGCCGGACTGACTCGCGCCTGGCCGGTCAGCGCTTGGGCTGGAGCATTGTCCCGGTGCAGTTGTCCGCGCCGCAGCGGCAGCCCCACAGCTTCTTCAGCTTCGGCGTGTGGCGCTCCTCGAGCACGATGCCGTAGTTGTAGGTCAGCTCCTCGCCCTTGGCGATGTCCTTGATCGCCTCGATGTAGACCTTGTCCTTCTCGGGGCGACCCTTGTCGTCCTCTTCCACCACCGCCTCGCAGTTGGGATCGCAGCTGTGATTCATCCAGCGCGCGATGTTGGCGCTGACGTTGGCATCGATTACATACGTGTCGTTGAGAGTGAAGAGGAAGGTGTGGCCGTTCTCCTCCTGGCCGCCGTACTCCTCGTCCACTTCCTCATGGGTGCGCAGCGCGCCCTTGTAGCGGATCACGCGCTCGCCCTTGGCGATGTCCTCGGTTGCGAAGATCCCGTTGCCGTGGATGGAAGAGAGCCGCGCCTCGATCTTCTTCGGCTTCTTCGTCTTCGCGGTCTTCTTGGTCTTTGCGGTCTTCTTGCTCTTCGACATCGGGATCCGGCCGGTCGGGATGATCGCGCCATTGTCTACAACCCGGGGCGCGGATGCGAGGCGGGCGTGCTGGTGCACGACCTGGATTCCCCCGCCCCTGAACCCCCGCCCTCCCGGGCGTTTGAGCGGCCGGCCGGCAAAGAGTACAATTTCGGTCCTGATTCGAGGATTCCCCATGCTCCGCGTCACCCGCATGACCGACTACGCCACCGTGGTGCTGACCGTGCTTGCCGCACGGCCGGACGCCGTGCTCAGCGCGGCGGAGCTGGCCGAGCGCGCGGGACTGGAGGCGCCCACGGTGAGCAAGGTGCTCAAGCCGCTGGCCCAGGCCGGCCTTGTGGAAGGTTTCCGCGGCGCCCACGGCGGCTACCGCCTGGCGCGGCCCGCCGAGGCGATCAGCCTGGTCGAGGTCGTCGAGGCCATGGAAGGGCCGCTGGCAATGACCGAATGCAGCCTGGACGACCACGAGTGCGGCATCGCCCACCAGTGCGGCGTCCGCGCCAACTGGCGCCGGATCAACGACGTGATCGCCGCCGCGCTGGGCGCGGTGAGCCTGGCGCAGATGCTGGAAGACGCGCCAATCCCCCCCTCCCCCCCTCCCGCGGCGAAGCGGATCCCCGCCCGCCTCGCAGGCAACTGAACTACAAGGCAGCCAATGGCCACCCAGATGATTGAAACCCTGACCCCCGTCGAAGAACCCATCGCCAACGCGCTGGTGCACGAGCAGCTCGGCCGCAAGTACGAGGCCGGATTCGTCACCAACATCGAGACCGATTCGCTCCCGCCCGGGCTGGACGAGGACACCATCCGCGCGCTTTCCGCGAAGAAGGGCGAGCCCGAATGGATGCTCGAGTGGCGCCTGGCCGCATACCGCCACTGGCTGACCATGCCGGTGCCGAAGTGGGCGCGCCTGAAGATCCAGCCGATCGACTTCCAGGCCCTGAGCTACTACTCCGCGCCCAAGGGCCCGAAGTACAAGTCGCTCGACGAGGTGCCGCAGGAGCTGCTGGACACCTACGACAAGCTCGGCGTGCCGCTGCATGAGCGCGCCCGCCTGGCGGGCGTGGCCGTGGACGCGGTGTTCGATTCGGTCTCCGTGGGCACCACGTTCCAGAAGGAGCTCAGGGAAGCCGGCGTGATCTTCTGCTCGATGTCCGAGGCCATCCAGGAACACCCGGACCTGGTGAAGAAGTACCTGGGCACGGTGGTGCCGGTGGGCGACAACTACTTCGCCGCGCTGAACTCCGCGGTGTTCTCCGATGGCAGCTTCGTCTACATCCCCAAGGGCGTGCGCTGCCCGTTGGAGCTGAGCACCTATTTCCGCATCAATGCCAACCACACCGGCCAGTTCGAGCGCACCCTGATCATCTGCGAGGACAAGGGCCACGTGTCGTATCTCGAGGGCTGCACGGCGCCGATGCGCGACGAGAACCAGCTGCACGCGGCGGTGGTCGAGCTGGTGGCACTGGAAGACGCCGAGATCAAGTACTCCACGGTGCAGAACTGGTATCCGGGCGACGAGAATGGCGTGGGCGGGATCTACAACTTCGTCACCAAGCGGGCGGAGTGCCGCGGTGCGCGCAGCAAGGTCATCTGGACCCAGGTGGAAACCGGCTCGGCCATCACCTGGAAGTACCCGTCGTGCGTCCTGCTGGGCGACGACTCGGTCGGCGAGTTCTATTCCGTGGCGCTCACCCACCACGCCCAGCAGGCCGACACCGGCACCAAGATGGTCCACGTGGGCAAGCGCACCAAGAGCAAGATCATCAGCAAGGGCATCAGCGCCGGGCGCGGCCAGAACACCTACCGCGGCCTGGTCAAGGTGGACCGCAACGCCGAGGGCGCGCGCAACTTCACCGAGTGCGACTCGCTGCTGATCGGCAAGAAGTGCGGCGCACACACCTTCCCCTACATCGAGGTCAAGAACCCGACCGCCACCGTCGAGCACGAGGCCACCACCTCCAAGATCAGCGACGACCAGTTGTTCTACTGCCGCTCGCGCGGGATCTCCGAGGAGGACGCGATCAGCCTGATCGTCGACGGCTTCTGCAAGTCGGTCTTCCGCGAACTGCCGATGGAGTTCGCGATCGAGGCCAAGGCGCTGCTCGACATCTCGCTGGAAGGCAGCGTCGGCTGAGGCGGACAGAGCTTTGCCGCGGGCCCCGGCCCGCCAATCCCCAGACACCACCCGGCGGGCCTGCCCGCCTTATGGAAGAGACATCATGCTGAAGATCGAAAACCTCCACGCCAGCATCAACGGGCGCGAAATCCTCAAGGGCCTGTCGCTGGAACTGCAGCCGGGCCAGGTGCACGCCATCATGGGCCCCAACGGCGCCGGCAAATCCACCCTTGGCAACATCCTCGCCGGCCGCGACGGCTACGAGATCACCGAAGGCACGGTCGAGTTCGAGGGCAAGCCGCTGCTGGACCTGGATCCGGAAGAGCGCGCCGCCGCCGGCCTGTTCCTGGCCTTCCAGTACCCGGTCGAGATCCCGGGCGTGAACAACACCTATTTCCTGCGCAGTTCGCTCAACGCCCAGCGCAAGGCCCGCGGCGAGGAGGAGCTGGACTCCATGCAGTTCCTCAAGCTGGTGCGCGAGAAGCTCTCGGTGCTGCACCTGGACGACAAGCTGCTGCACCGCGGCGTCAACGAGGGCTTCTCGGGCGGTGAGAAGAAGCGCAACGAGATCTTCCAGATGGCGGTGCTGGAGCCCAAGCTGGCGATCCTGGACGAGACCGACTCGGGGCTCGACATCGACGCCCTGCGCCACGTGGCCGAGGGCGTCAACGCGCTGCGCTCGCCCGACCGCGCCTTCCTGGTCATCACCCACTACCAGCGCCTGCTCGAATACATCCGCCCGGACGTGGTGCACGTGCTGGCCGACGGCCGCATCGTCGAGAGCGGCGGGCCGGAGCTGGCCGAGCAGCTGGAAGAGCACGGCTACGCCTGGGTCAAGGACCGCATCGCACCGGAGGTGGCATGAGCGCCCTGCTGCAGTCGCTGGCCAGCGGCTTCGAGGACGACGCCGGCCGCCGCGCCGCGCTGGAGACCGTGCTCCAGGACGGGCTGCCCGGCCCGCGCAGCGAGGCCTGGAAATACACCCCGCTGCGGGCGCTTGAGCGCCGCGAGTTCGCCTCCGCCGACCATGCGCCGGAAATCGACGCCACGCTGCTGGAGGACATTCCCGCCCCGCGCCTGGTCTTCGTCAACGGCCGCCACGCACCCGCCCTGTCGGACATGGCCGGCCTGGATGCCGGCGTGGAGACCAACCTGCAGGCGTCGGCCGCGGGCGGCGACGACCGCTACGCCGACCGTGACGCCGTATTTGCCCGGCTGGCCGCGAGCCTCGCCCGCGAGGGCGTGCAGGTAAAGGTGCCCGCGGGTACCAGGGTTGAAGCGCCCCTGCACGTGGTCTTCGTGGGCGCGCCGCAGGATGGCGCCGAGCTCGCCTGGCACCTGCGCCACCGCATCGAATTGGGCGAAGGCGCGCGGCTGGCGCTGATCGAGCACCACCTGGTAGCCGGCGATCACCGCCATCTGGACAACGCCCTGATGGAGATCGAGGTGGGCGCGCACGGCGTGCTCGAGCACGCCCGCATCCAGTCCGGGTCGGACGGCGCCACGGCGTTCCTGCGCACCCAGGCAACGCTGCAGGAGTCCGCGCACTACCGCCGCGTGGACCTGGAGCTGGGCGGCGCGCTCTCGCGCCATGAACTCAACGTCCAGCTGGTGGGCGACAACGCGCGGGCCGACGCCAACGGCGTGCTGCTTGCCGATGGCCGCAGGCACCTGGACACCCGCCTGGGCATCGAGCACATCGCCCGCGACACGTCTTCCGGCCTGCTCTGGCGCGGGATGGCAACCGGCCGCGGCCGCGTCGTGTTCCACGGCGGCATCACCATCCAGGCCGGCGCGGACGGCACCGACGCCAAGCTGTCCAACAAGAACCTGCTGCTTGCGCCCAACGCGGAGATCGATACCCAGCCGGTACTGGTGATCCACGCCGATGAGGTGGAAGCGGCGCACGGCGCCACCGTGGGCCAGCTCGATGAGGAGGCGCTGTTCTACCTGCGCACCCGCGGCCTGTCCGAACGCGAGGGCAGGATCCTGCTGACCGAAGCGTTCACCCGCGAGCCGCTCTCCGCGGTCGAGGATCCGATCCTGCGCGAAGCGCTGGAGAAGCAGGTCGTGGCAAAGCTCCAGGGCGTGGCGGGATGACGCCGCCGGTCTCCGCCGGAGCTGCCCAGGCGCGCGCCGGCGGCGTGGACTGGGAGGCGATACGCGCCGATTTCCCCCTGCTGCAGCGCCAGGTGCACGGCAAGCCGCTGGTGTACCTGGACAGCGCCAACACCGCGCAGAAGCCTGCGGCGGTGATCGAGGCGATGGATCTGTTCTACCGGCACAGCAACGCCAACGTGAGCCGCGCCGTGCACCAGCTGGGCAGCGAGGCCACGGAGGCGTACGAAGGGGCGCGCCGCCGGCTGGCGGCCTTCATCAACGCCCGCCCGGACGACCTCGTGCTGTGCAGCGGCACCACCTTCGCCATCAACCTGGTGGCCTATTCGTGGGCGCTGCCACGACTGGGTGCCGGGGACACGATCCTGGTCTCCCGGATGGAGCACCACGCCAACATCGTCCCCTGGCAGCTGGTGGCCGAGCGCACCGGCGCGAAGATCAGGGTGGCGGAAATCAACCAGGACGGCAGCCTGGACCTGGACGCGCTGTACCGGGACATGACGCCTGACGTGAAGCTGCTGGCGGTCACCCATGTGTCCAACCTGCTGGGCACCGTGAACCCCGTGCGCGACATCTGCCGTGAAGCGCGGCGGCGCGGCATCACCACCGTGGTGGACGGCTCGCAGGCCATGCCGCACCGCCAGGTGGACGTGGCCGCCATCGGCTGCGACTTCTACGCCTTCACCGGCCACAAGATGTGCGGGCCCACCGGCACCGGCGCGCTGTGGGCGCGGCCGGGGCACCTGGAGGCCATGCCGCCCTTCATCGGCGGCGGGGAGATGATCAAGGAGGTCAGCTTCGACGGCACGGTGTTCAACGATCCGCCGCACCGTTTCGAGGCCGGCACCCCCAACATCGCCGGCTTCGTGGGCCTGGGCGCGGCCGTGGATTACCTGTCGGGCATCGGCATGGCCGGCATCCAGGCGCGCGAGGCCGAGCTGCTGGCGCACCTGACCGAGGAGATGGACAGGGTCGAGGGCCTGCGCATCATCGGCCGCGCGCCGGAGAAGGCCGCGGTGGTGTCGTTCCTGGTGGAAGGCGCCCACGCCCACGACCTGGCCACGCTGCTGGACCTGGAAGGCGTGGCGGTGCGCTCGGGCCAGCACTGCGCGCATCCGCTGCTGCAGTTCTACGGCGTTGCCGCCACCTGCCGCGCGTCGCTGGCCTTCTACAATACGCACGATGAAATCGAAGCCTTCATCACCGCCCTCCACAAGGTCCGCAAGCTGCTTGGCTGAGGAGGCCGCGCCCCCGCTGCGTTTCCGGCGCGCCACCGTTGCCGACATCGATGCCGTCGTTGCGCTGGTGACCTCCGCCTATCGCGGCGACGCCAGCCGCGCCGGCTGGACCACCGAGGCCGACCTGCTCGACGGTCCGCGCATCGACCCGGACGTGCTGCGCCAGGACATCGAGCGGCCGCGGAGCATCGTGCTGCTGGCCGAAGCGGGCAGCGCGCCTGCGCCGGATGGCCTGATGGCCTGTGCGCACGTGGCGGTCGAGGACGGAGCGGGCTACTTCGGCATGTTTGCGGTGCGTCCGGGCCTGCAGGGCGCGGGCGTGGGCAAGGCGGTGCTGGCCGAGTGCGAGCGCATTGCCGCAGATTGGCAGCTGCCGGCAATGCGCATGACCGTGCTGGTCCAGCGCGACGAACTCATCGGCTGGTACGAACGTCGCGGCTACCGGCGCACGGGAGTGTTCAAGCCATTCCCCTATGGCGATGAGCGCTTCGGCATTCCCCGCCGCGACGACCTGCGTTTTGAAGTACTGGAAAAGCCCCTGCAATGACGACGGATACCGAAGGCTGGGTGCGCGTGTGCGCCACCTCCGAGCTGCTCCCCGGCGAGATGCAGACCGCCTGGGACGGTGATACCCCCATCCTCGTGTTCAATCACGACGGCGAGCTCTACGCGCTGGAAGACCGCTGCAGCCACGAGGACTTCGAGCTGTCGGCGGGCGAGTTTGATCCCGCAACCGGCACCATCGAGTGCGTGCTGCATGGCGCGAAGTTCGACGTGCGCGACGGGCGCGCCCTGTGCGCACCCGCGTATGAGCCGGCGATCAAGTTCCCGGTGAAGGTTCACGACGGAGCAGTCTGGACCCGCGACGACCGCGACTGAGCCGGATCGGGTCGCGCGGCGCCTGCATCCAGGCGCGGGCCCTCGCCCCGGGCTTGTAACAGGAATCATTCGCATTACAATTCTCAGGCCCCGGCTCGGGACCCGATGCCGCGGTCAACCAGATCCCATTTCTCGCGTCCCGCCTGTCAGCCGCCGCCAGACCAGGTCCGAATGCGTGCCATCAACCTGGAGTCGAGCTGATGCTTCATCGCTGTATCCCCGTGTCACGTCGTCCGCGCCGCAGCGCCCTGGCCTGCGCGCTGCTGCTGGCCGGCTGCCCCGTCGCCAACGCGCTGGCGGCGCCGGCCTCCGACGCGTCCGTCGTCGACTTCGATACCGTGGTGGTGACCGCCGCCGGTTTCGAACAGAAGATCACCGATGCCCCGGCGAGCATCAGCGTCATCACCCGCGAGGACCTCGAGCGGCGCCAGTTCGGCAACCTGGCCCAAGCGCTGGGCGAGGTGGAAGGCGTGGACATCGGCCAGGGCACGGGCAAGACCGGCGGCCTCAACATCAGCATCCGCGGCATGCCCAGCGCCTACACCCTGGTGCTGATCGACGGCCGCCGCCAGAACAACGGCGGCGACATCACCCCCAACGGGTTCGGCGAGACCGCCAACGGCTTCATGCCGCCGCTGTCGGCGATCGAGCGCATCGAGGTCATCCGCGGGCCGATGTCCACGCTGTACGGCTCGGATGCCGTGGGCGGCGTGGTGAACATCATCACCCGCAGCGTGCCCGACACCTGGAGCGGCTCGGTCGGGCTCAACCACACCTTCCAGGAAAACCGGGACTACGGCAGCTCATCCGGCGCCAACGTCTACCTCGCCGGGCCCCTGGCCAGCGACCGCCTGGGCCTGGCGGTGCGGGGCAGCATCCATGAACGCGGGGCCTCCGACCTGTCCTTCGAGGACGGCAACGTGGTCAGCCGCCGCGGCGCGGCGGCGGTCGAGGGCCGCAGCACCAGCTGGGGCGCGCGGCTGACGCTCACCCCCAACGACTTCCACGAAGTCTCCCTGGACCTGGACCAGGGACGGCAGGTCTACGACAACGACGACTGCCAGCTGGGCACACTGGATGGCTGGGGCGGCAACGCCGTGGCGGGCTGCACCGTGCCCAGCGACAGCGCCTCGGGCTACGCCGACGAACTGCGGTTCGAGCGCACCCAGGCGGTGCTGGCGCACCGCGGTTCGCTGGACATCGGCCATTGGGAAAGCGCCCTCACCTACAAGACCACCGAGACCGAGGGCCGCACCATCCCCGGCACCATCGGCCTGGCCTGGACCAACTTCCCGGGCATCGTCGGCGGCGCGCCGCGCAAGCTCGAGTCCACCGACCTGATCCTGGACACGCGCCTGGTGGCGCCGCTGGGCGAGAGCCATACCCTGACGGTCGGCGGCCAGTACATCGATGCGGAAGTCGAGGACGGCATTGCCGTCGATCGCTTCGAACGCAGTTCCTGGGCGCTGTTCCTGGAGGACGAATGGAGGCTGGGCGATGCGCTCGGCTTCACCTTCGGCGGCCGCTACGAGGACCACGACGCATTCGGCGGCCACTTCAGCCCGCGCGCCTACCTGACCTGGGCGGCCAGCGACAGCTGGACCATCAAGGGGGGCTTCAGCCGCGGCTATCGCACCCCGTCGGTCAACCAGCTCCACGACGGCATCAACGGCGCCACCGCGCAGGGCCGCACCATCACCATCGGCAGCCCGCACCTGCAGCCGGAGACCAGCGACAACTTCGAGATCGGCTTCTACTTCGACAACCACGCCGGTTTCAACGCCAACCTCACGCTGTTCCACACCGAGTTCGAGGACATGATCAGCACCGGCACGCCGGTGCCGAACTGCTGGGCGGCCAGCGGCCCCAACCTGCCCGGCTGCCTGGACCTGGGCAGCGGCTTCACCCAGGACAGCTTTGCCCAGAACACCAACGTGGGCGAAGCCGAAAGCCGCGGCGCGGAGTTCGCGGCGCGCTGGGACTTCGCCCCGCGCTGGTCGATCGGCAGCAACTGGACCTGGACCGACACCGAGCAGAAGAGCGGCGCCGACCGTGGCGCGCCCTTCACCAACCAGGCCAACCACATCGTCAACGCGAGCCTGGACTGGGACGCCACCGATACGCTCAGCCTGTGGCTGCGCGGCGAGTACCAGGGCGAGCGCGATCGCTTCACCAGCCTGCGCGACAACCTCAGCGCGTCCGACCGGACCATCCTCGACGGCCTGGGCCCGCTGAAGTCGTGGACCCAGTTCCACCTGGGCGGCTCGTGGCGCGCGTCCGACCGCGTCACCTTCAACGCCACCATCTACAACCTGCTGGACAAGGACTTCCTCGAAGGCGGCTACTACCCCCTCGCCGACGGTGAAAGCGGATGGGGCTCGTACTACGCCCAGATCGGCCGCAGCACCACCGGCACCATCCAGGAAGGCCGCCGCCTCTGGCTTTCGGTCAACCTGGAGTTCTGAGCCGCAGGCGCATCGCCAGGAGCTCGCCGCCGCCATCAAGCAGGAAGCGGCGGCGGGCCGGCGCGGCGAGCACGGCGGCATCGCCCTGGGCCATCGGGGCGAGCCCGCTGGCCGCGTCAAACCGGGCCTGGCCCGAGCGCAGGTAAAGCAGCCAGGTCTCGGCCCCGCCGGCAAAGAACAGCATTGGCCCCACGAGGGGCCGATGCAGCAGCTCTGCCTGGAAGGCGTCCCTTCGCCACATCAGGTTGAGAGCGACCGCCCTGCCACCGAGCGGCTCGCCGGTCACAGGCACCTCGCCCGCGAACCGTGCCCTGCCTCCGGGTGGATCCAGCGCTTCAAGCCGGCCATCGCCAAAGCGCAGCCGCAGCCCTTCCCCCTCCAGGAGCACATGCTCGCGGTCGACGCCCGGAAACGTGGAATATGGCGCCGGCTGCTCGATTTCAGCCACCGACAGCCGCCAGAGCCAATGCGCGTCGCCGGCCGGCCAGGCCATGATCTGGCGCGTCCAGCCCAGACCATTGCGCCAGCGTTCGCGGCGATGCTCGTGGGCAGGGAGCACCTGCGGCGCGGGAAGATCAGCGACCATGGCGCAAGTCTAGCGGCAGGCGCCTTCGCGGCGGACGCATGGCCTGAAAAGGCGCCGCCCGCTCGCGCCGGGGCGCGAACGGGCGGCTCTACTTCCCTGTAACGGCATCCTGCCGGTTCCATGCGGGAGCGTCCTGCCCCCGGTATCGACGCGCCCATGGGCGCGAAGAAGCGTGGGTCAGCGCTGCGACCCGGAGCCCGACGATGCCGGCGACGCGGCACGGCGCTGGCCCGACCCCACCTCGATACGATCCCGGTTGCGCTCGACGGTCGCCAGGCCGATGCCCTTGACCATGGCCAGTTCGTCGGCGCTCTTGAACGGCCCGTTCGCCGCCCGGTGGGCCACGATCTGCTCGGCCTTGGAAGGCCCGACATTGGCCAGCACCCGCGAGAGCGTCTCGGCATCGGCGGTGTTGATGTTCACTTTCTCGCTGGCGATGGCGCCGCCGGCCATCAGCAGCGACAGCACGAGGCTGGCGATCACGGTCCTGATTGCATTCATGTCCTGCTCCTTGGTGTGTTGTGGCTTCCTCAGCGGGCCAGGGCCTGTCCCCCGACCGGCAGGCACAGTGTCCCTGCCCGGCCGCCCGTCGCGCATCACCGAACCCGCCCTCCCCGTCCGGTTCACGCCCCGCGTGCCCGTAGGAAAAGCCTGAAACCCGCACGCGTTAAACTGGCTGCTTCCCCGCACCCAGAGAACGCCATGGATACCAGCCGGCTCGACCGTTATGTCTCCGACAAGTGGGACGAAGACCTGATCCCGCAGCTCAGCGAGTTCATCCGCATTCCCGCCAAGTCGCCGATGTTCGACCCCGACTGGGAAAAGAACGGCTACATGGACGAGGCGGTCAGGCTGATGGAAGGCTGGGCCCGGCAGCAGCCGATCGAGGGCATCCAGGTCGAGGTGGTGAGGCTGGAGGGCCGTACGCCGGTGATCCTGATCGAGGTCCCCGCGTTCAATGGCGGCAGCGACGAGGATTGCGTGCTGCTGTACGGACACCTGGACAAGCAGCCGGAGGTGACCGGCTGGGACGATGACAAGGGCCCGTGGAAGCCGGTGCTGCAGGACGGCAAGCTCTATGGCCGCGGCAGCGCCGACGACGGCTACGCCATCTACAGCTCGCTGGGCGCGATCATGGCGCTGCAGGACCAGGGCGTGCCGCATTCGCGCTGCGTGCTGCTGATCGAGTCCTGCGAGGAATCAGGCAGCTACGACCTGCCCGCCTACGTCGAACACCTGTCCGACCGCATCGGCACGCCCTCGCTGGTGGTGTGCCTGGATTCGGGCTGCGGCAACTACGAGCAGCTGTGGTGCACCACATCGCTGCGCGGCATGGCCGGCGGCAACCTCAAGGTGGAGGTGCTCACCGAAGGGGTCCACTCGGGCGATGCGTCCGGGATCATCCCCTCCAGCTTCCGCCTGCTGCGCCAGCTGCTTTCGCGCATCGAGGACGAGGACAGCGGCCGGATCCTGATCGACGCGTTGCACGCCGCGATCCCGGACGAGCGCCTGGAGCAGGCCCGCCAGGCGGCCGAGGTCGTGGGAAGCGCGGTGTACGACAAGTTCCCGCTCGTGGACGGGCTGCGCCCGGTCAGCGACGATCCGGCCGAGCTGATCCTCAACCGCACCTGGCGCCCGGCGCTTTCGATCACCGGCGTGGACGGCCTGCCCAGCCTGGACTCCGCGGGCAACGTGCTGCGCACCCACACCGCGGTCAAGCTGTCGCTGCGCCTGCCGCCCACGATCGACGGCAAGCGCGCGGGCGAGCTGCTTGAGGAGGCGCTCACCCGCGACACCCCCAACGGCTGCAAGGTCACGCTGGAGCTTGAAAAGGCCGCCACCGGCTGGAACGCGCCGGCGCTGGCGCCGTGGCTGGGCAAGGCGCTGGACGAGGGCAGCCGCGAGTTCTTCGGCAAGCCGCCGGTGTTCATGGGCGAAGGCGGGTCGATCCCGTTCATGGGTCTGTTGGGCGGCAAGTTCCCGCGCGCGCAGTTCCTGATCACCGGGGTGCTGGGGCCGCACTCCAACGCACACGGGCCCAACGAGTTCCTGCACATCGACATGGTCAAGAAGGTCACGGCCTGCGTGGCGAAGGTGCTCGCAGGACACCACCACGCCAGCCAGAACGGCGAAACCGGCCGCTGAGCGCGGGACTCGCCCGGAACGGGGCGATCGGCTAGGCTTCCGCCGATCGCCCAATCCTTCCAGGGGAACAGGACATGCCGCTTCCTTTCGGCAGCGAAAGCTGGCTTTTCATCATCGTGCTCGGCCTGATCGTGGGCATCCTCGCGCGCCTGGTCATTCCCGGCCGGCGCCGGATGGGCATCATCCTTACCTCGCTGCTGGGGATCGGTGGCGCGCTGCTGGCCACCTGGCTGGGCCAGCAGCTGGACTGGTACGACGCCGGCGAGGCGGCCGGATTCGTCGGCGCGCTGGTCGGCGCAATCATCATCCTCGGGCTGGCGCAGCTGCTGCGCGGACGCTGACCCGGGAGTGGAATGAAGGATTCTTCCGCTGCCGTGTAGATGAAAGGGAACGGCCCGCTCGCGGCCGGGTACCAGGGAGAACAGGCATGCGGATTTTCAAACCAGGCGGCGTGGCGCTGGCCGCCGCGCTGATGCTTGCGGCATGTGGCACCGAGGGCGGCCAGACCGCCAACGCACAGGGGCCGGTGCTGGAGGTCTACGACGTGCCACCGGCACAGCTGATCGCCGTCGAACAGGCCCTTTCAGGCGTGCTGCGCGCGGATCAAACCGGCTCGGTGTCGCGCAGCGACGGCAGGCTGCTGGTGCTCGCGCCACCCGCCATCCAGGAATCGCTGGGCGAGGCCATCGACACCCTCGGCACTCCCCCGGCAGAGTCGGAAGGTGCACGGGATACGCCGATCCGCCTGCGCTTCTGGCTGGTTGCAGGCACCTCCGACCCGGCACCCGCGGACCCCCGCGTTGAAGCACTGCGGCCTGCCCTGGAAGCGGCGTCCCAGGGGCTTGGCCTGCAGGGCTATCGGCTGCAGGGCTTCACCGAGGTCCTCGCCTCGCATGCACAGGGTTTCGACTCGGCAACGAGCAACCTGGTCATCAGGGGCGGCAGCAGGCTTTCTGAAGCCGGCGTCACGCTCGATGTCGACATGGACATGAAGCAAACCGACGACGACTGGGACGCACGGATCCAGACGCGGGTCCTGATGGATCCCGGCGAATTCCTGGTCCTGGGGACCAGCGCCGCCGAGGATGGAAGCATGCGGCTGGTCGTGGTCCAGGCAATGCTGCCCGGCAACGCCCCCTGACGGCGTGTCCATCGACGAGGGGGAGCTCGTCGCGTCCTACCGGCGCGTCGAGCGCCCGCTTTACAACGCCCTGTACCGGATGCTGTGGGACGCCCAGGAATGCCAGGACATGATCCACGATGCCTACCTGCGCCTGTGGGACCGCAGGGACCGTGTGGATCCAGAGCGCGTGGACGCGCTGGCATGGACCGCGGCCCTCAACCTGGCCCGCAACCGGCTGCGGTGGCGCAAGCTGCGCGGCTGGCCGGCGGCGCCGGACTCCCTGGAGGGCGTCGCCGGCACGGAGGATCCGGCGGCGGAGGCGGAGCAGGCCAACCTGCACGCGGCGCTGCGGCGGCTGCCGGGCCGGATGCTGCAGGTGGTCCTGATGGCCGAGTTCAGCGGCATGGCCGCGCGTGAAATCGGTGAGGTACTCGGCATCCCCGAAGGCACCGTCGCCTCGCGCCGGCACCAGGCGGTCAAACGGCTGAAGCAATGGCTGGGAGAGCACTGATGGACGAGCACATGCCCACACGCGCACTGGCGCGGCTCACGCCCCCGCCCGGAGGCGAGCAGCGGCTGCGCGCGGCGCTCGTGGCGAAGACGCCATCGCACCGGGGTTGGGCCTTGCCGCTTGCAGCCTCGCTGGGCTGCATTTGCGTGCTGGCCGGCGTGCTGGCGCTGCGCCCGGACCCGGTCGACGACAGGATCCGCGAGGCCGTGGAAACGGCGATGACGCCCCCAGCCGGCGGCATCCGCGTTTCCGGCGCGCAGGTGGAGAAGGTCGGCAGTCCGGATCCGGACGTGCGCATCTACCGGCTGGCCGCAGCCCCCACCCGTTAGTCGCACATTGGATTTGCGGGGCGGGTCGCCCGCCCCGCCGGTGCCCCGGCAGGCGGGCCGGCCCTGCTTCGTCAGGAGCGTCCGTACACGTCTTCGTAGCGCACGATGTCGTCTTCGCCCAGGTAGTCGCCGGACTGCACCTCGATCAGCTCCAGCGTCTCCGTCCCGGGATTCTCCAGCCGGTGCTTCGCGCCCAGCGGGATGTACGTGGACTGGTTGGCATGCAGCTCGAACACGTCGTTGTCACGGGTCACGCGGGCGGTCCCGCGGACCACGATCCAGTGCTCGGCGCGGTGCCGGTGGGATTGCAGCGACAGGCGCCCACCCGGCTTCACCTTGATCCGCTTCACCTGGAAACCGTCGTCCTGGTCGATCGAGTCGTAGCTGCCCCAGGGACGATGCACCTCCCGGTGCAGCACCGCGTGGCTGCGATCGTCCGCCTTCAGCCTCGCCACCACGTCCTTGACCTGCTGCACCCTGTCCTTGCGCGCCACCAGCACGGCGTCGTCGGTTTCCACCACCACCAGGTCGTCCACGCCCACCAGCGCCACCAGCCGGCGCGAATAGGCATAGTTGCGGTGGCTGTCGACGGCGATCACCTCGCCGTGGTGGGCGTTGCCGTCGGCATCCTGCTCGCTGACTTCCCACAGCGCGGACCAGGAGCCCACGTCGTTCCAGCCGATGTCCACCGGCAGGACCATGGCGCGGCCGGTCTTCTCCATGACCGCGTAGTCGATCGAATCCGACGGCGAGGCCGCGAACGCCTCCCGGTCCAGGCGCACGAAGTCGCCATCCCGCGCGGCGCCGTCGAAGGCCTTGCGGACGGCTTCGACCATCGCCGGGTTGAACTTCTCCAGCTCCTCCAGGTAGCGCGAGGCGCGGAACAGGAACATGCCGCTGTTCCAGTAGTAGTCACCGCTTCCCAGGTAGGCGCGGGCGGTCCCGGCGTCGGGCTTTTCCACGAAGCGCAGCACCGGGCGCACGCCCTCGCCCGCCCCGGCCTGGATGTAGCCGAAGCCTGTTTCGGGCGCATCGGCGACAATCCCGAAGGTCACCAGCGCGCCGTCGGCGGCCGCGGGCATCGCCTCGCGGACCGCGGCCTGGAACGCCTGTGCGTCGCGCACCACGTGGTCCGAAGGAAGCACCAGCAGCAGCGGATCTCCTCCGCCCGCCATTGCCTGCAGCGCCGCCGCCGCGATCGCCGGCGCGGTGTTGCGGCCCGCAGGTTCAAGCACGATGGCAGCGTCATCCACGCCCACCACGCGCAGCTGCTCGGCGGCCAGGAAGCGGTGCTCCTCGTTGGCCACCACGATCGGCGCGCCACCAGCCAGCGGCGCGACCCGCTGCCAGGTGTCCTGCAGCATCGTCTGCTCACCCGCCAGCGGCAGGAACTGCTTGGGATAGGCCTCTCGGGAAAGCGGCCACAGCCGTGTCCCGGATCCACCCGACAGCAATACCACCTGCAGATTCGACATCGTCCGCTCGCCTGTGAAAGGGCGTTGAGTTTACCCTGTGCCCCGTTGTCGCCCGCCTGGATACGGACCGTTGACTCGATGAAGGCCCTGATTTTCGCTGCCGGCCTGGGCGAACGCATGCGCCCGCTCACCGACGCCACGCCCAAGCCGCTGCTGCGCGCAGGCGGGCGCCCGCTGATCGCCTGGCACCTGGAGCGCCTGGCAGCAGCAGGGGTCACCGAAGTGGTGGTGAACATCTCCTGGCTGGCGGAGCAGTTTCCCGAAGCGCTGGGAGATGGCAGCCGCTGGGGCCTGTCCATCCACTACTCGCACGAGGGCGACGTGCCGCTGGAGACCGGCGGCGGCATGTGGCATGCGCGCGGCGTGCTCGGGAACGATCCGTTCATCGCGATCAATGGCGACGTGTGGACCGACTACGACCTCGCCCGCCTGCCTGGACAGCCGCCCGGCGACGCACACCTGGTGCTGGTGGACAACCCGCCGCACCATCCAGGCGGCGACTTCGCGCTCGCGGCCGACGGCAGCGTGTGCAACGACGGGGCCCAGAAGCTCACGTTCGCGGGCATCGGGGTCTATCGCGCGTCGCTTTTCGACGACTGGCGGCGCGTGATCGGCGAAACACCGGGGTCACGCGAGGAACCGCCGCGGTTCCGGCTCGCCCCGCTGTTGCGCGCGGCGAGCGCGGAAGGCCAGGTGACGGGGGAGCACCACCGCGGGCGCTGGACGGATGTCGGGACGCCGGAACGCCTTGCCGCCCTGGACCGCGAACTGGCTGCAGGGCCCGCCGGCTGACCTCCGCCGCGCCGGGCGCCCGGCGGCTCAGGAACCCACCAGCACCTTGCGCAGGAACGGCACCGTGATGCGACGCTGCGCCGCCAGCGATTCGCGATCGAGGCGGTCCAGCAATCCGGTCAGGCTGGCAAGCTCGCGGTCCACGCGCCGCAGCAGCCAGTCAATCGCAGCCGCGTCCATCTGCAGCCCGCGGCGCCGGGCCCGCAGCCGCAGCACCTCGCGGCGGCCTTCGTCGTCCAGCGGCTGCAGGCGCACGCGCACGCACTGCGCCAGCCTCGAACGCAGGTCGGGCAAGGTCACGGGCAGTTCCACGGCCGGCACGCGCGCCGAATACAGCACCGCGGTGCCGGCATCGCGCGCCCGGTTGTGGAAATCAAACAGAGCCTGCTCGTCTTCGCGCCGGCCGGCCACCGCGTCGAGCCCGTCCAGCGCCACCAGGTCGTAGTCATCAAGCGCTGAAAGCGCATCCTCCATCCGGCCGGCGGCGCTGGCCAGCGGCAGGTAGGCCACGCGCCGCCCCAGCGCCTGCGCATCGGCACAGGCGGCCAGTGCCAGATGGCTCTTGCCGGTGGACGCCGGCCCGGCAAGATACAGCCAGTCGCTCCCGGCTCCGCTTGCCAGCGCGCGCAATTGCTCCAGCGCTCCCGCCGGCGCGCCAACGAAGGTGTCGAAGCGCTGGTCGGGCGGGAAGCGCAGCGCCAGCGGCAGCTGCATCCCGCCCCCGGTGCCGCCGGGAATTCCGTTCACGCCCGCGGCGTCCCCCGGTCATCGTCGGCCAGCACGATCGACACCGAAGAACCGTCGCCGCCGGATTCAGGCACCACCCCGTGGTACAGGCTGCTGGCCGTATAGCGCTCGTAGGCGTAGCTGATCAGCACGTTCCCCACCGCGGCGATCGGCAGCGCCAGCAACATGCCCAGGAACCCGAACAGCTGCCCGCCAGCCATCACCGCGAAGATCACCGCCACCGGGTGCAGGCCGATCCGGTCGCCGACCAGGCGCGGGGTGAGCACGTAGCTCTCCAGCAACTGGCCGGCGGTGAACACGGCGGTACCCAGGATCAGCAGCTGCCAATCCACGCCCTGCGCCTGCACCAGCGCCGCCAGCAGCATCAGGATCGCCCCGACCGTCGCGCCCAGGTAAGGCACGAAGCTGATCAGGCCCGCGATCAGGCCCACCAGGATGCCAAGCCGCAGCCCGATCAGCTGCAGGCCGATGGCATAGAACACACCCTGCGCGATCATCACCAGGAACTGGCCGCGCAGGAACCCGCCCAGGCGCTCGTCGGACTCCCGCGCCAGCCGGCTCACGGTGCCGATGTGGTTGCGCGGCACCATGTTCGCCACCCGCGCCACCAGCTTGTCCCAGTCGCGCAGGAAGTAGAACGTGAGGATCGGGAGCAGCGCCAGGTTGACGGTCCAGGTCACCACCATGAACCCGGAGCGCTGCACGTAGCCCAGCAGGGTGGAGGCGAAGCCGCCCACCTGCTCCCAGTACTCGCGCACCAGGTCAAACAGGCGCTGCGGATCGGCCCACGCCGTCAGCTCGATGCCGGTGCGCGCCTCGATCCACGGCACCGCGCTGCCGGTGATCCATTCGCCGATGGTTGGCAGCGCATCGCCCAGGGCCGCCAGCTGGCGATCGAGCATCGGCACCAGGATCAGCAGCGCCAGCGCCACCAGCAGCAGCATCAGGGTGAACACCAGGACCACCCCGGTGACCCGCGAACGCCCGTTGCGTTCGATCCGGTCCACCAGCGGGTCTCCCAGCCAGGCCAGCAGCAGCGCCAGCACGAACGGCACCAGGATCGCCCCCAGCTCCATCAGCAGCCAGAACACGACCGCCAGCACCAGGCCCCACTGCAATCGCCTGAAGAAGCGGGCGATCTCGTCGATGCCCCTGCGGGTGGCCATGGCTCAGTGCACCAGCCGGTAGATGGGGGCGCCGGTATCGAGCAGCATTTCCTGCTCCACCAACACGCTCTCATCGGCCAGCTGACGGAAACCGGGCAGGCCCGTGAGCAGGTCGAGTTCCATTTCAAGGCCCGTGGGCGTGGCCCGCAGCGGCGTCATGCCCTGCACCACCGACATGCCCTGCAGGTAGCCCGACAGGCGGATGTAATCGCTGCTGCTGGCGATGCCGGTGAAGGTGACCCGGTAGCTGCCGGCCGGGCCGGTCTCGGTGGCCTTGGCGTAGCGCCGGGCCAGGGCATCGGCGGCACCGTTGGCGCCCGCAGCCATGGCCACGCGCACGTTGGAATCCTGGTGCGACCACTCGTCGAGCACCCGGCCGTTGTCGACCATGGTCCAATCCGAGCGCCAGCCACCCTCGTGCCGGTACAGCTTGCCCACCAGCTGCATGGGCGGCGAATAGCGCGCCGACAGCCGCGCCACGGCGGCGTGGTCACCGCGCCAGATCGCCCCCGCCGCCGCCTGCTCGGCGGCGCTGCCGCGCGGCAGGCCCAGGCCGAAGCCGCGTTCACGCGCGCGATCGAGCACCGGCCGAACCGCGTTGTTCTGGTTCACCGTCACCAGCCGGGGCCCGCTGCCATCGTCGATTGCCAGCCACAGGACGGGCTTCGCCCGCGGCTCGGGCCAGACTGGCAGGCCCAGCGCCGCCGTCATCCCGTCCACCGCGTCCTGATCAAAGCGCAGCACCAGGGTCGTGTGGAACGTGGGCGCGCCGGTTGCCGATCGGCCTTCGTCCTGGCGGTAGTCGAAGTGCTCGACGTAATCGCCCGCCCGGCGCAGTTCGCGCGCCACGCCGGGGCGGTTGGTGATGTCGCTGTCGCCCGACAGCTTGGCCAGCACCTGCGCCAGGCCGCGGCTGAACCCGGTGCGGCGCTCAGCCTCGTTCTGGCTGTTCACGCGCACTTCGGCCTGGTACAGGCCCTGGGCCCGGGCGATGTCGCCCTCCACGCGCTGGGCCCATGCCCCGCCGGCAAGCAGGCAGCCGGCCAGCAGGCAGGCCAGCCACAGTCCGATCCGGTTCGCGTGCGGCATGCGTTGATTCCTAGGGTTCAACAGACCGCGGAATGTTGCCACAAAGCCGGTGCGCGCAGGTTCCACGGCAGGGCCGGCGGCGCCCACGGCTGCTAAAATCGCGCATTGTCCCTCCACGGCGCAGCCCAGTGACCAGCCCCACTCCGCTTACCTACCGCGACGCCGGCGTCGACATCGATGCCGGCAACGCGTTCGTCGAACGCATCAAGCCGCTGGTCAAGCGCACCCTGCGGCCCGGGGTGATGGGCGGGCTGGGAGGTTTTGGCGCCCTGTTCGACCTCTCCGGCCGCTATCGCGAGCCGGTGCTGGTCTCCGGCACCGACGGCGTGGGCACCAAGCTCAAGCTGGCCCAGCAGCTGGGCCGCCACGACACCATCGGCATCGACCTGGTGGCGATGTGCGTGAACGACATCCTGGTGCAGGGCGCCGAGCCCCTGTTCTTCCTGGATTACTTCGCCACCGGCAAGCTGGAGGTGGATACGGCCGCCGCGGTGGTGGAAGGCATCGCCCGGGGCTGCGAGCTGGCAGGTTGCGCCCTGATCGGCGGGGAGACGGCGGAGATGCCCGACATGTACGCCGCTGGCGAATACGACCTGGCGGGTTTCTGCGTGGGCGCGGTTGAGAAATCGGCACTGCTCGATGGCGCCGCGACCAGTGCCGGTGACGTGCTGATCGGCATCGGCTCCAGCGGCCCGCATTCCAACGGCTATTCGCTGGTCCGCCGCATCTATGAACGCGCCGGCAGCCCGGCAGGGCTGGAGCTGGGCGACGGCACGCGGCTGGCGGACGCGCTGATGGCGCCGACCACGATCTACGTCAAGCCCATCCTGGAACTGCTGGGCAGCCATGGCGAGGCCATCCACGCCATGGCCCACATCACCGGCGGCGGGCTGAGCGAGAACATCGTCCGGGTGATCCCGGAATCGCTGGGCATCGACATCGACGCCGGCGCCTGGCCGCTGCCACCGGTGTTCGAGTGGCTGCAGCGCGAGGGCGCGGTGGCCCGCGAGGAGATGTGGCGCACCTTCAACTGCGGCATCGGCTTCGTGCTGGCCGTTGAGGCTGGCGGTGCCGCCGGCGTGGAAGCCGCACTGGACGCGCTCGGCCTGCCGCACTGGCGCATCGGCGAGGTTGCGCAGGCTGGCGGGCAGCGCGTGCGCATCGGCTGATTGCGTTGGCCACCGACCCTGCCAACGGCCGCCGCGGCCGGTTCCGCATTGCCGCCCTGGCCTCGGGCCGCGGCAGCAACCTGCAGGCCCTGATCGACGCCATCGCCGCTGGCACCCTGGACGCCGAACTCGCAGGCGTGTTCTCCGACCGCGCCGATGCGCCGGCGCTGGCTCGCGCCCGCGCCGCGGGCGCCGAAGCGGTGGCGGTCAATCCCCGGGATTTTCCCAGCCGGCTGGAGTACGACGCCGCGTTCTTCGATCGCGTGGACGCCGTGCAGCCGGACCTGGTGGTGTGCGCCGGCTACATGCGCCTGATCAGCGCGCCGGCGGTGGAGGCGCGGGCGGGGCTCCTGGTCAACATCCATCCCTCCCTGCTGCCGCAGTTCAAGGGCCTGCACACCCACCGGCGGGCGCTGGAGGCGGGCGCCCCGCAGCACGGCGCCAGCGTCCACTACGTCACCGCGGACCTGGACGGCGGGCCCGTCATCTCGCAGGCGCGGGTGCCGGTGCTGCCCGGGGACGACGAGCAGGCCCTCGCCGAGCGGGTCCTGGCACGGGAGCATCCGCTGCTGGTTGAAACCGTGCGCTGGCTCGCCGCCGGCAGGGTGCAGCTGAAGGAACACTGCGTTCACGTCGACGGTGCACCATTGGCCGCCCCGCTTCAGCTGGGATCCAACAACCGGTTTGCATGATGGACACCAATGCGACTCCTCACGTTCATCGCCGCACTCGTGCTGGCGCTCCCCGCCTCGGCAAGCGCTGACGAACTTGCCCCGTTCCACGCCACCTACGAAGCCTGGTATGGCGACCGGCACGTGGGCGAGGCCACCATGCGCCTCGAGCGCCGGGAACCTCCCAACTGGGAAATCGACCTGGAGGTGCGGGCCAACCGGGGCCTGATCGGACTGGCGCGGCTGAACATGCTCCAGAGCACCCTGTTCGACGTGCACCATGACGGCAATTTCTTCCGGCCGCTGACCCAGCGCACCGTGCGCAAGGCGCTGCTGTTCGGGCGCAGCGCCGACGGCATCTACGACTGGCATTCGCGCACGGCGCAATGGTCCGGGGATGTCAGCGAGCGGCGCAGCCAGCCGGTGCCGCTGGAGGATGGCGACATGAGCGCGCTGCTGATCAACCTGGCGGTGATCCGCGACGCCGAGCCCGGCGCCACCCTTCGCTACCGCTACGTCGACAACGGGCGCGCCCGCGAACACGAATACCAGGTGTCCGAGGCACCGGAGATCGTCAAGGTGGCCGGGATGAGCTACGCCGCCCTGCGGGTTTCACGCATCGAGGATGACGACGACGAAATGATCGTCTGGGTTGCCAAGGGCGTCCCCACTCCCATCCGCATCGTGCAGCGCGACGACGACACCATCGACCTTCGCCTCATCGAATACCGAGGAACCGAATGACCATGAACACGAGCCTCGCGCATCCACCACGCCCGTCCACCCGGCCCAGCCGCTTCCTGGCCACCGCCGCCCTGCTGCTTGGCGGGGTGTTCGCTTCCGCCGCCTGGGCGCTGGAGCCCTTCAGCGCCGACTACAGCGCCCGGTTCATGGGCATGGAGGCCGACGGCAAGATGACCCTGGAGAACGTGGGCGGCAACCGCTGGGAGTACCGGATGGAAGCGGCCGGCATGGGCGCGCGGATGATCCAGAGCACGACCTTCGAAGTGGAAGGCGATCGCTGGCGCCCGCTCTCGAGCGAGGACAGCCAGATCGGCGAATCCGGCCTGGCGGCCATGCTGGTCCGGAACAAGACCATCCGGGCCACCTACGACTGGGACAACAACGTGGCCCGCTGGAGCGGCGACGTGGATGACGACGAAGCCGGCCCGGTGCGCCTGCGCCCCGGCGACATGGACGGCATGCTCATCAACCTTGCCGTGATCCGCGACGTGGCAGCGGGCCAGCCGCTCGAATACCGCCTGGTGGAGGACGGGCGTGCCCGCCCGCAGCGCTTCGAAGTGGATGGCACGGAGACCATCACCGTCAACGGCGAGGAGCACGAGGCGACCCGGGTGGTGCGAACCAGCGGCCGCCGCGAGATCACCGCCTGGATCGTGGACGGCATGCCGGCTCCGGCCCGCATCCTGCAAAAGCGCAACGGCCGCGATCACATCGACCTGCGGCTGCGCTCCTTCAACTGAGCAGCCGGGGCTCAGACCGGTCAGGCCAAGGCCTGCGCCGCCGGCCCGGCGCGGCGACAATGCGCATACGGATCTGCAACCAGCCCCCGCCGGGAGCCGCAGTCGATCGCACGAATACGCAAGATCGTGGCCCATCCGGTGATGCCACGCTGACCACCGTCACGTCGGCCGCTTTCCCGATCCGATATCAGCCTCGCGCCGGGCAGTCGGCCGCGCGTGACAGGTTTGCCATGGTTCAGCACTTTCACAGAATCAAAAGACCGGCCCGCGGATCATTCCACCGTGATTCAATGAGAAGGAGATTCCAGATGAAACCAGGGCTCACCCTGCTTGCCATGTCGTGCGCACTCGCCCTTGCTGCCTGTGGCGGCGACGACCGCGCGGACGAAACCTCCGCCACCGCCACCACTGATCCGGTGAACGCCGCGCCGGCGAACTCCGGCGCCCTGGACAGCGCGATGGAGCCGGCGCCCACCGGCGTGGACGATCCGATGGACGCCACCGCGATGGATCCGGCCACCCCCATCGACCCCACCATGGACGGCGATGCCGGCACCGTGGCTGACGCCACCGATGCCACTGGCAATACGGATGCCGCTGGCGACCAGGCGGCCGCCTCCGCAGGCAGCTGCGAGGTGAACCTGGAGGGCAATGACCGCATGCAGTTCAACCTGGATACGATCAACGTGCCCGCCAGCTGCAGCGAGTTCACCATCAACCTCCAGCACACCGGCCAGCTGCCCGAGGCGGCGATGGGGCACAACGTGGTGGTGGTGGAGTCCGACGACTTCGCCGGCGTGGCGGCCGATGGCCTCACCGCGGGCGCGGACGCGGAATACGTGCCGCAGGACGACGACCGCGTGATTGCCTTCACCGAGATCATCGGCGGGGGTGAGAGCACCTCTGTGACGTTCTCCACCAGCAGCCTCGAGGAAGGCGGTGACTACACCTTCTTCTGCTCGTTCCCCGGGCACTCGGCGCTGATGCGCGGCAGCCTCAACTTCGGCGGCTGATCGCCCTTGATCGACCTTGCAGCGCCCGGCCCAGGCCGGGCGCTGTGCGTTAGGATCAGCGGAATGCGGCGCAGACGCCGTGACGGAGACGCGCGATGAAATCCCTCAAGTACGCCCTGCTCGGCATGGCTTTCAGCGTGCTCGCGGCCTGCTCGCAGCAGGCGCATGCCACCCTGCAGCCAGGCGACCAGGCGCCGGCCTTCACCGCGCCGGCATGGCTGGCGGGCGAGGGCTTCCAGTTCAGCCTGGAAGACGCCCTCGCACGGGGCCCGGTGGTCCTGTACTTCTTCCCCGCCGCCAACACCCCCGGCTGCAACCTGGAAGCTTCGCTTTTCTCGCAGAACATCGACCGGTTCACGGAGCTGGGCGCCACGGTGATCGGCGTCACCGCCGGCAATACGGACGAGTTGCAGGAGTTCTCCGCCGACGGCGCCACGTGCGCCGGGAAGTTTGCCGTCGCGGCCGATGAAGGCGCTCGCATCGCAACGCAATATGACGCCGTGATGGACGGCCGGGAGATGTCCTCGCGCACCTCCTATGTGATTGGCCACGATGGCCGCATCGCTGCCGTCCATTCGGACCCCAACCCCGCGCGCCACGTGGAAGCCATGCTCGCCGGCCTGGGCCCGGCCGCGGACTGAGGCCGAGCCGACCAGCCCAGGTGGTCGCGGATGAACCGCTCCGAGGAAGCCGTCGTCAACCGCGTGCGGGTGGCCCCATCATGATCGCGGCATGAACAGCCGGCGCAAGCAGACACCGCGCACCTGGGTCTGGCTGATCGCCGGCCTGTTGCTGCTGGGCGCCTGGCAGCTGCTGCAGCGCGAGCAGGCGCCCGTGGCGGCGCCGGCCGCCGGACAATGGAGCGAAGTCGCAACGCGGCCCAACGCCGCGCCGGATTTCCTGCCCGCCGAAGCCCACGCGACCCTGGCGCTGATCGACCGCGGCGGCCCCTATCCCTACCGGCAGGACGGCACCACGTTCCACAACCGCGAGCGCCTGCTGCCGCAGCGGCCGCGCGGCCACTACCGCGAGTTCACCGTCGACACGCCGGGCCTCGGGCACCGCGGCGCGCGCCGCATCGTCACCGGCGGCGACCCGCCGAGCGAGTGGTATTACACCGACGACCACTACAACAGCTTCCGCGAGTTCCAACGGGACGTCCGGCCATGACCGACATCGAACCCGGCACGCTGCTGGCCGACCCGGCCCGTGCCGGCATCTGCTTCGTCGACGCACGCGAGCGCGACGCGATGGCGGAGGCGGCCCTCGCATCCGGGTTGAAGGTGGTTACGGTGGATCTGTCATCCGTACGCGACAAACACACCCTGATCGACGCAATCGCGGCCGCGCTCGAGTTCCCTCCTGAGTCCGGCCACAACTGGGACGCGCTTGCCGACAGCCTGGGCGACCTTTCCTGGCTGCCGGCCCCGGGCTACATGCTCCTGCTTGACCATGCCCTGGCCCTGCGCGAAGCCGCGCCCGACGATTTCCGCACCCTGCTGGAAATCCTCGACGACGCCACCCGCAGCCACGCCAGCGGCGGCACCCCGCTGTGGACCATGCTCACCGGAACGGGGCAATGAGTTCGCGGCCGAACAGCAGGCCCACCGCGACTTTCAATTGATGATGATCGAAATGACCTGTTCGTCGCGCCGGACACTGAAGTCGAGCCTCATGCCCTTGGAGAGCGACTCCCAGTACTTCATCACCTGCCGGGCCTTTTGGCCCGGCACCACCTGCTCGTTGATCTGCAGCAGTTCGTCACCGGCCAGGAACGGGCACGGCCTGTCCGGGTCGACAGCGGCGGCCTCCACCACGGTGACCTTTTCCAGCGTCGGATTCAGGAAAAACCCGCTGGTTTCCGGCCTGAGCCGCAACTCACACCCGGTACCGGCATTCGCAAAGCCGGCGGCCAGCAATCCAGCGACCATGATCAATCCCCTGGTGCGCATCACAGCCTCCCTTCCCTTGGCCCGCAACGGTCATTCGGATCACCAGTCCCCGCCACCCACCATTGTGTTCATCCCGGCGCGGCGCCGGTGGCGATGAACGCCAGCGCGTACATCGCCCACATCGCCACGAGCAGGAAGAACCCTGCCAGGAACACGGCGAAACGGTGCATCACCCTGTTGTAGCTGCACTGGATGATGCTGTGGGCAATCCGTGTGAGCACGAATAGCCACGCCAGCACCGGCAACCATGCGGGTATGTACCCGGCGCCGATGGCCACCGCGCACAGCAGGTAGAACAGCACCGGCACCTCGAACAGGTGGTTGAAGTTGTCCGACGCCCGGGAATCCTCCAGCCGCCGCTCCCGCTGCGCTGACAGCGCCACCGACTGCGGGTCGATGCGCCGGGCCATCATCTCCCCCACGCGCACGCGGAACATCCGCAGCCCAACCACGAACGTCAGCCCCACCATCACCGCGCAGGCCGCGACCAGATGCTGGACTGGCGTCATCCGCCCTGCTCCAGGTGCGGCCGGATCGCGGCCGCCAGCTGCTCAAGCAGGTCGCGGCCCGGGGTCTCGGGCTGGGAAGGATAGATTTCCATCACCCGGTCGGATTCCTCGCGCGGATGCACATGGAAGTGCAGGTGGAACACCTCCTGCCCCCCTGCCTCGCCGATGGAATGCCACACGCTCATGCCGGGCGATGGAAACGCGGCCGATGTGGCCCGGGTGACATCGATCAGCGCCGACATCATCGCCGCCCCGGTCTCGTCGTCCAGGTCGCGCACGTCGGCCACGTGCACCTTCGGCACCACCAGCACGTGGCCGGGATGGAACTGCCGCATATCCATGAACGCCAGCGTCAGCGCGTCCTCCCTGACCACGCTGGCGGGCGCCTGGCCGGCGATGATCCGGCAGAAGACGCAGTCGTCATCCATCTCGATACCCCTGTTGCATTCGGGATGCCGCGCAGGATGGCGGCGATGCCGTCCAAGGGCAAGCGCCCGGGCTCAGCCAGCCCGGGCTCCAAGCATGATGACCAGCATGCCGGCGATGCAGATCGCCACCCCGGCCACGTCCGTGGGTGACGGGCGCACGGAATCAACCATCCACAGCCACAGGATCGCCACCGAGACATAGATCCCCCCGTAGGCCGCATAAACGCGCCCGGCTGCCTGCGGATGCAGAGTGAGCAACCATACGAACAGCGCCAGGCTCGCCGCCGCGGGAAGCAGCAGCCACGCGGACTTGCCCTGCTTGAGCCACAGGTACGGCAGATAGCAGCCCACGATCTCCGCAACCGCGGTGAGCGCGAACAGCCCGGCAATCCTGGCGCCTGCAAGGAACTCGGTTGGCATGGGAACGTTTCGGGGAGTTGGACGGGAACCGGAGATCCTACCTGCCCGCCCGCCCTTCAGACGCGGGCGATCTGTGCGCCCAGGCCGGAGAGTTTGGCCTCGATGTTCTCGTAGCCGCGATCCAGGTGGTACACGCGATCGACCAGGGTCTCGCCCTCGGCCACCAGGCCGGCGAGGATGAGCGAGGCCGAAGCGCGCAGGTCGGTGGCCATCACCGGCGCGCCGGTCAGCGCCTCGACGCCGGTGACCGTGGCCCGGTTGCCTTCGATGTCGATGCACGCGCCCAGGCGCATGAGCTCATTGACGTGCATGAAGCGGTTTTCAAAGATCCGCTCATCGATGGTTCCCACGCCCTCGGCAATGCAGTTCATGGCCATGAACTGCGCCTGCATGTCGGTGGGGAAGCCCGGGTGCGGTGCGGTGACGATATCGACCGCCCGAGGGCGGCGGCCGCGCATGTCGACGGTGATCCGGTCGCCATCCACCTCGGCCTCGGCGCCGGCCTCCGAGAGTTTCTCCAGCGTGGTGACCATGGTGTCGGCCCGGGTGCCGGTGGCGGTCACCCGGCCCCCGGTCATGGCGGCGGCCACCAGGAAGGTGCCCGCCTCGATGCGATCGGGCAGGACAGCGTGCGTGCCCCCGGCCAGGCGCTCGACCCCGCGCACGACGATCCGCCCGCTGCCCGCACCCTCGATGTCTGCCCCCAGCGCGACCAGGCAATCCGCCAGGTCCACGATCTCGGGCTCGCGCGCGGCGTTGTCGATCACGGTGGTGCCCGCAGCCAGGCTCGCGGCCATCAGGGCGTTCTCGGTGGCACCGACGCTCACCGTGGGAAATTCGATCCTGCCCCCGCGCAGGCGGTCGACGCGGGCACGGATGAAGCCATGCTCGACTTCCACCTGTGCGCCCAGCGCCTGCATCGCATGGATGTGCAGGTCGACCGGACGCGAGCCGATCGCGCAGCCGCCGGGCAGGGAGACCTCCGCGGCGCCATGCCGGGCGAGCAGCGGCCCCAGCACCAGGACCGATGCGCGCATGGTGCGGACGAGCTCATACGGCGCGACATGGCCGCTGGCAGGACACGGGTTGATCAGGAACCGGGAGGCGACGGTGTCATGTTCGACTTCCGCCCCCAGCTCACGCAGCAGCCGCGCCGTGGTCAGCACGTCCTGCAGGTTGGGGACATTGGCGATTTCCACGGGGCCGTCGGCCAGCAGCGCGGCGCACAGGATCGGCAGGACGGCGTTCTTCGCCCCGGAGATGGCGACTTCGCCCTCAAGGGCGGTGCCGCCGGTGATGAGGATCTTCTTCATTCGGAGCGGTTGTTCTCGGGCATCACCCCCGCAGCGCGCGGGATGCTGCCATTGCGGGCGCGCCGGGGAGCCCCGGCGCGCGGGAAATCAGCCTTCCACCTGGTCGGGCGTCAGCGTGCGGAGCGCCAGCGCGTGGATCTCGCCGGTATCCATCCGGTCGCCCAGCGTGGCGTAGACCATGCGATGGCGGGCCAACGGCAGCTTGCCGCGGAAAGCCTCCGACACCACCAGCGCCTCGAAGTGCACGCCATCTGCGCCCTGCACTTCCACCCTGGCGCCGGGAATGCCCTGTTCGATCAGTTCACGGATGATGTTTGCGTCCAACCTCGACCTGCTCCGGCTTGTGAAGCCCGCCTGAGCGGCCCCACCGCTGCGATGCGCAACGCGGCCATTTCCCGGGCGGGACATGCGTAAAATGAACCAGTTAGCCTAACGGAAAGCACCGCGCTTGGACATGCCCGACCCCGCAACACAGTCACCCGGCAGCGCGCCCTCCCCCACCGCCTTCGCGGAAAACGGGCGGCGCGTGATCCGGATCGAGATGGACGCGCTCCAGGCCGTGCACGACCGGCTGGACGGCGCGTTCAGCCAGGCCTGCGAGCGGATGCTCGCGTGCGCGGGCCGCGTGGTCTGCACCGGGATGGGCAAGTCGGGGCACATCGCGCGCAAGATTGCGGCGACGCTGGCCTCCACCGGTACCCCGGCGTTCTACGTGCATCCGGGCGAGGCCGGCCACGGCGACCTGGGCATGATCACCGACACCGACGTGGTGCTGGCGCTGTCCTACTCCGGCGAGTCGGACGAGATCCTGATGCTGCTGCCGGGTCTGCGCCGCCAGGGCAACGTGCTGATCGCCATGACCGGGCGCGAGGCTTCCACCCTGGCCCGCGAGGCGGACGTGCACCTGGACGTGAGCGTGCCGGCCGAGGCCTGTCCGCTAAGCCTGGCGCCAACCTCCAGCACCACCGCCAGCCTGGCGGTGGGCGATGCCCTGGCGGTGGCGCTGTTGAATGCGCGCGGTTTCACCGCCGACGACTTCGCCCGCTCCCATCCCGCCGGGGCGCTGGGCCGCCGGCTGCTGCTGCACATCCGCGACGTGATGCACGGCGGGGACGAAGTGCCGCGGGTGGATGGAGACGCCACCCTGGCCGAGGCGCTGCTGGAGATCAGCCGCAAGCGCCTGGGCCTGACCTCGGTGGTGGATGCCGATGGCCGCCTGCTGGGCCTGTTCACCGACGGTGACCTGCGGCGGACCCTGGCCGATGAATCGGTGGATGTGCGCACGACGCGTATCGCCGACGTCATGACCCGCTCGCCGGTCACCATCGGCAGCGACGCCCTGGCGGTGGAAGCGGCCCGGCTGATGGAAACGCGCAAGATCAACGGCCTGCTGGTGCTGGATGCGGACGGGCGCGTGGTGGGCGCGCTCAACATCCACGACCTGCTGCGCGCGCGGGTGGTGTGATGCCGGCTGCTCCCACCCGTGACCCCGCCATCCTCTCGCGCGCCGCCCGCATCCGGCTGGCCTGCTTCGATGTGGACGGCACGCTGACCGACGGACGGATCCACTTCGATGCGGCCGGCGGTGAAACCAAGTCGTTCCACGTGCACGATGGCATGGGCCTGAGCCTGTTGCGCAAGGCCGGCATCCGGGTGACCCTGGTGACGGCGCGCGCCAGTGCAGCCGTGGAGCGGCGCGCAAGGGAACTCCGGATCGAAGCCCATTGCGCTGTGGCGGACAAGTTTGCCCTGGTGGACCAGCTGCGGTCGGAAATGGGAATCGGCATGGACGAGGTGGCCTTCATGGGCGATGACCTGCCGGACCTGGCCGTCATGCGCGCCGTGGGCCTGGCCGTGGCGCCGGGCAATGCCCACCCGTGGACGGCGCGCGATGCCCATTGGCACACTGTGGCCCACGGCGGCGAAGGCGCCGCGCGCGAGCTGTGCGACCTGCTGCTGGCGGCCCAGGGCCTGGTGGACGGCCTGCTCAAGGCCATCGTCGACGGGCGTGGCGCATGAGCTGGCGGGCCGCCCTGGTGCTGGTGCTGCTGGTGGCCGCCCTGGTCACGGCATGGTCGGCGTGGCGCCAGCGCGCCACGCCGCTGGTCGAATCCGACGGCCCGGCGCGCTCGGATTACGTGCTGCACGATTTCGAACTCACGGCGCTGGGCGACGAGGGCACCGAGTCCTTCACCCTGCGCGCACCGCTGCTTGAACAGCATCCGCAGGACCGCACGATCCGGATCGACACCCCCCTGTTCCTGCTGCCGGACGGCGACGGCGACTACTGGGAGGTGCGTTCGCGGACCGCCCTGGTGACCGCCGACCACGACGAGCTCCACCTGCGCGAGGACGTGCGCGCCGAGGGCACCAACAATGCCGGCCAGCCCGTGACCATGCAGACCGAGCGGCTGGACATCTATCCGGACACCCGGGTCGCCCAGAGCGACGAGCGGGTGACCATCGAACAGCCCGGCTCTACAATCCAGGGCCGCGGCATGGAGGTCGACCTTGCCAGCAAACGGTATGAATTCCACTCCGAGGTCAAGAGCCGCTATGTCCCCTCGCGCCGCTAGCGCCCTGCTTACGATTGCCCTTGCGGGCCTGCTTGCGGCGGGCAGCGCCGACGCCCGCCGTTCCGACCGCAACCAGCCAATGGACATCGACGCCGGCCGCCAGGCGGGCACGCTCGACGAGAGCGGGCCGATCGTCTTCTCCGGCGGGGTGATCATCACCCAGGGCACGATGCACGTGGAGGCCGAGCGCGCCGAGATCACCGCCCGCGGCGGGGACATCCAGCGCGTGGTGATCACCGGCTCGCCGGCCACCATGCGCCAGGAGATGGACGACGGCTCGCCCATGAGCGCGCGCGGCCAGCGCATCGACTACAACGTGGCCAACGAGACCATGGTGATCACCGGCGACGCCCACGTGGAGCAGCCCAAGGGCAACATGGCCAGCCAGCGCATCGTCTACAACATGCAGTCCGAGCGCGTCGAAGCCGGCGGCGAGGGCGCGGGCCGCGTGCAGATGCGGATCCAGCCGCGCGCCGAACGCGAAGGCGGCGGCAACTGATGCTGGTCGCCGAGGGACTGCGCAAGCGCTACCGCTCGCGCGAAGTCGTCAGCGATTTCGGCCTCGCCCTGGACGCCGGCGAGGTGGTGGGGCTGCTGGGCCCCAACGGCGCCGGCAAGACCACCTGCTTCTACATGATCGTGGGCCTGGTGCCGGCCGACGCCGGACGCATCGAACTGGACGGTCGCGACATCACCGCCGAGCCGATGTACCGGCGCGCCCGCCTCGGCGTGGGCTACCTGCCGCAGGAGCCGTCGGTGTTCCGCAAGCTGTCGGTGGCCGACAACCTGCGCCTGGTGCTGGAGCTGCGCGAGGACCTGGACCGCAAGGGCATCGAGGCCGAGCTGGAAAGCCTGATGGACGAGCTGCAGGTGACCCACGTAGCCAGCCAGCACGGCTCCAGCCTGTCGGGTGGCGAGCGGCGCCGGGTCGAGATCGCCCGCGCCCTGGCCGCCAGGCCGCGGCTGATCCTGCTCGACGAACCGTTTGCGGGCGTGGACCCGATCTCCGTTGGCGAGATCCAGCGCATCATCCGCCACCTCAAGAACCGCGGCATCGGCGTGCTCATCACCGATCACAACGTGCGCGAGACGCTTGGCATCTGCGACCGGGCGTATATCCTCAATGAAGGCAGCGTACTGGCGCAGGGGGCGCCGGACGTGCTGCTGGCCGATCCCGATGTGCGCAGGGTCTATCTGGGCGAAACGTTCCGCCTGTAGCCCCGGCGGCGGCGGACTGGAACCCATGTCCGGGCCCTGCCTCCCCGGACGTTGCATCATGGGGAATGATGAAGCAACGCCTGCAGACATCGCTGGGTCAACAGCTGGTGCTCACGCCGCAACTCAAGCAGGCGCTGCACCTGCTGCAGCTGTCGTCGCTGGAGCTGGAAGCCGAGATCACCGAAGCGGTGGAGACCAATCCGCTGCTGGAATGGATCGAGGAGGCGCCCGCTGCCGCGGCGCCGGAAGCGCCCGCACCGGCGGCCGCCGAAGGACCTGATGGCGAGGGCGCGACGGGCGCCGATGGCGAGTGGGACATTGCCGAGAGCTGGCAGTCCGGCGCGCGGATCGCCACCGACGACGACGGCGACTGGGATCCCACCGAGCGGGTCAGCGGCGCCGAAAGCCTGCGCGACCACCTCTCCTGGCAGCTCAACCTCAGCCCCCTGTCGCCGCGCGACCGGGTGATCGGCGAGGCGCTGATCGACGCCATCGAGGATGACGGCTACCTGCGCGTGCCGTTCGACGAGATCGTGGAGACGCTGGCCCCGGACCTGGCGTGCACCCACGAGGAGATCCTGGCCGTGCTGCACCGGATCCAGCACATGGACCCGGTCGGGGTGGGTGCCCGCGACCTGCGCGAATGCCTGCTGCTTCAGCTGGAGGTGATGGATCCGGAGACCCCGGGCCGGGCCCTGGCCGAAAGCATGGTGGTGGAGCTGATCGAAAGCCTGCCGCGGCTGGGCGGAGAGCGCCTGGCGGAGGCACTAGGCTGCAGCCGCGGGGACGCGGACCAGGCGCTGGCGCTGCTGCGCTCGCTGGATCCGCACCCGGGATCGCGGATCGGCGAAATGCCGCACGACACCTACGTCACCCCGGACTGCGTGATCGCCCGCCACGAGGGCGTGTGGAAGGTGAGCCTGGTGGAGGGACCGCTCAGCCGGCTGGGCATCCAGCGTGGCTACGAGGCAATGATCCAGCACGCCAGCCCCGCCGATGCGGGCTACCTGCGCGGGCGCCTGCAGGAAGCGCGCTGGCTGCTGCGCAACCTGCAGCAGCGCGGCGAGACCCTGCTCAAGGTCGCCAACTGCCTGGTCCGCCAGCAGTCCGGGTTCCTGGAGTTCGGCCCGCAGGCCCTGCGGCCCCTCACCCTGCGCGAGGTGGCGGCCGAGATCGGCATGCATGAGTCCACCGTCTCGCGCGCCGTCTCGCGCAAGTACGTCCACACCCCGCGGGGCACGCTGCCGCTGCGCGATTTCTTCGCCTCCGGCGTCAGCACCGACACCGGCGGCCAGGCATCCAGCACCGCCATCCAGCAGATGATCCTGCGGCTGGTGGAGGCCGAGAACCCCGGCAAGCCACTCTCCGACGCCCGCCTGGCCGAAGCGCTCAAGGCCGCCGGCGTCATGGTGGCCCGGCGCACCGTCACCAAGTACCGGGAAGCGCTGAACATCCCCTCTTCCCACGAGCGCGTCAGGCTGGGTTGAACTGCCGGCTCCGACGGTGGTCACAGGTGTGGAGGGCGGCAGCTTGCCTGCCCCCCGCGTTCGGTTAACCTGTCCGGGCGCGACCTGAAACCACCCAGTGGACATGAGGAGCCTGCCGATGCGTATCGAAACCCACGGACACCAGATCGAGGTCACCGCCGCCCTGCGCGAATACGTGGAGTCCAAGCTGGGCCGGCTGTCGCGCCATTTCGAAGGACAGCACATGAACCTGCGGGCACAGCTGAGCCTCGAAAACCCGATGCACAAGGCCGAAGCCACCGTGTCCGTGGCCGGCAAGACCCACCACGCCTTCGCCACCGGCGTGGACATGTACGCCGCCATCGACCTGCTCTACGACAAGCTGGACCGGGTGCTGGGCAAGCACAAGGGCAAGCTGAGCGACCACCACCGCGGCGAGAACCCGGTCAGGGACGGCAGCTTCGGCTGACATTGGCGGGCGGCACGGCGCCGCCCAACCAGGATCTCCAGGGGGAGCGATGACCAGCACCACGGATTCCTCGCTGCTGATCGTCAGCGGCATGTCGGGCAGCGGCAAGTCCGTCGCGCTCAACACCTTGGAGGACCTGGGTTATTACTGCACCGACAACCTGCCGGCGGAGCTGCTGCCCGACTTCGTGCGCAGCGTCGGCCAGGACGCGGGGACCCCGCGCAAACTGGCGGTGGGCATCGACGTGCGCAACCGCCACGATGACCTGGCCAACATCCCGCAGTGGCTGTCGGCGGTGGCTGCGCTGGGATACAGCCCGAAGCTGGTGTTCTTTGAAACCGGGGACCAGCAGCTGCTCAAGCGTTACGCGGATACCCGCCGCAGGCATCCGCTCAGCCACCTGGGCCTCTCGCTGCCGGATGCGATTGCGCTCGAACGCCAGGTGATGCGGCCGCTGCGGCTGCTGGCCGATGCGGTGATCGATACCACCGAGCTCAACGTGCACCAGCTGCGGCGGCAGCTGATCACCGAGTTCCAGCTGTCGCAGGAATCCTCGTTCTCACTGCTGTTCGAGTCCTTCGCCTATCGTCACGGCGTGCCGGCTGACGCGGACTTCGTGTTCGACGCCCGTGCCCTGCCCAACCCGCACTGGGAACCGACGCTCAAGCCGCTGTCGGGGCGCGACAAGGCCGTGGTGGAATACTTTGCCGGGCAGGAGCTCGTGCAGGAATACTTCCGCCAGGTGGCGGCATTCCTCGACGACTGGCTGCCGCGGCTGCGCACCGACACCCGCAGCTACATCACCGTGGCCTTCGGCTGCAGTGGGGGCCGGCACCGCTCGGTGTACCTGGCCGAACGCATGGCCGCGCACGCCCGCGAACGCGGCTGGGAAGACGTCACCACCTTCCACCGCCAGCTGGATTAGCGGGCGGGACCGTCCAGCTCGAGTTCGTCGGCGAAGCTCAGTTCCTTCAGCTCCTGGCGCAGGCGCCGGCCGTTCTCCACGCCCAGTTCGTGCGTGCGGGCATGGATCCACTCATCCGCGGATTCCTTGCCGTCCTCGCGCACCCTGCGGGCGTACTCGGGCGCCATCGCGTGCATGGCTTCCTGCACGCTCTGCTGCATACGGTCGTACTCGCGATAGAGGATCTCACGGTCGTGCTCCGAGATGGCATCGCCATCCCGGAGCCCGGTGATCGATTCGATCCACTCCTGGCGCTGGCGCCAGGCGTCGTCCTGTCCCGACATCATTCAGCCGGCCAGGCCCTGGCGCACACCATCCAGGAAGGTGTTGCCAAGCTGGTTGACGAAGTTGCCGGCATCGGTATCCGGCAGGCCGACATCGGCCCATGCCTGCGATGCGGCGGGCATCAGCACGTCGTAGGCTGCCTGTTCGAAGGCCTGGACGCCGGCCTGGACGATCGGGCCCGCGAAGGCCTGCACCAGGATGCCGGAGCCCGGCACCACGGCGTTGGCCGCGCTGGCAAGGGCGGTGGTGATCAGGCCGGGGGCAAGGTCCATCACCTTGTCCACGAAGTTGCCGATCATGTTGCTGGCAAAGTTGGAGAGCGTGTCGCCGATTGAACCCAGCATTTTGAATCTCCCGGTCGTAAGTGGGGTTGTCCTTTCCGTGGTGCCGCTCACCTGCCACGACTCACGTGGCGCCATCGTCTCCCAGCGGGCCCGCGGCGGAAAGCTGGGGCGGACCCTAGGGCGGCTGCACGCCGGCGCGTGCATAAATCCGGGCAGCGGCGATAATGGCGGCATGGAAACCTGACCCGTCACGCCTTGCGAGTGGCACGACTCGCCAACGGAATCATCAAATGGCCGAAGCCGCCCGCCACGACAAGACCGCGCGTCAGCTGCGCCTGCTGTCCGACGCCCTGGACACGGGCCGGCTGGGCCCGGTGCGGCGCATGGTCAACACCCTGGCCCCGGCCGAGATCGGCAACCTCCTGGAATCGCTGCCGCTGGACAAGCGGATGGTGGTGTGGGGGCTGGTGGATCCGGAAGATGACGGCGAGGTGCTGGTCCACGTCGGCGACGAGGTCCGCGAAAGCCTGATCGCGGACATGGACCCGGACGAGATCGTCGCCGCGGTCGAGGACCTGGACATCGACGACCTCGCCGACCTGGTTGAGGACCTGCCAGAGGCGGTCACCGGCCAGATCCTGCAGGCGATGGACCGCGAGAACCGCGAGCGCCTGGAGCAGGCGCTGTCCTACGACGAGGACACCGCGGGCCGGCTGATGAACCCGGAGGTGGTGACGGTGCGCGCCGACACCACGGTGGACGTGGTGCTGCGCTTCCTGCGCCTGCGCGGCAAACTGCCCGAGCACACCGACCACCTGTACGTGGTCAACCGGCGCCACCAGCTGATGGGCTGGGTGGCCCTGCAGGACCTGGTGACGCGCGATCCCTCCACCCCGATCAACGAGCTGATCGACGAGGAGCTCGAGGCACTGCACGTGGACGAGTCGGCGCGGGAAGTGGCCCGGAAGTTCTCCGACCATGACTGGGTGTCGGCGCCGGTGGTGGACGACGGCAACATCCTGCGCGGACGCATCACCATTGACGACGTCGTCGACATCATCCGCGAACAGGCCGAACACCAGGCGCTGGGCGCCGCCGGCCTGGACGAGGAGGAGGACCTGTTCTCCCCCGTGCGCCGGGCCGTCCGGGGCCGCGCGCTGTGGCTGGGCATCAACCTGATGACTGCATTCCTGGCGGCGGCGGTGATCGGCCGCTTCGAGGGCACCATCCAGGAGGTCGTGGCGCTGGCGGTGCTGATGCCCATCGTCGCCGGGATCGGCGGAAACGCCGCGATCCAGGTGCTGACCCTGATGGTGCGTGGGCTGACCCTGGGCCAGGTGGCGTCCAGCAACGCCAGGATCCTGCTGTGGAAGGAAATCCGGGTGGCGCTGATCAACGGCCTGATGATCGGCGGGCTGGTGGGGCTGGTTGCGCTGCTGTGGTTCCGCGACCCTGTGCTGTCGCTGGTGATCGGGGCCGCACTGGTGGTCACCCTGCTCACCGCCGCGCTGACCGGGGTGGCCGTACCGCTGCTGCTGCGGCGGATGCGGATCGATCCGGCGGTGGCCGGCACCGTGGTGGTCACCGCAGTGACCGACGTGATGGGCTTCCTCAGCTTCCTGGGGCTGGCGACGCTGATCCTGTTGCGCTGAGCAGGGCTTCCAGTACCGCCATCCGCACCGGCACGCCGTTGGCCACCTGCTGCAGCACCAGCGACTGCGGGCCGTCGGCGACCTCGTCGTCGATTTCCACCCCGCGGTTCATCGGCCCCGGGTGCAGCACCACCGCGCCGGGGGCGGCGCGACGCAGGCGCGCGGCGGTCAGGCCATAGCGGCGGTGATAGGCCTCCAGCGATTCCACGAGCCCCTCGACCATGCGCTCGCGCTGCAGCCGCAGCATCATCACCACGTCCACGCCCTCGATCGCTTCGTCCAGGTCATGGGCAAACGGGGTGCCCTGCATCTCGGCTGGCGCCGGGAGCAGCGATTCGGGGCCGCACAGGCGCACTTCGCCGGCGCCCAGGATCCGCAGCGCGTGCAGATCCGAGCGCGCCACCCGGGAATGCCGGACGTCGCCGACCACCAGCACCTTCAGACCCGAGAAGTCATGGCCCTTGGCCTGGCGCAGGCTGAGCATGTCCAGCAGTCCCTGGGTGGGATGGGCGCTGCGACCATCGCCGGCGTTGATGATGGCGGTGCCCGGCGCCGCGATCGCGGCCAGGGCCGCCGCCGCCCCTTCCGCGCGGTCGCGGACCACGAAGCCGCGCACGTCCATGGCCTCGATCGTGCGCAGCGTATCGGCGGCGGTTTCACCTTTCGTGGTCGACGAGGTGGAAGCGTCGAACCCGAGCACGTCTGCACCCAGCCGCTGCGCCGCGCGCTGGAAACTGAGGCGGGTGCGGGTCGACGGTTCGAAGAACAGCGTGCACACGGCCTGCCCGGCCAGCCGGCCACGCGCGCTCCGGCCGCCGTCGTCGATGATCGCCTGGGCCCGATCGAGCAGTCCCTCCAGGACCGGGCGCGGGAGGCCATCAAGGGTCAGCAGGTGGCGCAAGCGCCCTTGGCTGTCGATCTGCACGGTCATCGCGGCTCCATCAAACCGGGGTGGCGTCATCGGGGGCGTCCAGCCAGCGTTCGATGATGATCGCCGCTGCCACCGCGTCGAGCGCCGCGCCGTCGCGGCGCCGGCGCCGGCCCTCGGCGCGGCCGGCGGCAAAGCGCTGCGCGGCCTCGCGCGAGGTGGAGCGCTCGTCCACCATCGCCACCGGCAGCGCGTAGCGTTCGCGCAGCTGGTGCGCGAACCGGCGCGCCCGCCGGCGCGCGGGCTGGTCGCCGTCGTCAAGCGTCATCGGATCGCCCACGATCAGCGCCATCGGGCGCCACTCCGCGTGCAGGCGATCGATGCCGTTCCAGTCCGGTGTGCCCTCGTGCACGTTCACCACCGCCAGCGCGCGCGCACCGTGGCCAAAGCTGCTGCCGACCGCAACGCCGATGCGCCTGGCCCCGACGTCGAAACCCAGCACGGTCCCGCCACCAGCCGGCTGCGCGCTCATGCCCGGCCCGAATAGCCCGCCAGGTGCTGCAGGTCCACGCCCAGGCGTCCGGCGGCCGCCTGCCAGCGCGCCTCCAGCGGCACCTCGAACAGCAGGCCGTTGTCGGCGGGAACATTGAGCCAGCTGTCGCCGGTGAGCTCGTGCTCCAGCTGGCCGGCGCCCCAGCCCGCACAGCCCAGCGCCACGATCGCATTTGCCGGCCCGTCGCCGCCGGCGATGGCCTCAAGCACATCGCGCGAGGTGGTGACGCGCAGGCCCGGCCCGATCTCCAGGCTGGAATCAAAGCCCGCCTCGCCGTCGTGCACCACGAACCCGCGCTCCGGGTGCACCGGCCCTCCCGACAGCACGTGTCGGGCGCACAGGTCCTGGTTGCTGCAGGCAATGTCCATCTGCGCGAACACCTCGCCCAGCGTGTACTCCGAGGCGCGGTTGACGATCACGCCCATCGCGCCGTCGCGGTCGTGCTGGCAGAGCAGCACCACGCTGCGGGCAAAGTTGGGATCAGCCAGCGACGGCAGCGCGATCAGCAGCTCGCCTGCCAGCGGGGTGGGAGCGTGGGACATGCGGCCATTCTACCGGGATGGCCTGCGGCACAGGCGGCGCGGGTCGGCCTCAACCCAGGCCGAACTGGATCTCGTCAGGCGTGGCCACCCGCACGTCCACCACCTCCACCTGCGCCGAGAACGTGCGCCCGGCCAGCGGATGGTTGCCGTCCACGGTCACCGTTTCGCCCTCGACCGCCGTCACCACCACTTCCATCGGGCCTTTGGCCGTCTGCGCGTCCAGCCGCGCCCCCACCTGGGGCTCGGAACCGTCGGTGATGATGCTGCGCGGGTGGGTCTGCACCAGCTCCGGGTGGCGCGGGCCAAACCCCTTTTCCGGTGGCACCGTGACCTCGAAGCGATCGCCCGGCGAACGCCCTTCCAGCGCCTCCTCCAGCCCCGCCACGATGCTGCCGGTGCCATGCATGTACACCAGCGGGTCGTGGCCACGGGTGCTGGTGATGGTCTCGCCGTCCTCGCCGGTCAGGGTGAAGTGGACGGTGGCAACGCGGCGGTGGGCGATCTCCATGGGTGCGCGGATCCAGTGTGGGCAGGACCGCCGATCTTCCCCGGAGGCCGTGACAGGCGCAACCCGCGGGGCGCCAGGCAAAAAGAAAGCCGGGCTGGGCCCGGCTTTCCAGTTCGAATGCAGGCGTTGCGGGATCAGCCGCGGGCAGCCTGGTAACGGCGCTCGACCTCGGCCCAGTCGATGACCTCGAAGAATGCGGAGATGTAGTCCGGGCGGCGGTTCTGGTACTTCAGGTAGTACGCGTGCTCCCACACGTCCAGACCCAGGATCGGGGTGTTGCCCGAGCCGATGTTCTTCATCAGCGGGTTGTCCTGGTTGGCGGTGTCCTCCACGGCCACCTTGCCGTCGGAATCCACGGTCAGCCAGGCCCAGCCGCTGCCGAAGCGGCCCTTGGCGGCCTCGGTGAACTGTTGCTTGAACTTGTCGAAGCCGCCCAGGTCGCTCTCGATGCGCTTGGCAACCTCGCCCTGGGGCTGGCCGCCGCCGTCTGGCGACATGACCGTCCAGAACAGCGAGTGGTTGGCGTGGCCTCCGCCGTTGTTGCGCACCGCCTTGCGGATGCGGTCCGGCAGGGTCTCGACCTTCGCGATCAGCTCGTCGATCGCGACGCCGTCGTATTCGGTGCCGTCGACGGCGGCATTGAGGTTGGTCACGTAGGTGTTGTGGTGCTTGCTGTGATGGATCTCCATCGTCTGCGCGTCGATGTGCGGCTCGAGCGCGTCATATGCGTAGGGAAGATCAGGCAGGGTGTAGGGCATGGGGATCTCCGCAGATGAACAGGGCCACCATTGTCGCCCGAGAGGGGTAAAAAAGGGATCAACCCGGCGCAACGCAACATTCCGGTGATTCCCGGGCGGCCTCACCGCGTACTGCCGGCCGGCGGGTGATGCTGCGGCCATGCCACCTTCCAAGGGATCCAATCGAGGACGCGCGCGCATCGGCATCTCCGGCTGGCGTTACCCGCCCTGGCGCGGCGTGTTCTACCCGGAAGACCTGGTGCAGCGCCGCGAGCTGGAATACGCCTCGAGGACTTTTTCCTCGATCGAGATCAACGGCACCTTCTACTCGTTGCAGCGTCCGGAAAGCTTCCGGCACTGGTTCGAACAGACGCCGGATGACTTCGTGTTCGCGGTCAAGGGCAACCGCTACATCACCCATCGCCTGCGGCTGGCGAATGCCGAGCAGGCGGTGGCCAACTTCCTTGCGTCCGGCCTGCTTGCCCTGGGCAGGAAGCTCGGCCCGATCCTGTGGCAGCTGCCGCCCAGCCTGGGCTACGACGAGGCGCTGATCGGGCGGTTCCTGGCGGGGCTGCCGCACGATACGGAGCACGCCGCCGCCCTGGCCCGGCGGCGCGAGGCTTCGCGCATGGCCGGCCGCAGCACCTGGGCAATCGACGAGCCCAGGCCGTTGCGCCACGCGATGGAGGTCCGCCACGAGAGCTTCCGCGAGCCGGGGTTCATCGGCCAGCTGCGCGAACACAATGTCGCGCTGGTGGTTGCGGATACCGCCGGCAAATGGCCTTTGCTCGAGGATGTCACGGCCGACTTCATGTACCTGCGGCTGCATGGCGACAAGGAGCTGTATGCCAGCGGCTACGACGCACCTGCGCTGGATGACTGGGCCCGGCGCATCAGCGCCTGGACCCGTGGAACGCAACCGCGCGGGGCACGCCGGGTGACAACCACACGCATCACCCGCCGGCCCCGCGACGTGTACTGCTATTTCGACAACGACATCAAGGTGCGCGCCCCGTTCGATGCGCAGTCGCTTGAGGAGCGGCTCACAGCGAAGGCGTAGGACCCACGGCCGCCTGGCCGCCCGGGCCGGGGGCCGGCTGGGCCGGCTGCCCGGCCGCCGGAGCTGACTCCTGCTCCGGTCCGCTGGCGGAAGGGCGCGCGGCCAGCGCGCTTTCGACGGACACCACGCCCGGCATCCGCCCAATCGCGCGGGGCACGCTCTGCGCCTCGGCGTCAGACACTTCGCCCGACAGCGTCACCCTGCCGTCCTGCACCTCGACCTCCACGGCACCGGCATGCTCCACCAGGTGCCCAAGGCGCGCCCGGATGCGCTCATGGAGGCGCGCGTCGTCAATGGGATGGGAGGCCAGCCGGGAACGGGTCTCGGCAACCGCGCCCTGGAGGCGGCCCGCCGCGTACTGGCACTTGCCGCGGACGTAGCGATCGGCGTCGCTGCACGCCGCAGCGGTGCGATCCCGCGCCTGGGCCCGGCGACGACGGCCGGTGGCCGGGTCGAAGAAATACATGGCAGCCGCGCCTGCAGCGAGCGTCGCGGCGAATCTGACGATGCTGTTCATCGGTTTCTCCCGTGGGGTGGGAGCGGAGTCTCCCACCCGGTGCGGAAAAACCGTGCGAAGAACGCGGCACCCGGGCCGCGTCCATTCAGTTGGCCTCGGCGACCTCCACCCCGTCCAGGCCCTGGCTGAGCGTGCGCGCATCGCCGCCCTGGGCGAGCTTGATGCGCAGGCGCACCTCGTTGGCGGAGTCCGCATAGCGCAGCGCATCCTCGTAGGAGATCTCGCCGGCCTGGTAAAGCTCGAACAGGCTCTGGTCGAAGGTCTTCATCCCCAGGTTGGTGGACTCCTTCATCACGTCCTTGAGCTTGTGGATCTCGCCGTCGCGGATGTAGTCCTGCACCAGCGGGGTGCCGAGCATGATCTCCATCGCCACCCGGCGCGACTTGCCGTCCGGGGTCGGGATCAGCTGCTGGGCAACCACGCCCTTGAGGTTGAGCGACAGGTCCATCAGCAGCTGGCCGCGCCGGTCCTCGGGGAAGAAGTTGATGATCCGGTCCATCGCCTGGTTGGCGTTGTTGGCGTGCAGGGTGCACAGCACCAGGTGGCCGGTCTCGGCGAAGGCGATGGCATGGTCCATGCCCTCGCGGGTCCGGACCTCGCCAATCATGATCACGTCCGGCGCCTGGCGCAGGGTGTTCTTGAGCGCGTTTTCCCAGGAGTCGGTATCGATGCCCACCTCGCGCTGGGTGATGATGCAGCCGGCGTGCTTGTGCACGAACTCGATCGGATCCTCGATGGTGATGATGTGCCCGGTCGAGTTCTGGTTGCGGTAGCCGATCATCGCCGCCAGCGAAGTCGATTTACCCGTGCCGGTGGCGCCCACGAAGATGATGATGCCGCGCTTGGTCATCGCCAGGGTCTTGACGATCGGCGGCAGGTTCAGCTCCTCGACGGTGGGGATGCGGGTCTCGATCCGCCGCAGCACCATGCCCACCTGGTTGCGCTGGTAGAAGCAGCTGACGCGGAAGCGCCCCACCCCGGACACGCCGATGGCGAAGTTGGCCTCGTGGGTCTTCTCGAACTCCTCGCGCTGTGGCGGCGTCATCACGTTGACCACCAGGTCGCGCGCCTGCTGGGGCGTGAGCGGGTTCTGGGTGATGGGCGAGATCTTGCCGTTGACCTTGATCGAGGGCGGCATGCCCGCGGTGATGAACAGGTCCGACGCTTTCTGGTGCGCCATCAGCTTGAGGAACGAGGTGAAGTCGATGCTGCTCATGTGGGCTCCTGCGGCTCCGGCCTATTCGAAGATCCGCTTGTCCTTGGCGTACTCCCTGGCCTGCGCGCGCGTAACCATGCCGCGCTTGACCAGGTCCTGCAGGTGCTGGTCCAGGGTCATCATGCCGGCCGACTGGCCGGTCTGGATGGCCGAGTACATCTGCGCCACCTTGTCCTCGCGGATCAGGTTGCGGATGGCGGGGGTGCCCACCATGATTTCCCAGGCGGCGGTACGGCCGCCGCCGACCTTCTTCAGCAGCGCCTGCGAAATCACCGCGCGCAGCGACTCGGACAGCATCGAGCGCACCATCGGCTTCTCGCCCGCGGGGAACACGTCGATGATGCGGTCGATGGTCTTGGCGGCCGACGAGGTGTGCAGGGTGGCGAACACCAGGTGGCCGGTCTCGGCCGCGGTCAGCGCCAGGCGGATGGTCTCGATGTCGCGCATTTCGCCGACCAGGATGTAGTCCGGGTCTTCGCGCAGCGCCGAGCGCAGGGCCTCGTTGAAGCCGTGGGTGTCGCGGTGCACCTCGCGCTGGTTGATCAGGCACTTCTGCGCGGTGTGCACGAACTCGATCGGGTCCTCGATGGTGAGGATGTGCCCGTACTCGTTCTTGTTGATGTGGTCGACCATCGCCGCCAGCGTGGTGGACTTGCCCGAGCCGGTCGGGCCGGTCACCAGGATCAGGCCCTGTGGCTGGTCGATGAGCTGGCGGAACACCGCCGGCGTGCCCAGGTCCTCGAGCGTGAGCACCTCGGAAGGCACGGTCCGGAACACCGCACCCGCGCCGCGGTTCTGGTTGAAGGCGTTGACGCGGAAGCGCGCCAGCCCCGGGATCTCGAACGAGAAATCGACCTCAAGAAATTCTTCGTAGTCGCGGCGCTGCTTGTCCGACATGATGTCGTACACCAGCGCGTGCACCTGCTTGTGGTCCAGCGCCGGGATGTTGATCCGGCGCACGTCGCCGTCCACCCGGATCATCGGCGGCAGGCCGGCCGACAGATGCAGGTCGGAAGCCTTGTTCTTGACCGAGAACGCCAACAGTTCGGCGATATCCATGCGTGTCCCCTGCACACCAGTGATGTTACGGGCCCGGGCGGCGCCACCAGGCGTGGCCCAAGCGTACTCCCCGCCCGCAGTATAGCCCCCTACTTGCGTCACAAATCCATCCCCGGCGCATGCATTGCGGGGCCTGCCGTGGATAACGCCGCCAGCCGGCCACGGCGGCCACCGTACGGGCAGGAGCGCAGTGGCCCCTCCTACAATGGTCCGCCCCCCAGCCCCAGGAGCATCTGATGACGTCTCCCCTCACCCCGCCGGACCGGAGCGGGAAGATCACATTCATCGGCGGCGGCAACATGGCCCGCAGCCTCATCGGCGGCCTGATCGGCAGGGGTACCGCGCCAGCGGACATCCGCGTGGTGGCCCCCAGCCTGGGCACCCGCGACGCGCTGGAGCGCGATTTCGGCGTCGCCACCTTCCAATCCGCAGCCGACGCGGTTCAGGGCGCGGACGTGTGGATGTTCGCGGTCAAGCCCCAGGTGATGCCCCAGGTGTGCCGCGAGCTGGCCGGCGCGGCGCGCGCGGCCCGTCCGCTGGCGGTATCGGTGGCGGCCGGCATCACCACGGCCCAGATGGAGCGCTGGCTTGGCGGCGACGCTGCCGTGGTGCGGGCGATGCCCAACACGCCATCGATGCTGGGCGCCGGGGTCACCGGCCTGTACGCAAACGAGCGCGTCGACGACGCCGGGCGCCAGCGCGCGGACGCGGTGCTCGCGACCGCCGGGGCAACGGTGTGGATCGATGACGAGGCGCTGATGGATTCTGTGACTGCGGCCGCGGGCAGCGCGCCGGCATACATCTTCCTGATGGCCGAGGCGATGGAGGACGCCGCGGTGGCGCAGGGCCTGCCGGCCGACGCCGCGCGCACGCTGGTGCTGCAGACCATCCTGGGCGCCGCGCGGATGCTGACCGAAACCGGTGAACCGCCGGCCGAGCTCCGGCGCCGGGTCACCTCCCCCGGGGGCACCACCCACGCAGCGATCACCGCGTTCGAGGAGGGCGGATTGCGGGAGCTTGTGGCGCGCGCGATGGCGCGGGCCACGGAACGCGGCCGGGAGCTTTCGGCCGCCCATGACGACGACGGCGATGCTGCGGGCCGCTAGCGGCGCGGCGCCCGGCCTGCTGCTGGCGGCCTTGATGCTGGCCGGCTGCGGGGGTGCCACGCCGCCGGAAGGGCACGCCAATGCCACCATGCAGGAGGCTGCTGTGACCGCGGGCGACGTGAGCATCCGCGCCAGCGTGGTCCCGACCGCCTCGCTCAACCCGGCGGTTGCCGACCGCTACGGCATCCCGCCCGGGCCGGGTTCGGTGATGCTGCTGGTGGGAGTGCGGCAAGGCCCGCCCATGCGCGAAGCCGCCCTGCCCGCCCGCATCAGCGCGACCGCCACCGACCTGCGCGGTGTCCGCAGCCGGATCGAGATGCGCGAGATCCGCACCGGCGACCTGGTTGATTACGTGGGCACGTTGCGCATGAGGCCGCCCGAGACGCTGCGCTTCGAGCTGCAGGTGGAGCACGCCGCGGGCGCGCCGTCGCGCCTCACGTTCAGCCGCGACATCTATCCCCAGCCCTAGCGGCCGACCACTGCCCGATGACGGCGGCGATCGCGCGCACGCCATCCGTCACCGCAGCCGGGCCCGGCTGCAGGATCAGCGGCGACTTGATCTCATGCAGTTCGCCGTCGCGCACGGCGGGGACCGCTTCCCAGCCCGGGCGTGCCGCCACCTTCTCCGGCCGGAACTTCTTGCCGCACCACGAGCCCAGGATGATGTCCGGCGCGCGCCGCACCACTTCGCTGGCATCGGCGAGGATCCGCTGCTTCGCCAGCGGCTCGATCGCCCGCTCCGGGAATATCTCGTCCCCGCCGGCCAGCGCCACCAGCTCCGAAACCCAGCGGATGCCGGTGATGGGCGGATCGTCCCATTCCTCGAAATACACCCTGGGCCGGCGCGGCAGCGCCGCCGCTTCGCGCGCGATGTCGTCCAGCCCGCGCAGCAGCCCATCCGCGTAGGCGTCTGCGCGCTGGCCGGCACCCACCAGCGCCCCCAGCCGGCGAATGTAGTCGATGATCCCGTCGACGCTGCGGTGATTGGCGATCCACACCTCCACCCCGCCGCGCACCAGTTCGGCGGCGATGTCGGCCTGGATGTCGGAGAACCCGATGGCCAGGTCCGGCTTGAGCTTGAGGATCTCGCCGACCTTGGCGCTGGTGAACGCGCTGACCTTTGGCTTCTCCCGGCGCGCCTGTGGCGGTCGCACCGTGAAGCCGCTGATGCCCACGATCCGGTCCTGCTCGCCCAGCGCGTACAGCGTCTCGGTCGGCTCCTCGGTCAGGCAGACGATGCGCTGCGGCCCCCGGCTCACGGGTACAGCATCCGGCGCGACCAGCGGCCTTCGTGGCTGCGCTCGTAGAGCTGTCGCTCGTGTAGCCGGAATTCGGCGCCGTACCAGAACTCGATCCGGTGTGGCGCCACCCGGAACCCGCCCCAGCGCGGCGGCCGCGGCACCTCCCGGCCCTCGAACTCGCGTTCGCGCGCAGCCAGCCGGTGTTCGAAGGTCTCGCGCGAATCCAGCGTCTCCGACTGGGCGGAGGCCCATGCGCCCAGCTGGCTGCCCCGCGGGCGCGATGCGAAGTAGGCATCGGCCTCGGCGTCATCGACGATCGACACCGTGCCCTCCAGCCGCACCTGTACGCCCCGCCGCACCCGCGGCCAGTGGAACAGCAGCGCCGCACGCGGATTGGCCTGCAGCTCGCGGCCCTTGCGCCCGTCCAGATGGGTGTAGAACACGAACCCGCGCGCGTCGTGCGCCTTCATCAGCACGGTGCGGGCCGACGGCCGGCCATCGGCGTCGGCGCTGGCCACCACCATCGCGGTGCGATCGGGCTCGCCCGCGGCCAGGGCCTCCCCGAACAGCAGGTCGAAGGTCGCCAGCGCTTCCAGATACGGATCGTCACGGTTCATTCGGCTATTGTGGCGCCATGGACCCGCTCCTGCATCCGCGCCCTGTGCATGCGTTCGAGGCGGGCTTCGTGGGGCACGTGCTCGACGACATCCTTGGCAGCGGTGCGCGGGTCTACGGGATCAGCGGACCGCAGGGCTGCGGCAAGTCGACCCTGGCCGCGCAGCTGGCCGGCGCCGCGGCGGCCCGCGGCCTGCGCCTGGCCAGCGTCTCGATCGATGACTTCTACCTGGACCAGGCCGCGCGCCAGGCGCTGGCGCGCGACGCCCATCCGCTGCTGGCCACCCGCGGGCCGCCAAGCACGCACGATGTCAGCCTGGCGTGCGCCACGCTGGACGCGCTGCGCCAGGGCAGCGCTGACCTGCCCCGGTTCGACAAGCTCGCCGACCGCCGCCTGCCGCGCGACAGCTGGCCCCGGCTGGAAGGCGTGGACCTGGTGGTGCTGGAAGGGTGGTTCCTGGCCGCGCCCGCGCAGGCGGAAGCGGATCTCGGGCCCCCGATCAACCCGCTGGAGCGCGACGAGGACCCTGACGGGCGCTGGCGACGCTGGTGCAACGCGGCGCTGGAACGGGATTACCCGCCGCTGTGGAGCCGCATTGACCGGCTGCTCTACCTGCAGGCGCCCGGATTCGAGGTGGTGCCGGGCTGGCGCTGGGAGCAGGAGCAGGCCTTGCGCGCAGCCGACCCCCAGCGGCGCGGCATGGACCGCGCCGGGGTGGAGCGCTTCGTGTGCCACTTTGAACGGGTGACGCGGCATGCGATGCGGGAAGTGCCCGCGATCGCAGACCTGGTGGTCCCCCTGGACGCCCGCCGGCGGCCGCTCACTCCACCACGAAGCTCACGCGCAGGTTGACCCGCCACTCGGTCACCTCGCCGCCGTCGCCGCAGACCACCTTGATTTCGTTCACCCACGCGCCCTTGATGTTCTTCACGGACTCGGACGCCTTGGCCAGGCCGCGCTTGACCGCGTCTTCCATGCTGGTGGGCGAAGAAGCGTTGAGTTCAATCACCTTGGCAACAGACATGCTGGACTCCTCGGGTTCGAAGGGCCGGCCCGCCGGACCGCAGGCCGGACCCCCGAGCATGGGCGGCGTCGCGTAAGAACCGTGCGAAAGCCCCGGATCCGGCCCGCGCCCTGCTAGCATCCGCGGCATGCAGGCGGCACACAACATCATCCTGGTCGGCCCGATGGGCGCCGGGAAATCCTCGCTGGGAAGGCGCATCGCCCGGCGGCTGGGCATGCAGTTCGTGGACCTGGACGAAGAGATCGAGCGGCAGACGGGTGCCAGCGTATCCACGATCTTCGCGTGCGAGGGCGAGGCCGGCTTCCGTGCCCGCGAACATGCAGCGCTGGCTTCCTGCCTTGAGCGGGACGGCCAGGTGCTGGCTACCGGCGGGGGCGCGGTGCTGGACCCGCGCAGCCGCGCGCTGATGCGCAAGCGGGGCTTCGTGGTCCACCTGCAGGTGGCCGTGCCTGCACAGTTGCGCCGGCTGGCGCGCGACCGCAGCCGGCCGCTGCTCCAGGGCGACGACCGTGAAGCCACGCTGCGCCAGCTGGCACACGCGCGCGGCCCGCTGTACCGGGAAGTCGCCCACCTCGAATTCGACACCGCCAACTACGCCGCCCCGGCCGCGGCGGCCAGGCTTGCCCGGGCACTGTCCGCGGCCTGGCCAGGCGCGCCGGACAGTGCCGGCAAGACACAGGAGGGACGGGCATGAGCGCACGGCTGCGGGCGCTGGAGGTGGCCGGCGAGCGGCCTTACGACATCACCATCGGCGCTGGCCTGCTGGCAGCAGGCGAACTGCTCGGCGCCGGGCTGCGCGGCAGGCAGGCGCTGCTGGTCACCGATGACAACGTCGCACCGCTGTACGCCGACCAGGTGGAAACCGCCCTGCGCAACGCCCGCCCCGGCCTGGCAATGGCGCGTTTTGTCCTCCCCGCCGGCGAAGCGTCGAAGACCCTGGAGCAGTTTGGCGGCGCCCTCGATGCGCTGGCGGAACTGGGAGCGCGCCGCGATGCCTGCGTGTTCGCCCTGGGCGGCGGCGTGGTCGGCGACCTGGCCGGCTTCGCCGCGGCGTGCTGGATGCGTGGCATCGATTGCGTGCAGCTGCCCACCACCCTGCTGGCGATGGTGGATTCCTCGGTCGGTGGCAAGACCGCGGTCGACCTGCCCCAGGGCAAGAACCTGGTCGGGGCCTTCCATCCGCCGCGCGCCGTCCTGGCTGACACCGCGACGCTTCGCACCCTGCCCGAGCGCGAGCTGCGCGCCGGGCTGGCCGAAGTGATCAAGTACGGCGCCATCCGCGATGCCGCATTCCTGGACTGGCTCGAGGCCAACGCCGCCGGCCTGCTCGCCCGGGACGAGACCGCGCTGGCCGAAGCCATCGCCCGCAGCTGCGAACACAAGGCCGCGATCGTCGCCCTCGACCCTTTTGAACACGGCGAACGCGCCCTGCTCAATTTCGGCCACACGTTTGCCCACGCCATCGAGACCGCCCAGGGCTATGGCGGCCTCAACCATGGCGAAGCCGTGGCCGTGGGCATGGTGCTTGCCGCCCGCCTGTCCGGGCACCTGGGCCTGGCGCCGGCCGAAGCGGGCGAGCGCCTCCAATCGCTCCTGGGCCGCTTCGGCCTGCCCGTGCAGCTGCCCCCGGGCCTGGCGCCGGCACGGCTGCTTGACCTCATGCGCCTGGACAAGAAGGCCCGCGGCGACGGGTTGCGCTTCATCGGTTGGGAGCGCCCCGGGCAGGCCCGCATCCTCGCCGACGTGCCCGCCGAGGCCGTCCTGGCCGTCCTGGGCTGAAAAACGGGTCGCGTTCCCCCACCCGGGCGGGAAGCCCATCAGCCCAAGCCTTACAATTGGCCCATGCGCCTGCTCCTGCAACAACGCCCCGATGGCAGCGAACCCCCGCGGTTCGTGCAGCTGATGTTGCAGCGCGACCTGCTGGGCGGCTGGACCCTGATCCGCGAGAGCGGCCAGATCGGCGGCCGCAGCACCGTCCGGCGCCAGCAATACCTGGACCAGGGCGAGGCCTTCGCCGCCCTGGAACAGGCCCGCGACCAGCAGCTCAAGCGCGGATTCCAGCTCATGTTCGCGCAGGGCGCGGACCTCCACCGCGGCTGAGCATCGCGCCACGCCTTTTCGAGACCAGAACCTTGACCCAGACCCTGAAAAACGACCGCTTCCTGCGCGCCCTGCGCCGCCAGCCCGTTGATCGCACCCCGGTGTGGCTGATGCGCCAGGCCGGCCGCTACCTGCCCGAATACCGCGCCAGCCGCGCCGAGGCCGGCAGCTTCCTGGGCCTGGCCAAGAATCCGGAGATGGCCTGCGAGGTGACCCTGCAGCCGCTGCGCCGGTTCCCGCTGGACGCGGCGATCCTGTTCTCCGACATCCTCACCATCCCCGACGCGATGGGCCTGGGCCTGTACTTCGCCGACGGCGAGGGGCCGAAGTTCGAGCGCCCGCTGCGCGACGCCGCCGCGATCGCAAAGCTGGGGGTTCCGGACATGGAAACCGAGCTGCGCTACGTCATGGACGCGGTGCGGGTGATCCGCCGCGAGCTGGATGGCGAGGTGCCGCTGATCGGCTTTTCCGGCAGCCCCTGGACCTTGGCCTGCTACATGGTCGAGGGCGGCGGCTCCAGGAACTTCAGCCTCATCAAGGCAATGGCGCACAACGACCCGAAGGCGCTGCACCGGCTGCTGGAGGTCAACACCGACGCGGTGATCGCCTACCTGGCCGCCCAGCGCGCGGCCGGCGCCCAGGCGCTGCAGGTCTTCGACACCTGGGGAGGCGTCCTCTCCCCGGCCATGTACCGGGAGTTCTCCCTGCCCTACCTGGCGCGCATCGCGCGCGAACTCGAGCGTGGCGCGGGCGACGGGCGCACGCCCCTGATCCTGTTCGGCCGGGGCAATGGCAACTACCTCGGGGAACTGGCCGACACCGGCGCCGAAGCGCTGGGCGTGGACTGGCTGATGGACCTCAACGAGGCGGCCAGGGTCACCGGGGGGCGCGTGGGCCTGCAGGGCAACCTCGACCCCACCGTGCTGTATGGCGCCCCGGACGCCATCCGCCGGGAGGTCCGCGCGGTGCTCGACAGCTACCGCGACGGCAACGGCGGCTCGCGCGAGGGCCACGTGTTCAACCTTGGCCACGGGATGTCGCCGGACATGGATCCCGACCACGTCGCGGTGCTGGTGGAGGAAGTGCACGCCTACAGCGCGCGCTGATCAGCCTCCGCGGGCTGCGGCCGGCGCCACCCCGGCCAGCGCTTCGGCAAGGATCGCCCCGGTCAACGGCTTGCGCACGAAGCGGTCGAAGCCGGCGCTCAGCGCCTGCGGTTCGGAATCGGCGTCGGCGCGCGCAGTAATGGCGATCAGCGTGCCTGCATAGCCCTGGGCGCGGAACTGGCGGGCCAGCTGGTGGCCGTCCAGGCCGGGCAGGTCCAGATCCAGCAGCGCCGCGTCGGGCGGCGCCTCGGTCAGGGCCGCGAGCGCGGCCAGCGCGTGCGCCGCGTGGGTGACCGCATGGCCCTGGCGCCTCAGCAGCCCGCCGATGACTTCCGCCACCGTGGGATCGTCCTCCACCAGCAGCAGCGTCAGCGGCGGGGCCGGGGCGGGCGCGGGGACGGGGCTGTCCGGCGCCGCGGCGGTGGAAGGCAGTGGCAGTTCAACCTCGAAGCGCGAGCCGCGGCCGGGCGCGCTGTCCACCGAAATCCGCCCGCCCATGCCCGCCGCCAGCTCCTGGCAGATCGCCAGCCCCAGCCCGCTGCCCCCGTAGCGCGGCCCGGTACGGGGGCCGTCGACCTGTTCAAAACGCCGGAACAGGCGCTCGCGCTGCTGGGCGTTGAGGCCGGGCCCGGTATCGGTGACGACGAAGCGCACGGTGTCGCCCTCGCCCCGATGCACGCCCAGCTCCACGTGGCCCCGGCTGGTGAACTTGATCGCATTGCCCACCAGGTTGAGCAGGATCTGGCGCACCCGCACGATGTCACCAACCACCCACCCGGGGACGTCTTCGCCAACCACGCTGCGGAATTCCAGGCCGCGCTGTCGGGCCAGCGGCGCGTTCATCGCCCTGCACTCCTCGACCAGCTGGTGCAGGTTGAAAGGCTGGTGTTCGAAATGGAGCTTCCCGGCCTCGATCCGGGCCAGGTCAAGCGCGTCGTTGAGCAGGCGAAGGAGATGGTCGCCGGCGTCGTGGATCGATTCGGCGTAGCGGCGCTGCCGCTCTTCCAGCCGGGTACCGAGCAGCAGTTCGCTCATGCCCAGCACCCCGGTCATGGGCGTGCGCACCTCGTGGCCCAGGGTGGCCAGGAACCGGGTCTTCGCCAGCGAAGCCTGTTCCGCCAGTTCGCGCTTGTGCTCGGCCAGCTGCCACTCGCTGCGCCGGCGCAGGCGCGCGCGGTAGGCGAGCGCCGCGGCCGCGGCCAAGGCCAGGGCCAGCACGATCCACAGGGCGATGGCGCCCGGCGTCTGCCACCAGGGCGGGGCTACCCTGAAACCCAGCGTGGCCACCGGTGACCACAGGTTGTCGCCGTTGCGCGCCACCACGTCCAGCGACCAGTTGCCAGACGGCAGTTGCGAAAACACCCGCTCGCCGCCCGGTCCCACGTCCACCCAGTCGTCGTCATACCCGGCCAGGCGGAAGCGGTAGTGGTGCGCGGAGGGATTGCTGTAGGACAGGAGCCTGGCCTCCACCCGCAAGTCCCGGTCCCCGTGCTCCAGGGTGATTGGTGCGTCCAGCGCGAACGGGGGCCGCCCACGCACCTGCGCGCGGGTGATGACGAGATTGGGTTCGGCCATGGATTTTTCCGGAGCGACCGGGTCGAACACCACCAGGCCGTCCGGCGTGCCCACCAGCAGCAGCCCCGTGACGGGGTCGAGCACCGGCGGATTGCGCATGTCCTGGCTGGGCAGGCCGTCGCCCAGGGTCCAGGTCCGCACCACGCGGCCATCCGGGTCCACCCGCACCAGGCCGCGCGTGCTGGTCAGCCACAGGGCGCCGACCCCATCTGCCACCACGCCGCGGAACGTCACCAGCGGCAGCCCATCGCCCGGGCCGAGTTCAAGCGCAGGCTGCAGCCGGTCGCCGTCCCAGCGCCAGCCCCGGAGCTCGCCGGTGCCAGTGGCCCACACCCGCCCGTCCCTGACCGCCACCGCCGTCACCACGCCCTCATCGGCGCCGGGCACGGGTTCCCAACGATCCCCCGCTGCGGCCAGGCGCCTCAGGCCAGCGGCCGTGCCCAGCCAGGGCCGGCCGTCCGGCCCGATCACCAGCGCCCGGATGCTCACGTTCGACGCAAGGCCGGTGCCATTGCCCCGCGCGTAGTCCCCCAGAACCCGCCCGTGCGCGTCACGGACCTGTACCCGCGAGTCACCGACCAGGAGCCAGATCCGGCCGTCGGGATCCTCCGCGATCGCATCCACCGCCATCCGCGCCGGCAGGGCGTCGGCCGGCTGTTCCACCCGCCAGCGCTGGAGCTCGCCAGAACGCGGATCCAGACGCACCAGCCCGGCCGAGTAACCCACCCACACCATGCCGCGGCTGTCCTCCAGCACGCGGTTCAGGACCACCCCCTGGCCGACGTCCTCCAGGACCCGCTCCACTTCTCCGGTCTCCGGGTCGAAGCGGTCCAGCACGCCGCTGCTGCCCACCAGCCACATCCCGCCGCCAGCGGCCGGCGCTGCGCCCTGGACGGTGGCGTTGCCGACCGTGTCCAGGTCCCCCACGCGCCGGACGTGGATCGCGAAGCGCCGCCAGTCCGCCGGCACGTACCACAGCCCGTGGCTGCCACTGAGCAGCCATACCCCGCCCTCGCGATCTTCCAGCAGCCCGGCCCAGTACGGCCGCACCTCCCCGCGCGAGGACTCGCTGTAGAGGGGCACGACCCGCACCGGGCTTCCGGCCTTGGTGGCAAAGCCCAGGCCGGCCCGGATGTCGAGCCAGAAATCACCGCGGCTGTCGCGGCCGAGTACCTGGGTCACGCGCCGCTCAACGTCAGCCCCCCACGACAGCCGTTCCACGCTGCCGTCGGGGTTGCGCTGGACCACGCCGCCCGCGGTGCCGGCCCACATGGTGCCGTCGGCGGCGAAGCTGATCACATTGACCCGGCCATCGGGCAGCAGCCCGGCGGGAAGCGGCTCGAAATCCTGGCCCGTCCAGCGCACCACGCCATTGCGGGTGCCGATCCACAGCGTGCCGTCGGGGGCGATCTCGATTGCGCTGACCGAGCCCGAAGGCAGGCTGCGCCCGTCACCGGCAACCGGCAGGAAATGCTCGATGCGGCCGTCGGCGTGGCGCCGGTACAGCCCGTTGCTGGCGGTGCCGAACCAGACGCTGTCTTCGGCGTCCACGGCGACGGTCCATACCTGTTCGCCCTCCAGGTCCGGGACCCCGGACTGGGCGGCGCTCGCGAACGCATCCGAGCGCGGGTCGTAGGACATCAGCCCAGCCAGCGCCGTGCCCAGCCAGATCCGGCCTTGCGAATCGATGTCCAGCGACCAGACGAAGCTGTCGCTCAGGCCGTGTTCGATCTGCCAGACCTGGAAGCCCGTGCCGTCATAGCGCGCCAGCCCGTCGGAGGTCGCAACCCACAGGAAGCCTTGGGCGTCCTCCACCATGTCGTTGACCTGGTTGGACGGCAGCCCGTCGGCCATGGAGACCTGGCGAGGGCGGGGGACGTCACCGGCCGCATGCGCCGCGCCCGGCGCCAGCACCAGCGCCGCCAACAGCACCCATTTCAGGATTGACTCCACTGCGACCGCCGCCCATTCCCCCGTGTGCGATCAGAGTACCGCGCCGGCACGCCCGCCGGAGCGTGCCAGCAGCCGCGCGATGGTCGCCGCCAGCTGTTGCCCGCTGATCGGCTTGCGCAGGAAGGCGTCGAAGCCGGCCTGGCGCGCGCGCGGCTCGGCACCCGAGTCGGCGCGGGCGGTCAGGGCCACGATCGGCCGGCGCCAGCCCTGGGCCCGCAGCTGACGGGCCAGCGCCAGGCCGTCGATCCCGGGCAGGTCCAGGTCCAGCAGCGCCAGGTCGAACTCGCGGCGCTGCAGCTCGGCCAGCGCCGCCAGCCCGTGGCCCACGCGCGTGGGCTGGTAACCCTGGGCAGTCAGCAGGCCGGCGACCACCTCGGCAACCGTGGGGTCGTCTTCCACCAGCAGCACCTGCGCACCCTGCCCCGGCGGATCCCGCCCTGGCGCCGTTTCCTGGTCGGGCAGCGCGGCCGGCACCAGCGGCAGCTCCACCGAGAACCTCGCGCCCTTGCCGGGCGAGGAGTCCACCAGGAGCTGGCCGCCCATCTCCGCGGCCAGCTCCTGGCAGATCGCCAGCCCCAGGCCGCTGCCGCCATAGCGCGAAGCCGTGCGCGCGCCGTCGGCCTGTTCGAAGCGGCGGAACAGGCGCGACTTCTGCTCGTCGTTCAGACCGGGCCCGGTGTCGGCCACGGTGACGGTCACGCCCCCGGGTTCGCGCCAGCAGGCTTCCAGGGAGACCTCGCCGCGCTCGGTGAACTTGATCGCATTGCCCACCAGGTTCAGCAGGATCTGGCGGATCCGCACCGGGTCGCCAAGCAGGCCAGGGGGCATCTGCGCGTCCATCCGCACCCGGTATGCCAGGCCGCGCTGGCGGGCCAGCGGACCCATCAGTTCCCCCACGTCCTCGACGATCAGGCGCAGGTCGAACGGGCGGGGATCAAGTTCCAGCTTGCCGGCCTCGATCCGCGCCAGGTCCAGGGCGTCGTTGACCAGGCGCATGAGGTGGTCGCCGGCGCGGCGGATGGAATCGGTGTAGCGGCGCTGTCGTTCATCCAGCGGCGTGTTGAGCAGCAGCTCGGTCATCCCCAGCACGCCGGTCATCGGGGTGCGCACCTCGTGGCCAAGGGTGGCCAGGAAGCGGGTCTTGGCCTCGGACGCCTGCCGGGCGAGCTCGCGCTCCTGGCGCACCCGCTGCATCGCCAGCCGCTCGCGCATACGCCGCCGCACCGCCACCAGGATCCAGCCCCCCACCAGCAGCGCGGCCAGCACATAGGCGCTGCGGGCCCACCAGGTCGCCCACCACGGCGCGGCCACGTCGAAGGTGAAGGTGGTTGGCGCCGACCATGCAGTCAGCGGGCTGCGGCCCATGATCTCGAGCCGGTAACGGCCGGGGGACAGGGCCGGGAACACCCGCACGCCGGCAGCGTCGGTTTCAACCCAGTCGGCGTCGTAGTCGTGGAGCAGGAACCGGTAGCGGCTGTGGCGCGCGGAGTTGAACCCGGCCAGGCGCGCATGCACCCGCATTTCGTGGTCGCGCCAGCCCAGGCGCAGCGGCTGCGCGGGATCAAGCTGGCGCACGCCGTCGCGCCCGCGGACCTCGATCGCCTTGATCGTGAGCCTGGGCACTTCCTCCACCGGCCGGACCCGGGCTGGATCGAAGATCACCAGCCCGGCGCCGGTAGACATGTGCAAGCGGCCATCCCGGCGCGCCACCGGCGCGGTCATGATGTCCTGGGCCGGGAGGCCCTCGTTGACCCCGAACACGTTCACCATCCGGCGCCTGGGCTCCACCCGGACCAGGCCGCGTGCGCTGGTGAGCCAGACCACGCCTTCGGCATCCACCGCCAAGCCGCGGAACTCCACCATCGGCACCCCATCGGCTTCGCCGAACCGGGCGCGCGGGTGCAGGCGCACGCCGTCCCAATCGAACGATTCCAGCAGGCCCGGGCGGGTGAGCCACACCCGTTCGTGGCCCTCCAGTGTGAACCTGTCCACCGCGCCCGGCGGCGCCCCGGGCACGGGCTCAAGCGCGCGCGTGCCCGAGTTCCACGTCAGCAGGCCCTGGCCGCTGGCCACCCACAGCGCCCCGTCCGGGCCCCGCCCGGCATCGCTCACGTAGGCGCCCGGCTCCAGGCCGCGGCCGTCGCCCGGCACCACCGTCTCGCGGATGACGCCTTCGCGGTCGCGCGCCTGCAGGCCATCGTGGAGCGAGACCGACCACACCAGCCCCTCGGCCGCCTGCACCAGGGCCACCACGCGGCCCTCGGGGCCGGGGGCAGCGGCATCGCCGGCGTGCCACATGCGCA